>JAFQRY010000017.1 GCA_017409845.1 Clostridia bacterium
CTCTGACATCTTTTTTTCTCGTTATTTTCGAGAATTACTGCTGTACTTGAAAGTACATACTCAAATTAATCTTCAAGGGTTTTTCTTGAATCGTTGTTTAATTTTCAAGGTGCGTTTCTCTCCGCTCTCTTGCGGAGTGCTTGAATAATATATCACAACAAAATCAAATTGTCAACACTTTTTTTACATTTTTTTCAGATTTTTTCACTCTTTACAGTTATGCACATTATCGGAAAGTTATGTCAAAAAATTCTATAAAAAATGCACAAACAAATAACACTATATATAATATTGTAATTAATTATATAGTTTATTTTTTATACTTTCTATTATTTCTATCAATTTAAACCTTATTTCATATTGCGGTTTGCTTCTGATAATACTGCCGCCTTCCTTTGTAATGTACAAGTCAATTTCGGTATTTCCGGCTGCAGCAGGCAGACAAAGCGGCGGAAACATAACGCACCACCAGTTATGTCCCTCTCCTTCACCGAGCACCACCTTTATTGCTCTGTATTTTCCTGCAGGCAAGGTATAATCTTCATAGGTTCGGGTTGTGAAATATTCTTCGGCAAATCCTATTTTTGCAATATAATCAAAACCGTTTTCCTTCAGCACTTTGTTTGCGGTTTCAACCAGTTTTTCTTTTTCATTCGAAAGAATTTCTTCGGCGTCCGACACATTCGTTTTTCCTGAAAAAATCTCTGTTCCGCTTGCAAGAAGAGCATCACGCACCATCAGCTTAACCTGTTGGTCCTCAGGGCTGTCTGAATTTGCAAGGATATGAAGCCTGAGAACGCTGTCACGGATTTTTTCACATTCATTATCAAATCCGACAAGCGAAAACACAATTGATATTACCAACGCAATTGCCAATGATATTTCCAGTCTGTTTCTTTTCATAAATAAAACCGTCCTTTTATGTTATAAAAACATTGTTGGACGGTTTGAGTGGTTTTATTCGGTTTTTTCGGGTTCAAGTCCGCCGATTTCGTCTCTCGCTTTGAAAACATAGCCGTTGTAGCTGAGGATATCCATGTGGGTCAGGGCTTCTCCCGTTCCGAGAGCAACACAATTCAGTGAATCCTCGGACACAATGGTTCTGACACCGGTTTTTTTCTCAATCATTTTATCAATCCCCTGAAGGAGAGCACCGCCGCCGGTAAGCCTTATTCCCGTTTCCATTATATCCGCAGAAAGCTCGGGAGGAGTAAGTTCAAGAACGGAACGGACAGCTTCGCTTATCGTTTCAAGATGAGGACGCATTGCGAGATAAGCTTCTGTTGAGCTGACCTCAATGCTTACGGGAAGGTTTGTTATAAAATGCTTCCCCTTTACGGTCATGCCGAGCTCAACATCACGGAGATAGGAGCAGCCTATTTGTTTCTTTATATGCTCCGCGGTTTTTTCGCCGATTATCACATCTCTTTCACGCCTTATCTGACGCACGATGGCTTCATCAAGTGCATTACCTGCAACTTTTATGGATTTTGAAACGGAAATGCAGCCCATTGTGATAACTGCAATATCTGTTGTTCCTCCGCCGATATCTACAATCATTGCGCCGACGGGTCTGTTGCTTCCGAGACCTGCTCCGAGGGCGGCAGCAAGCGGTTCTTCGATAAGACATGCTTTTGCGGCACCCGCAGAGGTTATCAGGTCAAGAATTGTTCTTTTTTCAAGACTTGTTGCCATTGACGGAACACAGACAACAACATTGGGCTTGAATACCATGTTTTTACATATCTTTGAAAGAAAATAGCGAAGAATATGCCTGGTTGCGGTAAAATCAGAAACAACTCCGTGCTCCATGGGTCTGACAACCCTTATTGACTCAGGATTTTTCCCGACCATATCCCATGCACGCTTGCCGACCGCAATAAGCTTTCCGCTTTCTTTTTCATAGGCGGCGGCACACGGTTCGGAAAGGACTATCCCTTTGTTTTCAACATAAATAACTATAGATGTTGTTCCGAGATCAATGCCTATATTTGTTCCGAGCATTTCTTCACCGCCTTTCCTTTGGTTTTATTTTTTTCTTTGTGAGTGCCGCTGCGACGCAATAAACCTCTTTTGCACCGTAAAGCCAGAGCATTTTTGCACACTCGTTGAGAGTTTCTCCCGAGGTTGCTATATCATCGCATATGAGCACCGTTTTATCTTTTACTTCTTCGGGATTTTTAACATCAAACACACCCGTAAGATTTCCTTTTCTGATATTATAATTCAGACCGTGCTGCTTTTCGGTTTCGTAAATCTTCACAAGCACACCGGGTCTGTATTCCATGCCGAGATTTTCAGATATGCTTTTGCAAAGCAAGGCACACTGATTATAACCTCTCTCCTTCACGCTTTTGCGTGTCATGGGCACTTCGGTTATAAAATCAAAGTCTATGCCGTCGTATCTCTGAAGAATCGTTTCCGAAATCTCTTTTCCGTAGGCTTTTGCATTATCGGGGCTTTTTCTGAATTTGAAGGCATGCATGCCTTTGCGGACATTACCTTCAAAATAAAAAGGTGCAACCAGACTTTCAAAATACATTTCCGCACCCTTGCAAGAACAGAAATCCGTTCCTCTGCCGCATTTTCTGCATACATTCCCCGTTACTCTCGGAAGACTTTTTTCACATTCCGCACAGACGAGCAAATCAGAGGTTATAACACTTCCGCAATATGCACATCTTTTTGGTAAAACGGAAAACAGTATTCGTTTTAATGTATTAATCAACCGTCTTCACCCAACATTATAAAGCTTTTGAGGGCAGAATATCTTTTTGCTTTGCTGTTATTAAGAGTCATGCGTTCAACGGTATTCCGCGAGCCGACAAGAATCATAAGCTTTTTTGCTCTTGTTACTGCAGTATATAAAAGGTTTCTGTAGGCAAGCTGCTCAACAACTCCCGAAACAGGCATAACAACCGCTTCAAACTCATTACCCTGACTTTTATGAACGGTCACGGCATAAGCATGCTCAAGCTCCGCACCCGCCTCAAACGGATATTCGGCAGTTTTATCATCAAATCTGACATAGAGCATATGTGCGGGCTCATCAATCTTTTCGAGCAGACCGATATCGCCGTTAAACACGCCGAGCCCCTCTTTTTCTTTGCTTGTCCAAGGAATATTATAGTTATTTTTAGTCTGCATAAGCTTATCGCCTTCACGGAAAACACGCTGACCGAAGTTATGTTCACGCTTATGCTTTGCGGGAGGATTGATTGCATTTTGCAGATGTTTATTGAGATTAACTGTTCCCGACTCACCCTTTCTTGAAGGGCAGAGAACCTGAATATCCTCAAGCGGAGAATAGCCGTAAGCCTTAGGAAGCCTTGCAGAACAAAGCTCGGTTACGGTTTTTGCTGCAAGAAAAGGACTGTTACGCTCCATAAAGAAGAAGTCCTTATCTGTTACGGAAAGCTCGGGGATTTCGCCGCTGACGATTTTATGAGCATTGGTGACAATAAGACTTTCCATCGCCTGACGGAAAACCTCTTTGAGTTCAACAACAGGCAGAGCCTTTGAATTTATCATATCATGGAGCACATTACCTGCACCGACGGGCGGAAGCTGATCGGAGTCACCTACCATAACAAGACGGCAGCCTATCGGAAGTGCGTCAAGAAGACTCGAAAACAAAACGATGTCAACCATTGAAAGCTCGTCGATGATAACCGCACCTGCACTGAGCGGATTTCTTTTGTTACGCTGAAAAACGGGGCGATCGTTTCTGTCCCATTCAACCTCAAGCATACGGTGGATTGTCTGAGCATCCCTGCCCGTAAGCTCGCTCATCCTTTTGGCTGCTCTTCCCGTAGGTGCGGCAAGTGCAACCTCAAGTCCCTGAGATTCAAAAACCCTGAGAATTCCTCTGAGAGTTGTTGTTTTTCCCGTACCGGGACCGCCGGTAAGAATGAGTATTCCTTTTTCAACGGCAAGCTTTATTGCAAGCCGCTGCTGTTCATTATATAAAACGCCGCTTATAAGCTCGGCCTTGTTGATTTCTTCATCAATATCACAGAAGCATTTCGGTGCATACCGCTTCATAAAAAGAACGGTATTTGCCGCACGCTTTTCCGCATTATAAATGTCGGGCATGAAAATAAATTCTCTGCCGCTGATGACATCCGAAACAAGCTGCTTCTGCTCAATAACCTTATCAAGATGAATTTCTATTGTTTCTTCATTGCAGCCGAGAAGGTCGCAGCACGGAGGAATAAGCTTTTCCCTCGGAAGGCAGGTGTGTCCGTTATAAAGATTATGACGCACCGCATATATGATTCCTGCTGAAATTCTGTATTCATCGGCAGGCGGAACGGGAAGTCTTGCTGCAATTTCGCAGGCTTTATCAAAGGTTATTCCGATTCCTTCGGAACAAAGAAGATAAGGATTTCTTTCAACCGTAGCAACGGAATTCTTTCCGAAAACCTTAAACACCCTGAGGCATTCCGCCGTTGTCATGCCGTATTTTTCAAGAGAAATAAGAGCTTCTCTTTCAGCTGCACGTTTTTTGAATTCGGTTGAAATCTCTCTTGCTCTTTCACGGGAAATTCCTTTTATCTCAGCAAGCCGTTCGGGGCAGTTTTCAATAACCGAAAAGGTATCCTCTCCGAAACGCTCAACAATTTTCTGAGCCGTTTTTTCCTTTACACCCTTGATTATTCCCGACGAAAGATATGAAAGCATATCGGCAGCAGTTTCGGGCATTTCACGCTGACAGCCTTCGATTCTGAACTGCTTGCCGAAGGTGGGATGAACCGACCATTTGCCGCTGAAGGTAACTTTTTCGCCGCAATAGAGCTCGCCTACATTTCCCGTTGCAGTAAAAAGCTCACCGCCGCTTGAGAAATCAAGAACAGTGTAGCCGTTTTCATTATTGCGGAAGGTTATGTATTCAACCGTTCCGGTGATTGTTACCAATTCTTCCATATCAACCAAATATCAACAAACAAATATCATAAAACTGAGCGGGTGCCGAGAGAATCTGTAAGCCGAGTTCTGTCATTTAAGGCAATCATCTGTCTACGCCCTGCGTTGCCGCAGGGCTTTAGCCACCCGTCGGAGTATCGTCGAGCAAACGACGGAGCAAAGCTCCTCCCCCGGTCGGTGTTGCTTCGGATAGGGTTTGCAGGGCCGTGCGGTTCCCCGCACGCCGGTGAGCTCTTACCTCGCCTTTCCACCCTTACCTGTGATGCACAGGCGGTATATCTCTGTTGCACTTTCCCTAAGGTCACCCTCGGCGGCCGTTAGCCGTTATCCTGCTCTGTGAAGCTCGGACTTTCCTCACGCAGCATTACGCTGCCCGCGACTGCCCGACTCACTCAGCACACACGCTCCGTTATATTTTAAATCACCTTTATTAAAATGTCAAACATTAATTATAATATTTAAAAATATTTACATTTAAAGTATTGTATATCTCGTTTTTTTGAGTTAGAATGTCTGTAATCAAATCAGAAAGGTTTTAATAATGGAAGATATATATATTTCAAAGAGAAGGCAGAATATCAATGATTTTCAGATAACAAATCAGGACATGCCTCCAATGCCTCCGCAGCAACAGCCTCCTGAAAAAAAGCCGAAAAAGAAAAAGCACGGATTTCTTAAAGCAATTGCCGTTTTCGTTCTTGCGGTTTTTCTTTTTACATCTGTTTTTATTTTTGTTTTCGCCGCTGCATCGGGCTACACGCGAAACGATCTTGAAAAAAACGAATATGTTTCATCATATGAACTGAAAAGCAGTCCGCTTGTTTCAAACATACTTCTTATGGGCGTTGACGGCAGTGCAGATTCCGCTTCACGCTCGGATTCCATGATTCTTGTTTCTCTTGACTACATGCACGGAAAAATAAAGCTCACCTCATTTCTCCGTGACAGCTGGGTTGAAATTCCGTCAAAGGGCAAAAAAGCAAAGCTCAACGCTGCCTGCACCTACGGCGGTCCGCAGCTCGTTGTTGACACAATCGAATACAATTTCGGCGTTGATATTGATCACTATGTTATGGTTGATTTTGAAATGTTTACCGACATAATCGACAGCCTCGGCGGAATTGATGTTGAGGTTACAAGCAAAGAAGCAAAATTCATCAACAGAACAACACGCCACACCGTTGAAAGCGGCGAAAGTGTTCATCTTAACGGTGATGAGGCTCTTGTTTACTGCAGAATAAGAAAGCTTGACTCCGACTATATGAGAACATACCGTCAGAGAAAAGTCATAACAGCTCTCATCGGGCAGGCAAGGTCAGCGGGAATTGACACTCTTCTTTCTGCTATGAAGGATGTTTTTCCGATGATAGAAACGGATATGTCTGCTGCAGAGATTACCGCACTCGCTTATAAAGGCGGCTTCGGTGTTCTTGCTTTTGACATAGAGCAGAACCGTGTTCCGACGGATGAACACATGTATCCCGACACGATAAGCGGTCAGTGGGTTGAGGTTGTTGACATTGATGCAACCAAAGATTATCTGCGGGAATATATATATACCAATAATATATCTGTAGAGGACGAAGAATAATGAATGTTGTTTTCAGAAAATTCAGACAGTCAGACAAGGATACCTTTTTCAGCATGGTAAAAAAGTTTTATGCTCCCCCTGCCGTGCTCCACTTTCCGAGCAATGAGGTTATGATGTCGGCGTTTCATGCTTCGTTTGAGCTTCCCGAATATATAAAGGGTTATATGTTTGAATGCGAGGGAGAGCCTGCGGGATATGCAATTGTTTCGCTGAAATTTGAAACAGAGGTAGGAGGAATTGCTGCATGGATCGAAGAGCTTTTTGTTGAAGAAGAATTCAGAAGCAAGGGTATCGGCAAAAAATTCTTTGATTTTCTGAAAGATGAATTCAAGGGAAAAATCAGAAGAATACGCCTTGAGGTCGGTGATGAAAACGACGGAGCAAAGCGACTTTACGAAAACATCGGCTTTGAGTTTCTTGATTATAAGCAGATGGTTATTGATAAGGATTTTTAATTAAAGAAAACCCACGGTGATTGTGCAATAAATCACCGTGGGAATTTTTATGCTTCCTGAGTCATAAGAGCCGCAAATTCTTCACCCGTCATCTTTTCGTTTTCGAAAAGCTTCTGAGCAATAAGATGAAGCTTATCCATATGCTCTGTAAGAATCGCTTCCGTTCTTGTATAAGCATTTCTGATAATGTTTTCAATTTCTTCGTCAATCTGAGACGCAACATTTTCTGAGTAGTTGCGGACCTGACCGTAATCCTTGCCGAGGAAAACCTCGCGGTTTGAGCCGCCGAAGGCAATGGGACCGAGCTTATCGCTCATGCCGTATTTGGTAACCATGCTTCTCGCTGTTTCCGTTGCTCTTTCGATATCATTGGAAGCTCCGGTTGAAATATCGCCGAGAACAAGAGCCTCAGCAACGCGTCCGCCGAGAAGGCAGACAAGGCTGTCAAGCATTTCATTCTTTGATGTGTAGTTCTTTTCCTCAACAGGTCTGTGGAGCGTATAGCCGCCCGCCATACCTCTGGGGATAATCGAAATCTGATGAACGGGATCCTCGTGTTCAAGATAAAAGCTTGAAACCGCATGACCTGCTTCGTGGTAGGCTGTGAGCTTCTTTGCCTTTTCGTTCATCTTATGGGATTTCTTTTCGGAACCGACCTGAACCTTGAGTGCCGCTTCATCAATTTCTTCCATCGTTATCGCTTTCTTATCGCATCTTGCGGCAAGAAGAGCAGCTTCATTAAGAAGGTTTTCAAGGTCAGCACCGGTAAATCCGATTGTTGCGTGAGCAATGCTGTTAAGGTCAACATCAGGACCGATGGGCTTGCCCTTTGCGTGAACCTTGAGAATTTCAAATCTGCCCTTTGTATCGGGATAATTAACGGTTACCTGGCGGTCGAATCTGCCGGGTCTGAGAAGTGCGGGGTCAAGAATGTCGGGTCTGTTGGTTGCAGCAATAACAATAACACCTTCGTTGGCACCGAAACCGTCCATTTCAACAAGCAGCTGGTTAAGGGTCTGCTCTCTTTCGTCATGTCCGCCGCCCATGCCTGCACCTCTGTGACGGCCGACGGCATCAATTTCATCAATAAAGATAATTGAAGGAGAATTTTTCTTTGCCTGGTCAAAAAGGTCACGGACTCTCGATGCACCGACACCGACATACATTTCAACGAAATCGGAACCTGAAATCGAGAAGAAGGGAACATCGGCTTCGCCTGCAACAGCTCTTGCAAGAAGAGTTTTACCCGTACCCGGAGGGCCTACAAGCAAAACGCCCTTTGGAATTCTTGCACCGAGAGCATCAAACTTTGAAGTATCCTTAAGGAACTGAACAATTTCTTCAAGCTCCTCTTTTTCTTCGTCTGCACCGGCAACATCCTTGAAGGTTGCTTTTCGCTTTTCATCCTTGGCATGCTTTATTCTTGCCTTGCCGAAGCTCATTGTGCGGTTGTTTTCGTTGGTCATGGTCTGATTCATGCGCTTGAACATAAAGAAGGTAAGCGCACCCATTGCAACAAGGAGAAGAAGGGTGGGAACAATGTTATAAATCCACTCACCCGTTGAGCCTGCCACATAGTCTGCCTTGATTTTCTTACCGGGATTTTCACGGTTATATTTTATAACGCTGTCGTGAATATCCTCAACAAAAAGACTTACACTGGGCACAGAGAAATTTTTCTGCTGCTTATCGCCCTCAACATAATAGACAAGTACACCGCTGCTGAGATTAAGCTTATATTCGGTAACCTTGCCCTCATCAAAAAGAGAAACAAGCTCGTAATATTCTGTTTTTTCCTGCTTCTGATTTCCTGCATAAAAAACCATTGCACCGATTATCATAACGGGAATAAGAATATACGGCAGCAAGGTCACGATTTTCTTTTTGAAATTACCGGGATTAGTATTTTTCGTATTCAACTGGAACAATCACTCCTTAAAATAGCATTTCCAAAGAACGCTCTTTTATTTTTCGTATACTTCTCTTTTAAGAACTCCGATAAACGGAAGATTCCTGTATTTTTCATCATAATCAAGCCCGTATCCGACAACAAATTCATCGGGAACCTCCGCACCCGAATAATCCGCCCACACATCATCAACCACTCTTCTCTCGGGCTTATCGAGAAGGGTGCATATCTTCATGCTCTTAGGCTTTCTTGATTCAAGAATTTTTTTGATGTAACTGAGGGTTTTTCCCGAATCGAGAATATCCTCAACAATCAGAACATCGTAACCCTCAAGATTAATGTCAAGATCTTTTACGATTTTGACTACGCCCGAGGATTCTGTTTTATTGGCATAACTTGATACGCACATAAAGTCGATTGCACACGGAACCTTTATTTCTCTCATAAGGTCTGCCATAAAAATAACCGAGCCCTTGAGAACACTGACAAGCAAAAGGTTTTTGCCTTTGTAATCCTCACTTATCTCTGCCCCGAGTCTCTGAACGATTTCTTTCAGTTGAGCTTCACTGTAATATATTTTTTCAATATCCTTAAGCATTGCAGCTTTCCTTTCAACCCATTGATTTATCTTTTTATTCTGACAGTCATAACCCTGACTGTATCTTTGGTGACAATCGCCCGACTGTCAACTCCGATTCCTTCAAGAATAAGCAATCCTTTATCATCAGAAACGACTGCAAACGAATCTCTTTTTTCCGGAGGAACCGAAAGCTCATTAAAAAGCTTTTTGAGAGTTTTTGTGCACCCTCTTGCAGGAAGAGTTATTTTGTCACCCGGTTCACGGCTTCTGACGGATATTCTTCCGTGTATTTTATCATAATCCAAAAAATATTCCAAGTCCTGTTTGGAAAAGTTTTGTAAATTATTTGTTTCATCAATATTAACGATTTCCGTTTCGAGCGAAACATCGCCGAGACCTTCAGCCTCCGAAGGAAATTCAAGGATTCCTTTTCTTACACGGACGGTAACTCCGCCGTTAATCTGATATGCTCCCCCGTTTTTGAGAAGTGAAACCATGTTATCAAGAGAGCGATACTCAGGAGTTACACCCACTTCATTTTCGGCAATCATTATCAATGCCCGTTTCATAACCGGTGCAGGTGAAGAAAGAAGGGTTTCTGCCGAATATCCGCCCCGCATTTTTGATTTTTCAACAAGCTCGCCTGCAAGTGAGCTGAGAAACGCCTCATCCTCGTTAAGTGATTCAATGCACCTTGAAGCATTCTTTTCAAAAGAAGGGTTAATCTCGCGAAGCTGGGAGATAACATTATGCCTGATTCTGTTTCTTGAATAAGTAACATCGGTGTTGGTTTCATCCGTAACATATTCAATGGAATTATCGTCACAGAAAGCGTTTATCTCATCCTTTGTGCAGCCGATAAGAGGGCGGATTATGTTGCCTCTGACTGCAGGAATTGAGCAGAGCCCTCTGAGTGTGCTTCCTCTTGTCAGATTAAAAAGAAAAGTTTCTGCTCTGTCGCTGAGATTATGTGCGGTTGCGATAATAACATTTTCTCCGAGAGAATTGAAGAATTCATATCTTATCTTTCTGCCGCACTCCTCAAGCCCGAGACCCGATTTCTTTGCTTCGGACGGAACATCCGCTCTCAGAACACGGCATTCCACACCCATCTCAGAGCATTTTTCTTTAACAAAAAGCTCGTCTCTTTCCGCCGAGTCTCCTCTGATACCGTGGTTGACATGAGCGGCAATAAGACTGATTCCGTATTCGGCTTTAATAGAATTCAGAATAAACAGCATCGCCATTGAATCACTGCCTCCCGAAACAGCCGCAACAACAGTTGCACCTTCGGAAAGCATCCCGTGTTTTTCAATTGCCGCTTTAACTTTATTAATCATCGTGAATTTTCTCCAGCTGAAGGAAGAGCGTGTGTTCGCCGTCAAACGCAAACTGAACGGTTCCCGTTTCACCGTGACGGTTTTTGGCAACGATAACCTCAGCGACGTTTGCCTCTGCTGCCGCTGCACCGTCATCCGCACCGTCATCATCCTTTTCACCGCTGTAATAGTCAGGGCGGTAAAGCATCATAACAATATCTGCATCCTGTTCAATTGAACCCGATTCACGAAGGTCGGAAAGCTGAGGACGGTGTGATTTGCCTCTGCCTTCGGTACCTCTCGAAAGCTGAGCACAGCAGATAATGGGAATATTGAGGTCCTTTGCCATCATTTTGAGGTTACGGGTTATCTCACTGACCTCCTGAACACGGTTTTCGGTTCTTGTGCTTCCTTTGATAAGACCGAGATAGTCAATAATAACACACTCAACGCCGCCGAGACGCCTTGTTTTCGCCTTCATTTCGGGAACTGTTATGTTGGAAGTATCGTCAAAATAGAGCTCGCAGTCATTGAGGGCACTTGTTGCCATTCCGAGTCTTATCCATTCATCCTGAGAAATGTTGCCGTTTCTCATTTTCATGCTCGAAACTCTGGCTTCGGTGCCGAGGACTCTCATTGCAAGCTGCTCTTTTGTCATTTCAAGAGAGAAGAAAAGAACCTTACGCTTGCCTATTGCAGAAACATTGCGGGCAAGGTTGAGAGCAAAGCTCGTTTTACCCATTGCAGGTCGGGCACCGATAAGAATAAGGTCGGAACGGTTAAGACCCGTCAGAACTTTATCAAGATCGGAATAGCCCGTTGTGAAGCCTTTATAAAGCTCCTTATCTTCGCCCGTAATCTTTTTGAGAGTATCGTATACATTATTGACGATAATATCCTTGAGCTTTGAGGGTGCGTTTGTGGTTTTTCCCTGACGGATATTATAGATTTTCTGCTCTGCGTTATCAAGCAGAGTATCCGCTGTTTCTTCCTGAGCAACCGCACTTTCGATGGTTTCGCTTGAGATGCCGATAAGAGTTCTCATATAGAACTTTTCTCTGACAATCTTTGCATACATCTCAACGTTTTCGGTTGAGGGAACCATCTGAGCAAGCTCAAAAAGATAGTTTCTGCCCGAGCCGTTATCATAAACCCCCTGCTGAACAAGCAAATCAAGAATAACAAGTGGATCTATGATTTTTCCCGATGCATCGGTGGTTATCATCGCTTCAAATATCGCCGAATGCTGAGGAAGATAAAACGATTCGGGGCTGATATAAACCGCCGCCTGCGAAAGACACGAGGGGTCAACAAGGATACTGCCGAGCACCGCCTGCTCCGCTTCCGCACTGAACGGCATCTGAATATTATCTAACGATAACAAACTGTTGTCTGCCATTTCTTATTCTCCGTTCGGAATAAATTATTCTGATACCATAACAAACATTGAAGCTGATATTCCGTTATAAAGCTTGACCTCAACGGGATATGTGCCGAAGGCTTTGATATCTTCGACCGCAACCTTACGCTTGTCAAGCTCAAGACCGAACTGCTTTGAGATTGCTGCTGCAACATCCTTTGATGTTACCGAACCGAAAAGCTTGCCGTTTGCACCTGCCTTTGCGGAAAGCTTGACTGTTTTTCCTTCAATTTTTGCGGCACTTGCCTTTGCAGCCGCAATTTCAGTTTCAATGCGGTGCTTTTCAGCTGCTTCTCTGTTTTTAAGCTCGCTCATTGCCTGAGCATTTGCTTCCATTGCAAGCTTTCTGGGGAAAAGGAAGTTTCTTGCATAGCCGTCTGAGGTATTTACAAGCTCGCCCTTCTTTCCGAGTCCCTTGACATCCTGAGTTAATACTACTTTCATTTTTGTGTCTCCTTAGTTTTTATCAAAAAATTCTTTAATTGCATTTTTAAGAGTCAGCTCAGCCTTCTTCATATCACAGCCCTTGAGCTGGCATGCCGCCATAGTCTGGTGACCGCCGCCGCCGAGAGCTTCCATAATAAGCTGAACATTGATATCTCCGAAGCTTCTTGCGGAAATATTGACCGCTCCCGCATTTTCAAACATAACAAACGAAGCTTTGATGTTATTTACTTTAAGCAGCTCATCCGCCGCCTGAGCACTGATAACCCTTATATCCTTTGAGGCAAAATCCGCTCTTGCAATTGCACATTTCATAAAACCTTCCGCAGATGATATGACCTGAGTACGCAGCTTGTTGATTTCCATGGTGTTTGCAAAAAGCCTTTTGACCTTGACGGTATCCGCATTTTTATCTTTAAGAAAAGCCGCCGCTTCAAAGGTTCTCACGCCCGTGCCGATAACAAAATCCTTGGTATCAAGCATGATGCCTGCAAGAAGTGCTTCCGCAACGGTCGGGCTGATATTCATTTCGGGATTGATGTACTGAAGAAGCTCCGTCACCATTTCACAGGTGGATGATGCACCCGGATCATGGTGGAAGATGATCGAGCTGTCAATGTCCGTAACTGCTCTTCTGTGGTGGTCAATGACAACCTTTGTTTCCGCTCTGTCATAAAGCTTCGGGAATTCAACAAAGCTTTCGATATGAGTATCAACAACGATAAGAAGTGTTTTCTTGTTGAGAAGCTCAAGTGCATGCTCCTGACCGACTATGATATCGCCCATATTCTCGCTGTCAAGCTTTTCAAGAAGAGTGGCTGCAAGAGTCTTTTTTCTGTCGGTTGCGATATAAACGGGTATTCCGAAGCTCTGCACCGCACCGGCAAGACCGACCGCCGCGCCGATTGCGTCAAGGTCTGTATACGAATGACCCATAAGAATAACATTGCTGCTCGATTTTATAAGCTCCGCAAGCGTTGAGCCGACAATACGGGTTTTAACCTTGTTTCTCTTTTCCGCACTTTTGGAAACGCCGCCTATATAGTTGTATCCGTCACGGGTGCGGATTGCCACCTGGTCACCGCCTCTGCCGAGTGCCATTTCAAGAGCTTTTCTTGATTCTTTTTCGCATGCTTTCACGCTTTCGCCCGAAGCAACGCCGAGTGAAAGAGTGACTCCCGTTTTTTTGCCCTTATATTCGTAGCCTCTTACGGTTTCAAGCACCGAAAATCGGTCTTCGGTCATTCGGTCGATGTTTTTCTTTTCGGTAATTATAAGATAACGGTCATCACCGATTTTTTTGATAAAGCTGTCGTATGACTCCGACCAGTTGTCGAGAGCCGCCTCTACCTGACTGCGGATTTCGGTTTTTTCGCTGTCTCTGAGGTCGCTTCTTGAATCGTCAAGATTATCCATTTCGACCATCACTGCATAAGGCAGCGTTTCAAGATAACGGATTTCTGTCTTTTTGAGTCTTGTGTTATCAAGAAAATAAAGGGCACACAGGTCCTCTCCATCGGACTGATAAGTAACCGTATAAACCGAATAATATCTGCCGTCAACGGATACGCAGGTTTCCTGCGAATGGATTATTGAATCAAGACTGATACCGTTTGTAAACTCTTCGATTTTATCGGTCTGAGTTATTTCTCCGCATGATATTTCATTTAAGAAAAGACCGCTGCACCATTTTATGTAGCCTTTTCCGTCGCACACCGCAACGGGGAAAGGAAACGATGATAAAACATTATTATCGGTAAAATCAAGTTTTTCCGAAGTGTTGATTATAAATTTTTTATATCTGTTTTTTGCGGTCACCGCTCTGTAAACAACGATAACGCAAACAATCAGAAAAGCTATGCATTCTGCAATTGCAAGGCGGGGCTCAATAAAAACGGTCATGGCAATAAAAGCCGCTGAAACGCCGGCAATAAGGCAGATTATCAAGCTGTCATACCAAAAACCCCTGAATTTCATTTAAACCTCCATAATAATCGGAAGAATCATCGGACTTCTCTTTGTTTTTTCATAAACAAAATGAGAAACCGCATCTCTGAGCTTACCCTTTATTGCATTGATATCCGTGATGTTGTTGTAATAACAATTTTCAAGCGACTTTTCAGCAACCTTGCGTGCCTGAGCGATAAGCTCCTCCGCCTCCTTGACATAAACAAAGCCTCTTGAAACAACCTCGGGACCTGCAATAAGCTGACCGGTTTCATAGTCAACCGAAGCGGTAACAACAATAATGCCGTCCTGACCGAGGTGCTTTCTGTCACGCAGAACAACGCTGCCTACATCGCCCACTCCGTAGCCGTCAACAAAAATCTTACCTGCAGGCACGGGAGCACCGCTCTTGATTGAGGCTGATGTCATTTCGGCAACATAGCCGTTATCCGCAATAAAGATATTATCCTTGGGAATACCCATTCCCTCCGCAAGCATTGCATGCTTACGCAGATGCTTCTGCTCGCCGTGAACGGGAATGAAATACTTAGGCTTTACAAGTCCCATTATGAGCTTTAATTCTTCCTGACATGCATGACCCGAAACGTGAACATCATACATCTTTTCGTAAATGACCTCAGCCCCGAGCTTGAGAAGCTCATTGACAACCCTGCCCACGGTTTTTTCGTTGCCGGGAATGGGTGTTGCCGAGATGATTACATAGTCATTGGGACAGATTTCAACCTTTCTGTGGTCTGAAAAAGCCATTCTCGAAAGTGCCGACATCGGTTCGCCCTGGCTGCCCGTTGTAATAATAACAAGCTGCTCTGCGGGATATTTGTTTATCAGATCAGCATTTATGAGAACATTTTCGGGAATGTTGAGATATCCGAGCTGTGCACTGATATTGACAACATTTTCAAGGCTTCTGCCCATGATTGCAACCTTTCTGCCGAGGGAGCTTGCAACATTGATAATCTGCTGAACTCTGTGAATATTGGATGCAAAGGTTGCAACGATGATTCTGCTTCGCCCTGCTTTTCTGAAAAGCACCTCGAAGGATTCGCCGACCTTGCGTTCACTTTCTGTGTAGCCGGGCCTTTCCGCATTTGTTGAGTCCGAAAGAAGAGCAAGAACGCCTTCGTTGCCGAGCTGGGCAAAGCGTGAGAGATCAATCATTCCGCCGTCGATGGGAGTGCTGTCAACCTTGAAGTCGCCCGTCTGGATTATCGTTCCGCCCTCACACTTTATTGCAAGGGCAATTGCATCGGGGATGGAATGGTTGACATGAATCGCTTCGACCGAAAATCCGCCGAGCTCAACAACATCACCGGGAGCGATTTCATGGAGCTTCGCACTGCTGAGAAGCCCGTGCTCCTTAAGCTTGCCCTGAATAAGACCGATGGTAAGCTTCGTTCCGTAAACGGGAATATTGACGGTTTTCAGAAGATACGCAAGTCCGCCGATATGGTCCTCGTGACCGTGAGTGATAATAATACCCTTTATTTTATCAATATTTTTTTCAACATATGTGAAGTCGGGAATAACAAGGTCAACGCCAAGCATTTCGGGGTCAGGGAAAGCAAGACCGCAGTCAACAAGAAACATGTCGTTTTCATATTCATAGAGCGTCATATTCTTGCCGACCTCGTTAAGACCTCCGAGGAATGAAATTTTAACGGGTGTTTCATTAATCTTTCTGTATTTCTTTGCCGAGCCGTTCCTTGACTTTGAATATCCCTTCTGCTGTTTTTTGCCACCGCGGAAATTTCTGCTTTTCTGCTGGTTTTTCATTCCGCCGTCTTTAGTCTGTTTTTCTTCGGCAAATTTTTTCTTTGTGTTTTTTTCTTTTGTCTGTTTATTGTTTTTTTTCTGCATGATTTCTCCTATCCTGGTAGTAGTCGGTAGTAAACAGTATATAATCTCAATTCTAATCTATGTTTCTGCGGAGCAGTGCTCCTGCCCCACTGTATATATTATCCTTTTATAACTTTAAAGTCAAGTTTAAAAAATAAATTAATAAATAATTAAATAACAGCACATTAAAGCTGAGAATTTTTTTCTGATGCCGTTTCAACAATTTCTTCTATTTCGGCACACAGCTCATTTGCAGCCTCCATAGTATCCGCTTCGGCAAAAATCTTTATCCTTTCTCCCGTTCTTTCGGGAACAACAAGAAGTTTTCCGCTGTTTCTGACAAGCCGTATTCCTTCAAAATCATTTCTTATGCTGACATTTTCTTCTCCGATAAGCGACGAAAGATTTACCGGCGAAAAATTAATCGGCACCGTCTTTTTAACAACATATTTTTCGGGAAGCTCCGAAAGCAGCTCATCAAGGCTCATTTCTCTTTCCTTCATCATTGAAAGAAGCTTGACAGCAAGAAAAAGACCGTCACGAACAAAAACCTGCTTTGCCGCAAGCCTTCTTGCAGCAGAATCGGAATTATCCGCCGGGGTGCTCAGATAGCGGTAGCATTTTCTTCCGCAGCTTTCCGCAAGCGAATCGAGAAATGCAGGTGCATCATATGGCACAGCTATATCCCTGCCGTTTCTCATCTCGTTGAGGCAGCACAATGCAAGAAGCTTTTCGTGCTCCGCAACCGCAGCTCCGGATTGTGCCCTGATCCGCGTGCCGCACGGCTCAAGCTCAAAAACAAGACCTTCGCTTTTATGACCTCCAAGCTTCGTGACACAACCCTCGAGAAGATTTTTCACGGCTTCGTTTTTACATCTGAACGAAGCTCCGATTTCCCGCAGGCCGTAGGGTGCCTGCTTCAGAAGCTCCTGGGTATAAAGCATTTTTATGCCCGACATATCCGAAACCGCCTTCAGTTCACCCTCGGAAACATCTCTGTACTCGCCCTTTGAAACGGCATTTTCGATTTCACGCTCAAAAAATCTCGGAATTGACAGTCCGCCTTCACCGCATATTCTGACTGATTTTTCTTCTCTTCCGCTGACAAAAAGTCCTGCACCGAGATCGCAGAAATTCACGAGGAAATTAAGCTGTGCTTCGAAGCACCCGCCGAAATTCCATACCGCACTGCCTCCGCCCGCAAGACCTGCCGTGAGAGCAAGACACATTACATCCGCAGTTACCGAACCGTCCGAACCGATGCCGACTTTTTTGCCGTTTCTCGTATTACCGATTGCCGCACCAAGCCTCACACATGTTTCGGGAGTAAGACGCATTCCGCTCTTTTCGTCAACGCCGTTTTCACCGAGCATTTCGGATTTTACGCTCCCGTATTTCAAATCCGAGTGCAGATTCGCACCCGTTCCGACTATTTTACCCGGCCAGATGCGGACCCCCGGCATGATTTTTGCATTCTCACCGATTACACAGCCTGAGCCCGCAACGCTGTTTTCATACATTGAAGCACCTTTTTTCAGTGCCGCACCCGAACAGACCAATGCACCCGAAACACTTGCACCCGATGCAAGCCAGCTGTTTTCGAGCACAACAGAATGCTTTATTCTTGCATTGCGGCCCACAAAGCAGTTGTTATCAATAACCGCGTAAGGACCTATTACCGCTCCGTCCGAAATTTCCGTGTTTTCACCGATATAAACGGGAGGAACAATGCTGTAATCCCCGCACGGAAGAGCTCTTTCCGCATAAACGCCCTCTGCAACGGGACTGACGGGAGCTTTGATTTTTCCGTCAAAAATATCGTGCTGACATTTCAGATACGCTTCAATGCTGCCTGCATCACACCAGTATCCGTCGGTGTGATAGCAAAAAACCGGCATATCCCTTTCCAGCATAAGAGGGAATAAATCTGAAGCAAAATCATACTTTTTTCCGTTCGGAATGAGGTCGAGGCATTCAGGATTTATGATATAGACTCCCGTATTTGCAAGATTGCTCACCGCCTGATTCCATGACGGTTTTTCAACAAATCCCATAACACGGTTATGCTCACCAACCTTGATAACGCCGTATTCTCTCGGATCGGATGCCTCTGAGGCAACAATCGTTACCATTGCATTGCTCGCTTTATGAAAAAGCATTATTTTTTCGAGATCAAAATCGCATACGGCATCTCCGCTGATAACAACGAAAGGCTCTTTAAAGCCTGCTGCGGCTTTTTTTACGCTTCCTGCCGTGCCGAGCGGTTCATCTTCTTTTATGAAATCAAGCTTCAGGTTTTTGTAGCCGCTTTCATAGCTTTTTTCAACCGCATAAGGCAGATATCCGAGAGTTACCGCCGCATGAGTCACGCCGTTAAGACAAAGCAAATCAAAAATATACTCAATAATAGGTTTGCCGAGAAGCTTTGCCATAGGTTTCGGAACGGTGCAGGTCAGCGGTCTGAGCCGTCTGCCTTCTCCGCCCGCCATAATCACTGCTTTCATCAGAATCATTCCTTTCAGATTTCTCTGAAATATTATTGCCGGAATTATCGGTAAATAACCAAAATATATCTTGTTATGGAAAAGATTCAGTGTTATAATTGCTTTATAACAATACTTTGACGGAGAGAAAAAAATGTCTGAATTAAAAAAAGTTGATATATTTACCGACGGAGCATGCTCGGGAAATCCGGGACCGGGCGGTTGGGGAGCAATTCTCAGATACGGTGCTCACGAAAAAGAGCTCAGCGGCGGCGAAGCTTCAACAACCAACAACCGCATGGAGCTTACCGCAGTTATAGAAGCACTCAGAGTTCTTAAGGAAAAATGTGAAATTACTATTTATACCGACTCAAAATATGTTGCGGATGCTTTTCTTCAGGGCTGGATATGGAACTGGATGAAAAACGGCTGGAAAAAGGCTGACAAAAAACCCGTTCTCAATCCCGAGCTGTGGCAGGCTCTGATTACGGAAATACGAAAGCACGAATATAAGATTGTCTGGGTCAAGGGTCACGCAGGTCATCCCGAAAACGAGAGATGCGATGCTCTTGCAACCGCTCAGGCAGCAAAATTTTCATAAAGGGGATTGTGAAATGGCTGACATTGCTATCAGAAATGCTTTTGAATTTTTTTCATATTCATTCGCCGTCATAACAGTCATAATGACGGTATTATATCAGTTTGTTCCCTTTTTCAGAAAGAAACTGTTGCTTTCGAAGATGCTCTCATCCGCATCATTTTTCCTGACAGGAATATTTGCAGCCGCAGTTCATCCCGGCACATATGCTTTTTGCATGCTTGCAGCTCTGTTTTTATGTCTTCTCGGTGATTTTTTCCTGGATTATAAAAAGAAAACATTCTTTATCGGCGTTTCGTTTTTTTCACTCGGGCACATCATCTATATCACAACATTTCTGAAGGTTTGCGCCCCGTCACTGATGCCGAACATAGTCCACATGGTCATATTGTTTTTTATTGTTGTGCTTATGGGCATTGTGCATATCAAAATGGATAAAATCCGTTTTGAAGGCAAAAACAAAGTGATGTATCTCTATTCGCTTCTTCTCATAGTTTCCTTTGTTGTTGCAGCAACAAGAGGAATTACTTTGGCAATCAGCGGAAACATGCCCTTCGGTCTTTCTCTTGCACTCGGCGGAGGCATGTTTATGATATCGGATGCTTTTCTTGCATCTCAGCTTTACGGAGTGCCCAAGCTCAGAAGAACCGATGCGGGAGTTGCTCTTTTCTATTTTCCCGCACAGGCTCTGTTTGCTTTAAGCATTATATTTCATTGAATAAAGGGTGATAAAAATGAAAAAAACATTAAGTTTTCTGCTTGTGCTGGCAACTGTTTTTTCTCTCGGCACAACAGCGTTGGCAGACTCCGGTAAATGCAGTTGTAACATGACGCCGGTTGTTTATGTTCCGGGTTTCGGAGAACCGATTTACAAAAATCCCGGTACGGAAGAAAAGGTTTCTGTTTTTCCGCCGGAGGAGGATGCAATCACAGCTGCCGTTCCCGACATAGTCAAGGCTGTGTTATTCGGGCTTGCAATCGGCAACTTTGATGCGTTCGGTACTTATGCAATGAAAGCCGCCGACACCATTCTCGGTGCGGCAGCCTGCGACAATGAAGGAAATCCCGTTGAAAACACGGGTGTTGAATACGAAGACCCGACCGTTGATACGCATAAAAACACGGCATTTGTAAGCGATGACCGTGACGATAACGGGTATTTTATGTTTATATATGACTGGCGTCTTGATCCGATAGAAAATGCAAGGCTGCTCAGGGAATACATAAGTAAAGTCAAAGCCTTGACGAGTCACGACGAAATCGTTCTTTCGGCACACAGTCAGGGAAACACCGTTGTCATGTCGTATCTTTATCTTTACGGAAACAGCGGCATAGAAAAGCTCGTTTTACTCTCACCCGCCTATCAGGGTCTTTCGCTTATCGGCTCGCTTTTCGCTCAGGAGGTTTCCGTTATCGGAAAAGGCGACGCTCTTGCGGAATATCTCAACGGAGTTATGGGATACGAGAATCCAACAAGCCGTCTTATCGCTGCCGCAATCAAAGAAATCAATAAAATCGGAACGGTTGACGGCATTCTTCACTATCTTCAGCGGCTTCTTGACGATCAGCTTGACAGAGTTTTTGCGGAATGCCTCACCGATATTATGGGAACTCTCCCGGGAGTCTGGGCTTTTGTTCCCGACGAATATTATGAAGCCGCAAAAGCCAAAGTTTTCAAGGGTTCGGATGAATACAGTGTTCTTATTGAAAAAGCTGACTACTATCATTACAATGTGCAGACCGAAACAGCTTCAATTCTCGTCAACGCAAAGAAAAGCGGAACGGATATTGTTATATGTGCCGGCTATAACATTTCATCAATCCCCGTTACCAAAGCGGAAACCGCTCACTCGGATTTCCTGATTGATACCGGATACATGAGCCTTGGTGCAGTCTGTGCACCCTTCGGTAAAACACTTGGCGAAAAATATGCCCAGCAGAAAACCGCCTGCGGTCACAACCATGTTTCAGCCGACGGAATCGCAGATGCCTCAACATGTCTTTTCCCCGAGTACACATGGTTTTTCAAAAATAACGGACATGCATCATTCGGTTCCGGCTACTGTGAGTTCATTGAATGGGCAATCCGCCATAAAGGTCAGCCGACGGTGCACACAAACAAAAAATATCCCCAGTTCATGGAGGTTTCCGCCGAGGAGCTTGTTCCCGTCAGGGAGCCTTCCGCGGAGAAGCCCGAGTCAAACTGCGAAATAATTATTTCATCGCTTATAACACTTATAAAAGAATCAGTTGACAAATAAAAAAATGCAGGGTGAGCAATCACTCTGCATTTTTTCGTGTCATAAATTGTCCTGCCGTATCATATGGTTTACGGAAAACAAACAAAAATAAAATCGGAGGACAAACAATGGCTAACAGTAATATTTACAAGGATATTGCCGCAAGAACAGGCGGTGACATCTATATCGGAGTTGTAGGACCCGTCAGAACGGGAAAATCCACATTCATAAAAAAATTTATGGAAAACATGGTTCTTCCAGGCATAGAAGACGGGCTGCGTCGGGAAAGAGCGACCGATGAGCTTCCGCAGTCATCGGGTGGAAGAACAATAATGACAACGGAGCCCAAATTCATCCCCGAGGAAGCGGTTGAAATATCCCTTCCTTCAAATTCAAAAATGAAGGTGAGAATGATTGACTGCGTGGGCTACATTGTACCTTCCGCACTCGGCTACATTGAGGGAGAATCGCCGAGAATGGTTAAAACTCCCTGGTTTGAGGAGGAAATACCGTTTAACATGGCAGCCGAAATAGGCACCAGAAAGGTTATCTCGGAGCATTCAACAATCGGTCTTGTTGTTACAACCGACGGATCAATCAGTGAAATCCCGAGAGCCGAATATGCCGAAGCGGAAGAACGTGTCATAAATGAACTCAAGGAACTCAGCAAGCCGTTTGTTGTTCTTCTCAACTGCAAAAATCCCCTCTCTGCCGAAGCACAGACACTTGCCGCAAAAATGTCGGCGGATTATAACGCACCCGTTGTTCCGGTTAACTGTCTTGAGCTGGGGCAGGATGAAATCTGCAATATTCTTTCTCAGATTCTGTTTGAATTTCCCGTCAAAGAAATAAAAATAGATCTGCCGGGATGGGTTGCTTCTCTAAAAAAAGGTCATTGGCTGAGAAACGCAATCTATAAAACAATCAGCACAGAAGCCGCATCGCTCACAAAGGTGCGTGATGTCAGCACGTTTTCAGATGCTATCAAAGAAAACGAGCATATCCGTTCATCCGCTGTTGACGGAATGAATCTTGCAACGGGAAGCGCCGTGATTACGGTTTCTCTGCACCCCGACCTTTTTTTCAGAATTATCGGAGAGGAAACGGGAATAACGGTCGGAAACGAGCAGGAGCTTCTCAAAAAGATAAAAGAGCTCTCGGAAGCCCGGAGCGGTTATCAGAGAATCCGTGATGCTCTCGATGAGGTCGAGGCAACGGGCTACGGAATCGTTCTGCCCGATGTTGATGACCTGACACTCGAGGAGCCCGAAATAATGAAGCAGGGCGGCAGATACGGAGTAAGGCTCAGGGCGAGTGCACCGTCACTACACATAATGAGAGCCGATATCCAGACCGAGGTTGCACCGATAGTCGGTTCAGAATCCCAATCGGAAGAACTGATAAAATATCTGCTCAAGGAGTTTGAGGAAAATCCCTCGATGATATGGGAATCCAACATTTTCGGCACCTCTCTTCACGAGCTTGTCAACGAAGGACTTCATAATAAGCTTTACCGTATGCCTGGTGACGCCAGACTGAAGCTGCGTGAAACTCTCGAAAGAGTTATCAACGAGGGCTGCAGCGGTCTGATTTGCATAATTTTATAAAAAGAGCGGATTGCAAAGGACAGCTCCGATGCAATCCGCTTTTGAATTTTGAAATTATGCAACACCGATATAAACCGAAAGCATCTCACCCACATAAGTGACTTCCGCATAATATCCCTTGTCATCGGCAGCACTGTAATAGGTATCGGCTTCAACGGGATTGATTTCAAACCCGCTTTTCTTAAGCTTTTTCAGATAGCTTTTATATTCACCTTTTGAGCATTTTACCGAGAGTGAATAGCCTATTCCGTCTTCATATTTTTCAACTGTCCTGTTTTTGAAACCGAATTCAGGAATTCTGTCTTTGAAATGGTTGTGAACGGCAGTTGATTTTGCCGTGATGCTGACAGATATATTTTTATCATCCGGCTTGTCGTTTCTGACTCCGCATGAGCAAAAGCATAAAACAGCTGCCGACGTAAGCAGTATAGCGGTTATTTTTTTCATCATCTGACAATACCTCCGTTGAATTTTCCGACAGAATTATAACACAGATTATTTTTTATGGCAAGCATACCGCAATAATATTATTTAAATATTTCAAAAAAATAAATTGACTTTTCGTGTATGTTAATGTAAAATTTAATTAAAATTTAAAAAAAGGGGTATTGACATGGCAAACGAACTCAAGAAAAAGTACGGCCTGCTTACCGCAATCTGCATGGTAGTCGGTATTGTTGTCGGCAGCGGCGTATTTTTCAAAGCAGAAGCAATTCTCAACAAAACAGGCGGTAATCTCAAAATCGGTATTCTCGCATGGATAATCGGCGGTATCATTATGATCATCTCCGCCTACACTTTCTCAATCCTTGCAACCAAATACGAAAAGGTCAACGGCGTTGTTGACTATGCCGAAGCCACTATCGGCGAAAAATACGGCTATGTTATCGGCTGGTTTTTAAGCACAATCTATTATCCCACCCTTACAATGGCTCTTGCATGGCTCTCAGCAAGATATACTCTTGTTGTTTTCCAGGGCGACAGTGCAGACCCGACAAGCGGCATGTGCTTTGTTCTTACCGCATTCTATCTCATCGGCAGCTATGCACTCAACACACTTTCACCCATCATTTCAGGTAAATTCCAGGTTTCAACAACCTTTATCAAGCTTGTTCCCCTGCTTCTCATGGGCGTTGTCGGAACAATTTACGGCATCACAAACGACAAAGGCGTTCTTGTTGAAAACTTCACAACCGTTGTTGATCCTTCAATCACACCCGTAAACGCAATCTTCACAGCAATCTGTGCAACGGTTTTCGCTTATGAAGGCTGGATTATCGCAACATCAATCAACGCCGAGCTCAAGGACGGTAAAAAGAATCTTCCCAAGGCTCTTGTTATCGGCTCACTCATCATCGTTGCTATCTATGTTCTTTATTATGTAGGTCTTGCAGGCAGCATAAGAAATGCTGACATGATGGCAAGCGGACAGGCTGCAGCAAGAAACGCTTTCGGTGCAGTATTCGGCAAAGCAATGGGCACAGGCATCTTTGTTTTCGTTATCGTTTCATGTCTCGGTACTCTTAACGGTCTTATGCTCGGCTGCACAAGAGGTATCTACTCAATCGCAAGCAGAGGCAGAGGTCCCGCTCCCCACGTTTTCGGCTATCTTGACAAGCACACAAACATGCCCGGCAACTCATCAATCCTTGCTCTTCTTCTCTGTGCTGCATGGCTTGTTTATTTCTACTTTGCAAACCTCAACAGCGAAACTGCAGCATCACTCAAGATGTTTGCATTTGACCCCACAGAGCTTCCCATCGTCACAATCTATCCTTTCTATATCCCCATCTTCTTCAAGATGTTCTCAGACAAATCGCTCCCCGCTTTCAAGCGTTTTGTTGTTCCCGCACTTGCAATTGCAGGCAGCCTCTTCATGGTTGTTGCCGCATTCGTTGCACACAAAGCGGAAATCCCCGGTTACCTCATTATTTTCGCAGTCATCATGCTTATCGGCATGGGCTTTATGAAAAAGAAGAAGGTAAACGCTTAATTTATAATCGAAAGGTCCCGGCGTAAAAAAATGAAAAACAGCAAAGACGAAAAAAACATCATCGCCGAGCCTCAGAAAAATCAGAATATGAATGACGACAACGGCAGCATAACTTTTAAATTCACTAAAAAAACATTTAAAATGATTGCTGCCGTTGCAGCTTTTATAATACTGATTTACTGGGGGCTCAACAACACAGACAAGGTCAGCTTCCTTTTCGGAAAGATATTTACGGTTGCCGAGCCATTCATTCTCGGCTTTGCAATTGCGTTTGTAATAAACGTTCTGCTCCGTCCGCTTGAAAAGCTCTGGGATAAAATTTTCAGAAAAAGTAAATCATCGGTTCCGCAGAAGCTCAGACGTCCGCTTTGCCTTATATTGAGCACGGTTATCATGTTCGGGCTTGTTTTCGCATTGCTTTTCCTCGTTATTCCCGAATTCAAAAACACATTTGAAGCAATAGCAAAATCGTTTCCGCAATATCTCAAAAAGGCCGAAGGCTGGCTGACGGGACTTGTCGGATTCGCGGAAAGTCACGGATTTACACTTCCTGAGTTTTCATTTGATATTGAAAAAATAATGAATCTTCTCGGCTCAGCCATAAACAGCAGCGGAATAGTTGATAAAACGCTCAACATCACCGGTTCCATTGTTTCGGGCATTGTCAATCTTGTTGTTGCTCTTGCCTTTTCTTTCTATTTGCTTGCACAGAAAGAGAAGCTTTCGGAATCCTCAAAAAAAACACTTTATGCTTTCTTTAAAAAAGAAAAAGTTGATCGCCTTCTCGGTTTTATCAGGCTCACCGATCAGACCTTCACAAACTTCGTGACCGGTCAGCTTACCGAGGCGGTTATAATCGGCGTTCTGTGTTTTATCGGCATGCTCATTTTCGGTATGCCGTATGCAGCAGTTATATCCGTTCTTGTGGGAACAACCGCTTTGATTCCTGTTTTCGGTGCTTTTATCGGTACGGGCATAGGTGCTTTTCTGATACTGTTTGTAAACCCGATGAAAGCGATATGGTTTATTGTTTTCATTGTTATTCTTCAGCAGCTTGAAGGAAACCTCATCTACCCCAAGGTGGTAGGCAAATCAGTCGGTCTTCCAGGAATATGGGTTCTCACCGCTGTCACAATCGGCGGAAACCTGATGGGAGTTATCGGTATTCTGCTGAGCGTTCCTGCCTGTGCGGTGCTTTATACATTGCTTCGTCAGGCGGTCGGTAACCGACTTGATAAAAAGAATCTGAAAATATAAAAAACAACCGTTATGAAATCTTCCGTCAGATATCATAACGGTTTTATTTTTGTAATGAAAGCATGTTTTGTATAATTTGTTCAAAAATTAACATTTAAAACATTGACTATTAATGGATAATTATATATAATATATATAATTATAAGTATAATGAGGATTTTATATGAAAAAACTGACTGCAATTCTTCTGTCCGTACTTCTGCTTATCGGCGTATGCAGCGGCTGCGGAAACACAAAAGATGTTTATATCGGTGAAGGCAAAATGACTGTTATCCGCTCGCTTATAAGCACCAACGATTTTTTGGCAAACGAGGTTTTCGGCGAAAACCATCTTCCTGTTGACGCTTCGGAAACACTGACCCGTGACACCCGCACCCTTGCACCCGTTGTATCCGACATATTCTCCTCATATGCGGAGCTTGAAAATCTTGTTTACACTACATATACGGAGGATGTTGCAAAAAGGCTTCTCTCCGAGCCCGAAAAATATGTTGAAATAGACGGCAAGCTTTATTTTGATTTGCACTACTCTGTTCAGCAGAAAACGGAATACGCACGCCGCGATTTCGAAACCGAATTAAAAAAAGTAAACGATGACGGCAGCTATACCTTTAAGGTTAAATTTATTAACCCTAAAGGATTGGATACAACCGCAAAAATGAATGTTACCGAAGCAGACGGAACGCTTCGTCTGTGTGATTTTTATAATTAAGGAGATGATCCAATGAGCAATCTGAAAACGAGATGGTTCAAAGATATCAACAAAAACTGTCCTCTTTCAGAATATCCGAGACCACAGCTTGAGAGAAAAAGCTGGATGTGTCTCAATGGCGAATACGACTATGCAATAACTTCCCCGAACGCGGAAAAGCCTGAAAAATTTGACGGTAAAATTCTCGTTCCCTTCTCGGTTGAATCCGAAGCATCGGGAGTTCAGAAGCCGCTCTCTCCTGAGCAGAGACTCTGGTATCGCAGATTCTTTACTCCCGGCGACGACTTCAACGGCAAAAGAGCAATTCTTCATTTTGATGCCGTTGACTGGCAATGCAGCGTATGGGTAAACGGCAAGCTTGTCGGTGAACACACCGGCGGCTACAATCCCTTCAGCTTTGATATCACAGATGTTCTTAACAGCGGAGAAAACGAGCTTACCGTTAAGGTTTATGACCCCACGGATTCGGGTCATCAGCAGAGAGGAAAGCAGGTTAACAATACTCACGGCTTCTGGTACACCGCAACCTCGGGTATCTGGCAGACCGTGTGGCTTGAGCCCGTAAATTACTGCCATATCGAAAATATCAGGCTCACTCCCGATATTGACGAGGGCACAATTGAAATCAAAGTCAGCCACAACTGCAAGTGCGGCGGCAAACTTTATGCCAAAGTGCTTGACGGAGATAAAACTGTTTTTGACGGCGAAATTCAGCCTGATTCAAAAATCCCCGTTCCCGACGCAAAGCTCTGGAGCCCCGAAAACCCGTTCCTTTACAATCTTGAGCTCACCCTTGACTGCGAAGGTGAAAAGGATGTTGTCAGAAGCTACTTCGGCATGAGGAAATTCTCAATCGTAAAGGATTCGGACGGAATTCTCAGGCTTGCACTCAACAACAAGCCCTATTTCCAGAAGGGACTTCTTGACCAGGGCTACTGGCCGGAAAGCCAGCTTACTCCTCCGACCGATGAAGCAATGATATTTGACATAGAAAAAATGAAAGAGCTCGGCTATAACATGCTCAGAAAGCATATCAAAGTTGAGCCGCTCAGATGGTATTACCATTGCGACAGACTCGGAATGCTCGTATGGCAGGATATGGTCAGCGGCGGAGAATTCATCGGTCAGATTCTCGCAGGTGTGCTTCCCAACATAAATGTTCATGTCAAGGACAACATGTATAAGAGCTTCAAACGCGGCGAGCCCGAATGGCGTCAGGAATTCAAGGATGAGCTTAAAGGAATGATTGACAATCTTTACAACAGCGTTTCAATCTGCTGTTGGGTACCTTTCAACGAGGGCTGGGGTCAATTTGACGCAAAAGAAATCGGCACTTGGGTCAAGGAATACGACCCGTCAAGATTTGTTGACCATGCAAGCGGCTGGCATGACCAGGGCGGTCCCGATTTCAGAAGCATGCACCGCTATATCATTCCCGTAACTCCCCCGTTCAGATATGAGCTCAAGGGCAGACCCTGGGTGCTCAGCGAATACGGCGGATACAGCTGGAATATCAAGGGTCATGTGTGGAATGCCGCAAAATCCTTCGGTTACATAATGTATTCCGACAGCAAGAAGCTCTCGGCTGCATATAAAAAGCTGCACGAAAAGCAGGTTATTCCTCTTATTAAAAAGGGTCTGTGTGCAACAGTCTATACTCAGGTCAGCGACGTTGAATTTGAGGTCAACGGTATTTACAGCTATGACCGCGAGGTTTTAAAGCTTGATAAGGATACCGTTATTGAAATCAACAAAAAGCTGACATACTGAACACTCAAAAGAAACAGGTGATTGAATGGCAGCAAACGCTAATTCAAGAACGAGGCTACTGTGCCTTATCGAAATCCTTACCATGTATTCGGATGAGCTTAATATTCTTTCGGCAGAAGAAATATGCGAAAAGCTCGCCGAATACGGCTATGAAACATCAAAAAGAAGTGTGCTTTCGGATATACGGACCATCAACACCACTCCGATAAAAATACTCAGCGTCAATTCACCCAAAAAGGGTTTTTATCTGGCAAAAAGCTATTCTCCTGCCGCAAGCCAGCTTATTCTTGAAGCAATTTTTGCTTCGGATACGCTTTCGGCAAACGACATTGAATATATCAAAACATATCTGCGCAGGAATATCTGTGTTCCCTCACTTGAGCTTGTTCTCAACACGAGCCGCAACTATAATGATCTGACCGCAAAACGCGAAATATCGGTTGATGTGCTTTATAATCTGAGAGCTGCAATCAGGGATAAAAAAAGAATTACCGTTGATATTTCAAGAATAGTTCCCGGCGATTATTTTTCAAATACTGAAAAAATTGAAAAATTAACCGTCACTCCGCTTTACATTGCGGTCGCAAACGGCGGGATTGCTCTTGTTTTTCTGCGTGAAAAAGACAGTGACACGGGAGAATATCTTAATGTTTCAAGAATCCGCAACGCCGTTATCACGGAAGAAAAAGCGGTCATGCCCGATGAAGATCCGGAAAAGGTTATAAACTACTTTGACAGGCAGACAATTGATTATTATAATTATTCTGCACGCTGGCTGATAATCGAATTCAAAGAAAGCGATATCGAATTTGTTGAATCTTTTTTCCGTGCACCCGTTCAATACCGCAAATCCGATAAAGAAGGCTTCTGTCTCGCCAAGGTTTATACCGTTATCAACCGTGAGCTAATCGGTTGGCTGTTTTTCAACAGCGATAAAATTACAATTCTGGCACCCGACAGCTTACAAGAGCTGTTCAGAAATAAAGCAAAAAATATTTTTTAAGTCAAGAGGTAATTATCTATGATTCACTCAAACAAATCAAAAATTTTCAGAAGAATCATCGCAGCAATGCTTGCGTTTGTTCTTGTTTTTGCTCTCGCTTCCTGCAAGGACAACAAAAACCCCACGAAGGATGAAACTCCCGTTACCCCTTCCGAAAAAAAGGTTGCAATCCTTGTAGCTCCCGAAGCACAGTACCCCGAGGATTACAAGGCAGCAAAAGCTCTTGAGGCTGAATATCCCGAAAAGGTTATTATCAGGGAATATGCCGACAGCCGTGTTCTCAAGGCAGGAAACCCCGAAATCATGACCATCTCCGAGGAGCTTGCAGGCAACGCCGAAATCGGTGCCATCATCTATGCAAGAGCAACTCAGTTCACTTCAAATGCCGTAAACGCAGCAAAAACAAAAAATCCCTCAATCGTTACGGTTTGTATCGAACCCGAGGAATCTGTTGAAAAAATTTCTTCACTTTCAGATCTTGTTTTTTGCATTGACTGGGCAAAAGCTGCAAATGATATCGTTGCAACCGCAAAGAAGCAGGGTGCAAAGAGCTTTGTTGTTTTCTCAATCAACCGTCACATAACCGATAATCCCCTTATCTCGGGTGCAAACGGTGCCATCAAGGCAGCATGTGATGCTGAAGGCATCAAGTATATTTACGAAAATTCGGTTGACCCCATCTATTCATCAGGCATCAAGGGTTCACGCCAGTATATCAAAGAGGCTGTTGCAAGACTCATAAACAACAAAACCATCGAAAACACCGGCGTTGCCCTTTTCTCAACCGACAGTGCAGTTCAGCAGACACTTGTTGAGGTTGCAAACGAAAGAGAAATGATTTATGTTTGTCCCTCCTTCCCCACCGCATATAACGGCATTTCAGAGGTTTATTCTGCAGAAAATGCAGCAGACTTCGCAGCTTATGTTGAGGCAATCAAGGTAGCTGCAAAGGCAGATGCAGAGGGAAAAGCCAAGCTTTCAATCTATAATTTCCCCATGGCAACAACCCTTCTCAAGAGTGCTCTTCACTGTGCGTTTGATATTCTCAACGGCACAACAACCGCTGAAAACATGGCAGCAAATGCAGCTTCAAGAGCTGCCGTCGCTGCAGATAACAAAGACTTCACAATCGGTGCATACAGCGAAAAACTCAGCAATGTTTTCGCAGCATACTGCCCCGCTTTTGAAAATGTAAAATAATCAAATCAAAAAATTTATTCCCCGTAGATTCTGGTATAACGCCTGAATTTACGGGGAATATTCATTGTGTTTGTTTTTTATTCGCGAATCGAAGCATTCTCGGTCTGTTAAAACGCTGCATGATAACAAACGGAAGGTCACACAAAGCAGCAGCCACCGATGTTATAACAAAAACAGACAAACTTCCGAACGGTATTGCAAGCAGGATCGGCAAAAACGAGAGAAGAATATTAAGCTCATGCACGAGCTCCGCACCGCACATGGTTTTTGCTATCTCCTGCGGCGTATGCTTTTTAAGCGAAAAGCTCTCCGGGTCACCCGTCGGCATAAAAATCTTCCATTTTTTTACTTTGATAAGCTTATATATCTTTCTTTCAAAAGCCGTTGTCTGAAACCAACGCCATTCGGGATTTAATTTTGAATAAAGAAGCTTAGTTGTCAGACTTCCGACCGCAAGCCTCATAACGAAATGATAAAGCATTGTTCCAAAGGAAATTGCTGCAGATAAATACGGAATTTTATCATGCTTGCCGTACAGCACAATAAACAATATCATCAATGATAACATGACAGAAATCGAAACAGCCGATAAAATTCTGTTTGATTTACTTTTACTGCTGAATATATTTTCTTTCATAACACACCTCATTTATAAGGCTTGACTTACCTCTTCTGTTTGCTGTGCAACAAGCCTTCTGCGCTCGTTGAGCTCCTCATACATTCTTTCAAGTTTTTCGCCGCTCAGGTCATAAAAGAGCTTGGGAATTATGCTTAATAGCCCCGTAACAATCGGCACTATCGTGCACATTGCAAAAAGTGCAAATTCCGTTTTTTCGCTCTGAGTTCCCGATACGGCACCCTGAACATAACCGATCTTTGAAAGAATAGCGGTCTGCAAAGTGTCTCTGAAGGTTTTGACAAGCTTTGCCGATATCTCTTTTGCCGCACCCGTCATACCTTCACTGCGATATCCGTTTTTCCATTCTCCGTAATCAATCGCCTCGTTTTTCATTTCGGAAGGAATAACCTTCATTATTCCGTAAAACATCATCCATATTGTTTCTCTTATCATCCAGGCAGGAATCATTGCACCGAGTTTTTTATAGTTTTTGTTAAAGCAGCCTACAATAAAAACACCCGAAAGCAAAAGGTTATCGACATGTGAGCCTGCAATCCAGAGCAGCTTAGTTGAAAACCGTTTTCTTGCCCACGAAACATACGAATAGCTCATCGGTGAAACAAAAGCACCGGGAATTCCTACTATCGTTGCCATTGACGAAAACCCGAGAACGTCACGGTAATAAAGACTGAGGTCTCCGCTGACACTGAACGCACCCAGAAACTCCGAAAGAACTATCAGAAGCATCGGTTTATTGGTGATAATCGCCTTCATACTGCCTTTGACAGCCGGTTTTTCTTCCGACTGCATAACTCTCTCTTTGGCAACAAGTGCATATATGAATGCAAGCACGCCCGAAACAGCGGTAACCGTTATGCCTGCCGAAACATAGAGCGAAGATATATCAATTTTAATTATGCCTCTGTCAATGAAATCCATCAGAAATCCCATAACAATCTGAGGTGCTTTTTCAACAAAACCCGAAAGAAGGTTGGCTTTTGTTATCAGTGAGGTTCTCTCGGCAATATTGGGAGTTATGGTTGCTGTCATGCCCGTTCTTGCAATTGTGATTACCGTATGTGCAAGGTCATGGAGAAGCTGAAGTATCAGATATGCCGCAAGCTTCGGTGCATAATACAGTCCGCTTCCTCCGAAAAAATTCGGAAGAAGCCAAAAAAGAATACTGATTGATACTCCGGGAACGGCATAAATCATCAGCCACGGCTTGAATTTTCCCCAACGGGTTCTTGTTTTATCAACAACGGAAGCAACCAACAGATCGTTGATTATATCCCAGATACCCATTATAAAGGTTGCCGTCTTCTGAAAATTCAGACCGATTTTCAGAATATTTATTATGTAAATGCTTCTGTAATAATCAATATTGAAGCTTTGCGCAATATCATCAAGAACATATGCGACCGTTTCCTTAGTACCTACATACCGACGGTTTTCTGTGTTTAAATCTCTCATGCCATCACCCTTTCATATATAAGACGAATGACAGCACGGTTTGGTCTGTTTATCTGAAAAACTCCCGTATTTTTCAAGACAGAAAAATTACGGGAGTTTAATTTTACTTACCTGCTCTCAGATCAACACGGCGGATTTTACCGCTGATGGTCTTGGGCAGATCATCTCTGAATTCAACGATTCTGGGATATTTATAGGGAGCTGTACGCTCCTTGACATATTTCTGGATTTCCTTCTTGAGAGCATCGGTCTTTTCCGTGCCCTTGGTCAGAACGATATCAGCCTTGACTACCTGACCTCTGATTTCATCGGGAGCTGCGGAAACAGCACATTCAAGAACATAAGGAAGCTCCATGATAACGCTTTCGATTTCGAAGGGTCCGATACGGTAGCCCGATGACTTGATAAGGTCATCAACACGTCCGACATACCAGAAGAAGCCGTCTTCATCACGCCATGCGGTATCACCTGTGTGATAGATATCGTCGTGCCATGCTTCCTTGGTCTTTTCTTCGTCACGGTAATATTCCATGAACAGACCGCAGGGTGAGCCAGCTTCTGTTCTGACAACGATTTCACCGACCTCGCCTACCTTAGCAACTGTTCCTTCATTTGTGATGAGGTCAACATCAAAGAGCGGACTGGGCTTACCCATTGAGCCTACCTTGATTGATGAACCGACAAAGTTACCGATTGCAAGGGTTGTTTCGGTCTGGCCGAAGCCTTCCATAAGACGGATACCCGTTGCCTTAAGGAACTGCTGGAATACCTCGGGATTGAGTGCCTCGCCTGCAGTTGTTGCATATTTGATTGACTTAAGGTCATATTTTTCAAGGTCTTCCTTGATAAAGAAACGATACATTGTGGGAGGTGCACAGAAGGTTGTTATTTTATGCTTGCCGATAAGCTTAAGGATGTCATCGGCAACAAAGCGGTCAAAGTCATAAGTGAAGACGCCTGCTTCGCAGAGCCACTGACCGTAAAGCTTACCCCAGAGTGCCTTGCCCCAGCCTGTGTCAGAGATTGTGAAATGAAGTCCGTTGGGGTCAACATTATGCCAGTATTTTGCGGTGATGAAATGACCGAGAGGATATCTGTGGCTGTGCATTGCGATTTTGGGATAGCCCGTTGTGCCGGAGGTAAAGAACATAAGCATCGGGTCGTAGCCGAATGCACCTTCCTCAGCTGAAGGTCTTTCAAAAACATCGCTGAACTGGCAGTATTCCTCATCAAAGCTTCTCCAGCCCTCACGCTTGCCGTGAGCAATGATTTTTGTTTTAAGAACATCACATTTCTCTGCCGCAAGCTCTACCTGATGAGCAACATCTCCGTCAGCGGTGCAGACGATTGCACTTATCTGACCTGCATTGAAGCGGTATTCAAAGTCATGCTCAACAAGCTGATTTGTTGCGGGAACAACGATTGCACCAATCTTATGAAGAGCAAGAATTGAGAACCAGAACTGATAGTGGCGTTTAAGAACAAGCATAACTCTGTCGCCCTTTTTAATGCCGAGCGAACGGAAATAGTTAGCAGTCATCGCCGAATGGCGTGCCATATCGCTGAAGGTAAAGCGTCTTTCGGTGCCGTCATTTTCAATATGAAGCATTGCTGTTTTGTCGGGGCTCTTCTTTGCAAGCTCATCAACAACATCAAAAGCAAAATTGAATTTATCATCATTTTTGAATTTTATGCCGTTGAGAACGCCGTTTTCGTCAAGAGTTGTTTCGATAAACTTCTCATAAACGGGATTCTGAAGATTTGCAAGGTCAACGTTTGTTGTGCTGGGAGTTTTGATTTCTTCGCTGTATTCGCTCATTTCGGCTGAACCGTCGGGAGAAATAACGATTGCATAGAATTCGCATTCCTTGCCGCCGACTGCCATTTCGTTATGAGGAACGGATGAATCAAAATAAATACAGTCACCCTCGTTGAGAGTTTCTGTTCTGTCACCGATGATTACCTTGAGAGTACCTCTTGTGACAATATTTATCTCCTGACCTGCGTGAGAAACGCAATGATAGGGTGGATTGAGAGCTTCTTCCGAATAGGGAATAACTACTCTGAACGGCTCTGCAATTTTATTCTTGAAGAAGGGAGCAAGGCGGTTATAAACAAAGCCTTCTCTTCTTGTTATGGGCATTCCCTCGCCTTTTCTTGTGAGAGTATACTCTGTGAGGCTGGGGCTGCTGCCCTCCATGATATCGGTGATTTCAACACCGCAAACCTGAGCAAAATTATAAATGAAAGTGAAGCTGAAGTCCTTGCTGCCCGATTCATAGAAGCAGTATTCTTCTTCGCTCATGCCGATTTTTGATGCCATTTCGCCCTGGGTAAGACCCATATCCAGACGAAGTGAAATAATTCGCTGAGCAACCTCCATTATTTTGTTTTCGACTGAACCCTGACCGAATGTTATCATAAAAATCTCTCCTTTCGCTTTGAGCAGAAGTTTTTTGAAATAAAAAAACGCCTCAAAGCAATATTTCTTTGCTTTGAGACGAGTAAAAATCTTAACCCGCGGTACCACTCAAATTGCACTTTCGTGCCGCTCAACGGACTCCAACAAGCCCTACGCTTTAACGCAGCGAATACGGAAGCTGTCTACTCACCAAAAGATTTTCGGAGCTCCTGCTCGGAAGGGATAGCGATGAATTGTTCCGCTGACGGCTCGCACCAAACGCCGCCTCTCTGAAAGCCTTGCAACTCTGCCTTCTTCGTCATAGCTTTTCTTGAATAAGATAATAGCACCGCAAAAAGAATTTGTCAATATTTTTTTGAGATTTTTTTACCATGATGTTGAAAGCAGTTCATACATTGCCCTACCTGCAGCCCCGACATCGTAACGCTGACTGCTGTTCATTTCAACCGTTCCGTCATCATAAACGAAAAGATAAATCATTTTATTTCCGTCTATTACCCTTGCAACAAAACAGTTTTCGCTGTGCTGCTCTCCGTCAACGGGATTTGACCAATCAAATCCGTTATACAGCTTAACAAACCTTGATTTTTCATCCTCGGAAAGCGTTCTTGTGACAATCACTCCCGACGTGTTCGGCTCGGCATTAATCATATCGGGATTTTCAAGCTTTTCTCCCGGTCTTGCCTTTCCGACTGTCCGTGATTCAACGCTGAAGCTGATTCTTACATCAATAATGCTGTTTTCGTCCGCACCGCTCTCCGTGCCGTAATAAGCGCCGGTTATAAGAGCATATCTTCCGTTTCTGCTTTCATCTGCGGAAAAATACGGGTCAAACGGGAAATCAACGGTTATCAGTTGGTTCGGGTAAACGGGAACAAGCTCCGTTCTCGGCTCATAACTGCTCGTTATCATCATTCTTTCTGTTGTGTTTTCGCTTGTATATCTTCTCAAAGCCTGATTGGGAACGATATAAAGAATTCTGTCACCGTCATTGACGAATGTTACGGAAACATATTCTCCCGTGAGGATATCAAGACCCTTGAATTCAAGCCCCGAATTTTCGGAAATATCCGATTCAACATCGGTTACAACATATTTCTGATATCTGGTCGGCTCAAAAGACGACTCCGCTGCAGTTGTTGCAGGCGGCTGATACGGCGGATTGAGAGTCATAACCCCGGTCATTGCTTCGGTGGTAAAATAATTCGGTCTTATTATATCCAGTGCTGTTGTTTCGGCGGTATATCCGACGCTTTCGCCCGATATATCGGGTCTGTCGGGCTGAAATACAACACCGTGAGCATCGGTAATATCGTGAACAAGCTTATAAAGCTCCATGGTGCTGCTTTCATAAAAATCGCCTCTTACATCCTCAATCATTCCGCCCGAAGAAACGGTAAACTGATATTTCCTGTTATCAGATGCATCAATCACAACATATATCGACTTGCTGTAATCAATATAAGCTTCCCTGACTTTTGTGAATTTTGTTTTGTTGAAACATCTGACGATTTCTTCAAGCTCTTCTGCGGAAAGATTGATAAAATTATTATAATTCATTCCCGGATAAATAACTCCCGAAACAGCCCCTCTGATTTTTTCTGTAACCGGAATAAGAGTTCCATATGAAAGTGTTTTATGAGCAAGCTGCGGCTTTTTTGAGGTTGCTTTTCCGACCTTGATTTCAAGCATAATTTCTTTGTGAATACCGTCATTATCAGAAACAATCAGCTTCAGGACATATGACGGCTCGCTGATTTCATCAATATACATTGAAAGATCTGCAAAATGCAGAACCTCTGTTCCGACAAGGTATCCCGAAGGAATTGTTGTTTCAAACTGAGTGGCAGGATGCTTCGGGTCATAAGCTTCACCCGTTTTGCCGTTAAGAAGGACAAAATCATCCAGTAAGTAATACGCACCGCCTTCAGCTGTGTTTTTTGCTCTTATCACAAGACAAGGCTTGCCGAATTGGTCTGTCACAAGCTCACATCCCGTAATTTTAACGGCGTTGATGCTTTCGTCGGCAGCATATGAATATTCCGTTTCATAGGTTTTGACAAGGCTCAGATACTCTTTGTATTTACCCCTCGCCTTGTTTTGTGCACGCTCAAAAATTTCATTATCATAGCGGCCTTTTTGCCGTACAGATTCGGGAATATCCTTATCATTTTCATAATTTATTACCGAAACAACATTGCCTTTTTCGTCAAGCTCCGCCTTGAAACCAACGGCCGGCATTTCGTCCGTCTGAAAGAGAGCATCCTCATATCTGAGAAGCTGATAATAAGAAGAATTATAATCATAAATCCTCTGCCATCCGTACGCAGTCATTTTATCCTCGCTTATTTCAACAACCTCTGCAGCGGCTATTCTCATTTCATATTTATAATGCTCATTGCCTTCGGTCTGTTTTTTCCAATCCTCTTCAAGAAAAATCTCGACTTTTTCCCTGACATCTTCTTTACTGTAGGTTTTATTGACGGAATTCGTAAGACACACCGCACCGACCGCAATACACAAAACAACACAAATAATAATTGCAACCGTTTTCGGCTTTTTGAAATTGAGAACATTGACAATTCTTTTTTCAACGACATTCTCGCCGAATGAAAGCGGTGCACCTGCCGCAAAACGGCGGTTTGAACCGACGGCAACAAGCGTCAATCCGTAATTTTTCTTTTCCTCCTCACCAAGCTCACGCAAAACCTTTTCATCGCAGCTCATTTCCATATCACGCACCATGAGATGATATCCCAGCCACACAAGCGGATTATACCAATGGAGCATAAGAACCGCAAACGAAAGCAGCTTTGTTATGTGGTCAAGGCGGCGGATATGATTCTTTTCGTGAAGTATAACAAACTTTTTCTGTTTATCGTCCATTCCGCAGGGAAGAAAGATTTTCGGTCTGAAAAAGCCGAAAACAAACGGCGAACGGATTTTATCGCATTCAAAAATATTTCCTTCAAGCCTTGTTGCAAATCCGGTTCTTCGGTAAACGCTGACAAGTGAAGCAAGTCCGTAAGCTGCCATAGCTGCTATTCCGATAACCCACAAAACCGCAGCTGCCGATGTTATAACCTGCATCGGATTTACGCTTTCACCGATCTGCGGTGCAGGCAAAGCAGGATTGATAGCAGCATCTGCTGCGTTGATACCCGTTGATATTTCAGGTATCTTCATCGTTCCTATATTATCGGGAACATATCCGTTCACCGTTGCTCCGCCGATTGACGATTCATGTGCAGGAACAGAAAGAAAATTGAATATACTCAGCACCGATGAAATCGAAAACGGGCACAAAAGCCTCAGCCCCGCAATAATCCACAGGCAATACGAAAAGATTTTAGGAGCTTTACGAAGCAAAAATCTGATAAATATAATCGCAAGAATTATGTAGCTGCCTGTTATGCTCATATTGAAAAATGTTATAAAAGCATGTTCAAGAAAATCAAGCATTATCTCCCCTCCTTATGTGAATTAATAAGGTCAGTCAGCCTTTGTGCCTCCTTTTCGGAAATGGTTTTTCCTCCGAGGAAGGAAGCAAGGAAAGACGGCAGAGAGCCGTCAAAGGTACGGTCAACAAAGTTTTCACTCTCGTTCGCCTGCACCATTTCTTTGGGAACGAGCACGGATACAACCGCATTTTCATTTTTGATAAGCTCCTTTTCGCTCATCTTGCGGATTGCATTGTAGGTTGTTGACTTCTTCCAGCCGAGCTTTTCTTTGCAGAGCTCCACCAATTCCCCCGAATTGACAGGTGCACTATCCCAGACAACGCACATAAACTTATATTCGCTGTCCCATAAAGTTAAATCGCTCATAAAAATTTACCCCGTTTCATACAAGAATTAAGGTTTATAATTGCAAACCTCACCTTGAGTTTACAATTATAAACCTCATTTGTCAAGTGATTTGATAAAATTTATAAAATCTTAATATTTCCACGCTTCAACGCACAAAAACAGCGGCGGGATGAGGGCACCCCGCCCTACTGCACTTTTCTTTGAAAACGGGACGGCACACAGGTCGTCCCCTACGATATAAAAATCGGGTAAGGGCGGAGCCCTTCCTTAATTATTAATTATTAATTATTCATTATTCATTTTTCATTAAAAATCTTTCCGCACCTGACGGTGCGACGGGTCGTCGGGTCGCCGACCCCTACATTTATTTCGTTTATGTTTCAGCGACTTTATCGACAGTCAAAAACGGCGGGTACAAGCCCCGCCGCTGAATATTATTTTATATTAATTTTTATACATTCTGTACCTGTGAGTCTGTTGCTGACTGCATCGGGCTGATGTCCGCCGAAATAAAGCTCAAGCTTACCGTCGGGCTCAACTCTGCTTCCGTCATCAAGAACAGCCTTAAGCCAGTATCTGTCAATTTCAAGCAAAGCAGTCTTTTCTTCACCTGCCGCAAGCTCAAGTGCCTTTATTCCGCAAAGCTGGAAATGCGGAGTAACCGTTCTGCTGTCGGTAAACGATGCATAAGCCTGAACTCTTTCAACGCCCGCCATTTCACCGATGTTCTTAACATCAACACTGACCGTGATTTTGTTTTCATCCGATGAAATAACCTTTGCATTGCTGTAGGCATATTTCGTAAACGAAAGGCCGTATCCGAAGGGATAAAGTGCTTCTCCTTCGATATATCTGTAGGTTCTGCCGAGCATTGAATAATCTTCGAAATCGGGCAGATTATGATTGCCGTCATATATTGTTACGGGCAGCTTACCGCCGGGATTTGCAACACCTGCAAGGATATTTGCAACAGCAAGTCCGCCGAATGCACCGGGATACCATGCATGAATAATTGCCTTAGCATGGTTTCTGACCTTTTCGCCGAGGTCAATTGCACTGCCGCACATAAGAACAACAACAACATTATCACAAGCATCGCAGACTGCCTCTGCAAGCTTCTGCTGAGTTGCGGGAAGATAAAGAGTTTTCTTATCGCCGCAAGCGGTGTAATCGTTATCATAACCCGTATCTTCGCCTTCAATTGAACAATCCAGACCGAGAGCAAGAATTGTTATATCAGCCTCTGCAGCAGTTGCAATGCCGTCGCTTAACATATTCTGGAATCCGCTCCAATGGCAGAAAGCCTCATCACAGTAGTTTGAGCCTTTTTCAACGCTGATATCCGCATTTGTGAACACTCTGCGGATACCGTCAGCAATTGTTATGTATTCAGATGAATAGCCGTTATAGTTGCCTTCAAGAGCGGTAACGGAAAGAGCGTTGGGACCTACAACCGCAATTCTCTTTGATGTTTCTTTATCAAGAGGAAGGTAATTATCGTTTTTAAGAAGAACAGGGCACTGCTCCGCTGCTCTGAGGTTGAGGGCTCTGTGTTCCCTGCAGTCAAGCTTTGAAAACGGAATATCCGAATAGGGTCTTGATTCTTCAAATTCGCCTAAAAGATAGCGGATCATAAAGAGTCTTTCCGCCGCAGCGGTAACATCCTCTTCGGTAATCAAATCCTGCTCGTAAGCATCAACGAGTGCGGAATAGGTTTCACCGCAGTTGAGGTCGCACGTGCTTTTAAGCGATACGGCAGCCGCCTCCGCCTTGGTTTCGGTGAAATGATGCTCCGCATAGATATCTCTGAGTGCTCCGCAGTCCGAAACAACATAGCCGTCAAAATTCCATTTACCCCTGAGAACCTCTCTGAGAAGATAGGAATGTGCACAGCAGGGCTCACCGTTTGTTCTGTTATATGCACCCATAACACCTGCAACGCCTGATTCAACGGTCTTTTCAAAAGCAGGAAGATAGGTTTCATACATATCATGCAGAGATGCCTTTGCATCAAAGCCGTGACGGGTCTTTTCGGGACCTGAATGAACAGCAAAATGCTTTGAGCAGGCAGCCGCCTTCAAGAATTCACCGTCACCCTGAACGCCCTTGATGAATGCTGAACCGAGAACAGACGAAAGATAGGGGTCTTCGCCGAAGGTTTCCTGACCTCTGCCCCATCTGGGGTCACGGAAAATATTGATATTGGGTGCCCAGAAGGTCAGACCCTTGAAAATATCATAGTCATTGTATTTTACATGCTGATTATACTTGATTCTGCCCTCGGTTGAAATAACATCACCGATGGTTTCGATAAGCTCGGGGTCAAAGGTTGCAGCCATTGCAATTGTGTGGGGAAAAACAGTTGCGGTTCCTGCACGGGCAACGCCGTGTGCACCTTCGTTCCACCAGTTATATTCCTTGATGCCGAGTCTGTCGATTGCCGCCGCATTATATACAAGCTGTGAGATTTTTTCTTCAACCGTCATCTGTGACACAAGCTCTTTGGCTTTGATTTTTGCTTCACTTTTAGTCATTGGTATACCTCAATATTATTCAGAATTTATTTACAAGGTCAAAAGCAACAATAAGCTTTTCAAAAATATTGTTGATTGCAACGGGAATGCTCTTGAGTGCCTTGAGAAGTGCATTTGTCTGGGGAGCATCGTTCTGAACATCACCGATACCGTTTGCCATAACGCCTGCCTTTGTTGTTGCAAATGAAACAACGCCATCTGTCGCCTTCTTGAATTCTGCTTTGATTGCATCAACGTCATTTGTGTCGAAAATATTCCAGCGGATTGCATTTGCAACTGCGGAGCCTGTTACTGCAGAAGCATATTCATTCTTTACCCATGAAATTGTTTCATTGATTGCTGCTCCGAAGCCGTTATTCCAGACCTTTTCAGCTTCTGCGACAAATGTTGCATTCTTTGTAAGAACATTGAAAACAGTAGGCTTTTCTTCGATGTCAGCAGTTCCGAAAACGGTGTTGCGATACATTCTGTTGTAGCAAACCGTCCATTTTGAGGGATCGTTATAGTCATTGCCGAATCTGCCTGAATCATTGTTGCCGAAAGCAATATCGAAATCCCATGCAGGGCCGCAATACAGCGTGTCACCGACAGGTTTGTAGAAATAAGTGCTGGTCAGACCGAAATCCTGATTTGAGCACCATTCGTTGAGAATATACATCTGTGCGAGCGACTCAACATTGCAAAGCTTGTTGAGCTCTTCCATGCTCTTGCCTTCATAGATTGCATCTTCAACAGCCTGATAATATCCGCTGATATAATCAATCTGATCTTTTGTGAGATATTCGGGAGATTTCATGGTAAAGGGCTGGCTTCTTGTTGTTACAAAGCCGCTTGCTTCATCGGCATATCTGTTTGCAAGCTCCATTTCAATTATGTAGCCGCCCGTAATTTCATCGGGATTTTCAGGGATATCATACCATTTCTTTGTGCCTTCAAGAAGACCTGCATATGAGCCGTAAGCACCTGCCTGAGGGTAGGAATCAAGGTCATTCTTATTTGCATCCTCGGTTTCACCTTCAAGGTCATAAATATCAACATTTGAACCGTCAACACCTATTCTTGTGGTAAGGATATAAGCTCCCATGTAATCGTTATTGATATAAACATCAACGGGAGTGAACTGAGGAGTGTAGGGCATGCCTGCATTTTCGGCAGCCTGATATGCAAGAACATTTCTTATAAGAGAAGGATCACCGTGATTTGCGATAAGGCTCCACTTCTTGGTTTTACCCATACCGAAAAGGTTTTCTTTGCTGTCGAGCTTGATATTATAGGGCTTCTTTTCCATCTGCCATGTTGAATTGCCTCTGCCCTTGATTTCAAGTCTGCCTGCATATTCAACATCCGCACCGTCAGCACCGATAATACTGATGTTGCCATCTTCTTCGTTGCCCTTCTTTTCGTGGATATAATCAAGTGAACCTGAATCGGTCTCGATAAACACCGATGCAACCTTTGACTCTGCGATAATATCAACATTATATTCGGAATTGCCGCATTTAACGGTTATTTCATCCTTGCCCGCAAGGCTGATCACTCCGCCGTTTGCAACGGAAGCACCGTCAACGGTAACGGCTGCATCCTTGGGCTCAAAATTAACGGTAACCTCGTCTGTTCCGATTGAGGTTGGAACAAAGAGATAATAATTATCGCCCGAATTGAACCAACTTGTTTTTAATTCAGCCGCATCTTCGGGTGTTTCACCGTCAAAAGCGGAAGACACCGCAAAATCGCTCAGAGCTGTTGTTTCATCGGCATAACCGATAAGTGACATACATGAAAGAAGAGTTGCTGCCGTAAGAATTACTGCAAGTAATTTTTTCATAGATATTCTCCTTTGATTTTTTATTCGGGAATTTTAGCTGCAAGAGTGTTGCGGATTGCCTGCTGTCTGATTTCTGCCTGCTCTCTGTTTTCGCCTTTAACGGAGAAATAGAGCTTGAGCTTGGGCTCTGTGCCGGAAGGTCTTGCCGCTGCCCATGAACCGTCTTTGAAGTCGAAACGGAGAACATTTTCCTTGGGAAGACCGTCTATACCCTTTGAATAATCATAAAGCACATCAAGATCATCAAACATCTCGTTGCCGCTTTCACGCATTGCCTTCATTGCATCCTGAATCTTTTCCGCACCCTCTTTTCCTTTGAGAACAAAGGTTTCAAGGCAGTCGAAATAATATCCGTATTCATCATAAATGGCATTGAGTGCATCAACAAGAGTTTTACCCTGATTTTTGTAATAAGCTGCCATTTCCGCAATCAGCATTGAGGATGAAACCGCATCCTTGTCTCTTGCGTGGGTGCCTGCAAGATAGCCGTAGCTTTCTTCGTAGCCAAAGAGGAATGTGTTTTCGCCGCTTTCCTCCCAAAGGCAGATCTTTTCACCGATATACTTGAAGCCCGTAAGAGTCTGAACGGATTTTGCACCGTGCTTTTCGGCAATTGCCGCACCGATTCCGCTGGTAACGATTGTTTTGACAACCGCTGCATTTTCCGGCATAGAATCCTTTCTGAATTTAAGAACAAAATCAACAAGGAGTGCACCCGTCTGATTGCCGGTGAGAAGCTGATAAGCTCCGTTATGCTTTACGCCGACGCCTACTCTGTCGCAATCGGGGTCTGTGCCGATAACGATATCTGCATCCTCTGCCTCAGCCTGTCTGAGTGCAAGAGTGAGAGCATCCTTTTCTTCGGGGTTGGGTGAACGGACGGTTGAGAAATTTCCGTCGGGCATTTCCTGCTCTTTTACGATTGAAACATTCATGCCGTCAAGGATTCTGCGAACGGGAACATTACCCGTTCCGTGAAGCGGAGTATAAACAATTTTAAGCTCCGATGCTTCATTATAAAGGCTCTGCTTTTTAACTTCGGCAAGGAAGGCTGCGAGAGTTTCTTCGCCGATATAAACGAGCTTGCCTGCATTCTTTGCATCTTCAAGCGTTTCGCAGGGAATATCCCTGATATTTTCAACTGCATTCACATAAGCGATAACCTTATCGGCATATTCGGGAACAAGCTGACAACCCTTGCCGTCATAAACCTTATAGCCGTTGTATTCCTTGGGATTGTGGCTTGCGGTGATAACGATACCTGCGGTGCAGTTATGATATCTGACTGCAAATGAAAGAACGGGGGTGGGCATAAGGGTATCAAAGAGATAAACCCTGATACCTGCCTTGCAGAGCACGCCTGCGGCAACCTCTGCAAAATACTGCGAGTTGTTTCTGGAGTCAAAAGCAATCGCAACGGATTTTTCACCGTCAAAGCATTCGTTAAGGTAATCCGCAAGACCCTTTGTTGCCTTTGAAACGGTATACTTATTCATTCTGTTGGCACCTGCACCCATGATTCCTCTGAGACCGCCCGTGCCGAATTCAAGATCCTTATAAAATCTGTCTTCAAGCTCCGCCTTGTCTGTTATTGCTTCGAGCTCCGCCTTTGTTGCTTCATCAAAAGTAAGCCAGTATTCAAATGTGTTCATATTAAAGTCACTCCTTAATTATATTTCAACCCCGAGGGTTATGATTTCATATGGTGAATAGCTGATTTTATCGGTCATGCCGATTTCATCTTCAATAAGGTTGAGCACCGTTGCTTCAACGGGAAGCTCGATTTCGCCCCTTTCGCCGTTTTGCTCACAAAGACGGATAACCGCATACCTTCCGTTTTCGGAAAGCTTGACCGCCTGAAGCCAGAGAGGCGAAAAATCGGGAAGAGCCGCTTCGATATCTGCTTTTCTCAGCGGGATGTTATATTCAAAAGCCTTTTCATTTATTTTTGCCGCAACCGCATCTCCCGCATGAGGATAAATCATATAGCAGAAATCGTGCTCACCCATATCGGAGGTGGGGTCGGGTCTGATTGTTGAGCGGAGAAGCGAAAGAGCCATAACGGAGCCTTCTGCCGATACACCGTATTTACCCGAATTGATAAGGGCAACACCGCCGCCCTGCTCCGCCATATCGCACCACTTATGGTGGCAAACCTCAAAGCGTGCCTGCTGCCAGCTTGTGTTGCGGTGGGTTTCTCTCGTTATTTTACCTGCTGATGTATCACAAACAAGCTCTCTTGAAAGCACATTGCAGCCGTATTCCGCTTTCACAAGCTTGTGCTTTTCGTTCCAGTCAACAACGTGTTCAATTTCAATGCCCTTTGAGCGGCGGAAAAGACGGATTATCATTTTCCACTTGCTCTTTTCGGTTGCAAAACAAGCCGCAAACTCTGCACATTCTCCACCTACCGAAACAAATTCAAGCTCTTTTTCAAGCTTCATTTCGCAGGGTCTGTCTTTATAGTCGGGAAGAATATCCCATGCATCATAGTTGCCCGGTGTATCGTGATACATCTTAAGCTTATTGAAATCTCCCTTCACCCATTCACGGCACAGCTCTTTGTCCTTGAGAGAAATTATGCTGCCGTCGGGGGCGAATTCAATTGAATAAAACGGAGTTTCCGCTTTCAGCCCGTCAATCATTATCCAATCGGGCTCTGCCTCTTCTCTGATGATTTCACCGTTTGAAAGCCCTTCGATATCCGGAACGGCAAAAAAGCCTTTTTCACCATTTCTGACGATATCTCCGTTTTCATCAGGAATAAAGGTAAGATTGCTTCGGGTGAAGTTGAGAGTGTTATAATACTCACCGCTGTTGCCTATAATTTCGGAAAGCTCTTTTTCCATCTCCTCGTAATCCGCCATTGCATCACGGTAAACGGGAGTTATGTGGCTGCCCGGAAGGATGTCGTGAAACTGATTTATCATAAGCTTTTTATAAATGTTTCTGAGCTTTTCGGCGGGATAATCTTCACCCTCTATCATTCTCATGGTGCTGATAAGCTCTGCATCTCTGAGCATGAATTCAAGCTTTCTGTTATATTCCTTAAGCTTTGATTTTGTTGTGAAGGTGCCTCTGTGCATTTCGAGATAAAGTTCACCGTCCCAGACGGAAAGAGCTTCGTTGCCGTCAAAATTCTTTGAAAGGAATTCCTTTGCGGTTATGTGCTCGGTTTCGGGCATGACGGAAAGCTTTTCAAAGCGATGCATAAGCTCGATCATTTCTTCGGTTGCTCCGCTTCCTCCGTCGCCGTAGCCGAACATCTGCATTGTCTGTCCGCCTTCGTTTTTATCCTGATAAGCATCCCAGTTTTCCTGAATCTGGCTCGGCATATTCCATGAAATAAAATGAGTCGGAGGTACGCATGCATAAACATCCGTGCCGTCAATTCCTCTCCAGATGAAATTATTGTGCGGAAATCTGTTGGTATCATTCCAGGTTGACATTTTGTTTGAAACAAAATAATCAACGCCGCTTTTTCTAAGTATCTGCGGAAGTATCCAGCTGTTGCCGAAAACATCGGGCAACCAGCAGTTGTTGACTGTTATGCCGAATTTTTCCCTGAAATAGCTCTGACCGTAAAGGCACTGACGGATAAGACTTTCGCAGGAAGGTATGTTGCAGTCGGGCTCAACATACATTGCACCGACGGGCTCAAACCGACCCTCCGCAATTTTCTTTTTCAGTTCTTCAAATATTTCAGGATAATACTTTTCAACCGTTTCGTATGTATATGCCTGAGTATGAGCATATCTGAAATCGGGATATTTATCCATAAGACGCAGCTGAATGAGCACGGTTCTGAGATTTTTCTGCACGGCATGAATTCTTCGCCAGTAATATGCAATGTCAAGGTGGGAATGAGCAATAAGTGCTACCCTGCCGCTGCCTTTATAGTCTTTATTTGAAAAGATATTTTTATCAATATATTCCGATGCCGCTCTTATATCATCATCACGCACATCGTCAAAATCAATCAGGTTGAGTGCCGAATCAATTTCACGGATAACGAGTGCCGAAAAATCCTCGTTGAAGACCTCGCTGAGTGCCGCATCAAGAAGCATTTCAAGGTCATAAACAAGCGACTGCACCGCCTCATTGACAACGGCTATATATCCGCCCTCAAAAATCTGTCGGCAGCCTCTTACGCTCAGGCTTTCGGGGTTTCTTTCATCATCGGGCTTTGAACGGTTATAGCCCATGATTTCAAAATGAAGATTTCTTCCCTCAACATAGGGGGAAAGGTCGAGTCTTTCACGGTTGGGGTCAATACCGCCGACATAAACGCCGTTGACCTTAACAATCATTTCCGCCGCCGTTTTGAGCAAAAAGCAGTATTTTTTGCCCTCAAGGTGCTCGGGTAATTCGTAATCGGCTTCGATAAACGCCGTGCCGTCGGGTGTAAAATACATATCGCCCTTATTCAGAGGACGGAATTCACCGCCGTCATAGAATTCGAAATTCATCTCGGAAATCTGACGGGCATCCTTGATTTTAAAGGATGATATCTCGTGTTTTTCACTGTAAATATATCTTTTGAGCCATCCGAAGCGAAGGCTTATCCATTCTTCGGGTCTCATGCTTCTTCTTGTTACTTTGATATGTGCCATTGCGTTTCACCTCACACATCCTGAAAATATGGCTTTTTGCGTATGCCGATAACTTTTATCTTTTCGCCCCTGTCAGCTTCGGCACGCTGTTCAATCCAGGAAAGACAGCGGTCAAGAATAAGGCATTTTGAGCATTCGCCCTGCAGAAGCACGGTAACCTCATCACCCTCCTGCTTCACAAATGTGATTTCTCCCCCGTCCCCCTGAAGCCTCGGGCGTATGTAGCCGTTAATATATTCTTCCATGAGAGCACCTCCGGATCATGTTCAAAAATATCCATTTTGATTATAACACTATAAATTATATATATCAATAAAATATAAAAATTTTTATAAAAAAATCTTTTAAATTATGTGTATATGTGCTAAAATGGAAGCAAAGATTTGTGAGGTGAACCGTATGTTTGTTGTTACAAGCAATCAGATGTATCAGGCGGAATGCAATGCTGTCAAAAGAGGCATTTCCTTCCCTCAGTTAATGGAAAACGCAGGTCAGGCCTGTGCTAAAATAATAAAGAAACAATTCAATATCAGCCGTGAAAGCAAAAAGGATGTTCTTGTTATCTGCGGAAAGGGCAAAAACGGAGGCGACGGCTTCGTTATTGCACGGAAGCTCTGGGAATACGGTGCGGATGTTACCGTTATGCTTGCCTGCGGAGAGCCTAAAGCCCAGGATGCAAGGGATATGTTTTCGCTTGTTGAGGCGGCAGGAATTGATATCGTTCGTTATGATAACAATCTGACCGTTCTCAAAAGATTTTTCGAAAGAGCGGATATCATTGTCGAATCCGTTTTCGGGACTGGCTTTTCGGGCACTCTCGATCATTCGCTGAGCGTTCTTGCCCAGGCATCAAACGCCTCAAAGGCACCCGTTATTTCAATTGATGTTCCCGCAGGTACAGACTGCGATAAAGCTGTTGTTCAGGGCACAGCCTTCAGAGCAGATATGACAATTGCAATTTCGGCATATAAGCCAATACATATTATGAAGCCCTGCAATAAATTCTGCGGCAAAATCATAGTCGCCGACATCGGAATTATTCCTGCCGATTACCGCAATATGGATACTCCCCCGTGCTTCACGCTCGGAATAAGCGACATAAAAAACAAGCTTCCGAAAAGGAAGCCCGTTTCAAATAAGGGCACCTACGGTCATGCACTCTGCGTTTGCGGAAGCATGAAAATGGTCGGTGCGGCTTATCTTTCGGTTACGGGTGCACTGCGGTGCGGAACGGGTCTTGTAACGGCCGCCTTTCCTCAGACAGCTTATCAGGCACTTGCACCTAAGTTCACCGAGCCGCTGCTTCTCCCTCTTGAGCCTAATTTTGACGGCACATTCGCATTCTCTGCAATAGCCGATGTTATTGAGGAAGCCAAAAGAGTAACAGCCGTGCTCATCGGATGCGGCATCGGCTTCAACAAAGACACAACGACTCTCGTTCAGAATCTGATAAAAGAAATAAAAGTTCCCATGATAATTGATGCAGACGGCATAAATGCCCTGAGCACTAACATAGATATATTGAAAGAAGCTCAGGCACCGGTCATTCTGACTCCTCACCCGGGAGAAATGAGCCGTCTTTGCGGAAAGAGCGTTGCGGAAATCATTGCAGACCCCGTCGGAATCGCTCAGGAATTCGCTTCAAAGCACGGTGTTACCGTTGTGCTCAAAACCGCAAACACCGTTGTATGCAATCCCGATGCAGGCGGAATATATATCAACACAACGGGAAATTCGGGGCTTTCAAAAGGCGGAAGCGGCGACTTGCTTGCAGGCATGACGGTTTCGTTTGTTGCTCAGGGTATGTCACCGTTTGACGCTTCGGTTTGTGCCGTTTTCCTTCACGGACTTGCCGCCGATGCCGTTGCACAGAAAACCTCAATGAGAGGAATGCTCCCGACCGATGTGCTCGACTATCTGCCTGAGCTTTTTTCAAAATTTGAATAGCAGGTGATTTTTTGAAAAAAGCTATTTCCGTTTTTGCCGTTTTGCTTCTGATTATTGCGGCAGGATGTGAAAACCAAAGAATACACGAAACAAAAGAGCCTCCTTCCCTGCCCGAAGCTTTCACCTCAAAGCTCGGAGTTTCTTATGCCGGCACCGAAATGACCGCTGTTTTAACGCAGAAATCCTCTGAGGAATATGAGCTTCGGATGCTGACTCCCGAAATTCTCAGTCCGCTTGCTCTTGTCTATAAAGACGGAGTCTGCACGGTCACTTATGACGGACTGAGCTTTGAAACAGATCTTAACCGTTTTCCGCAGGTTTCATTCGGTGCATTGCTGACGGAAACAATCTCTGCACTCAGAGACGGAATTGACATTCAGACAACATATTCCGACGGAATACAGACCTTCAGGGGCACGGGCGAGAGAGGAATTTTCGCCATTACCCGCAACACAGAAACAGGTGCCTTTATTGAGCTTACGGTTGAAGGTGCGGATCTTCATGTTGTATTCACGGATTTCAAGGCGATTCAATAAGATACTTAAAAGGACTGAAAAAAATGACTTATTCAAAATGCTTCCCTGCATGGGGACCTTACGGAAAGAAATATATGGGTCTGTCCCGTATCGCGGACCACGATTTTGCAAACGGCGTGAGATTTGATTTCACCGTTGCTCCCGCAATTTTCGGCGGTGATATAAAAATACCGAATGCAACTCTTCCGTCGGGCTGCCATCCGTGGAGATGCAGCAGTGATTATTCTCTTGTCACCTACCGCCACGACCTTGAATGGAAAGACAAGGTCTATGCCGAAGTTTCATATGCAAGAATTGATGACGAAAGCACTCTTGTCAGAACAAAAATCGTCAACAATTCGGAGCTTATTCAGAACTGCGTTATCAATTTCTTTCAGTCAATAGAATACCCCTCACCCTCTTACTGTGCGCTTTCTCTTCCCGAAAAATGTGCGTATAAAAAAGCGGTTGAATATGACGGCTATTCATACGCCGTAACCCGTCCGTGGGATGAAGAAAATGCCGACGGCTTTAAAAAAGGTGAATTTGCCGATAACCGTTTTGTCGGCGGCTTCGGTCTCGGCGACAGAGCGGGCAAATGGCATATGCCGCACAGATATCTCCCTCCCTTCGGCTGCGAAAAAGGAGATACCGTTACTCTTACAATAAAGAATGATTATAATTTTGACAATGCGGTGCTTGCCGTTCGCTACAGAACCTCGGGCATTGAATATATTCAGGGCAAGATGGTCGGAGTCAATGTTATCAACGGAACAGACACCGCTTCATTTATCATGAACGGCAATACTCAGCTTGATTTTGAGCCGACCGACGACCCCGTTATAAAATATTTCACTCTCGGCAAGGTCAACAAAGGCGATTTTGAAATCAGACTTGACGCACTCGGCACGGGCGGTGCGGAATTCGACTTTTTCTGCATATGCGAAAAAGAGGATGCATCGGAAATCAAAGCAGAAATGACCGCTTATGATTTCATGCCCGAAATCACAACAGAAAAATGTGCGGATAAGGGCTACACAACCTCCTGCAGATATAAAAATGTTGACGGTGAATTTATCCTTCGCACCTTCAACGACAACACACGCTTTCGCGAAATAGAATCGGGTGCACTTGAGGACTGCATGACCGCAAGGCTCTCGAATTCAGACCCGACCTTTGACGATGTTGCTGAAAGCTTCACGGGTGCATTTTCACGCAAGCACAGCGATGACGGATTTTTCCGCAATTCGATAGTTCACACAATTTTTATCAATCCGCAAAGCGAGCATATTGAATATGCCGTTATTTCAAAAGGCAAAACCGAATACAAATCCCCTGAGGAATACGAAAAAATCTATGAATCCCGACTTGCGGAGGTTGAGAAAATCAACCTCAACAAAGACGGCAAAAAATACGAGCTGAGCAATGAAATCCTTCGTGCAACGGCAATGGTGAATGCGGTTTATCCTATCTATAAGCACGGCGAATATATCATTCACCACACACCGGGCAAACGCTGGGACTGCCTTTACACCTGGGATTCGGGCTTTATCGGGCTGGGCATGATGGACTATTCAAAGCGTTTTGCCGAATACAGTCTTGACACCTATCTGAGCGATGAAAGCAACCCCGATTATGCGTTCCTGCATCACGGCTCACCCGTTCCCGTACAGATGTATCTCTATCTTGAAATGCTCAAGAGAGAAAACGATAAATCTAAGCTGCTTGCCCTTTACCCGAGAGTGAAGCTCTATTATGATTTCCTTGCAGGAAAAATCAGGGGTTCAACAACAGCAAAGCTTAAAAGCGGACTGACCACCACCTATGACTATTTCTATTCCACAAGCGGAATGGACGATTATCCGCCTCAGGTTGCAATGATGGACAGAAATATCCGTGACACCACCGCTCCCGTTATTTCAACCTCTCAGGTTATCCGTTGCGGAAAAATTCTTCGCATGGTCGCATCAAAGCTCGGAAAAGCAGAAGATATCAAGATATATTCCGACGATATTGAAAGACTGACAAATGCACTTACTGAGCATTCGTGGGATAAGAAAAGCGGATATTTCAGCTATGTTCTCCATGATGAGAATTATAATCCCACAGGCTTCATGCTCACCGAAGACGGCGAAAATCTCAACAAGGGTCTTGACGGAATTTATCCGATTATCTCAGGTGCATGCAACGAAGAGCAAAAAAATGCAATTCTCGGTCATCTCAAAAGCGAAAAAGAGATGCTGTGCCCCTACGGCATAAGTGCGGTTGATATGAGTGCAGGATATTTCATGGTCAACGGCTACTGGAACGGAAATGTCTGGTTCCCGCACCAATGGTTTATCTGGAAAACCATGCTTGACCTCGGCGAAAGTGATTTTGCCTGTAAAATCGCACAGCTTGCACTCGATATCTGGAAAAGAGAAGTTGACTATTCCTATTATACTTTTGAAATGGTCAGCGTTGTTACCGGCAGAGGCGGATGGTTCCACAATTTCGGCGGTCTTTCAACTCCGATAACAATGTGGGCAAACGCTTACTTCAAGCCCGGCACGCTCAACACGGGATTTGACACATGGGTTGACTCCGTCAATTTCTCCGATGATAATCAGAAGCTTGATGCAGAAATAACATATTACGGCACAAGCGAAAAAATCACCGTCATTGCAGCAATGAACGGTGACGAAAGCAAGCAATATCAAGTTTTGTTTGACGGAAAAGAAATTCCGTTTAATGAAAGATTCAAGGGCACGGTTGAAATTACACTTTCAATTGCAGATAATGAAGTTCATAAAATTCAGATTATATAAGAAAAAGAACGGCTCAGCAGCCGTTCTTTTTTATACAACAATATCGTTCAACACAGCTTCAGCAAGTGCAAATTTATCGTCTGAGCCGAACTGCGAAAGCTTTTTGATTATGGGACCGTAGAATTTCTGGTCGGTCTCAACCTCTTTAAGCTCCTGCTCCTTCTGATATTCAAGATATTTCACCTTGAGCTCTTCAAGGAAGCCTTCTTTATCATAAACCTTAAGGTCGTCAACGCCCGTAAGCTCCGCAAGCTCTTCAAGCTGCTCAACGGCATCCGCACCGAATTGAACAACCATTTCTCTGAAAACATCCTTTTCAAAATAGAAGCGTCTGCCCGAAAGGAAGCCGAAAACCCTGCGTGTGTCAAGATATCCCATACGGATTCTTCGCTCAAACATTTCCTCGCTGAAATCAAAGGCGGCACCGAGCTTTTCAACATCATAGGGTCTGATATAAATCAGATCCGCACCCGAAAAATCGTTTCTGTGTCCGAAGCCTTTTCTGACCGAAATATCAACAAAAACAATGCGGTTATAGCCGTTTTTGCGAAGCAGACCTATGGGTGCGTTATCATAAACGCCTCCGTCAAGATAACGCTCATCATCAGGACCGATTTTGCTCACTCCCGGCACCTTTGAGGATGCAAGAAGATAATCAATGAGCTTTCCTTCGGGAATATCCTTTATAAATATTTCAAGCGGAGAAAATTCCGAAAGCATGAATGTTACCATTCCGAAATCAATCCCGGATTTTCTGACCTTATCTTCATCAATATATTCGCGAAGAAAATCGCCTGTGGGCGAAGCGTCAATTCCGCCGTTTTTAATGACCTCTTTAAAAAGTGCAGGCAGATTTTTAAAGCTGAAAAGCTTTTCGGGATCTTTAAGCTCCTGAGTGATATTAACACCCTTATCAACCGATGCGGTTTTCCAGAATTCAACCGCCGCATCAAAGCAATCGGAAGCTATGAACGCTCCGTTGATTGAACCGACGGAAACGCCCGTGACTGCGGAAAATTCAACTCCGAGCTCACGCATTGCCTTCCATGCACCGAGCTGATAAGCACCCTTTCCGCCTCCGCCCGCAAGAACAAGACCGTATTTTTCCATTTCCTCATCTCCGAGATTTTCTACTGTAATTATTTTACCATTTTATTCCCGATATGTAAACCTATATCACAAAAAGTTAATTAATTGTTGACATATTACCATATAAATTATATCATTTATTATAATGATTATTATACAGACATCTTATGTTCAATGTCTGCTCAATGAAAGGATATTATCTTATGAAGCTCCCCTCATGTGTTGAAAAGAGAATGGATGAATATTGCTCCGTTATTGAAAAATACAGCCCGAAGCTCGCAAAGCTTTACCGTAATTGCTATCCCAACACACTCGAAACCGCTACTGAAATCACAGATGACGGCTCTGTTTTTGTTCTCACGGGTGACATTCCCGCAATGTGGCTTCGCGATTCAACGGCAGAGGTTTCGCACTACATTCCTCTTGCAAAGGATAATGAGGATATCAGAAACATAATAAAAGGCGTAATCAAAAGACAGAGAATGTATATTTCTCTTGAGCCCTATGCAAACGCATACAAGAAAGAACCGAACGACCACAGGGAATTCGACGATTATCCCGAAAATCATCCCATTGTGTGGGAAAGAAAATATGAAATCGACTCGCTCTGCTATCCCATCCGCCTTGCTTATCTTTACTGGAAGGCAACGGGAGATAATTCCGTTCTCGGCGATGATTTTATCGAAAGCACAAAAATCACTGTTGACCTCTGGAAAACCGAGCAGCATCATTTTGAAAAATCGCCCTACCGCTTCACAAGAAACAACTGCCCTTATCAGGACACGATTCATAATGACGGCATGGGTGAGCCCGTTGAATATACGGGCATGACCTGGTCAGGCTTCAGACCGAGCGACGATGCATGCAGATACGGTTATCTTGTAGCATCAAACATGTTTGCGGTTGTTGCTCTCGGATATCTTGACGAGATGCTGAAATCCGCATATCCCGATGAAAAAGAGCTTGTTGAAAAATGCTCCGTCCTTAAAGCGGAAATCAAAAAAGGCATCGAGGAATTTGCTGTAGTTGAGCACGAAAATCACGGCAGAATTTATGCCTGCGAAGTCAACGGCAAGGGCGATTATTTCCTTTTTGACGATGCCAATGTGCCGAGTCTTCTTTCCGCTCCCTATCTCGGCTTCTGTGATTACGACGATGAGATTTATATGAACACCCGCCGCTTTATTCTCAGCAAGGATAATCCTTATTATTATGAAGGTAAATTCGCAAAGGGTGTGGGAAGTCCTCACACTCCCGAAGGATATATCTGGCATATCGCACTCTCGATGCAGGGTCTGACAAGCACCGATCCCGATGAAATCAGAAGCATTCTTCACATGCTTGAAACCACCGACGGCGGCACGGGCTATATGCACGAGGGCTTTGACGCAAACGACCCCGACACATTCACCCGAAGCTGGTTCAGCTGGTCATGTGCTCTGTTCGCGGAGCTTGTTGAAAAAGCCGTTGACAAAAAGATTATTTAAAAAAATCAACTTTTTTTCAAAAAAGACTTGAAAAAACTAAAATATTGTGGTATTATAACATCCGTTCGATACGAGCGTACTATGGCCCGGTAGTTCAGTTGGTTAGAACGCCAGCCTGTCACGCTGGAGGTCGACGGTTCGAGCCCGTTCCGGGTCGCCATTAATATTTTTGCTGCTATGGCTCAGGCGGTAGAGCGCATCCTTGGTAAGGATGAGGTCGGCGGTTCAAGTCCGCCTAGCAGCTCCAATCCCTTGAAACTTAAGGTTTCAAGGGATTTTTCTTATGTTTTATGAAATTCATCAGACCGCATCCCTAAATCGCAATTTTTTAGTAAGGGATGCGGTCTAACTATGAGCAGAAAAATCACTATGAACAGGACTGAAAACAAGACTTTTGAACAGGTCTTTTCAATGTTCATCACTTCAAGAACGGCAAACGGCGTTTCCGATGCAACAATCAGGAATTATCATCAGCATTTGCACAGTATTTCAAAGTATCTTGACATTCAGATGCCCTTTGATAAGCTCTCCAAAAGCACCATTGATGATATGATTGTCGCTATGCGAAACTCCAACCTTGCCTACAATTCTATTGCAACCTATGTCAGAGTTGTAAAAACTTTTCTTACTTGGTGTAATGAGGAAGGTTTGTCTGATGTTAAAATCAAAGGTCTGAAGGAAAAGGAAACAATCAAAGAAACCTACACCGATGAGGAGCTTGAAATCCTGTTGGCAAAACCGAAAAAGGACTGTAATTTTTGCGAATACCGTAATTGGGTTATTGTCAATTTTCTCCTCAATAGCGGATGCCGAGCGGCAACAATCCGAAACATTCAGAACAGGGATGTTGACCTTCAGCGAAAACAGGTTATCTTCCGACATAATAAGAACGGCAAAATTCAGGTTATCCCCCTTTGTTCTCTGATGTGTAATATTCTGATTGACTATATGAAAATAAGGCAGGGAGAATCAGAGGATTATCTTTTCTGCGACCAATACGGCAAAATGCTGACCGAGAACGGTCTCAGACTTGCCATTGAACGATACAACAAGAAAAGAGGCGTAAGCAAAACAAGCACGCATCTGTTCCGCCACACCTTTGCCCGAAAGTATTTAGTTGACTGCGGCGGCGATGCCTTTATGCTTCAAAGGCTCTTGGGTCATAGCACTCTGAACATGACAAAGCATTACTGCACAATCTTCGATGCGGATATTTCCAAGAACTATGACAGAGTTTCTCCTCTTGCTCAGATGCACCAAGAGAAAAAGAAAATAATCAAATGATATAAAGAAAGAAGCAGGAGCTTATCAACTTTCCTGCTTCTTTTTAATTAGTTTGAAACAACCTTTTTGCTACATTATAAGAACTTTTTAACAACTTTTTTTATCGTTATACATATCTCTTATTTTATCCAAATGAGCCTTATATCCTTCAACCACATGGTCAGGTGCAAGAACTTTTACTTTTTTGCCGAACCCTGCAAGCCAACCGTAAAAAGGTTCGCTTATATCAACCGTTGTCATAACCGTAAAATAATCTTTGTCGAGCTTAGAATATGATACACCCTTTTTGCCGAATCGTTCAACAACAGCATCCAAAAGGAAGTTTGGAAAACAAAGAGTGACTACTTCTGTTTTGCCTTTAAACATATTAAATGTTCTTTTTATGAGCGATTCAATATTGGTCTTTTCATATTCTTCTTCGCCCTCTCTTGGTTCAGATGTAAAACAAACGTCTTTCATCCTGTCAACCCTGTAAATTCTTATCTCTTTGTATTTATCATCAAATCCTAAAAGATAATAATTGCCGTCATTGATAACGAGCTTATAAGGACTGACAATATATTTTTCTCCTTTTCTCTGTGCAACCTGATTGTGAAGGTCGTTTATTGAGTTTTTCATATAATGAAAACTTATCTTTTCGGGTTCGTGCGGTTCGCCGTCATAACTGACACTCATTGCTTCGTAAATAGTTTGAATGTTGTATATCAGAGCGGTATTTGTTGTTTTAGGTCTGTCGATAACAAACGCATCCGCCTTTATTTTCTTTGCCTGATGAACACTGAGAAATTCACAGGCGGCATCAATCAATCTCTGAGCTTCAGATTCAGAAACAAATTTTGCCGAGTTAATGCACTCAGTCATAAGGCGAATATCTTGAAGGCTGAAGTGTCGCTCAGGGATATAAAAGCCTTTGGGATGTTTGTAAAGAATCAATTTTTCTTCATCGTATTTATCGTTCGCAATTACTTTTACGGCTTCATCAATATCAGAATCGTTTTCAAGCATCCAATTAACTTCATTTATTTCTTCAATATCTTTGTATATGGAGCGGCGTTCCGCATAAATCTGACAGTTCTCCTGAAGAAAAGCCTCAATCATTTTGCCTGAAGCATAATTATCTTCATCGGTTTCTCTGAGAAGATACTGAAGAACGATATAAGGCTTCATACGTTGCTTCGGCTTTTTGCCGTGATGCTTATCGGGATGCTTTTTCTCTGCCATAATATCACCTTCTTGTCTCTGTTGGCGATATTATAATATATCTCCCAAAAGAAAACAAGCTTTTGCTTTTGTGTGGTTGATAATAAATTTTACTTGTGTTATGATTTGATAAATAAGAGCTTTGACAAAAATATTTTTCTATGATAAGATAATATTGAGGTGGAATATTATGGAATTTATCAAATTTGTTGAACAAATCCCCAACATTACAATTGCAAAAAGGATTGCTTCTACATATGTTGCTGATTACAGGCGATTAGACCTTGATGAAATAAAATCGTTTTTGATTAAAACCGAAAAGCAATATACTTCATACGATAATATTTCTGCTCGTTTGGATGAGCTTAAACTTGATTCTAATAGAACAGTAAGAATAATTGCACCAATTTTGTTGCGTGATTATTTGCTTGACCAAGATGATTTTATTTCTTCTTGCAAAGATACTGATTCAGCTATTCTTAATTATGAAAAAGAAATCATCGATGAATCCAACAACTTTGATATTAACAAAATATCAAAAGATTTAGCACTGTTTAAATATATGTTAGATACTGCTTGGAATCTTAACGATGATATATCAATAGATGAAAAGAATTTGCTTGAAGCTCTGCGTAATTATTTATCAATTACAATCAGAGAACAACAAATTTTAGAAGCAAAGTCGGGAAGATTTCCGAACCTCGAAAATGTTTTGCATACCTTTGACGATATTGACACTGCAAGAAAAGTTTTACAATCAAAAGGTTTACTTGCGTGTATAAAGAATTCAGAGGGTGTAATGTGTGATATGATACCTGATGATATAGCAATAGCTATTCGTAAATACTATGGTGTCGAAATGCGTTCTTATGGTTATGAGAAATTAATCGATTATGTAATAAAGAAAACCAACAAACAGTATTTGATAGACATAGTTAAAAAGGCAAGCACCTATTATAAAACTGCAAATATAGAAATATCAAACAATCCAACTGTTCAAGAATTAAAAATTATTATTCAAAAGAAAATTAAGCCGAGCAATTTGATAGCAGGTTTTTCACCTCGTGATGGTTTGGATGTTTCTATGCTTTCAGCTTGGTGCGGAGATTTAGGTCTTGTTGTATCAGGAGCTAAAAATATTCTTGTTGACCGAATTATGAAACATTATGATTCTCTGAGACGCATCGAAATAAAAACAGAAGATAAAAGAGAAAAACTTGTTTCTGTTTATATCGAATTAGCAAAGAGAAATTTAAAGTTTTTGCATTCCAATGATATTATAGAAAAAGATTTACAGTGTGAACACTACTTTGAAGATGCAACAAACTATATATTTGAAAAAATGTTAATGAATAAACCATTAACATTAACAGGAACTGAACATCCCGACGGTAAATTATCATTTAAAGATAAATACATAATGTGGGATAACAAATCAAAAGAATCTCCTGTTAATTTGAAAGACCACATTCAACAGTTTGACAGATATATAAAAACATCAGATAAAGATGTTGTTGTATTTATGGTAATAGCTCCTGAGTTCACTCCGCAAAGTGTTCAAGAGTGTGTCGATTATTCCTTAAACAACGATACTCAAATTCTGCTTATAACAGCAGAAGAATTAAAGACTGTTGCTGAATCTTGGGCAAAAAAACACAATGGTGAAATATTCAATTTGGGTTATTTCAAACAGAACGGAAGATTCGACATAAAACTGTTAAATTTATAATTTTGAAAAAATAAGTTTTAATCAAAAAATTCCGCATACGTAAGTGTGCGGAATTTTTTCATCAGCTCTCCAAAAGAGAAAGATATTTATAAACCGTGTTTCTGCTCAGACCGCAAACTCTTGCAAACTCTGAAAGATTCAGACTGCCTGATTTGAAAGACGGATAATGCCTGTAAAACACTTGCGGAATCGCATCCGTTGTTGTGTGCGGTCGCCCGATTTTCGCTCCTTTTGCTTTGGCATTTGCCATTCCTGAACGCACTCTTTCACGTATGATTCTGAGTTCGAGTTCCGCAAACACTCCCGACATCTGAATGAAAGCATTTGTCATGGGGTCAATCTGACCGTTTGAACAATCAACCGTAATACTGCCGACAATAACGAGACGGAGCTTATTATCCTTTACGGTCTCAATTATTTCACAAAGTTGTTTTGTGCTTCGGGCAAGTCTTGAAACTTCAAGGGTGTAAATTGTGTCTCCTGCCTGAGCCTGTTCCAAGAGGGTTGAAAGCTCCTGCTTCACAGCACTGTCGCCGTGTTCGTATTCAAGGAATATTTCCGTTGCTCCTGCGGCTTTCAGTTCTTTAACCTGACGAAAAATATCTTGTTTGCTCTCATTAGTCGAGCAACGTGCATATCCGTAATTCATGATTTATCTCCTTATCAATCAACAAAGGTGTTGTATGTGAATTTTGCTCCGAGCTTAAAGCCTGCTATAAAACTGTCTGCGTTGCTCACGCAGAGGAACTCTCCTGACTGTTTTAGATATGTGTCAAAGAGTTCACTCTCGACATCCGTCAGTTTTTCGGAAAGTTGTTCTTCTGTCTTTGACAATACGGCGAGCTTATTCCTGACCGTTGCTCTAAGCTCCGTTGTGATTTCCTGCGGCTCGATGTTTCCGTAATAAAATTCTTCGATGATGTGTGTCATAATCTATCCTTTCACCGCCCCACTGTTGCGTGGGGCGGACTGTCTATTCTCAGCAGATTGAGAAGCGGCGGCTGCTGACCTGCTTTGTGAACTCCTTATACATATCTGCATGGGATTTCTTGAATGATGTTGTATCGAATCTCTGTGAAAGAACTGATGTCCAACGGATGATGTAAGCTCCTGCTTCAAGTTCCTCGGTGTTCTGTTCAAGCATCTCTGCTTTGAGTGCCTCTCTGATTGCCTCTGCTTCTGCCTTTGCATCCTCGATGATTGCTTCCCACTCTGCGAGAGCCTCGATTTTTCTTACGATTTCGTTGTTTGACATGGTTGTTATCTCCTTTGTTCTGTTGTTTTGATGTGTTGTTGTTTATCAACTGTACTCATTATACTACGAAATTCGTAGTTTGTCAATACGTTTTTCGTAATTTCTTTACGAATTTCGAAACTTTTTTTCGTTTTGCGTATTGATTTATTACGAATTTCGTGATACAATCATCCAAAAGGAAGGTGCAATAAAATGATAAGATTCAAAGTAAAGGTTCGTCTTGCCGAATGCAACATGACCCAAAAGGAATTAGCAGAAAAAACAGGCATCAGACCGCCGACTGTATCGGCAATTTGCGTGGGAACGGTCAAGCATTTGCCGATTGATGCACTTGACAAAATGTGTGATGTCCTCGATTGTCAGCCTGCCGACCTCATGGAGTATGTAAAAGACCCCGATGCTCAGTAAAGTGTGTTTCGAGTTTCTTGAACAAATAACGGCGATTTTTGTGCGGAATACACCCGATTTTTGCCGAGCTTAAAATGTGAAGGAAAGCAGTTGTTTTTCTGAACAGGGGTCAGGGGGTATATTTCGGGAGAATCAAAAACACTTTCGCCCTTTGCGGAATTGCGTGGCTTGTTCTCCGTCTGAATGTGATTTTTGTTTCGGATTACGGTTTATCCCGACCGCAAATGATAGAATGATTATTTCTCCGTCAAACGAACCAAAAGGAATATAAACGAAAAAATACGGCAAACCGTGAGATTGTCTCTCTTGGTTTGCCGTATTGTCATTTCCAATCCTTGAATATTTCATCAAGTGCCATATCGAGTTCGGTTTTCATGCTCTTTTGCATAAAGGCAAGAATTTCCGCCTCGATTATGTTTTTCTTTTTCTTCTTCTTTTTGTCTTTTGGATTCGACACCGTTATTTCACCTCACTTGTAAAGATGAATTGAACAGTCTCAGATTCTTCCGAATCCTGTAATGAGTTGAAGAAATTATCTCTCTGTTCTCTATAGTTTTCTATTGCAGATTTGCCGTTCATTTGATAATAAAACAAATCAGGAACTTTGCCCTATGCTCTGTTAAACTCCAATAAATCTTTATTCATATATATTCTCCTTCCATAATATCATCAAGGGATATATTCAATGCACCCCTGTTGACCGTATAACTTCTCCAATTTTCCTCTTTTGGAATCTGAGTGTTCAGCGGCGGCTAATACAGGCGGATGAAATATCCTTCTCTTTCTCCGATTTCTTCTTCGATTTCTGCTCTTGTTTTGCTCTTGGCGGTGTAAAGAACATGGAATCTGACGGAATAGTTCCGTCTGTTAGCCTCGGCAAGAACCTTGTATTTGTTCTCTTTTGGATTACCCATTGAAGCCCAATGTTCCGCCATTCGGTATAGAATATCTTTGCTTTTACCGATATAAACAATTTTATTGTTGACGGTTATTGAATAAACCCCCGAACACTAAAACTTTTTACTCCATTCTTGCTCTATGTATTTGTTGTATATGTTCTGTATGTGTAAATTACTCATATTCATTCTCCTTTATTAAAATTTAAAATTACCGTGTTCGTCTGTTAAACTCCCACTTACTTTTGGATTCTTTATATTGTTATAATTTATATTATTCGAGCTTATAATTTTCCCTATATTATTATGCGTATTTTCAATAACCCCTGCTGAGGTGTATTCAGAATTTGAAGGGGTATATTCATTGTCGGGGGAAGGGGTATTTTCAATATCCCTCTCCGCACTTTTATAAATCGCATCATAATCAACGATGATTTCGCCTTGCTGACCGTTTTCGCTTGGCTTGTGGATTATCCAACCTTTTTCAATCAGCTTTTTTCTTGCACTCTTATACGTTGTTTCTGACATTCCGCATCTGTTCATGACCGTTGCCTCAGGAACAGCAAAACTGCCGTTATCTGCGTTTCCTGTCAGAAATAATATCAGTTTCAGCTAAGCTCCTTCTTTGCCTGTCAGACCGTTAAATATTATTGATTCAAGGTGATTCGTTCTCATTGCCATTCCCCACTTTTTATCCCTGTTTTTTTCTCCATTAGCCCTCAGTATCGGTGCCTGAATAAAAACGCCCATAACCGCAAATCCTCCACTGTTCGCAAATAAATCTGATATACTGACTTGTATTCATGTGATATTTTCTTGCCTACTCTTGGATTGCTTCCTTTTCTTTTTCGGTTAAGCGAAGGTCAATTTTTTTATTTTTTATAGTCTTCATATTATCTCTCCTTTTACTTGTAAATTTTCTTTGAAATGAATTATCAGACATTGTCCTACCTTCTAAATATATTATACAAAAATTTTTTGTTAAAATCAAAAAAGAGCGGTCGCCGCAAACAAAAGCACCGCTGAACTCGATTGAATTCAGCGGCGGACTTGCTTTATTAAAATACATGGAGTTGTTCCTTTCAGGCGGCAGGGTCAACTGTTTCATTTTCTTCAGTTGCGTTATCGTTTTCTGCAACTGCGTTATCGATTTTTATAACTGCGTTATCTTTTTCCTCTTGGACTTCATCAGAGTTTTTGGCAACAGTCGGCATACCGTAATTTACGATTTCAGGATATTTCTTCAAAAACCAATTTTTAATTTCAGGATAACGGTATGCTTTTGAATGACATTCGCTGATAAAAAGCTTATCATCAAGTTCTTTAAGAACGGCATCTCTTGTTTCAACAGGCTCAAACCTTTTGATATATTCTTTCATATAATCATAACTTAAACCTTTATAGTGTTCCTGATTGTTGTTAGTATTTATATCTTCACGAACTTCTATCTTATAAGTCGGAAAACTCCTTGTATATTCAACGAGCATTTTAAACTCTTTGTTTTTGGGACTTCTAGCCTTTTCGTCAAACCATTTGTAAAGGATGATTTTATTGTTTGCGTGGTCAAATCTTGCAGGATTCTTTCTTGCCTTAGCCATAATTATTTGCCTTCCTTTCTTAATTAAGCCGCATCATTGATTTTCTTGAGTTCGGGGTATTGCTCATAGAACCAAGTTTTGATATCGTGGAATGATTCAGCTGAAGTCTTGTTATCCTTATCGACTTTTAAGCCTCTCTTAACAAGAAACTCATTCATAATTTCACCATTCGAATCGTGCTTTGCAATATACTTTGCCATAATTTCAAACGAGATTCTATTTGAATTTCTTCTGCTCTGAGTTCTAACCACAACTCTATAATCAGAGAACTTTGACATAAGGTCTTCGAGAACTAAATATTCTTCTGTGCCGTATTTTCCTGATGCCTTGTGAAACTGCTTTGAAACGGTGATTGTCTTGTTTGCGTGGTCGATTGTGAGGTTGTTTGCAAGGTCGATTGAAGTTTTCTTAATAGTATTTTTCATAATAATTTTCCTTTCAGCGTCGGTCGCTACCCATTATTTTTAAAATTATTCAGCGGTAAGTCGCTACCTTATTTCAGCACTTCAGGTTTCACCGTTTGCCTCTTGGTTTCGTTCACTCCTTTCAGGCGTTTTGTTTTGGTGTGTTCCCCTCTGCTGTGTCTACAGTATATCACGCAACCACAATTTATCAGTCGTTATAAATGCAAAAAACAAGAAAGATACAAAGCTTTTAAAAAAAGTTGTATCTTTCTTCTTAAATAGTTGTTATTAGGTTGCTATAAAGGCTCATAAATGTTGTTAAAAACTTATTACATACCTGTTGATTTTATAATATAATTGTTTTATACTATTATTGATTTAGAGATGAGGTCTGAGTTAGTATGAAACAAGACCTCTACATAATTAAGATTCCTAAAACTTGTTTAGTGTCAAGGGGTTGTTGGGGGTATCGTCTCCAAAACAAGACCGTTTTACGGTCTTGTGTGCTTGGTAAGGATGAGGTCGGCGGTTCAAGTCCGCCTAGCAGCTCCAGAAAAAAGCACTTCCTTTTGGAAGTGCTTTTTTCAATGAAATAAATTATATTCTGACTTTAAATTCATTGAAGCTTAAAGGTTCAATGAATTTCTTGTTTTTTCTGAAGCACTTGAAGGTAATGCTAACATTTGTTATAATATTATATATTTGTAAGTTTGAAAAGGAGAATTTTTCAATGAAATCAATAACCGCATTTTTTATTTCAATTGCATTATTTTTTCTGAGCATTTTTACTCCGGAATTACCTGCACCGAAAAGTGATGCGGAGCTTGAACAAATCGCATCAATATGTCAGAAGCACGAGGTTGGTGACAAGCTTTATGTTATTGACGTTTCCGCTTTAAAAGAAGAGGGTGCAAAGCACATGGCAATCGCTCTTCAGGGCATTGTTGCAAAAACAGAGCCCTGCATCTTCATCCGCAACAACTCTTACAGCAACAACTATCTTGACATGGCTGCGGAAAGCGGAATTGAAGTTGTTTTCAATGATGAAAGCGGAAATCCGTGGACTCTCCCCGCCCTCCTCAACAAATTCAAATCTCATATAGGCGACTCCGGATATGTTCTTTACAGAGCAAGCGAAAAGGCTGAAGGTCTTAACGCCGCAACCAACCTTTCCGCTCTCTACGGCTGGCTTCCCGTGCCCGAAAATCTTGAGCAGCTTGCGATTGATGCAGGACTTACTCTGAAAGAAGATTTTTCCGATGATACATATAATCTGCTGTTTCAGTGGAATTTCTTTGAAAAGCACAAGGAAGAATTCAACTACGGTGCAGTTATGAGCCTCAGATATTCTGCCGAAGGTCTGCGTGACCTTGCAATTCAGCAGGGATTCTATACATTCTATATTGATGATGATGAGGACACAAATCTTCTCAGAGGAAGGGTTATGGACTATGCGGGTGACAATGTTCCCGTGCTCGGATGGGTCAAATATGAGGTTGCGTTTGTCAGACAGGCATCTGAAAAGGGTAACATCGCAATCCCCTCGGACCATAGTCATAATCTGAGCTATCTTTCATCATTTGAATGCGAAATTCCTCAACAGAAGCATATTGCAAAGGAATATACCGATGAAACAAAGCATTACTGTGCTCTTGTTATGAGTGACGGCGATAACATGCAATGGATTCAGAACGGCTATTCCGAATTTTATCAGAAGCAGGCTCTTGAAAACCGTTTTCCCGTGACATGGTCATTTCCTCCCCTGCTTCAGGAATTTTCATCCGCAACTGTAAATCAGGTTTATTCCGATGCAAGTGAAAACGATTATTTCATCGCAGGCGTTTCGGGTGCAGGCTATATCCATCCCACCGAATACCCGTTTAAGGCTCTCGCAGGATTTACAGACCTCACAGCAATTTCAATGAAGCGAAGCAATCTTGAATATGTGCAGATTCTTGACGGAACTCCCGAGAACGAATATGAAGAAAAGGTTCTCACCGACAGACTTGAATATTACGCAAGATATAACAGCATCAAAGGCGGCGTTGTCAGTCTTGACCCCGACCGCTACGCAGGCGGTGAAGGCAGAATCTGGTTTGTTAACGACAAGCCCTTCATCACCTACCGTCTTTCTCTCTGGCACCCCGACGGTGAAGGTGCAACGATGACAAACGAATGGCTTGACAGTCAGGCAGCAATCGTCAACAGCTACCCTGCCGATATAAACTCAATCAACGGCTACAGCGTTATCAATATTCATCCATGGACAGTCAGCATAGAGAATCTTGCATATTTCGTAAGTCAGCTTGATGATGACATCGTTCTTGTTAATCTTGATGAACTTATGGCTATGATTGAGAAGAATGTGCCTCATCAGAATGCAAAACCGGAGAATTAACATGAAAACCGAACTCAATATAATAGCTCACATCCGCACCGATTTCACCTCAAAATTCGGTATTCCCCGTCAGAGCGGACTTGTTGACGAGCTTGAAGCAACAATAATATTTGAACCCGCATACCGCAATCCCGATGCACTCAGAGGTCTTGATGAATACACTCATCTCTGGCTTCTGTGGCAGTTTTCTGAGTGCGTTGACAAGGAATGGACCCCTACCGTTCGCCCTCCGAGACTTGGCGGCAACAAAAGAATGGGCGTTTTTGCAACCCGTTCCCCATTCAGACCCAACCCTATCGGTCTTTCCTGCGTAAAGCTGCTCGGAATCGAAAAAACAGAAAAATATGGCTTTGTTATCCGTGTTTCGGGTGCGGATTTGCTTGACGGCACTCCGATTTATGATATCAAACCCTATCTCCCCTATGTTGACTCACATCCCGATGCAAGCAACGGCTTCGCTCTTGATGAAAAAGAAGGAAGGCTTGAGGTTGAAATCCCGGAAGAAATCATAAAAATAATACCGCCCGAAAAGCAGGCGGCATTGATGGCTGTTCTTGCTCAGGATCCGAGACCGGGTTATCAGGATGACCCCGAAAGAATCTACGGCATTGAATTTGCGGGGTTTGATATCAGGTTTAAGGTTGATAACGGTTTGCTTTCTGTTGTTGAAATAAGGCTTATATAGCACAAACCCCCGAAACTGATGTTTCGGGGGTTAACTTTAATTATTCCTTACCCTTGATTATATCATTGATCATGATATAGAACTGGTCATCTTCAAAGCCGTTGTCTGACTTGGGAGCGGTGTTTGAAACGCTCGAAATGTCATTTGAGCTGTTGTTGTTTGATGAGCTGAAGTTGGGGATTGTGGGAGCACCTGCGGGTGCGGAAGGTGCAGCGGGTGCTGCAGGTGCGGCAGGCTTTGCTGCGGGAGCAGCGGGTGCTGCTGCAGGAGCTGCTGCGGGTGCTGCGGGCTTGACTGCTGCAAGGAAGGGATTGGTCTGAACGGGAACTGCGGGCTTTTCGGGCTCAGCCTTCTTTGAATCAAAGCCTGTTGCAATAACAGTAATAACCATTTCATCGTCAAGATCGGGATCAAATGCGATACCCCATGTGATGTTTGCATCCTCATGTGCCTGAGCGGTGATGATTTCTGCTGCATTTTCAACATCTTCAAGGTCAACATCGTCTGAAGCGGTGATGCTGATGATAACGCCCTTTGCGCCTGCGATTGAGGTTTCAAGAAGAGGACTTGAAACTGCTGCATTTGCTGCTGTTTCTGCCTTGTCCTTGCCCTTTGCTCTGCCAACGCCCATGTGAGCATAGCCTGCATCCTTCATAACGCTTGTAACGTCTGCGAAGTCGAGGTTAATGAAGCCGGGAACCTTGATAAGCTCTGAAATGCTCTTGACACCCTGAAGAAGAACTTCGTCTGCCTCTGCAAATGCTTCTGCAATAGTTTTCTTTCTTTCGTCAAGTGCACGGAGTCTGTCGTTAGGAATAACAATAAGGCTGTCAACATGCTCTGCAAGCTTTGCAATGCCTTCCTGAGCCTGAACCATTCTTCTGCGACCTTCAAATTTGAAGGGCTTTGTTACAACGCCGATGGTAAGGCAGCCCATGTCTTTTGCGACCTGAGCGATAACGGGAGCTGCACCTGTTCCTGTGCCGCCGCCCATACCGGTTGTTATGAATACCATATCTGTGCCCTTAAGAGCATCAGCGATGGCGTCTTTGCTTTCTTCTGCGGATTTTGCACCGATTTCTGGCTTACCGCCTGCACCCTGACCGTGAGTCGACTTTTCACCGATCTGGATTTTGTGGGTAGCCTTTGAGTGAACGAGAACCTGCTTATCTGTGTTGACTGCGATGAACTCTGCACCGAGAACGCCCTGAGTGATCATGCGGTTAACTGCGTTTCCGCCGCCGCCGCCGACACCGATAACCTTTATCTGTACCGCACTCTCAAAATCATTATCAATTTCAAATGCCATTGGTTTGACCCCCTGTTGGATTTATTATACCGTAAAAATTTAGTATTAAACAGAATTATATTACCATACATTTATAAAAAAAACAAGAATAATTTTAAAAAACATCCTTAAATCACAGCTTTTTTTACAATTTATATATAATTTACCCGAAATTCTGCCACATCAGGCAAAATTCCGGGTAAAAATCAGTTATTATTCTTCATTTTCTTCGGTGGTTTCGGTGTTTTCTTCCGTTATTTCGGGCTCGTCTTCCTCCCACTCTCCGCCGCTGAAAATAACAAGCTCTTTTATATCGTCGGGGTCTGAAGGATTAAAATACGCCTTCTTGGGTACGGTGAGATTAACTGTACCCGACTGCGTAAGAGATATTGCATTTTCTTCGTTGATAACTCTCTGACCAAGCGAAAGCTTTGCGGGAATTTCGCTGCTGTCACCGAGATTAAGAACTATTCTGCCCTGATAGATAAGATAAATACCGCTTCTTGAAGAAATATCAATAAGGTCAATATCCTTCATTTCGTTAACCGCTATGCTTTTTGTTATATCAAGAATAAGCGAAAGAGTTCTGTCTCCTGCCTCGATATCCTCATCATCACCCGTATCCTCATTGATGAACGCAAGCACCTCGCCTATATCCGCTTTAACGGGCACGGCACCTTTGATAACGGTTATTTCTTCCGTTACCTCGGGAGCAAATTCAAGCACCTTCATATCAGCATCGAGCATTGCATATGTGCCGTTTGAAAGAGCGAGTGCATACGCTTTTTCCGTTGACTCAACGCGGATAACAATGCTGCCCGGAAGCTTTCTTGTTATCACAACATTATCGGTATAGGGAAGAGTTTTTTCGATATTCTCCTTCGCCTGTGCAATATCGGCAAGGATAAGGCTTTTGCCCTCAACAATACCGCTTGCTGCAACAACCTCTTCAATCGTGTAGGGAGCATCTCCCTCAACATCAAAAGATCTGACTCTGAATGCAGTAAAGACTATAATCGGAGTAACGATAAGGCTTATTACAAGAATAAAGCCCGTCACTACGACCGCTATTCTGAAATTTCTTATTCTTTTGAGCTTTTTTACCCGGAGTGCACGCTCCTCGGGAGTAAGCTGCCTGCCATGACCCTGATATCTTTCTCTGTCCATCTTCATTCCACCGTTTTATTTTTAATTCTTTATTCTCTTAATATCCGCACCGAGCAGAGAAAAGCTTTCTTCTATTGCTTCACAGCCTCTGTCGATGTGATGAATATTCTCTATTACACTTTTGCCCTCTGCACCGAGAGCCGCAACTGCAAGAGCACTTCCGCCGCGAAGGTCACACGCCGAAACCCTTGCTCCTCTGAGGCGTTCAACGCCTTCGATAACAGCAACGCTGCCGTCCTCCACGCGGATATCGGCTCCCATTTTTATAAGTTCGGGAACATGTCTGAATCTGTTTTCAAATATTTTTTCCGTAATCACACTTGTTCCGTGTGCCGTTGCAAGCATCGCCGTAACTATCGCCTGCGAATCCGTCGGAAAGCCCGGATAAGGCATGGTACGCAGGGATTTGATTCTTGAAAGCTTTTCGGGAGCATTAATGATAAGCTCGTTATTTTTAATGCCGATTCTGCATCCCGCACCCTCAAACACCGTTATAACAGGAAGCAGATGCTCCCTGCAGATTCCGTCAATTGCAATTTTACCGCCCGTGCAAGCCGCACATGCCATATAGGTTGATGCAACTATGCGGTCGGGAATTACCGAATGTACGGATGAGTGCATGCGTTCAACGCCGTTAATTCTGATAACGCTCTGACCCGCACCGCTTATCCTCGCTCCGCATTTTTTGAGGAAATCCGCAAGATCCTTTATTTCGGGCTCTCTTGCGGCATTTGTGATAACGGTTTCCCCCTTCACACGAAGAGATGCAAGCATGATATTTTCCGTTGCACCGACGCTCGGAAATGCAAGTGCAATATGGCACGGAGAAATACCGCACGGTGCCCTGCACTCAAGAACTCCGCCGTTTTCTGATATATCAACACCCATTCGCCTGAGCGACGACAGATGAAGATCAATCGGTCGCAGCCCGATTTCGCAGCCGCCCGGAGGCGTTACACCTGCACAGCCGAATCTCGAAATCAACGCTCCGAGGAAAATAATTGAGGAACGCATTTCACGCATCATACATTCGGGAATATCGTATCTGCTTGCAGCAGACGAGTCAACAATTACAGTATGCCCCTCACGCTTTATCTTACAGCCCGTATGCTCAAGAATTTTCAGAGCTGCCGTTATATCGGTCAGCACGGGGCAGTTATGTATCACACTTGTTCCGCCGACGGCAAGCGTTGCGGCAAGTATCGGCAAAGCACTGTTTTTTGAGCCCTGAAGCATGATTTTTCCGTTAAGGGCTCTGCCGCCGCTGATAACCAGTTTTTCCATAATCCACGCTCCTTTGAACGCATTGAACGTTCTGTTCCATACTATTCAAAACGAGCGGAGGGTGTGAATTATTATTTCATTATTTCGCAAAGAGTATCATAAATTCTGCTTGTTGCATCTATAACAGCCATCTTTTTGGCGTTACTTCCGATTTCTTCAAGCTTTTTCTTATCCGAAAGAAGAGCATTGACACGCTCAGTCAGTGAATCCGCCGTTAAATCTTTTTCTTCAAGAATTTCCGCCGCACCGTTATCCACAAGTGCCATCGCATTGTGGAACTGATGATTTTCGGTTACATAGGGTGATGGGATAAGTATCGAAGGCTTGCCGAGTGCCTGAAGCTCGCTGAGTGTGCTTGCACCCGAACGGCAGACAACGAGGTCAGCCGCCGCAAGACACTTGGGAATATCAATATATTCGACTATTCTGACATGGGGATTTGCTTTGAGGTCAACGCCTTTTTCTTCAAGCTCGGCCCTGAAGCCCTCTGCATTTTTACCCGTTGCATGAAGAAAAACGCAGTCGTTATCTCTATACTTATTAATAATAAGGCCCATGACCGCATCATTTACGGGCTTTGCACCGAGGCTGCCGCCCATTGAAATTATCAGCGGCTTATTTCCGATTTCAAGCTCTGCCCTTGCAAAATCGCGGTCACCTTTAAGAATATCGCCTCTTATAGGAAGACCCGTTACAACGCAGGGATTTTTGGGCTTCATATATTGCTCTGCCTGCTTTGCGGTGAGCATAACTCTGTCAACCTTGCCCGCAACTGCTTTGTTTGCAACACCGGGATAAGCATTCTGCTCATGGATTGCGGTGGGAATGCCCATTTTTGCCGCAATTCTCAGAACAGGTCCGCTGACATATCCTCCGTAGCCGATAACAAGGTCGGGTTTAAAATCATTGATAATCTTTTTAATCTGTGAAGATGAACGAAGAAGCTTTTTAACGGTATTAATGTTATGCTTTATCGCTTCACCCGAAAAACTTCTCCAAAAACCGCTGATTTCGATTGTTTTAAGCTCATAGCCGGCCTGAGGAACAAGCTTTGCTTCCATTTTATCGGCTGTGCCGACAAATGCAATTTCTGCGGTAGGGTGCTTTTCTTTTATATAGCCTGCCGTTCCGAGTGCGGGATTGATATGACCTCCCGTACCACCTGCGGCAATAAGAATTTTTTTGTTATCAAACATTTTTCTTTTTCCTTTCGCTGTTTCTTGATATCGAAAGAACTATTCCCATTTCCAGAAGCAGCATAACAAGCGAAGTGCCGCCGTAGCTGAAAAACGGAAGGCTGATGCCCGTATTGGGAACGGTTGCGGTAACAACCGCAATATTCAGAGCCGCCTGCAAGCCGACCTGGAAGCTGATACCCATTGCAAGCATCGCCTCATATCTTGTTCTTGCTCTGAGACCGATTATAAATCCTCTCGCAACAAGAAGAATAAAAAGTGCAATTATAATCAATGCACGGAAAAAACCGAGTTCTTCACAAACAACAGCAAAAACAAAGTCGTTCTGCGGCTCTGGAAGATACATATGCTTTTGCTTTGAATTGCCGAAGCCGAGACCGAAAAGACCGCCTGAGCCGATTGCATAAAGCGACTGCAGGCTCTGCCAGCCCGAATCTCTCGATTCATCACGGGTAAGCTCTTCTCCCGTGAGAAGCTTGAGCCAGATTTTTATTCTTTCGCTCGCATAGCCTTCAAGGAACTTATCCGCATTCGTTACAAACCATATCACGGCAACCAGAATTCCTATGCCTATGATCACATAAAACGCAGGATGAATTTTTACTCCGCCGAAATAAATCGTTGCAACACCGATTCCGAGAATAAGAAGCGTTCCCGAAACATGGTTTTCTTTATAAACAAGCAAACAAACAACAAGGACAACCGCCATATAAGGCAATATCATCCACCAATGCTTTTCAATAAGCTTGTGATATCGCTCCATACTGAAGGCAAGAAACATAACCACCGCAAGCTTTGCTATTTCCGACGGCTGAAACGAGCCTATGCCGGGTATCCACATCCATCGCTTGAACTGCTCTTTGCCGGGGATAACATACGGGTTCACAAGCACATACACGAGAAGCAGAAGTGCGATTATCATTATAAAGGTTGATGCATCTCTGAAAACATCCGCTCTGACAAACGAAACAATAAGCATCAGAGCCAGTCCGAGCACCGCAAACTTTATTTGATTTTTCACATAATAATAGGGGTCATTATCAACCGTAACACTTGAATCATACCAAGCATTGACATAGCTTGCGGAAAACATCATCACTATTCCGACCGCAAGAAGAGCAATGACAAGAGTCAGGAAGGTTATATCAAAGGGTGCTGCAGAAAAGCAGTCCCTGAGCTTTTTTCTGCCCGTAAACAAATCGCGGAGAAGATAAAAAATCCCGAAATGGGCAAGTATTTCTTTTTTCAAGCCGTGTTCTCACTCCTTTTTGTTTTTATATCACATATCCGCCGTAATACATAACGGCAGCAGCAGCAATTCCTCCGAGGATATTGACCGCCGAAAAAACCAGAGTGATTTTCTTTTCACTCCAGCCGCACATTTCAAAATGATGGTGTATCGGTGCCATTTTAAATATTCTTTTGCCGCCCGAAACACGGTAATAAACGATCTGAAGCACATCGGATAGTCCCTCAATAACATAAACAATTCCGATGAGCAGAAGAATAACGGGACAGCCGATTGCATAGCAAAGAGCAACAACCATTCCGCCCAGAAACATCGACCCCGTATCACCCATAAAAACCTTTGCGGGATTTTTATTCCAGAGAACGAAGCCGAAGCATGCACCTGCAAGAGCGGCGGATGCCATTGAAAAGCCGAAAAGTCCTTTTAAAGCGGCGATAACGCCGATTGAAACCGCAGCAGTCAGTGTAACGCTGCCGCAAAGACCGTCGATACCGTCGGTAAAATTAACGGCATTGACCGTTGCATAAATAACAACAATTCCGAAAATCCAATGAAAAAATCCGATTTCAAGCGTTCCGACAAACGGAACAAACATATGAGGCAAGCCCTGCATGCCCATATAAAGACTTGTAAGATAGGCAACGCACACAAGCAGCTGCAAAAGCGTTTTCTGCTTTATCGTCAGACCTAAATTGCGATGTTTCACAGCTTTGATATAATCATCAACAAAGCCGATAAAACCGAAGCCGAGTGCCATAAGAATACCACTCCACAGCTTCGTATACATTTCCGAAGGAATAAGACTGCCTGCAGCGGTAATATCTCCGCCCATGAGCTTATCCGTTATAACCGTCAGAAGAATTGCAGCAACAGTACCGATAATAAACATCAGTCCGCCCATGGTAGGCGTACCCTGCTTGCCGATATGCCATTTCGGCCCGATATCAAGAATCGTCTGACCGAATTTCAGTTTGCGGAGCCACGGAATCATAACAAATCCGAGAACTCCCGTTATAACAAGACCTGCAATGCCTGCGGTCAGAATTGCTGCTGCGGTATTCATATCCGGTATTTCCTTTCTCAGTTCAGAGTTTCATAAACGGAATAAATAACATCCTCAAGCTTCATTCCCCTGCTGGCTTTGAAAAGAACGGCATCTCCTTCTCTGATAAAAGCTGAAAGCTCTTTGGAAAGCTCCTGCTTGTCGCTGAAACTTCTGACAAGCTTAACGCCGCCTTCTTTTGCTCCTCTTGCGGTTTCAAGAGCACGCTCTCCGTAAGTAAAAACGGCATCAATATTGTTTTCGGCCGCCTTTGTGCCTACTCCGTAATGAGCATCCGCACTCACCTCGCCGAGCTCAAGCATATCGCCGATAACCGCAACTGTTCTTACGGCATTGAGCCCTGCAAGCACAGCAAGAGCTGCCGCCTGAGAATCGGGGCTTGCATTATAGCAATCCTCGATAAAGGTAATGCCGCATTTTTTATTGATTCTCTGACGCATGCCTGCAGGAACATAGCTTCTGAGTGCATCCAGACCCTGCTGAACACTTATTCCGAACTGCATTCCCGCCGCAACGGCAGCCAGAGCATTATAGACATTATGACGGCCCGGGAAGGGCAGGCTCACCCTGCCCGAACCGCCCGCGAAGCCGACCGACACCTCGGTTTCGCTTTCTTTGGAGGTTATATCGAATGCCTTATAAAATGAATTAACATTTTCAATTCCGTAATAAATTACGGGATGATTGTCGGCTCTGACGGTAACAAGCATATCATCATCGCCGTTGAGAATAACGGGGGCATCATCCTTCATGCCGTGAAGAATTTCAAGCTTTGCTTTAAGAATTCCCTCTCTTGAGCCGAGCTTTTCAATATGTGAAACACCGATATTGCTGATAATCGCAACATCAGGTCTGACAGCCTTTGTCATTCTTGATATTTCATCAAATCCGCTCATGCCCATTTCGATAACTGCCGCCTCATGGGTTTCATCGAGCCTGAAAAGAGTAAGCGGAACACCGATTTCGTTGTTGAGATTTCCCTCGTTTTTGAGGGTATTATATTTTGAGGACATAACCGCATGGGTCATTTCCTTTGTTGTTGTTTTTCCAACGCTTCCCGTTATTCCGATAACGGGAATATTGAATTTGCTTCTGTAGTGACCTGCAAGGTCAAGAAGTGCAAGACGGGTGCTTTCAACAAGAATCTGCTTATCACCGAGGCCGCAGTCCTTTTCACAGATTACGGCACTTGCACCGCTTTCAACCGCCTTTTTTGCAAAGTCGTGTCCGTCAAAATTCTCACCCTTTATTGCTATAAAAAGACAGCCGGGTGTTATTTTTCTTGTGTCCGTGCAGATGCTGTCATAGCTGCCTTCAAGCACGGTTGAGGTTCTGACCGCCGCTGCGGTTTCCCTGAATGTCATTGGAATCATTTATTCTCTCCGACCTTCTCTGAAAGTATTTGAGCTACAATTTCACGCTCGTCATAGTGGATTTTTCCGCTTGCAAGTATCTGATAGGTTTCCTGACCCTTGCCTGCAAGGATAACTATATCCCCTTCTCTTGCCGATTCGAGAGCCTTTCTGATTGCACCCGTGCGGTCACTGTCAACAATAACCTTCGCACCGTGCTTGCCGATGCCTGCAGTGATATCCTCAATGATTGATTCGGGATCTTCGCTTCTGGGATTATCTGAGGTTATGACGGCGATATCCGAAAGCTTTGTTGCGATATCACCCATAATGGGACGCTTTGTTTTATCTCTGTCTCCGCCGCAGCCGAAAACAGTTATAACTCTGCCCTCCGTGATTTCACGAACGCAGTTCAGAACGTTTTCAAGACCGTCGGGGGTGTGTGCATAGTCAATTATTACTGTGTAGGGCGTTTCGGTGGGGACAATTTCCATTCTGCCGGGAATTCCCTTGCATTCCGCAAGTGCTTCAAGCACCTCTCTGAAATCCATGCCCATTTCTATAAGGCAGACCGCCGCACCCATTGAGTTATAAACCGAAAACTTGCCGGGAACGCCGAACTTTACTCTGCCGATATTTGCATTGCTCACAAGCTCATATTTAACACCTGAAGCAGCAATTCTTATATTTTTGGCGGAATAATCGCAGTTGTTGTTTTCAACAGAGCAGGTAACCGCCCTGCAGTTTGTGCCTTCAACCATTTCCCATGCCGCTTCATCGTCAATATTGAGAATTGCAACATCGGAATTTTCAAAAAGCATACGCTTGGCGGCTTTATAGTTTTCAAAGCTGCCGTGATAATCAAGATGATCTCTTGTAAGATTGGTAAAGATTGCAGCATCAAAATGAACGCCGTCAACTCTTCTCTGGTCAAGTGCCTGAGATGAAACCTCCATGACGCAATATTCACAGCCGTATTCAGCCATTTCATTGAAAAGTCCGAAAAGCTCATAGCAGTCGGGTGTTGTCAGCACGGCAGGATATTCCTTGTCACCCACGATATTTTTGACCGTTCCGATAAGACCCGTTTTGTGACCGAGCTTGTCAAGCACGGATTTGATGATAAAGCATGAGGTTGTTTTGCCGTTTGTGCCCGTAACACCGATTATCCTGAGCTTTCTTTCCGGATGTCCGTAAAAAGCAGCGCAGATTTTTGCGTATGCACTTCTTGTGTTTTCAACAAGAATCTGGTTTTTAAGACCCAAATCCTTCTGCACAACAACAGCCGCTGCTCCCTTCTCAAGGGCCTCCGCCGCCTTTGTGTGTCCGTCAAAGCGTCTGCCCTCGATGCAGATAAAAATGCATCCTTCGCAGACCTTTGCGGAATTATCGGTTATAAAAGTAACCTCTTTATTTTCAAAGTCCCCGGTTATACCGAGTTCCTTTATAATTGCATCAAGCACCATCTTTTGTCCTCCGTAATAATAGCGAAAAAAATCATCCTGCGTAATCATCGACACCGACATTGGATTTGAAATAAACCGTTATCGTTTTGCCGTATTCAACTTCCTCACCGGGCTCTATACTCTGGTCATACGAGGTAAGCTCGCCCGCATTAAGAGAATTGCCCGAAATTTTAATGTTAAGCCCTGCAGAAAGAGCATATTTATTTGCCTGAGAAACCGTCATTTGTCTTAAATCAGGAACGGTAACCGTCAGTCTTTCAGCTTCTGCCTCGGTATAGAGCACAACCACGCCGTTCTGCGGCATAGCCTGATTATAGGCGGGCATCTGGCTGAGAACGGTTTCGCCCCCGCCGACAACCTTGACCTCAAAGCCTTCGCCCACGAGCATTGCTTTTGCATCGCCCACGGAGCTGCCAACAAGGTTGGGTGCATTTGTATCAAGAAGCTCAAGCTCCTTTTCGTTGTATCTGCGTTCAACTCCCATATACTCAAGCGTTTTTTCAACAACCTGAGCCGCAACGGGAGTACAGATCTGACCGCCGTTAATCTGACCGACGGGTTCGTCAACGAGAATGAGAACCGCAATTTCGGGATCGTCGGCAGGAGCAAAGCATCCGAATGAAGCAACATATTCGCCCTTCTTACCGAGCTTCTGCGATGTACCCGTTTTGCCTGCTACTCTGTAGCCTGCAACATAGGCATTTTTGCCCGTACCCGTAGTAACAACAGCTTCCATCATATCGGCAACAGTAGCGGCTGTCTGCTTTGAAACAACCTGTCGTCTTACGGTCGGCTGAGTTTCGCTGATAACATTACCGTTTTCGTCGAGCTGCTTCTGAACAACATAAGGAGTCATAAGGTTTCCGCCGTTTGCGATTGCACTTATTGCGGTAACCATCTGAATGGGTGTTACCTGGAATGACTGACCGAAGGATGAGCTCGAAAGCTCAACAATTCTCATATCTTCAAGAGCATGATAGTTGACACCTGCAACGGGAGTGTTCTCCGCGGGAAGGTCAATACCAGTTTTCTCGGTAAAGCCGAATGCTTCAAAGTATTCATAAAACTTCTCAATGCCGAGCTTCTGACCAACCGTGATAAACAGAGGGTTGCAGGAATTCATAAGTCCCTGCTTAAGATTCTGCGTTCCGTGTCCGTCTCTCTTATGGCATTTTATCGTTCTGTCAGACACCTGGATTTTACCCGTGCAGGTATATGACATATCGGTTGAAACCGCGTTTTCTTCAAGAGCTGCCGCTGCGGTAACAATTTTGAAAACCGAACCGGGCTCATAGGTATCGCTGACAAGGAAATTTCTCCAGCGTGAGTAAAGAAGATTGTATTTTGCCTCGGAACGCTCCGCTTCGTCGGGATATTCTTCTTCAAGCTGCTTTGTTTCGGCTTCGGTGAGCTGTCGGGGCTGATTGAGATCGAAATTCTGCATGGATGCCATGGCAAGAATCGCACCCGTATTGACATCCATAACAACGCCGTGTGCACCGACACCCTTTGAATCAACATAAACCTGCTCAAGCGAATCCTCAAGATAACGCTGAATTACCTCATCAATCGTGAGCACAAGACCCGTTCCCTGAACAGCATCATAAACCGTTTCAAACTCCTGGCTCATAACATCGCTTTTTCCGTTCTGAGCGGTGATTATTCTGCCCGGAGTGCCCGTAAGCACGCTGTCATACTTAAGCTCAACACCGAGTGTTCCTTCATCATCCGTACCGGTAAATCCGATAACATTTGATGCAAGGGTACCGTAGGGATAATATCGCTTCACATCGGGCTCGATGCCGATTGCCGAGCTGTAATAGATACGCTTTTTGACATTCTCAAGAGTTCCGTCATCGTTTTCCTCGATAACGGTATAGGAATAATATCCGTTCAGAAGTTCGGACACCTTTTCTTTTTCCTCAAACTCTACCTTACGCTTTACGGTAAGGTAGTTATAACTATTTTTGTCAGCCTTGGCTTTAATATCCTCAAGAGCAACACCCGTTATTTCGGAAAGTTTTCTGCAAAGGTCGTTTTTAAAATCTTCATTTTCAATCTGATTGGGTCTGATGAACACCTTCCATACCGAGGCACTTTTTGCAAGCACGGTTCCGTTTGCATCATAGATTATTCCTCTTTCAGCGGAAATCTCGCTGTCGTGAAGCTGGTTTTCCTCTGCCTGCTGCTTATACTGTTCACTGTCAATAAGCTGAATTCTCGCAAGGTTAACGGATGTTGCAATAAACACAACCGTAAGAGCTGCAAAAACTACAAGGGCTCTGTTAAAAAGCATTTTTTTGGGTGATTGTTTCTTCAATTCCGTTCTCCTTCCGGGTAAAAAATATATCTTTTATCAGTGTTTATATTTCAAAAAAAGAAACTGTCTCAAAAAGCGGCATGCAAAAGCCGAATTCCCGATGAACACGCATCGAAAATACTTTTAACCCGCCGGTATTGAGACAGCCTTGACTATAACTTTTTAATATGTATATGCGAACCTGTGCCGTGCATATGCAGACAAAAATCAAGATTAAAGCCGTCAACCGTCTGCATTGGCTTTATCTTCAACCGCTTTTCCGTCTGCCATTACCACCTTGTCGCCATCCCTGTTTTCAAAGTAGTGTATCTGGTAGCGTTCAAGCTTATGCATTCCCAGAACGGAAACTGCATATGCATCAACCTTTTCGATTGATGCGGATGAGTTAAGCTGCATAACAAGTCTCGTGTTTTCGCTGCGAGCCTCACTCATTTTTGCTTCGATTTCCGCCTTCTCGTTTTCAATCAGAACAAGATTGATTTTTGAGAGAAGAACCGCTCCGAAGAGGAGCATCAGCGTTACCGAAACAGCAAAGAGCTTCAGTGCACGAAAGGCGGAAGAAATTGATGCATTCCGTGCCTGTGATGAAGTTCTGGGCTTTGCAGGCTGCGGTGCAGGTCGTCTTTCAATCTGCGGTGCAGCAGATGATCTGATAGCCGGCATATCATAAAGCGAAAGGTCATAAGCCTCGCTGCGATTATAATCAGCCATTATTTCTTCCTCCTTCCTGAAAAATTGAGCAACAATGTCATAGTCATCCAATAAAAAAGCTGTTAAGCTTTATCGGCATATTCAAAGCTTTTCCGCTGTGCGAAGCCTTGCACTTCTGCTTCTGCTGTTATCGGAAAGCTCTTTTTCTCCCGGTGCAACAGCCTTGAGAACCTTTGCTCTCGGCTTGTTGCCGCATACGCATACGGGAAAATTCTTGGGGCAGGTGCATCCCTTTGCAAGCGAAGCAAACTGATGCTTTACCGTTTTATCCTCAAGAGAATGAAACGTTATAACGCTTACTCTGCCGCCGGGCTTCAGACAGTCAAACATATCCGAAACCGCATTTCCGAGCCCGTCAAGTTCGCCGTTAACATAAATGCGGATTGCCTGAAAGGTTTTTCTCGCGGGATGCCCGTCTCTTTTTGCAGCGGCAGGCATTGCGGATTTGATGATATCCGAAAGCTCAAACGTCGTTTCAATAGGTTTATCGTTTCTTGCCTTAACGATAGCCCTTGAAATCGACGGGGCGAATTTTTCTTCGCCGTATTCAAAAATGATTCTCTGAAGCTCGCCTTGCGAAAGCGTGTTAACAGCCTGAGCGGCGCTAAGCCCTTCAAGACTCATCCGCATGTCAAGAGGTGCATCATGATGGAATGAGAATCCTCTTGAGGGCTCGTCAAGCTGGTGTGAGCTGACTCCAAGGTCGGCAAGTATACCGTCAACCTCACTCACGCCCAGAGAACCGAGAATATTTTTTATGTTAAAGAAATTATCGTGAACAACCGTTACGCATCCGAAGGGAAGCAATCTTTCTTTCAGAGTTTCAATTGCCTGAGGGTCTCTGTCAATCGAAATAAGCCGTCCGCCGTCAAGGCGTTTTGCAATGGCACTCGAATGACCTCCGCCGCCGGAAGTGCAGTCAACATAAATTCCATCGGGCTTTATGTTGAGAGAGTCGATTGTTTCGTTGAAAAGCACGGGTATATGGTGAAACTCAGCAGGATTTATATTCATTCAGCTCTCCTCGGAGCACTGTAATTGACATTCTCAAAAATATCGTCATCATCGTCATCATCCGAATTGATGAGATTCCAGTTGTCAACGCTCCAGATTTCAACTCTGTCCATCATTCCGACAAAGCACGCTTCATCGGTAAGCTGAGCATGAATCTTGAAATCATCCTTTATTGAAATTCTGCCGGATTTATCTACCGTTACCTTTTCAACTCTGTCTGCAAGACGTCGCTGAGCCTTTGCACGCTTCACGGGATCTTCGAACGAATAAATAAAAGCGTAGCTGAAATCCTCCCAGCTCTGCTCTGTAAAAAGCATGAGGCAGGGTTCTTTATGAACGGACTTCATCAGGATTGCAGTCTCACCGATTTCCTTACGGAAGCAGGTAGGAAGTGCTATTCTGTTAACCTGGTCAAATTTTCTGGACTCTTTGCCTGCCAAAAGCAATGACATTTTCCTGCCTCCTTTTCGTAATTCTCGCCGTAAGTCTGCATTTTCCCCCAAACTCACCCTAACATCCCCTATATTATATAGCGTAGCTCATGTAAAAGCAAGTCTTTTTTTCAAAAAAATCAAGAAATTTCAAAAAATAATTTTGCTCTTGCGGAACATACAGGAGCAAAGCACAATATGTAGTAAAAAAGCATCATCCGACACAAAAAGCTCAGCTTTTCGCATCAGATGATGCATACATTTTCAGGAAGTTAGCATCAGCATATCCTCAGGGCTTATTTCCGGCTGGAGTGCACAGTTGATAGCAAGAGAAGTGAGCTTTGCAGCTCTTTCAATCATCAGATCAACCTCACGCGGAGTAACCATCATGCTTTCCTGCTGTCGGAGCAAGTCTTTTTTTACTGCATTTTCACCTGCATAATCAAGTATAAGCGTTGCAGCATCAACAACCGTCGGCACTCCGATGGCTATGACGGGAACTCCAAGCGTTTTTTCGCTTATTTCCTGCCGTGAATTGCCGACACCCGAGCCGGGCACTATTCCCGTGTTACACATTTGAACGGTTGTGCCGAGTCTGGCTGCGTTTCTTGCGGCAAGGGCATCTATCGTTATGACCGTTTCTATCCCGAGTGTCTGCACCGCGCCTTTTATCAGCTCCCCTGCTTCGGCACCCGTTTCTCCGAGCACACCCGTCGGAAACGAACACACCGGCCTCAGATTTCCAAACCCCGTTGCCTTCAGAAGTTCTCCGGTAATATGACGGGTAGCAAATATCATTGATGCACACTTCGGTCCGAGAGCATCGGGCGTTATTTTCACATTGCCCAGTCCTGCAACAAGAACGCTTCCGCTGTCGGGAAGAAGAAGACGTATCTCACGGGCAAGTGTTTCAAAGCTTTCATCAATAAAATGTGCGTGCTTTGCAAAGGGAGTTACTTCAACCGTAACATATCTGCCGATCGGCTTTCCGACACTTTCCGCACCTTTTTCGTTGACCACATCAATTCTTGTCACCTTTGCTCCCGATGCTTCAAAGGCTTCGATTTCAATTCCTTCAAGCTCTTTTTTACCCAAAAATTCGCACCTTTCAAGTGCCAGATCTGTTCTGAAATTCATAATTTTATTTTCCTCTTGATTTTTTTCTCAAAATCTAGTATTATTAATTGCAAAATAATTGCAAAAGTTTCAAACATTTTTCAAAAAAATCTTGCAATTATCAAAAAAATGTGTTATCATAATCACCTGTATGAAGAAGGAGGTGTCGTTATGCCTAATATTAAGTCAGCAAAGAAGAGAGTTCTTGTTAACAAGACCAGAGCTGCAAGAAACAAATCACGCAACACAGCTCTCAAAACAGCTATCAAAAAGGCTCATGCAGCCGTTGAAGCAAATGCTCCCGAAGCAAACGCACTTGTTAAAGAGGCTATCAAGAAGGTTGATCAGGCCGCTGCAAAGGGTCTTATCCACAAGAACAATGCTGCTCACAAGAAGTCAGCTCTCGCTCAGCTTATCAAATAAGTCTGAGTAAAACAATTGAAAGCCAAAAAATGACCGTGGTTGTAAATTTTTTATAACCACGGTTATTAAATTATTGACATTCCGTCACAATTAAGATATAATTAATTCAAATAAAATTCTACTTCGGGAGGTAAATCAAAAATGAAGAAAGCTCTTAAAGTTATCGGAATTATCGTTGCTATTGCAGGTGCTGCCGCAGCAGTTTATTTTGCAGTTAAAAAGTATCTCGATAAAAAGAATGCCGTTGCAGACTGCGAAGAAAACTACGTTTCATGCTCCTGCTGTGAAGAAGCATAATCAAAAAGAATCATACCCTTGTCTTTATGACGAGGGTTTTCTTTTTAATTCCTAAGAATTTATTAATTTATCCGTCTGCAGGTTGACAAAAGCATATTTTTAATTATTATATATTTAGCAGTCGGTTATTTTTCCTTGGGCTTTGCAAGAAACGATGCAATGATTCCGCAAATAACCGCAGCTGTGACTCCTCCCGATGCAGCGGTAAATGCACCGGTCAGGATTCCCCTCGCACCCTGCTCGGCAATTGCATTTTCAACGCCCTTTGCCATCAGGTAGCCAAATCCCGTGAGTGGAACGGTTGCACCTGCACCCGCCCAGTCAACCAGCGGTTCATACAGTCCGATTGCTGTCAATGCAACTCCCGCCACAACAAAAGCAACAAGGATTCTTCCCGGGGTCAGCTTTGTTGTGTCAATCAGCACCTGACCGATAAGACAGATTATTCCGCCCACGGCAAATGCTTTTATCAAGTCAACGATTATATCCACCGTATCACCTCTTTTTTTATTATCTGTGAACTTTCTGCGGATATTCCCGATTTTCAAAAATTGCTATTGACAAAACCGCAACAAATCAATAATATTTATAGTGTAAGTTTTTCTTAAATGAAACAAACATATTTAAAGGAGATTAAGAAATGGTATTCGAAAAAATCAAAAAAATCATCAGTGAGCAGCTCGAAGTTGACCAGAGCATTATTTCAGAAGGTTCATCAATCACAGGTGAGCTCGGTGCAGACAGCCTCGATCTTGTTGACCTTGCAATGTCAATCGAAGACGAATTCGACATTGAGCTTTCAGATGACGCACTTGAAAAAATCAAGTCAGTCGGCGACCTTGTTGCTTACATCGAAGACAGAATCTGAACTAACAAAAATCCGTAACATATGTTGCGGATTTTATTTTTTGTGATATAATTATTCTGGACGGTGATTTTATGATCATAAAAAATGCAACGGTCTATGACGGAAATTTTGAACCCGTCAGAGCCGACATAGAAATTGAAAACGGTATTATCAAAAAAATCGCTCAGACAGATGCGGAGGGAATGGATTTTTCGGGCTGCGTTGTTTTGCCCGGATTTATTGACATTCATATTCACGGCTGCAATCTTGCCGATGCAACCGACGGAAATGCAGACTCCGCTGCAAAAATGAGCAAATGGCTTGCCGCAAAAGGAATAACCTCCTTCTGCCCCACAACCATGACCTTGTCTGCCGAAACGCTGAAAAAATGCTTCGGCTACGTTGCAGACACAATCGGCAAAGAAGAAGGTGCATATATTCACGGCATAAACATGGAGGGTCCTTTTATCGCACCCGAAAAGAAAGGTGCACAGGACGGAGCTCACATTATTGCACCCGATTTCACACTTTTCAGCGAGCTGAACGACATCTGCCCCGTAAAGCTTGTTGACATCGCTCCCGAAAGAGAAGGTGCGGAGGAATTCACAAAAAAGGCATCAAAAATCTGCACCGTATCCGCTGCACACACAACTGCGGATTATGCAAAAGGCATTGAAGCATTCGGATGGGGAATCTCGCACGCAACGCATCTTTACAACGCCATGAGCGGTCTCGGCTCGAGAGAGCCCGGCATGGTCGGTGCGGTGCTTGACAGCGATGATGTTTTTGCTGAGCTCATCTGTGACGGAATCCACATCTCGCCTGCCACTCTCAGGATATCCTTCAGAGCACTCGGAGAAGACAGAACGGTTGTTGTAAGCGATGCAACAATGTCGGCAGGGCTTGAACCGGGCGAATACATGCTCGGCGGTCAGAAAATATATAAAACAGATGCAGCAAGACTTGCCGACGGAACTCTCGCAGGCAGCAGCACTAACCTTTTTGAGGAATTCCGCAATCTCAGAAAATTCGGAATTCCGCTTAAGCAGGCGATAAAATCTGTTACAATCAATCCCGCAAGGGCTATCGGTGCTGACGAAAAAACCGGCAGCATCGAAGAAGGAAAGAACGCAGATTTGCTGATTCTTTCGGAAGATTTTTCTGAAATAAAAGCCGTTTTCGTCAAAGGAAAACAGATAGTTTAAAGCTGTTTTGAAGGGTTTCTTGCAAACCCTTCTTTTTTTATTATTTTATACATTTATATATGCATGAATATATACAGTAAAGAAGAAAAGCTTTACACCTAAACCGTGTAAAGCTCAATTACTTGCATATGTGAATAACTCGGTGGAAAAAGTGGATAACCCGTTATTTTATTCTTAATTCGCATTATAATTGTAAAGTTTTCCACTTTACAATGCTTTTTGTTTCCAATTTACAACATTTTTATGCAGTATATACGGTATATTCATGTGAATAACTTTTGCAGGAATCAAGTATTAATCCTTCATTTTTGTTTTTTTATGCTCAGGTGCGGCAGCAGAACCGAGGTGCGTTGCAAAGTGTATCAGAGACAGTCAAAACTCGTCAAGACTCACCAAAGGGAAGGTTGCTGAACGAAGAATTAATCTTCATTCGAGGGCTCGCACAGGTGCTCCGATGAGAGAAAAAACATCAAATAAACGAAAGATATGCGGCGGGATGAGGGCATCCCGCCCTACTCTCAGCAGGATATTAATGTATTGTTTCTAATCAATTCTCCGTCATTTTCTTGCGAAAATGCCACCTCCTTTTCAAGGAAGATTAATGAGAATCGAAACACTTTCTTTTCGTTTATGTTTCAACGGCTTTGCCGACAGCCAAAAGCCCCCTCGGAATTAACCGAGGGGGTTTTTTTTATTCATGCATCAAGCGTGAATTAAGTTTGATCTGAGAGCAATCAGGAAACTGTTTCAGTTCTGTGTTCATCCTGAGTGATCTTATCCTTTTCGTTAACAACGCCGTCACCGTTAGCATCAACACCCTCTGCGTAGGTGTAATGGTTGCGGATATACTTAGCATCTGTTGCGTCAACGATATTATCGTGGTTTGTATCAGCTGCAACGAAGAGAACACTACCCATATCAGCTTCTGTATTTTCGCCGTTAGCAATCTGATAATCAATGTAGGAAGCATCCGAACCGTCGATACGGGTATCGCCGTTAAGATCACCGTAAATAACTGCATAGTATCTGAATCTTTCAATAGTTCTGATACGGCCGCTGATGTAAGCACCTGTACCGTTACCGAAACCTGAGGGATTTATACCAACTTCTGAACCGATTTCGGTATCAATTGTCATACCTGCAATTACGAGTGAACCGTTATCGTCATACATATCAGCTGAAATACCGGTACCTTCTTCAAGACCGAAGATGTGGCCGATAAGACGGTTGTTAACATTTGAAACTGCTATAGTATCAATTGAATCGCTTGAATCTGAAGGTCTGATTGAAGGAATTGTTCTGAATACAAGAGTCTGGATTGCTGTGTTAAGAAGTGCTGCCTGTTCTGCAATATCTTCCTGTCTTTCACAGTCAACAGTCGGGTCTGCTCTGAGAGTCTCGGCGGTCTCATAAACATCTTCAAGAACATCAAGGCCGCTTTCGTAACCGAGAACGGGGTCATCCTTGTTGGGATCGTTGAGGATATCTTCTGCCATTGCCATGTAGTAATCGAGCATGGTCCAATCAGCAAAGCCTGTGAATTCAACAAGCTGTCTGATAGCAGCGAGGATGCCCTGATATGCTGCGGTAATCATTGACTGAGTGAACATATTTGCCGCTGCACTTCTTACAACTTCGTTTCTGAGTGACTGAGCATAGTCATATGCACGCTGGAATACTTCAAATGAAGTTGAGGTATATACCTTTGTGTATTCAGCCTTACCGTCTACAGTATTACCTGTTGACTTGTAGTTACGGCCGCCGTCGAACATATAGAACTGGTCAGCATAGTCGAGTGCCCAGTCAAGAATGATAAGGTCACCGTTGTTTTCCATGGGAACGGATCTCTGCATTTCAGCCTGCTCAATTCTGTAGGAAACATCGTCCATTGTGTTGTAGAGTGAGCGTCTGTTCTGATAAAGAGCTGTGATATATTCAACATATGCCTTGTGAAGAGCCTTGTAGTTCTTCTGATAATCACTCTTTGTATCCAAGATAGACATATTGTTGATCTGGGTAAGAGTTGCATCGCCGGGATGTGCGGGAGTTGAACCGAGACCGATTGCGGGAGTTGAAATTGAGAAGCTGCTGTCGATAAGCTTGAATGCGGGACGGGCAATTATATAATTACCTGTTGCATTGCCGTTTTCATCAAGAACTGCCTCATAGGTGAAGCCGTTATTATCAAGCCAGCCTGCTACAGCAGTAAGATAATTTTCGGGAAGGTTGGTCCACTGATAGATACCGTTATACTGGTTATCAGCATTATAAGTGATATCAAACTGAAGAGCATTCTTACCGAGGTCTGTTGACTGGAAGAGAGCAAGTCTGATAACCGATTCTGTGTCATGCTCTGAAAGAACAACGTTATTCTCAGGATCTGAGCCGTATTCAACTGCAAGAGCAAGCTGATCATAGCTCTCAGTATTGAAGTAATTCATGTATTCTGTGGTGATATCTGTTGAAGTCATATCATCATAGAAGGTGAACTGGGTTGCGTTTGTTGTGTAGAAGGGATACATTGCATCCGGCATGCCGGGCTCGCCGTCATCACCGACAGTGATGTTGTAGCTGCCGTCATCATTTGTTGTGTACTGGCAGTCTGTATCATCGGGAAGACCGTTGCCGTCGGAGTCGGTGCCCATAACTGAGTATCCGTCACCGTTTGAATCCCAGATATCGTTTGTTCTGAGCTGAGTTTCAACCGAATACATGTACCATTCGCCGTATGCATCGGGAAGAGTGCTTGTAGCAAATGATCTGTAGCTTGAAGCAAATTCCTGAGCACCTTCAATAGTGTTGTTAACGTTGGTGTAGTAATATTCCTTGCCTCTGAAGTCTTCAGGCTGGAAGGTCTGATATTCAAAACCGTAGGAAACAAAGTCTGAAGAAGGTCCTCTGGGAGTAAGTGATGCGTATGCGAAATCTGTGTATTCATACTTCTGCTGACCGTAATCAACAGTTGTATCTGTTGCTGTTGAGTTATAAAGCGATGCGGTCATGTAGCTTTCGCGATGGTAAACTTCATAATTATAGATGGGTTCACCTGTTTCTGCATTTACACGATCGGTTTCAACTGCAACATAATATGCATCATCAAGATAGTGGAGTGCTGATGTTGCCGATGCTGAATCGGGATATACATTAAACTCTGAGCCGTTTGAAAGAACGATGCTGTAGGTGCCGTTGTCATTTCTGACTGTTTTTGCACCGCCGCTGCAAGCTGCCTCTGCATCCTCTTCATTTTCGAATGTCTTGACGAGTCTTGCATTGATATGCTGTGTAAGGCTGTCGGTATAGTCCTCAAGGTCTGCTACCGAGTAATATGCGATGCCCTTTCTTCCGAGATACTGCTCATCATAGGGTCTCTCATAGATTGAACCGAAGATAAGGGGAAGAAGAGTTGAAAGAAGAGGTCTCTTGAATTCGTCGATCTTCTGAAGAAGTGTAAAGACAAGAGTGGGAAGAGCTGCGCCTTCACCGTTACAGTCGAGAAGACCTTCGAGAGTCTTGACTGAGGTTTCGGGATAAGGACTGGTTGTGACAGGTCTTCTGTTTGTATCAAGAAGAATTGCATGGTCATTAACAACAAGAGCAAGAACACGGTCGATTACTCTGAGGAGAACCTCGATAACGGGCTTGTTGAGCTCTGCATCAGCTGCTGTGTTGACCGAAAGAAGATTGAGGATACCCTGAAGGTCAAATTCGCAGATGTTGCCGAGAAGCCAGTCGAGAACGAACTGCTCTGAGCCGTTGATGTTGGGAAGCCATGATGTGGGGATAAGCTTGAAGAGTGTGTTATCTATAAGATCATAGATAGCATCATATGCTTCGTGGTTATCATCCTCGTAGAGAGGAGTTCTTGTTGCCCAGTCGCTGTAGGTTAATGAAATATAATTGTTGACAGCGTCTGTGAAAACACCCTTTTCAAGTGTCTTGTTTCCTTCCTGAACCTTAGAAGCTACAACACCATTGTAGTGGTAAGCAACGAATGCACCGTTTTCATATAAGCCGGTGAACATGGGAAGATAGTTTGTGAAGCCCCAGACGAGGAATTCACCTGCAAACTTTTCAAGTGAGGTATCAGTATCAAGCTTTTCCTGGTCGTTGATATCAAGAACGTTGTTGAGGTAAGCTGCAAGATATGAACAACCGATGTCAAGAGCTGCCTGAGGAACAGAGATTTCCTTATTGACAACATTGCCGTACATATCCTTGGCAACAATTGTCTTCTGCTTGGTGTAGGGAATGGGAGTTACGTTAACGCCGTTAACATACTGATCGCCTTCTCTTGTTTCCTGTGTATGGTATGCATCAAGGCGTGCAAAGTAATTGTTCTGGGGAAGAAGGGGTGATGCAAGAGATGCAAGACCGTAAGCGAGAACTGTGGGAATATCTGTTGCCCAATCGGGGAAGTAGCAGCCGGGGATAAACATATCAAGAAGAACCTTGATTACGCATGCATAAACCTGGCTTGTGGGAATCTGATAATGCTGTCTGATGAAGCCGGGGTTTCTGTAGTTGGCAGCATCTTTATCTGTTGTGTTAACAACATTACCGTTTTCAAGGTAGCAGTAAATGCTGGGAGTTTTTGAACCGTCGGGATTTTCGATATATGAATCAACATATATGATTTCGCCTGCTTCACGGGTGAGATAGAGAGAGTCAACCTCTCCATCACTGCCACCGGGAATGATATTCATATCTGCATCATATGCCCAGTATTCATTGAGCTGATCGGGAGTGTAAAGAAGGTCACTTTCGATTTCAAGACCGAGAGCGGGAAGAAGGTTGATAGCAAGACGGATAAGGTCATCAAGAAGTGACATGAAGTTATCCTGAATGTGGATGCCGAGATAGTCAATCTTGATAAGAGCATCAAGTCCGCCGTCATCAAGGAACCACTTGATAACTGCAGTAACATGACCTACGGGTGAATCAGCAGGAAGCTCTGCCGAATCATAATTAGAAATTACGAGTTTGGGAGCACCGTTGGCAACGAGAAGGTTTTCGATAGCACCTGCCGTTGAGGTGAGTGCACCTGTTTCGTCTCTTGATACGCTGCCGAGAAGCAGACCGTACATCATATCGGTTGAAATTGAAGGATCGCCGTTGGGATACTGCTCTGTGATTTCGATACCGACAAGGTCAACAATGAGTTCTGAAAGCATCGGAGTGAGCATACCGCCGAGGAGAGCCTGAAGCACGTTTGAAACAAGCTGATAGAAGCTCATCGTGTGAGTTTCGAGAGCACCGTCAAGGTCGCGGTCAGCCTGAATGGTAATACTGCCGATATTTGCACCGCCGGCTTTCTTCAACTCTTCTTCTCCAAGAGCGGGAAGGAAGCCTTCTGCTTTCTTGCCGAGAATTGAGTTACCGCCGTTGTAGATGTATTCGCCTGTACCCTCGATAAGAGCCCAGTCGATAAGCTGCTGAACAATATCATCGACTGTTTCAACCTTTTCAACTTCGGGAGTTGAGGGGTCGTCAAGCTCGTAGATCTGGTTGCCGTCAGCATCTGTGCCGCCGTTCATAACTTCGGCGTCGGTGTTGATAAGGAGCGAATAAAGAAGGTCCTTAATACCAAGGTTGAGAGTTTTAAGCGAAGCTCTGGGGCCGAGGAAATCCTTGAGGAGGTCGTTGATAGTATCCTCAAGAAGTGAACCTACGCTGAAGGTACCGCCGAGAATACCTCTGAGCATGGGACCGAGACCCTTAACTACAAGTGAAACAACATATTCAAGAACGAGGGTATCGTTCTGGTTCTTTCTGAGGTAGTCATATGAGGAATAACTCCAGAGAGTAGCAAGACCCTTGGTTTCATTAACAAGGTCACCGAGAAGACTAAGTCCTTCAAGAAGCTGAACTGTGGAGTTGTTAGCGAGAACGTCAGCAACAGCATAGAGCGATCTGATTGCAAGGTCAATATTTCTCAGGTCAAGGTAACCCTTGTCATCAGCCAGACCTGAGGGTGGGGTCAGACCGTAAGTCCTTACAGTTGCGGGATTAACACCTGCATCAGAGAGATATTGGTCGAGATTAACGGCAGGCCAGAGATTACCTTCGAGCAAACCAAGCGAGTCAACAACACCGCCGATAAACTTTTCGACGCCGTCGATTGTAAGCACAATATTTGCATCTAAAAGAAGATGGTCAAGCATATCAAGAAGATAACCTGCAGCCTGATCATAGGTGTAGTAGTAATTCTTGATATTGCCGGTTGAAGGGGGGTTGTAAACGTTGGCGTCAATATATGCATATGACGGGAGATAAGCCGCTGTCATAAGCATAATGGCAGCCATAATTACAGCCAAAAGTCGTTTTGCCTTTTTCATATTTGCACCTCCATAGAAATTTACCGCAATAACGCTTGCGGCGGCACCCTTGCAAGGGGCACCATTAACAGACACATAAAATGCCTTAATTTACGTTAATTACTTTATAAAGGAGTTGTTGCATCGTCCGTACAATTTTTTAAATATTTTGTAAACTATTTATGAACATTTTATGAACAAGAGCATGTTTTGTTCAGTTTTAACAAACAATAAGTTTTTGGTTTGTTCATATTTAACAAAGAGAATTGTGACTTCTATGATTTTATGATTTCAGATTTTCCCTTTACCTTCTTTTGAAAGAAGGTGGATTTTTGCGAAGCAAAAAGACGGATGATTGGTTTTTGCAGTTCAGAAATTCATTCTCACTGCTTCAGACAGCTCCTTTTTATTGTAATCAATCCTCAGTCTCGCTTTGCTCGACAGCTCCTTTTTATTGTAATCAATCCTCAGTCTCGCTTTGCTCGACAGCTCCTTTTTATTGTAATCAATCCTCAGTCTCGCTTTGCTCGACAGCTCCTTTCAAAAGGAGCTATAGATATACTGCTTTTTCATAGACTTCTGCAAATTTAATTTCTGCACTTTCCCTTTACCTTCTTTTCCAAAGAAGGTGGATTTTTGCGAAGCAAAAAGACGGATGATTGAATCAAATTCAACGCACCCGCTTTTTAACTTCATAATCTATCACCGAACATACCTCATAAAAATTCTCTTTAATATCCAGATTTGTGAATCTCAAAACCTTTAAACCGAGATTTTCAAGATATGCCGTTCTCTTTTTATCATATTCAATTTTTTCTTTTTCGTAGTGTTGTGAACCGTCAAGCTCAATCACAAGCCTCGCTTTAAAACAATAGAAATCCACTATATAATTTCCGATAATTCTTTGTCTGTTAAATTGCACGGGATACTTCCGCAGGAAAGTAAACCACAGTCGGTTCTCCTCTTCGGTTGCGTTATTTCTTAACGATTTGGATTTTTCTTTCAGGTTTTTGTTGCGGGGAAGATATTCGTCTTTCATGTTCTTTATCCTTTCAAAAGGAGCCTTTGGTGCAACGCAATAATATATAGAAATGTAATAAATTGTATTATTTTATACAATCAATTAGAGCGTGTAAATCGTCAATCAGCCTTGCATCTGCACGCCTGAGGCGTGAAATATGCTCATGTCCGCTTGTGAGAAGAACGCAATCCGCTCCGAGCTCCTTTGCCATATCGGCATCGTGCTCAAGGTCGCCTATAACAAGAATTCCGCCGTTTTCCGCACCCGTTTTTGCAAGGTAATCCCTTGCTCTGTCTATCTTTGAGCCTGCATAATAATCCGCCGAGCCGAGAACGGCTTCAAAGCAGTCTTCAAGCCCGTATTTCCTTATATTCATACACAGCTGGTCATTATTTGACGATGAAACAACTGCCTGATGCATTCCGCATGAGGCAAAAAATTCTATCGCTTCCCGTGCACCATCGGTCAGTCCGCAATCGGCAAGATGCCTGAGATATCCTTCGTTATATTGTTTTATAATGATGGAATAATCCTCTTTTTCCATATCAAAAACACGGTCATAAAATTTCCGGATGGGAACTCCGATACATTCCTTATAGAAATCAAGGTCAATATGCGGCATTCCCCTCATGTCAAGCATATCGTTGACACTTGAAAGAGAAGCGTTGACATCGTTAAGAAGAGTTCCGTTCCAATCCCATATGATGTGTGTGTATTCCGTCATTTTGTCCCTCCTGTTGCATATATAGAATTATTGTATTATAATAATAAAGGTGATTAAATGAATACATTCGAAAAAATCTATGATGTTGTAAAAAGAATTCCCGAAGGAAGGGTTGCATCCTACGGCACGGTTGCCGCAATGGCGGGAAATCCGAGATGGTCAAGAGTTGTGGGATATGCTCTGCATGTAAATCCTGAACCGGGAAAGATTCCCTGCCACCGTGTTGTTACCCGAAACGGTGAGGTTTCAAAAGCCTTCGCCTTCGGAGGTGAAAACATGCAACGCCTTCTCCTGAGCGAAGAAGGCATTGAATTTCTTGATGACGGCAGAGTTGATATGAAAAAATACTCATGGAGCGGCTTTGGTGATTAAGCCGTCATCCGCAATCGAAACGCCCTGAGGCTCATAGCTTTCAACTCTGTCAAACAGTCCGCGGGCATCCTCGCCCGTGAGAAGCCGCGTTTCACAATTCTGCTGCTTGAGCGGCATAATGCGTATTCCCATATCAGCATTTTCGTCGATTTCAAGCGTAATGACGCAGGAATCGAGTGTTTTGCTGTTGAACCAGAAGTTGCCGACACTATAGACAATCGGCACATCCTTATAAAATTCCATGCCCTGCAGACAATGGGTGTGACCGCCGATAACGGCATCAACGCCTGCATCAATATATTCACGGGCAAGGGTTTTCTGCTGTTCATCAAGAACGGTTGTATTTTCAGTTCCCCAATGAACATAGGCAACAAGAATATCGCATTCGGAATCCGCTTTCTTAATTGCATCAACAAAAGCGGCACTGTCATAGGTTCCCATAACTCCGTGGGTAAGCTTGGTTGCAACGGGGTTGAAGGAGGTTGTTTTTTCGGCACAGCTTGCCGCAACAATGCCCACTTTTATTCCGTTAACAATAAAATAGTAGGGCTTGCCCGCTTCGTCAACATTATCGCCTGCACCGATATATGGAATCCCCGCTTTTTTGAGGTTGTCAATCGTGTCATAAAAACCAACCTTACCGTAATCATAAATATGATTGTTTGCAAGAGATACAATGTCTGCTCCCAAATCCTTGAGAAGCTGAGTTTTTTCGGGCTCAACCTGAAATGTCCATGTTTTTCCGGGCAGAGGCTCTCCCCTCTCGCCGATTGTGAATTCGTTATTTATAAGGAACACGTCGCAGGCATTCAGGTAGTCAACAACCGCTTTATCAATGCAATTGAGCACTCCGCCCATTTCGTTGGCGTGCACCATCGGGCGGAAATCCTTATCAAAAAGTATGTCGCCGACAAAGGCAACGCTGAATGTGCTCTTGCCGTTGTTGCCGCAATCCTTTATATTATCGGCATTCAGACTGCCCGAAAGCATATCTTTGATAACATGGTATGAATATCCCGTCAGCGAAAGCCATATTTTTTCATTATATGTGCCCGAATCAATGGAAGAAACAAGCTTTTCAGCAATGTTTTCACCCATGCTCTCAAGGAATTGTGGGGTCATATCCAGACCGGAAGCATCAGAAATCTTAACAGAGGCGGAAGAATAATCAAAGCCTGCATCCGTTTCTGTTGCAAGCGGAAGTATCACGGGATCTGCTTTGAAGGAACATGCAGACAGGCTGAAAATCAGCAAAACAGTTAATAATAGTTTATATGTTCTTTTAAACATTAAAGTACACCCTCTAATTTGCTTCTGAGCTCAATGATATCGGCTATCTCCTCACTGACAGCCTTCATATATTCAAGCATTTTTTCGTCACGGACAAGATAAAGAGCTGCTTTTCTGACTTCTTTGATAAAGGAGCGGTCAAGCGGCATTTTTTCTTTTGCTATGGGACACATGGTTGCTCTCGGGTCATAGATAACCTCAATTTTAACCTTGCCGTCAACCTCCTTAACGAGCGGAAAAAGAGGAAATATGCGACATGCAAGCGGTCTTTCCTCTCTGTTGCATTCACCTGAACAAATCACCATGGGATAACCGTAATTACCTTCGGTTTCACAGACTTCAAAACCTTCCTTGCCGATAAAAAGCTCTTCTTCTCCGGGGTAAAGCCACATGCCTTGACAGTCACCGCGGCAGCAAAGGCCGTCACACAGTCTGCCGCAGTTATAAAATCCGAGCGGAGTTTTATGATATAAACGCTCATAGGCTTCACGCAGAGCGGAATTTTTTATTACATTCATAATGTCTGCATCCTTTCTGCAAATGCCTGCAATGAAAAATCACATAATGTTTTGGGATGACTGAGATATTTTTTCAGAACAGACCTTGCATTTTCTCTGTTTTCATCGGAATTATCGCCGAGAAGAGAAAGAGAAGATTTGATAACCTCGAGGGCAATAACCTGCTTTTCAGCCCATGGTCTGAGCTCGGAAATCAAAGGAATATCAAGGGTTTCGAGTGCTTCACAGCATTTTTCAAGCTTCGCCGTGTATTCAGCCATCACGCCGAAAGCACCCATCATATTTCCTGCAAAGAGCATCTGCTGAGCATCATTGAGTGCCGCATTCATCATGGGCGAGTTTTCAACCTTAAGGCAGGAGGTCAGAAGGTTATCAAGGAAGGGCATGAGGGTTTCCTTATGCTCCCCGAGAACCGTTTCACACGCTTTCTGCCACGATTCAAAGCCGTCATAAGAAAGCGGATTCCAAAGATAATCGCACACCGTCTGTAAAGGTATTATGCTTGACATGGGGTATTCCATAACATTTGAAATTATACCTTCGGAATATCGGAACAAATCCTTATCCCTGCCGTTTATATAGCCGATATGCATCTCGTTATACATTTCCGCATCATTTACGGGGAAGTTATCCCAGTAAAGAGGCTTGTGGTTGGTAGAATTTTCAAATATGATTGCTTCCTTGACAGTAAGCTCCTGCGAGCAGATATTCCTGCCCGTCCAGAAAAGGCTGACATCGGAGGGTATTCCCCTGCCGAGCTTTGAAATATAGTATTCTTCACCCGTTCCGTGATAAACAAGAGGACACACGGTCAGACCGCATTCACCGTCAAGCTCTTTCAGGAATGCATAAAATTTATTGACAAGATAAACATGAGCGTTCACCGCTTCACCGTCAAAAGCCGCTTTATCTTCATCGAAATAAAGATTTTCGGGAATATCATCAACAAGCAGTCCGAAATTCTTCACTCCGACCATGTAAAGCTGTTTAACTTTACAACAAAGCTTATCAAAATCTTCTTCGGAAGAATATTTCATGCTGAGACCGGGAGCGATGCAATAATGAAAATCAACAAAATTTTCACGGCACAGCTCTGAAATTTCAGAAAGCTGCGAGAGTTCATTTTCGGGATATAATTCATCCCATTTATCTCTGTGATAAGGGTCATCCTTCGGGGCATAATAGTATGTGTTCATGCCGCTCAGTGCCATTTTTTCTATCATAAATCTGCGCACGTCATGCGGCCACGGATTGCCGTAAAACCCTTCTATATAGCCCCTTTTGGCAAATAAAGGATAATCCTCTGCCATTCCGACGGGGAAGCTTGAAGCATTGCTCATTCGCACGATTGAAGCAAAAGCTCTGTAAAGGGATTTTTTACCCGATACGGTAACGGTAAGCTTCATTCCGTCTTCGTATTTTTCACCCGTAATAAAGTATTTTTCGTCGGTAATTCGGTATGCTTCTTCTGTGTATTCCGTTCTTCTTGTGTTTTCTTTGACGATATCAATGTAAAGTGTTTCACCTTTACGCTCGGTGAGGATTTTTTTGCTCAGTTCAGCGGCATAATCGCTTTCAAATCCGTTGACAACAGCCTTGCAGGGCAGAAAATTCACCCATTCGGTAATGCTGCTCTTCTGAAATGCAGGATAAATCATAATGCCTTAATCTCCCCGCTGTATTTTTTGATGAATGCCTCATTGATCTCGTCGCCGCCGTCAACGTTGCTGCTTGAGAACACCTCAGGCATATATCCATCATCAACCATGATTTCAACCGCCCTTGCTTCGATTGCATTGAGAATTGCCGCTCCCGCCGCTGTTGAGGTCGGAGCAACATTCCTGCCGATTTTTTCAATAGTCATTGAAGCGTCGCCGATACAGCCGCAGTTATCAATAACAATGTCTCCTGCTTCATAGAGCTTTTTGCCGCTTGAATGGCGGGATTTGCCCTGCATTGTATGAAGCATATTTGTTATAACAACGGTTTTAACGCCTCTTTCTTTTGCGATAAGAGCAAGGTCAATCGCAACACCGTTTCTTCCCGAATTTGAGAAAAGGAAAAGAACATCCTTCTCTTTTATATTGTTAAAGTCAAAAATTATTTCGCCGTAGCCCTCAAGTCTTTCGAGAGCAGTGCTTTTTGATGCACTTTCGTGCAGCATGAGCCCCGATTCAAGAATGGGATTGACATTGACCAAACCACCCGCACGGTAAAATATTTCTTCTGCGAGCATATGGGAGTGACCTGTTCCGAACGCATGAATTCTTCCGCCGTTTTCGAGGCAGTCCGCCACCGCTCTTGCGGCATTCTCTATATTACCAAGCTGCTCCGTCATTATGCGGCTCATTATTCTCTGAATATTTTCAAAATATTCAACTGCTTTTGACATGGAAATCCCTCCGAAGTTTTATTTCTTCTATTCTAATATCTCTGCGTTAAAATATCAAGTTTTTTATAAAATTACTTTATTTTTCTTTTTTACTGTGTTATACTGATATCAATTTAAAATGAGGTGTACCCATATGAAACGACAAAGCGGCATTCTGATGCATATTTCTTCTCTTTACGGCGATTATTCAATCGGCAATTTCGGAAAAAATGCATTGGAATTCATTGATTTTATCAAAGAAAACGGTTTTTCGGTGTGGCAGGTGTTGCCCTTCACCGTTACCGATGAATACAATTCTCCATACAAATCCTTTTCGGCGTTCGGCGGAAATCCTTATTTCGTTGACCCCGAAAAGCTTTTTGAGGACGGACTTATTTCAAGAGCAGACCTTGAAGCCTGCAGACAAAAGGCCCCGTATTCCGCAGAATTCAAAAGACTTGCCGAAGAAAGAATCCCCCTTCTGCGCAAGGCATACAAAAATGTCAGGGATACTTCGGATATTGATGCTTTTATTGAAAAGCATCCGAGAATCGAAGCCTTCTGCCGTTTTATGACCCTTCGTGAGCAAAACGGGCTCACACCCTGGCAGGAATGGAAATCCGATGAAATAACAGACACCGAAACTCTCGGCATGTGGAAATTCATTCAGTATGAATTCTTTACTCAGTGGAAAAAGGTCAAGGATTACGCAAATTCAAAGGGAATAAGCATAATCGGTGATATTCCCATCTATGTTTCGGATGACAGCTGTGACGTTTGGGAAAACAGAAATCTGTTTCAGCTCAACGAAAAAGGATATCCCTCAAGAGTTGCGGGAGTTCCGCCCGATTACTTTGCGGAAGACGGTCAGCTCTGGGGCAATCCGCTCTACGACTGGGATGAGCTGAAAAAAGACGGCTTCGGCTGGTGGAAAGAAAGAATGGATCACGCTCTTGAAATGTTTGACGGCGTGAGAATCGACCATTTCAGAGCGATCGAGGCTTACTGGTCAGTTGATGCTTCCGAAAAAACAGCAAAAAACGGAAAATGGATAAAGGGTCCCGGAATTGATCTTGTGAATGCCATAAAAGCAGGCCACGAGGATAAGCTTATCATTGCAGAGGATCTCGGTGATATAACAAACGAGGTGCGTGCTCTTGTTGAAGAAAGCGGCTTCCCGGGAATGAGAGTTTTCCAGTTCGGCTTCCTCGATGACGGAAACAGCATTCATATGCCGCATAACTATATAAAAAATTCCGTTGCCTATTCGGGCACACACGATAACAACACTATTTTCGGATTCCTTTGGGAAAGCGACGATGACACACGCAAAAGAGCACTTGATTATTGCGGATTTGCAGGCGGTGACTGGGGCGGAGCATCTCCCCTCTTCCTGAGAGCAATCTTCGCAAGCGTCAGCGACCTTGTTGTTATTCCGATTCAGGATTTTCTCATGTACGGTTCGGATACAAGAATCAATACTCCCGGCGTTGCAGACGGCAACTGGAGCTACAGAGTAACAAAAGAACAGCTTTCAAACGCTGACAAGAAATTTTTCAAATCACTCAACAGAATTTACAAGAGGTAAAAATGGAACTGAAAAGATTTTTTGATATAAGCGAAAGAATAAAAATTGCGAGCGATGCCGCTCTTGAAAAAGCAAAAGCAAAATTTGATGAAATTGACGATATAACAGAATATAATCAGCAGAAGGTGCTTTCCGCATTCATCGAAAACAGAGTAAGCGACACCGATTTTGCAGGCTCAACGGGCTACGGCTACGGCGACACGGGCAGAGAAAAGCTTGACAGAATTTATGCCGACATTTTCGGTGCAGAGGATGCGATAGTCCGTCACAGCTTCACCTGCGGCACTCACACTCTTGCCGTTGCTCTTTTCGGAATTCTCAGACCCGGTGACACCATGCTCTGCGTTACGGGAACACCCTATGACACAATTCACAGCGTTATCGGCATAAGCGGAGAGGGCATGGGTTCACTCAGGGATTTCGGAGTGAATTACGCTCAGGTTGACCTTGACAAAGACGGCAGACCCGATATGGCAGCTATTGAAAAGGCTCTTGAAATGAAGCCGAAGATGGTTTATATTCAGCGTTCGAGAGGCTACAGTCTGCGTCCGAGTCTTTCGGTTGCAGAAATCGGAGAAATCGCGGAGCTTGTTCATTCTAAATGCGATGCGGTTGTTATGGTTGACAACTGCTACGGTGAGCTTGTTGAAAAAACAGAGCCTACCGAGGTCGGTGCAGACCTCATGGCAGGCTCTCTCATAAAAAATGCAGGCGGCTCGATTGCAAGAACGGGCGGCTACATAGCAGGCAGAAAAGAGCTTGTTGAGCTTTGCGCATACAGAGCAACAACTCCCGGACTCGGTAAAGAGGTCGGCTGCACTCTCGGCGAAAACAGAAATATGTTCATGGGTATTTTCCACGCTCCGCATGTTGTGGGAGAATCTCTCAAAGCTGCTGTTTTTGCGGCATCACTCTTTGAAAATCTCGGTTTTAATGTCACTCCTACGAGCGATGAAAGCCGTCACGATATTATTCAGGCTCTCTGCCTTGAAAATTCAGAAAGACTCGTTGAATTCTGCAGAGGAATTCAGAGCGGTGCACCCGTTGATTCTTATGTAACTCCCGAGCCGTGGGATATGCCGGGCTACGACAGCAAGGTTATCATGGCGGCAGGTGCGTTCATCCTCGGCTCATCAATCGAGCTTTCGGCGGATGCTCCCCTGCGCGAGCCCTATGCGGTATGGATGCAGGGAGGCATCAACTTCCATTCGGCCAAGGTTGCAATCATGCTTGCCGCCGAGGGTCTCGCAAAGAAAGGGCTGATATGATGGAATACAAAGGAATAACCCGTGATGCCCTGTTTCTTCTGGCAGACAACCGATTCAGGGATTCAAAGGCTTTTTACGAAGAGCATAAAGAAGAAATAAAAAGTAATGTTACCGTTCCCATGCGTCAGATTGCAGGCATTATCGGTGAAGAGCTTTCGGCAATCGACCCTCTTATGAATACCATTCCCACAAAAATGGTTTCGAGAGTACGCCGTGACACACGCTACACCAAGGATAAAAGCCTTTACCGCGAAAATATGTGGATAATGTTCATGCGGCCCAAGCGTGAGTGGGTCGGCTATCCCTGCATGTGGTTTGAGGTTACTCCCCGTGAATATTCAATGGGTGTCGGCTTTTACGGCGATGAACCCGGTCTGCTTGAAACGTTCAGAAAAAACCTTCGTGAAAGACCGGATGAATTTAAAAAAGCGGCGGATTCATGCAAAAAAGCGGGTTCGTATTTCTTCAAAAGACAATATAAAAGACCCTTCCCCGACTGCCCCGAGGGGCTTGAAGAATACTACAATGCAAAGGATGTGGGCTTCATCTCCTTTTCGGGCGATCTTGACGACCTTAAAGACGAAAAGATAATCGAAATATTAAGGGGAATATATAAATTATACACTCCTATGTATAAATTCCTTCTCAGCGTATCCGATGAATACTTCTCGAAAGGTGAGTAATATATGGATTATTCAAAATTCAAAAGCGGCAGCGACATAAGAGGCTATGCTCTCGGTAATGAAACAAATCCGCTTTTTATGAGTGATGAAATGGTCATGCGTTCCGCATCGGCATTTGCGGCATGGCTGAAAAAAAGATGCGGCAAGGAGAATCTTTTTGTTTCTGTAGGACACGACAGCCGTCTTTCCGCAGAAAGAATAAAAAACGCCGTTATCAAAGCCCTTACATCAAACGGTGTTTCTGTTGCCGACTGCGGACTTTCTTCCACACCGGCAATGTTTATGACAACGGTTGAGATGAGCTGCGACGGTGCGGTGCAGATAACTGCAAGCCATCATCCCAAAGACAGAAACGGACTTAAATTCTTTACCCGTGACGGCGGACTTGACGGCTCGGATATTGCGGATATTCTTGCTTGTGCAGGAGAAATGCAGTCACCGCTCGGAAACGGCAGCGGAAAATGCGAAAAGTATGATTTCATGGCAAGGTATGCCGAAATTCACAGAAACATGATAATCGAAGGCGTTGACGACAAAAACGACCGTGAGCATCCGCTGAGCGGAATGAAAATTGTTGTTGATGGCGGCAACGGAGTCGGCGGATTTTATGCAAAAGATGTTCTTGCTCCTCTCGGTGCGGATGTTTCCGACAGCATTTATCTTGATCCTGACGGCAATTTCCCCAATCATGCACCCAACCCCGAAAATGCACAGGCTATGGATTGCGTGTCAAAGGCAACAATTGAAGCAAATGCCGATTTCGGAGTTATCTTTGATACCGATGTTGACAGAGCTGCATGCGTAGGTAAGGGCGGATTTGAAATCAACAGAAACCGTCTTGTGGCTCTTGCTTCAAAAATCGCACTCACCTCCTGCCCCGGCGGAACGATTGTTACCGACAGCGTAACATCCGACGGACTTGCGGAATTTATTGACGCAAACGGCGGAAAGCATCTCCGCTTCAAAAGAGGCTACAGAAATGTTATCAACAAGCAGATTGAGCTTTGCAAAAACGGAATTGACTGCCCTCTTGCAATGGAAACCTCGGGTCATGCCGCTTTTGCGGAAAACTATTTTCTTGATGACGGTGCATATCTGATAACAAAGCTCATCATTGAAGCCGCCGCACTTTCAAAGCAGGGCTCAAGCCTTGAAGAGCTTATCGGAAGGCTTCGCGAGGCAAAGGAAGAAAAAGAGCTGAGATTCAGAATTCTCTGTGACGATTTTCGTCCCGAGGGAGAAAAAATCATTGCTCTTTTTGAAAAAGCGGCTGCAGAGAAAAACGGCTGGACAGCCTGCACCGACAATCACGAGGGAATCCGCATCAATGCCGATTCTTCGTGCGGCAACGGTTGGTTTCTTATCCGTCTGAGCGTTCACGACCCGATTATCGTTCTCAACTCCGAAAGCGATGAGGAAGGCGGCACTCTCAAGATGTGCAAGGATATTTTTAAGGTTGTTTCAGGTGCCGAAAACATTGATAAGCTTGATATTTCGGCACTTGCGGAATATACAAAATAAGGAGAGATAAAAAATGATTGACAAAATTATCAGTGCATTTTTTGCGGTTGTTACGGCGGTTATGATGCTTTTTTATACCCCGACTCCCGTAACGGTTGTCAGCCCCGAAAAAGTTCCCGAGGCAAAAATCACACAGGACATAACCGTTATGAGCTATAATGTTTATATCAAGGGCTCAGGCGAAAAGTCACCCGAAAACAGAACCCCGCTTGTTGCGGAAAACATAAAAAAATACTCCCCCGATTCATTCGGCCTTCAGGAGGCTGACGAGGGCTGGATGGAAAGACTTCCCGCAATAATGACAGACTATGCTTATGTCGGCATCGGCAGAGATTCAGATGAGGGTGGCGGAGAGGCAAGTCCGATTTTTTACAAAAAAGACAAATATGAGTTGATTAATTCGGGTACATTCTGGCTTTCAAAAACTCCCGAAAAGGCTTCGAGAGGCTGGGATGCAATGTTCAAGAGAGTCTGCACCTTTGCAATTCTCAAGGATAAGCAGACGGGCTTCACATACGCTCATTTCAATGCACATTTTGACCATCTCGGCGTTATTGCAAGGCTTGAATCCGTTGCTGTTGTTGCAGCAAAGATAGCTGAAATCGCCCCCGGACTTCCCGTTGTTTTCTCGGGCGACCTCAACGATTATGAAGGCGGCGATATGTATAACAGAGTGCTTGAAAGCGGTCTTAAGGACACAAAATATCTTGCAGAAACCGTAAGCGGCGGAAACGTTACATATCACGGATATTCCGAACTTGTTGAAAAGGCTGCACCCATTGATTTCATTTTCACAAATGCTCTTTCAACAAAGGTTCAGAGCTATGCGGTTGTCAGCGAAGAAATCAACGGAATTTACGCATCCGACCATCATCCCGTAGTTGCAACCATGACCATGATTAACGGATAAGGAGATATAATTATGTATTTTAAACTTATGCAGAAGGTTGTTGCTTTTTTTGCTTCGCTCATCGCAATTTTCGCACCCGTTGAGCCTTCAGAAGGCATCGACCCCACTCTTCCTCTCAAAAATGTTAACCCCAATCCCGTTGCTGAAGCAGCGATGTCGCAGGATTTAACAATTATGTCATACAATGTCAAAATCACCGGTGACGGTCTGCGTTCAAACGAAAAAAGACTTCCTCTTATAGTTGATACCTTTCTTGCCGAAGCACCCGATTCATTCGGTCTTCAGGAGGCAGACAAAGCATGGGTTGAGGGAATTGCCGCAGGTCTGAGCGATTATGCATACATTGCAAAATACAGAGATGACGGCATTTCCGAAGGTGAATCCTCCGCAATTTTTTATCTTAAAGATAAATATGAGCTTGTGAATTCCGGATTCTTCTGGCTTTCCGAAACTCCTGATGTGCCTTCAATGGGCTGGGATGCCGCATGCAACAGAATCACCTCATATGCAATCCTCAAAGACAAATCCACAGGCTTTACATATGCTCATTTCAACACTCACCTTGATCATGTAGGCGGTGTTGCTCAGGCTGAATCTATTGCACTTATCTCTGCTTATATTGCGGAAATTGCACCTGATATCCCCGTTGTTCTCACGGGTGATTTCAACTTTGCCGAAGGCACATACAATTATGATACCGTTCTCAAAGCCGGACTTAAAGACTCAAAATACATGGCAGCGGAATATGATGACCATGCAACCTATCACGGCTATCATGTTATCATGCCCGACAACAAGCCCATCGACTATATTTTTGTCAACGGCTACTGCTCCTCGGTTAAATCCTATTCAATAAATTCCGACTTCACTCACCATATTCTTGCATCCGACCATTTCCCCGTTACGGTTGAAATGACACTCTTTAACGGAGGTGCAAAATAAATGTACCGTATTCTTTCCTTCAACTTACTCTGTGCAGGTAAAGAACAGAGAACATGGCAAAAAAGAGCACCAAAGGTTATCAGCATAATCAGAGAAGCAAATCCGGATTCATTCGGTGTTCAGGAAGCCCATTGGGAATGGATGGAAACACTTTCTCAGAATCTTCCCGAATACAGCTATGTAGGCGTAGGCAGGGAAGACGGCAAAAAGGATGGCGAATTTTCCGCTGTTTTCTATAAAAAAGATAAATTCACGGCGAGCGAAAGCGGAAATTTCTGGATTTCTGAAACACCCGAAAAACCGTCAAAGGGCTGGGATTCAGCATGCACAAGAATTGCAACCTTCGTCAAGCTCACCGACAAGGAAAACGGCAAGGAATACATTCATTTCAACACTCATCTTGACCATGTGGGAAGAATTGCACAAATCAACGGTGCAAGGATGATTCAGGAAAAAGCGGCCTCCTTCGGCGGTCTGCCTGTTGTCTGCACGGGTGATTTCAATGTTTTTCAGGATTCCGACTGCTACAACACTATGGTCAGCGGCAACATGAAGGACGCAAGAAAGCTCGCACCCGACAGCGATGAATGCTACACCTTCCACGGCTTCAGACCCGATGAAATCCACGAAAGAATCGACTTCGTTTTCGTTGATGAAGCAACGGTAAAGCCCGTCAGCTTCAAGGTTATCAATAAAATGGTTGACGGAGATTTTTACTCTGACCACAATGCAATTTATGCAGATGTAGAAATATAAGACATAAAGCATCCCCGGAAAAGAGCGGACTCTTTTCCGGGGGTATACTTTTATTGACAAGTTAAAAGTTAATAGTGAAGAGTGAACAGTTTCGGAAGGGCTTCGCCCTTACCCGATTTTTATATCGTAGGGAACGGCCTGAAGTGCCGTCCCGTTTTTAATGCAAGGTGCAAAGTTAAGGATAGGCTCTGCTTATGACCGATTATATAATAAAATGTGCAATTAAGTGTAGGGCGGGATGCCCACATCCCGCCGATGATCAGGGGCAGTTTTTTCTGCGGGAGTTTAATCATTTTTTGCGGAGCAATTATATTTTCGGAGCGAAGCGACCCTTAACTTTTCACTTTTCACTCTTCATTCGTTAATAAAATTATACTTTTATTAACGGACTTCGCCGTCTTTGATTATCTGACCTGTCTTGATATTGAAAACAAGCTCCTTCTTCACGCCGTTTTCATCAATCTTGATTTCGATAACATCCTTTGTTACATATTCTGCAGAGGTAATCTTTTCGTTGGTCTTCTTGAAATACTTCTTGAGAAGACTCATCTGAACCTCATCATAATCGCCTGCATTATCCGAAACAAAAAGAACATTGCCGCAAAGATTATTTATTCTTGCGAGAAGCTTTTTCTGCTCCCATGTGAATTTGAGATTGTTGTTTCTCAGGAAGAAAACATCGGGGTCATTCATAAATGCCCTGCCGTTAAGATGGCGGCGGAATACGGAGTTATTGATTGCACTCTGTGCACTGAGTATCTCATTGCTGACCTGGATGTGATTATAAATCTTACCCTTGTAAGTAAGGTCAACGTCACAACTGATACGGCAGGCATCACAGATACCGTATGCCGAGCTCATGGGAATACCGCAGCCGAGAAGAAGCTTATCGCCGACACATTCTCTGAGGAATGCCATTGCTTCGTGCATGATTTCGCCCCTGCTCTTGCCGTATCTGGGGGTTACGCATTCGCTGTAAAGGAAGTCGAGCTTGACCATATCATAGCCCCATTCGTTGAGAACGGTATCAAAAACCTTTTTGATATAAGCTCTTGCTTCTTCGTTATAAAAATCAAGGGTATATGCACCGCCCCATGCGATACATCCGAGCTGAGGCTTTCCGTTTTCATCCCTGATAAGCCAGTCGGGATGCTCCTTTGCAATTCTTGAAACCTTCTGGCAGCTGAAGGGAGCAATCCAGATACCTGCAAGATATCCTTTATCGTGAATCTTATCGGCAATATATTTCATGCCGTTGGGGAATTTGTCACAATAATCAAGCCAGTCACCTACATAGGGCTCATAGCCGTCGTCAATCTGAAAAATCGAGGTTTCGTCCTTTGCTCTGTCAAGACCGTCAAGGTCACGAAGAATAATTTTTTCGTCAATCTTCTGGAAATAGTTATACCATGATGTATAACCGCTCATTGCACCCTTTCTTGTTTCGGGCATATCAAAAAGTCCGAAGTATTTATCAAAAACCTCGTCATATGTACCCTCAAAATAAACAACATCAAATATTTTGAGTGATTCGGTTACCTTTTTGCCGAGAACATCCTTGCGGATTGAGAAATAATTCTCGTTCATCTTTACCTTGAAATAGGTATAGCCCGTGCTCTCGCAGAGCGAGCCCCAGAGCTTCATCTTTTCACCGTTTCTGATATAGGTATAGCAATGGCTGTGAAATTCGCCGGGCTTTTCGCTGTATTTGACTATTCTTTCGTCACTTGTGATGCTTGCATAATGTCTGAGATAGGGATGAATGTGAGAAAGCTTGATTGTACCCTTTCTGATTTCATCGGAAGTAAATTCTCTGGTATTTGTCCACGACTGATAGCCGTTTGCAAAAAACTTGTCGCCCTGCTTGAATTCATAATCAAACTTTACATAAAAATCAACAAGCTCAAAATCCTTTTTGGGATTGAGGGTTACGGTGTATCTTTCGTCTGTTTCGACTATGTCGAGCGAATAAAAATCATTTTCGGTTGCGTTTGAAGTAATAGTCTTTCCGCCTGCAAGATATCTGACAACATATTTCTTTTTCATGCCGCACACTCTCCATTTTATATTTTGGCATTATCATTATAACAAAGGCTGTTGATTAATTCAAGACGAAAATGCATGTCAGATGTGTTTTATTTGCATTTCATCCGAAAAAGCCTTGATTTTGTCAGAAACTGCTTAAAAACATGTAAAAAATCGTATAATTATCTTGTAATTTGTCAAACGGTGAATTATAATTTTACCAAGGTTGAAAATTTTATATGAGAGGAAGATAATATGTATTGTCCCGAATGCGGCACCCCTAATCCTGAAAGCAGTGAATACTGTGCCAACTGCGGAGCTGAGCTTGTAGAGCATGTCGGCGGAAGGAACCAAAGCTCTGCTGAAAGCATCGCACAATATGCACAGGCGGTAAAATCGGTCGATTACCGGAAATATTTCAAAGGATTTGCAGATTTTATCGTCAGATACAAAAAGATTATTATTCCCGTTTTCTGCATCATTGTTGTTCTCGGCGTTGCAGGAAAAATCGGCAGCAGCCTTTCATCCCCTGAGAGAGTTGCCGAAAAATATTTCGAATCACTCGTTGACAGCGATTACGAAAAAATGTTTGACTATGTTATGGTCAGCGAGTCGGATTTTATTGATGAAGAAAGATTTGTCAGATACATGCAGAATGAAAACCCCCTCGGAGGAAGAACAATTGCCAACTATGAAATGGGCGGAATTTACAAAGAGGGCGGAATGGTCACAATCTGCAATGTCAGTTATCTGCTTGAAGGCACGGTTTATGAAAGCACCATGCAGATTCCTCTTATGAAGGAAAGCAAGAAAAAGCTGTTTTTCTTTGACAGCTACAAGGTAGGTCTTGAAAACATTCTCTCAACCAACTTCACCATTACCGCTCCCGAGGGACTCAAGGTTGAGATTGACGGCATTGAGGTTCCATGCACATCAACCGAAGAAGGCTATGCTCAATATACCGTTGACCGTTTCTTCAGCGGTGAATATTCAATCAAAATCACCGGAAGTCTCATCGAGGATTTCGCCGGCAATATTTATATGAGTACAAACGACGGCTACTATGCAAATGACCTCAGGCTTAACCAAAACACCGTCACCTCGCTTCAGAATAATGCTCAGGAAGCTCTCGGCATAATTTTCAAGGGCGTTACCGAAGGTAAACCGTTTGAAGAACTTCAGGCTCCCGAGTGGTTCACCGCCGAGCTTGCCGATACATATCAGAGCGTTCTCGGAAACTATTACCATGAAGACGGAACAGGTCTTGCAGGTGTAAGCTTTACGGATATCACGGTAAGTGAAATTCCCGGATTCAACGCAAGCGGCACGGTTAATCTTTATCTCAGATACAAGAGCACAACCGTTATGAATAACAGAAGCTGGTACAGCGACGAAATCGAAACCGTGACAAATGAAAAAGAAACAAGATCAACCTTCACCTTCAGCTTTGCAGACGGAAAATGGCAGCTTATTTCTATTGATAATCTTTATATTCATTAATAAAGGAGTTATATATAATGGCTAATTTTTGCACAAAATGCGGCAACCCCATCAACGAGTGCACCTGCACAGGCACAGCAGTACCGAAAAAACAGAATTTTATGACAATCAGGGATTTCTTCGGTGTAAGAGAATCCGACAACCATCTCAGCACTGCAGACTGTTTTGAAAGAGACAAGCAGATCGTTCCTGATCTTATCAAGCTTTCCGAGGGCGAACAGCCCATAAAGCAGTATGAAATCGGCCGTGTCCGTTCAAGATCAACCCTTTCATGGGGCTATTCGAGAATTCAGATTACAAACAAGCGTCTTATTCAGAGAACCGTCGGCCGATCGGCAATCGGCAAGGACATAGGATACCGTGAATATGCAATCGACGATATCATCGGTCTCAACTACACAAGAGGCAAGCAATTCTCCTTCAACGATTTTTGCATCATCGCATTGATTTCGCTTGTTTTCATTGCACTCGGAACTCTTATCGGTCTTCTCGGCATCGTTGTTCCTATCCTCGTTTCGGTTCTTGCAATCGGCTTCCTCGTATTTATGCTCGGGATTCAGAAGCAGTCAAACAATTTCCTTTGCACTCTTGTTTCGGCCTTCACCCTCGGTTCATGGGCAGGCACTGTTGCAAAAAATGTCCGTAACTTCAACTTTTCAGAAGAACTTTATACCGTTTGTGCCGCATTTGCCGCTGTATTCCTTATCTGCAGTCTGTTCTTTGCAATCAGATTTGCTCTTCTTCCGAGCATTTCGCTTGTTATCAGAACAAAATCATTCCAGACTGCCGCCACAGCGGTTATAACAAGAAGAGCCCTTCCCATCACAATGCCGGAAACCGTTCTTCCCGGTAAGGATACGGAAAAAGCAATCAAAGAAATCGGTGCAATAATCACCGATATTCAGAATCTCGGTGACAGTGCTGTTGAAAAGTGGAAATACGCACCCCGAAGACCCCCCCGTCAGGCAGCTCTCACTCCTCAGCACGCTCCCGCTCCCAGACATACTCCCGCTGAACAGAGACCCGTTCAGCAGGATATTCCCATGCAGAAGCCCATCCATCAGGCTCCCGCCGCTCAGAAGCCCGCACAGAGACCTGCTGCACCCGTGCAGACTCCCGTTCAGCAAAGACCCGTTCAGCCTGCAGCTCCTCAGCAACCAAAGGCTGAAAAGAAATACGATTTCGAGCTTGATTTTGATTTCGATATTGATAATTTATAATAAAAATGCAGCTCTTCCCGATAACGGAAGGGCTGTTGCTTTTGAAAAGTGGTGATTATACCGTTGTTAAAATGACGATGAATCCGCAGACAGACCCGATTCACGCAGACCAATATACAGGCACGGCGGGTCATGCAATAACAGTTCTCGGCGATATTTCTCTCGTGCTTTCGGAATTCCCTCAGTATGATGTTGATGTTGAAAACGCGGTTATTGATATTCATTATGTCAATCCGACCGTAAAAGGTTAAAATCAACAAAGACGGTTACATTGAAAAAGGTATGTGGAAATATACATGTGATTCCGAAATCAGAAATCTTGATATAAGCGGAATAATGATAAAGAAGGCTGACGCAAAAATTGATTACATGATCACGGTCAGCGGAGGCATTTGGAAATACGGGGAACAAATCGCTCAAACGGTTCGTTCCTTTTTATAATAAAAAAACGCCGAAGCCGTAACAGCTTCAACGAACAAATACAATATAAAAAAAGAAATAGCCCTTGATGATGTTTCTTTACACAGTCATCAAGGGCTATTTCTCGGAACTCTTGTTATCTAACATCTTTGTTTACCTCTCTTTCTGCTGTATCGTCCAATCTTAAACTCCGCGATATCTGATTTTCGTTTTATTCAAGATTGTTGGATTAAGACCTTATAATTTCAACTCATCGGTTTAGTTTTTATTTTATTTTGATTTTGTATTGAAATCTTTCAGGTCTTAAGGTTTTTACCTTCTCATTGGTATCACCCTTTCCTTGACTATAATATAGCATAGAATTTCATGGTTTTCAAGATGGGATTTTGTACAAAGTTATGCCGTTTTGATTATATAAAACAGAGATTTTTAGCTATTATGCACACAAATCAGCAATTTCATATTGACTTCGAGAAAAGCGTATGATATCATTTAAGTGTTGGGGCTGTAAAAACAGCCCCTTTTTGTTTTATAAAAATCCGCCGTATTATTCACACGCCCTAAAAAACACTCCGCTGGAGTGTTTTCTTCACGGGCTTTCGAATCCATTCAAACAAATCAAACCTGCACCCGTTAACAGAGTGCAGGTTTTTCCTTACCTCTTTTCAGATAATCGCTTTGTAATTAGTCTGGAGTTCCATCAAGATAAACTATATTTGCATTTTTCAGGTGTGTGTTATCTTCGCTGACCTCAATAGATTCCCATTGTTCCTTGGTACCGTAATAGTAAACGGTGTTAAGTTCTTTGTTATCATTGAACGCCGAATCACCAATTATTCTGACATTTGAAGTAAAGGTTAAAGTTTTAAGGTTTTCACAAAAAGAAAAGCACTCCTGCGGTATTTCGGTAACACCTTTTCCGATTGATAAAGATTTCATACCCCTGCAACCCGTAAAAGAATTTTTTCCTAAATATTTTGCACTGTCAGGAATATCTATGCTTATCAGGTTTTCGCATAAGAAAAAAGCGTGGTCCTCAATGATTTCAACACCCGCACCCAGGTCAACCGTCTTTAAAATTTCACACATACTAAACGCATTCTCACAGATAATCTTAACGGAATCGGGAATGATTAAGTTTTCTATGCTTCGATTATTCGCGAAAGCCCCACCGCCTATCAAGGTTGTTCCGTTTTTTATTTCAAGCCTTGACGAACATTTTTCTTCTTTTGAATCAATCAGATAATTGTCAAGATACAAAACACCGTTTTCCCAGTTTGATTCATCAAGCCAATAACCGGTGTGACCGAAAACATAACCGCCCAGATGCTTTATATTTGAACCTATTTTTATATCTGTCAAACCTCTGCTTTCCCCAAATGCCGCTCCGCCGATACTTTCAACACTTTCAGGAATAACAACACTTTTAAGGTTATAGTTCCCTGCACAGTTTGAAAACGCACCGTAAAAATCATAACCGTTATCACCAAAAATATATTTTACGGTATTCGGTATTTCATATTTCTCTATATCACTTGCAACGGGAAATCTTATCAATTCCGTTTTGTCTTTATTGAAAAGAACTCCATGGGAATCATTGCTGAGAAATTCATTTTCAGGGTCAACAACAAATCTTTTTGCGGGAGTTACAAAAGAAGAATATAAAAAATCTTTAACGCCTTTACCTATTTTTATGGTATCAAAATCTCCGGAAATTGCATCAGGTCCAAGCTTCTCGACGCTGTCGGGGATGACAAGCTCTTTTGCGGATGCCTGACAAAATGCAGCATAACCTATTTCTTTCAGACCGTCATTCAATTTCAAATCTTCAATAGGGCAACTGCAAAAGGCACAAGCACCTATATATTTAACGCTTTTCCCGAAATGAACCTGCTTTAAACTTGTTAATCCGGGGAAAGTATAGCTTCCGATTTTTGTAACACCGTCACCTATAATCATTTTTTTGACTTTGTCGGCATGATGATGCCATGGCGTTATCTCCATCTCAGGGCCTTCAAAATCACGAAGCTCACCCTCACCGTCAAGGCGGAAGGTTCCTTTTTCATCAATGCTCCATGTCAGAGTGCCGATTTTTCCGCTGTACGGCATTGCCTGCGCAACCGTTAACGATACTTGCGACTCTGTCATACTGTAAGTCGGCTTAGTTGATGTCGGCTCCGTCCGACCGGTTTCGGCTTGTGTTGTTGACAAAGTCGTCATTTCATCTGAAGCAGGTTGGCTTTCAGGGTCTGTTATAAAGAACACGGCAAGCAATACAGCAGCAAGAACCGATACGATAATTACCCAAAACGTCGGTTTTTTGTAGTTCAGAATATTCCTGATTCTGTCCTTAACCGCAACCTCTCCGAATGCAAGAGGATAGGAGTAAACTTTTTTTCGGCTGACGCTGAGATCAAAAAGTGTTTTTGAATACTGCTTCTTATCGACAGTATCGAATTCTTTTATTACCTTTTCATCACAGGCAAGTTCAATATCCACGCAAAAAAGCTTATATGCTATCCAACAAATCGGGTTAAACCAATGAACGGTCAATAACACATAGCCCAAAAGCTTTTGTAAATGATCAAAGCGTTTAAGGTGTGCTTTTTCGTGAGCTATTACATATTTCGCCTGCTCTGCATCTATGCTTGACGGAAGAACAATTTTAGGCTTAATAATACCGATAATGAACGGCGTGTCAATACCATCGCAACAATAAACGCCTTCTGTCAATTCAACGCTTTCTTTTAATTTTATCGAAAGTCTGATATAGCTGACGAGCGAAAAAATTACAATAGCAGCAATTCCCACAAACCAAATTATCGAACAGATAAAAAGTAATATCTGAACAGGGTTTACGCTTTCACCTGTTTTGGGGGCAAGATTTTGAGATATAATCGGATTTATAACACTGTCAACTGTTTCAAATCCGCTGTTGACAGAGGGAGAAGGAGAATAAACAATATCTTCGGGTATTGGTTTTGCACTCGGAATAAGGCTGACCACGCTTTTAATTGACCAAGGAAATACAAGGCGGAAGGCAACTAATCCCCAAAGGGCCTCACTTATATATTTTGGCGATTTTTTCAGTAAAAAACGGACAAATATAACCGCAAAAATCAGCCAAGTAGCAGAGAAACTCATATTAAGGATTTTTAAGAATAAGTCCATAATCATTCCTCCTTAAAAGAATCAATCATCGCTCTGATTTCATCAATCTCTTCATTTGAAAGTGCTTTTTTTGCAGTGAAAGCAGCAAGAAAGGCAGGCAGAGAACCGTTAAAGTTTTCCTCAACATAATTGTTGCTTTGCATTGAATAAAAATCACTTCGAGATATGAGTGAGGTTACGGTGCCTTTTTCATTTTTGAAAATACCTTTATTGCATAGCCTTTTTAACACCGTGAAAGAGGTTGTTTTTTTCCATTTTAGTTTCTGTTCGCTGATTTTCGCAAGTTCAGAAGATGTGATTGGTTCATTTGACCAAATAATATCCGCAAAATTCGATTCAACAGAACCCATTTGCAAAATTTTCATAGCAACAACTCCTTAATTATTCTACACATTGTAGTATGCCTCTATACTACAATGTGTAGAATGAAATGTCAAGGGCTTTTCAAAGATTTCTCACGATAGATTGTTTGTGTTTTCTTCAAAAACAAGTGAGAAAAATATTTGCAAAAGATTGGTTGAAAGAGATTGATTTATAAATTGCTGCATACTTTCGATTATTTTTTTAAAGATTGATAAGCAGTAAAAAGCCATTCTGCAAATGAGAATTTTTGGAGAAGAAGCAGAGATTCGACTTGTACTCCTGAGGTCGCTTGGTCGCTCGCGGTCACGACAGCCCACCGGACAGTTGCTCTGTACCGCTCGTCCTTCGAAACCCTTCTTAATTTCTGCAAACAAAAAAGAACAGACACCACAAGGGTATCTGTTCTTTTTTATGTTACGAGTGTTAACAGATTCAATGAATTAATTGTTAACAGCGGTTAAACACACATTGTTTCAAGCTGTCAGTAACAACTGAAAGAATTGCAGATTATGAAAAACAATATTATATATTATGAATTCAACATTGATACTGCATGTATTGCCGTCGAAAATGAATGTGCAAACAATATGTATTAAGCACCGGTTGTTAAACGGATATTATCAAAGCTTTCACGCATTTCGTCAACCGTACCGGTTGCGATATAGTAATTATATTCGCTCGGAACGAAGCTTCTGAAAGTGTTATGCTTAACAGCAGCAATATATGATGTTTGCGGTGCTACGGACGGGTCTTTATCTGTGGTGGTTTCTCTTGCCAGGACACCGGCGAGGAAATTTCCGTGGTGAGGCGTATAAATACCGATTCCGAAGCTGTCGTCAAACTCTCCGATAAATGCCGACCAGTTTTCCGTTGCCTGGAAATTGGGGTAGCCTGCATCGGGCCAGAAAATGAGTTCATTCTGATATGAGTAATTTTTATCTCCGGTCCAGGGTGCGTCGCCGCCGTAATAAACGAATCTGTTGAAGGGCTCTATGCAGTAAAATGCGGGAAGCTCCTGAGTTGTGTAATATTCGGGATAACCCGAAAAATCAACGAATCTGCAGGCTATTTCAACGGCACCGTCGCAGATGCTGTAGGTTGCCTCCATATATGAGGGGCTCATGTCCGTCGCAGGCTTTGCCCAGTCAAGAGGTCTGCACTTAATATAGATATAGTCATCGCCCACAACAAGGTCAACTATTTTGCTGCTCTCGTTATACTGATTGCCGCCCTGCACGGGGTTATAGTTCCACTTGTTTTCACCGTACATGGCACCCTGATAAGCATCGCAATCAAAGGTGCCGTAGTAGGACTGCTGAACAAGTCTGCCCGTATCGTGACGGTTAATGAGATTAACGTTGTTGTTGACGGATTTTACACCGTATCTCTCCGAAGCATCCGAATCAACCTTGGTCAAGCCGTCAACCATAACCGCCTGCACGTCGGAATCCAGGTCTTCAAGGTAATCAAGTGCGCCGCCCCAGAGAAGATTGACGCCGATTTTATATTCGCTGTTCTGAAGATAAACGTTTTTATCGGGCACTTCACGGTTGAATACATCAACGCCGACAAGCTCAAACACCGCCGCGTCCTTATCAAGAGGCTCAAGCGTTATTTTGCAAAGAGTGTTTGATTTGGTCTTATCAAGCACACCGTCAATAAAGCTGTAAAAAGGCTTTGTGCCGTCCGAAGGTTCAAGGAAGAATTCCTCGGAATACTGTTCACCTTTGAGCATATATGTAATTACACCTTTCATATATGCGTCGGATTTATAGCTGATGCCGTAATAATTGAACCAGCCGCAATCGGCATTACCGAAATCAATCTCGGCTTTTTCTGATATAATACCGTTTTCAATTCCGCTCACGGACACGATTGCAATTGCCTCAATTGCAAAATCCGTATCTGCTTTTGACGGCAGAAAACTGAAAAGATATGAGGGAAAAAGGAAAATAAACGAAAGAATAGCGGAAAGAATTTTTTTCAAAGCAATCACCCTTTTATGATATTTTTTAATTTCTGCAAGCCCGTAATCCGAGAAGCTGCAATTATTTTTTTGATCGGTTTTGTAACAACACCTTACGGTTGAATTACATATTTGATATAACGCAAAGCAATTTGATTTGCCCGAACTGTTTTATCATTACATCAGTATTAAGGCATAAACAATCGCCTGCATTCTGTTACAGTATATCTTCGGTGTCGGGCGTCAATTGATCCGGATATATAACCTGCGAGCCCTGCCAGGAAAGATAGTTTTTCTCTACACCGATTTCTTCAATCCATGCACGAACTTCAGGCGTCAGGAGCACAAGAGTTTCGTGGGAGTTGTTCCACACCCATGAAGGCGTAGGCCACAGACAGATTTCGGGGTCAACAGCTTCATAGAATTCTTTCGATACACCGGCCTGTCCGTGGTGTGACATTTTACATATATCGCAATCCAGAAGTTCCTTATACTCGGGGTTCTCAAGCACCTTGTTGCCTGAGCTTACACCGGCATCACCCGTAAACAATATGCCTTTTCCGCCCAGATCCATGCGGAATATCAAAGAGGCATCATTAACGTTTGTGAATGCAGGGTCAAAGGTGAAAAGTGTGGTTATTTTCGCAGCACCGATATTGAAAACATCGCCGTCATTGATAATCTGAACTTTTTCGGGGAAAGCCTTACTTATTCTGTCAAACTCGCCCACCATTTCCGCACCTTCCGTTGAGTTGATGGAAGCGTAAAAGTCATACGGAGCATATTTAAGAATAATCTTGTCAAATTTCACCTGATTTGTGCGGTTTTCAGCCACTTCGTTGAAAACCTGAACATGGTCAGTGTGGGGATGAGTCAGAAACCAAGCGTCAATTTTCGGCACAAGCTGCCCCGTGACAGCCCTGAGATACTGAATGAAGTAATCGGTTTCAAATTTATAACCGCCATCAATTGCAATAACCTTGCCGTCCTCGGTTGTGATAATAAAGCTGTCGCCTATAGCGTCTTCAACAGATTTGAGTATATGTATTGCGTTTTTGTTCATAGTGTTGGGAACACCCTCTTTTTTTACCACGAAACAGTACTTCACACTTCCGAAAAACGCTCTGATTTTTGCAAACAGCTTATCGAAGAAAGCGATGAATGCACTGTCGCCGTTTTCTTCCGCTGCAGCAGATACAGCTGTCTGCTCAGGCTCAGCCTGAACGGCAAATGCAGGTGCAGCACATGCATACATCATAACCGTTACAAGTATAATTGAAATAAATCTTTTCATATCAGCCTCCGTTATGTGTTTGTTGAGTTAATCAGCATGTTTTCACCAACAGACAACTTAATTTTATCATTAAGATACAGAGAAGTAAATGACACATTTTAGTTGAAAAAGCGTCCTTATTCGCTTGATTGAATTATACCGCAATTTCTTATTTGGCAACTTTTTTGTCTCTGTATTTTTTTGGCGACACACCATGGAATTTACGAAAAACACGGTGAAAATAGCTGATGTTTTCATAACCCACAAGCTGCGAAATTTCCGAAATTCCGAGATTTGTACTTTCAAGAAGAAAACAAGCGTGAGATATTCTCTTTTCCTGAACAAGCTCCGTATAGGTTTTGCCCGTCAGCTTTTTAATCTGCTTTGACAGTGCGTTGAAATCGTAAAAAAGTATCTGCGAAAGCTCTGTCAGGCTGCCGCCCGCAAAATGCGCCTCAATATATTTCAGTACATGGAATATAAGGCTGCTGTCGTCGCCGCTATAATCAAGGTCATCAATGTGACTGAGAAGCTGAAGCAAAATAAGACCCATTGTTGTTTCGTTTATATTCCTCTGCTCCTGACGCTCATCAAGCAAATTCCAGATAAGATTTTCAATAAGATTCTGCACAGGCAGTACATCTGAAACTCTGAAATGAAGATAGCTCGATTTACCGTTATCGCCTCGCAAGCATTGAATTATAAAACTGTGCAGCAATGATTCCTCGCTGTTCAGCATTTCAAGAGCTTTCTCGAAAAAATGAGGCAGAACAATGAAATTGACCGCTATATCCTGTTCGGTTGAGGGCAGATTTTCCTGCCTGCAATTCTGGGTCATAAAAAGGATATCGCCCTTATTGAGAACAACGGTTTCATTGTTTATAATATTGGTTTTCGTTCCTTGATACATATAAATAATCTCAACATAATCGTGGCTGTGTTCCGGAAAATGATTGGTATTTGTATCGGCTCTTACCGCAATAAGCTTTTCTTTTTTCATTAACTTGGAGCCCTCAATGATGATTCTCTCATCATCATTTTTATTTTTTAGCAAAAAAGATGGATTTTTATATGTGTGCATGATAAGTCTTTCTATCAGGTCATTTCTCATAACAATCACCGCCTCTTACAGACAGTATAACTTATTGCGGATGCTATTTCAACTATTTTGTTGCAAATAAGGACACTTTTCGCTCTAATAATGACCTTTATTTTTTCTGTATAAAATGATAAAATTTAAAATACAAGGAGTAAAATGGGAATGATTATCTCGGCAAATCTTGCTTTTTACATTGTTTAACAGCGGTAATTCCTGGTTTTTTAGCAGACTACGCCAAAGGAAATGATTATTTACGAAAACAAATTGTGAGAAGAAAATACAAATTGCCTTGATTTTTTTATCCGTAATACACTTCTGACAGCTGAGAAAGAAGGTGAGGATTCCTTTACTCCGTGGGAATACAAAGCAGGCACAAAGACTCTGTTCTGATCAGCATTGCAGCAACAAACCGTTAAAATTTTCAAACAATTATTTATTAAAATTACAGAAAGCCGGGTGAAATTATGTCAGCAGAAAGAGAATTTGTTGAAACTACCGATAAATCTATACTTCTTAAAAACAGACGATTTGTCGGCATAAAAGAAACTGTTGCTTATGTTCTTGAGGATACTGCTCAGAGCCTGAATATCAACGATTTCAAAGAGCGATACATATATGATGTTGTAAAAATTGATTTCAACTATCTTGCAATTCAGAACATTGTTGCAACCGTGTGGGATACCTTCAACGATACCTTTATCGGTGTTATTGTTGAAAAGACCAGAACCCGTTGGGGTAAATTCAGACCCTATCTTCTTCTCGCTCAGTTTCCCCTCACTATTCTGGGATTATGGTATTGGCTGATTCCCTTTATTTTCCCCGATACTCCGGGAGATTACCTTCCCAAATGGATTTTCTATTTTGCAATGTCAATCATTACCGAAACCGCCAACACCTTCACCGGCATTGCCCGTTCAGGCTTCGGCTCAACAATAACGCCCGAGCCATTGGACCGTTCGAGGCTTATTGCGACGGCTAATCTGATGTCGCATTTCGTTGAAGACGTTCCGAGGCAGATTTTCGGTATCATCTATGACCTTGTAATCAACAACAAAATTAAGATCAAGCTTCCCAAGCTTTTCGCAACCTTCGGTGTTTCATTTGCAGTTCTCGGTGCTGTCTTCTGCCTTTATTTCTTCCTCACCACAAGAGAAAGAGTTGCACAGACCATTAATAAACCGAGCGTAATTCAGGGATTAAAAGCTATCATCACCAATAAGCCTATGTTTATTTGTGTGCTTTCAAACTTTTTCAACGGTTTCTCTGTCGGCACAGGCCGAGCAAACTTCTATATCGACGTTATCGGCTCTATCACCTGGCAAACCATTGTCGGTATTCCTGCCTTCCCGATTAAATTTATCAGCTACAGCTTCGTCGAGCCTCTCAGAAAGAGATTTTCAACAAAGGCTCTGTGGATTTTCGAAGATGCCTGGACTGACTTCCTGTGGTTGACTGTTTTCGGATTAGGTTCAATCAATAACAACTTCCAGAAAAAGCATATTATTCTGCCGATGATGGGTATTGAAGAAATCTTCGAAATGTGCGTTTACGGCTTAAGACGAGTTATTCCCGCAGAAATAGGCAACGAAACAATGGACTACTGTGAATGGAAGAATGGCTACCGTGCGGAAGCTATGCTCGGTGTTGCACAAACAACAATCGCAAAGCTTCAGATGGCAGTTATGGGCAGTATCAACAGCCTCATTCTTAAGGGTATCGGCTACGTTCAGGGCGCTACTATCGGAACACAGAGTGACAGAACAAAATGGTGGATTTTTGCTCTTGGCACGGGTATTCCCCGCATCACGGGTGCTCTCGGTATCGTTCCCAAGCTTTTCTATCCCATTACTGCTGAAAAGCGTGACATTATGTATGCCGAGCTTCGCGAAAGAAGAAGCAAGGTTGCCGATAAGATGAACAAGGCTACAACAGCTGAAGAAATTGCGGAAATCGCAGATTCACAGTTTATTGTTAAATAATTTTTAATTGCGGACCCTGAATATTAGGGTCCGCAAAATATATGGAGAGATAAACATGAAAACATTTTTGTTTCAGGGTGATTCAATAACAGATGCAAACAGAGATGATGAGGAACAGATCAATTCCGGCTTAGGCTGCGGATATGCGTTTTTTCTTGCTTCTGAAATTGAAAAGAACAACAAAGATAAAATCAAATTTATCAATCGCGGCAAAAGCGGAGACAGAATCACAGATGTTTATGCGAGAATTAAGGAAGATATAATAAATTTAAAACCCGATTATATGTCAATTCTCATAGGTGTCAATGATGTTTCTCACGAACTTACTATGAACTGCGGTGTCAGCCCGAAAAAATTCAGAATGATTTATGAGATGCTCATTGATGAAATCAAAGAAAGTCTGCCCGAAATTAAAATTATAATTTTAGAACCTTTTATCCTAAAAGGTGCCTGCACAGAAAAATTATGGAATGATTTTATTTCAGAAGTAAGAAAAATGGCTGAAATATCAAAGCAGATTGCAGAAAAATATAATTTTGATTTTGTTCCGCTTCAAAAAAGATTTGATGAATTATCCGCTGACGGTAACACAGGTTATTGGACCGCTGACGGCATTCATCCCACTGTCGAAGGACATCGTATTATTAAAGAAGAATTACAGAAAGTTATTGAAAAATACATATAAATACTGTGTCCGTAAGATTATCGAAAAAAGCAAAGCCGAAAAAGAAAGAATATCAAAAATGTGCAATAATTCAGTAAAGGCGGTGGTTGGATGACCGAATCAATCTGGAATGGTTTTAAGCGACTTGATTTTCTGTTTGAGGGAAGAGAAGCTGTTCTTGTTTTTCCCGAAAAGGCAAATGAAAACAAAAACTGGTTATTAAAAACTGAATATTTCGGTGCTTTTCCGGAATTTGAAATTGAAATGGTGAAAAAGGGTTGGCATCTTGCCTTTATAAAAAATATTACCCGTTGGTGTCTTGACGAAGACCTTGATTTAAAAAAGCGTTTTGCCGCTTATTTATCGGAAGAATACGGCTTATATAAAAAATGCGTTCCCGTCGGCATGAGCTGCGGCGGACTGATAGCAAGCAAATTCGCAGCAAAATATCCGGAATGTGTTTCAGCTCTTTATCTTGATGCACCGGTAATGAATCTCCTTTCGTGCCCCGCCGGCTTCGGAAAAGCAAATAATGAAATGCTGCCGGAATTTACAGAAGCAACCGGCATGGATTTGTCGCAGCTTATCTGCTACAGAGAGCATCCCATTGATAAAATGCAATTGCTTCTGGAAAACAGCATTCCCGTTATACTGGTGTACGGAGATTCCGATAACATTGTTCCTTACGAAGAAAACGGTGCCGTTCTTGAAAAGTATTATCGGAAAAACGGCGGAATAATCGTTTCCATCGGCAAAGCAAACTGTGCACATCATCCCCACGGGCTGGATGACAATACACCTATCATAGAGTTTGTTGAAAAATTTTCCGAATAATACCGCATTTTACCGATTGAGCACACGGAATTTTAATGTTTCGTTATAAAAAAACAATTAATCCGAAACTTTTACCGATTGGTGAAGTTTTCGGATTGTTTTTGCTTGGTTTATCGTTGTCTTTTTTATCATCGGAAGTGGTTTTCAGATACACTTTGCAGTGACTGGAAACATAAGAAAGCCCCACAGAAGTTATTGCTTCTATGGGGTTCAATATCAAATGTTGTTATGAAAATAATATAGAATTTGTGCGTCAACATCAAAATAATAAGCAGAATAATTATCAAATTTACCGTATGTTCCTTGACCGATTGGTTCGCCGTCTTTAGTTTCGATATAAAAGAAATCTCCCTCTGTTACAATGGTTTTATCAAAGTCATAGTTTTCCTTGAGTTCTCCGCCACAAGCTTCAACCCATGCTTCAAAATCGATAATATGTAAAAGTATTTCTTCAACATCATCAGCGGTTGTTATTGTAAAATATTCTGAAGATTTAAGATCTTCAATTGTTATGTTGTCATAAATATATTCAGCATAATCAGTATAATCCTGAAAACCACCGGAAGTAAAAAATTCTTTGCTTTCATAATCAGGCAAAGAAGAAATTACAGAGTTTTGATGAGAATATAAAAATCCCAAAAACATCATAGACACTAATAAACAGATTCCCAAAATAATTGCTGATATAATCAAGCAAACTTTTTTCATATCATCACCTCTATTGCTATGTTATAACAAAATTATTAATTTTCTATTACATATATTTAAATAAATAAAAAAGCCGCAAGAACCTTAGTTCTTACAGCTTCTGGCGGAGAGTCAGGGATTCGATTCGCGCCGCTGCGGCGGCTTGGTCGCTCGCGGTCACAACAGTCCACCGGACTGTTGCTCTGTACCGCTCGTCCTTCGAATCCCATTTATCACAAAAAAACAAAAAAAGAAGCAATTTCTTCGAAATCACTTCTTTTTATGGCGCGCTGCAAGGGATTCGAACCCCTGACCTTTTGGTTCGTAGCGGCATACGCTATGTGGAACGATGTTCCGTTTCGTGGTAACTTGCAGAATTTTGTGCCATAAGGTCAATTTCAGCAACCAAAAGGCCAATTTCTGCAAGTGTTGATATGCTTGGATTCATGCAAAAACTCATTTTTCGTCCGTTTGTTAGAATTTTGTTAGAACAAACAATGCCGTCCTTTTGGCGCAGGATTTCCTGCAGAATGTAATTTATTAGGAAAAGTCAGTCTTTTTGACGGCCTTTTTTCTGTTCTGAATGATAATAACAAGCTGTTATCCAGATATAACCGATAATTCCTGCTGTTGCAAATGGAAATTTGTTTTGACCGATTAATAAAATATTTTATAAAATAATGCACCGTATTACTTTGTTAAAAGTGCAAAACTTTAAAGCGATAAAGCAAATAATTTTTTGTGAAATTTTGCAATTGACGGCAGTTTTTCACGGTGCTATAATGACAACAATTCAATAACTCATAAACGCAATGACGAGGAGCGGCAGATCAATCCCGCATCAGAGAGCCGATGGTTGGTGTGAATCGGCGGACGGATTTATCAAGGCTAAATCACCTCAGAGCGGCGAGCCTGAAAGAATTTTTGAGTAAGGCAGACGGAGCCCGACCGTTACAGCGGGGAGCGATGTTAGTCGTGTTTTTTGTAGTTTACTACCATAAAAGCTATGACGAGGAATAAGCGGTTTGTACCTGCTTCAGAGAGTTGACGGATGGTGCGAGTCAACGGAAGGTCTTATTTGCGAGCTCTCCTCCGAGCAGCCTACCCGAACCAATCTTTTGATACATAGGGAGGACGGAGCCTGACCGTTACAGCAGGGCGCGATGTTGGTCGCAGTGAGTGGTCGCCTTTCGGGGCGGCAAGAAGAGTGGTACCGCAAGATTTTTAATTATTTTGTATTAGAAATCCTGTCTCTTTACTATTTATTAGTTCAGAGGCAGGATTTTTTGTTTTTCTGACTGCCGATAAAGGCGACGGAAACGCCTTTTCCCCTTCGACGTATCCGCATACGTCCTCAGGTGAAAAAACGCCCCCGTCATCCTTTCTCAACAGCCATAATTATAATTTGTACGGATTGGAGTGTAGTGAAATGTTGACGCTTGACAAGATTTTTGAAGCACAGGTGGTGCTCAAGGACATTATAAGAGCAACAAAGGTTGTTCCCTCAAACGGAATTGCGGCGGATTGCCGACTATATCTGAAACCCGAAAACCTACAGAAAACAGGCTCTTTCAAGCTGCGAGGCTCAGGCTATAAAATAGCTACACTTTCCGATGAGGAAAAGGCAAGAGGAGTTATAGCCTGCTCGGCAGGAAATCACGCTCAGGGCGTTGCTCTTGCGGCATCGAAGCACGGGATCAAATCTCTGATTTGCCTGCCCGACAGTGCTCCGATTTCAAAGGTTGAAGCAACAAAAGGCTACGGCGCAGACGTTTGCCTTGTCAACGGTTGCTATGACGACGCTTATGCAAAGGCACTTCAGCTGAAGGATGAAATGGGTTACACCTTTGTTCATCCGTTTGATGACGAAGCGGTGATTGCAGGACAGGGAACAATCGGTCTTGAAATTGCAAGCGACCTTGATGACGTTGATGCGGTTATCGTTCCGATTGGCGGCGGCGGTCTTATTTCGGGTGTTGCTTATGCACTAAAATCAATCAGACCCTCAATCAAGGTTTACGGCGTTCAGGCGGCAGGCGCTCCGAGTATGTTCAACTCGCTGAAAAGCGGAAATATTGAGTGCCTTGATTCCGTTTCCACAATCGCAGACGGTATTGCCGTCAAACAACCCGGTGAACACACCTTTGAGTTAATCAACAAGTATGTTGATGATATCGCACTTGTAACAGAGGATGAAATCGCAGGCGCAATTCTTGAACTTATCGAAAAGCAGAAAATGATTGCCGAAGGTGCGGGAGCTGTTTCCGTTGCGGCGGCAATGTTCAATAAATTTCCGATTCAAGGGAAGAAGGTTGTAAGCCTTGTTTCGGGCGGAAACATAGATGTTACAAGCCTTTCAAGAGTTATCAAACGAGGCCTTATCAAATCGGGCAGGACTTCAAGTATGCTCATTGAACTGATTGATAAACCCGGTCAGCTTAAGGATGTTTCAAGAATTATCGCAGACTGCGGCGGAAACGTTACCGGCGTTCATCACGAGCGTGCAGGCAGCACGGAGAGCGTGAACGGCTGTTATCTGCGAATCACAATGGAAACCCGTAATTATGACCACGTTCTTGAAATCAAAGAAGCACTTAAAGCAGAAGGCTTCAAAATAGTAGAATAAGGAGAATTATTATGAATACTGTATATACAAAAAACGCACCCGACGCAATCGGACCGTATTCGCAGGCAATTGTTACAAACGGATTTGTTTTCACATCGGGTCAGATAGCCATTAACCCCGAAAGCGGTGCGGTTGAAGCACAAACAATTACAGAGCAGACCGAGCAGGTTTGTAAAAACATAAAAGCTGTTCTTGAAGCGGCGGGCAGCAGCCTTGAAAATGTTGTTAAAACGGTTTGTTTCCTTAAGGATATGAGTGATTTTGCCGCATTCAACGAGGTTTACGGCAGATATTTCACGGGCAAGCCTGCACGCTCATGCGTTGCAGTTAAAGAGCTTCCGAAAAACGTGCTTGTTGAAATTGATACCGTTGCGGAGGTATCGGAATGATGGATTCAACCAAATACCGAGTGGGATATTATCCCGTAGAAAAAAGATATAACAAATGGGTCAACAAAGACCATATCGAAAAAGCTCCGCAATGGTGCAGCGTTGATATGCGTGACGGAAATCAGAGCCTTGTTATTCCGATGAGCCTTGAGGAAAAGCTTGAATTTTACAAACTTTTGCTTGAGGTCGGATTTAAAGAAATCGAGGTCGGATTCCCTGCTGCATCGGAAACGGAATATGAATTCCTCCGTACTCTTATTGATAACAATATGATTCCCGACGATGTAACCGTGCAGGTGCTCACCCAATGCAGAGAGCATATTATCAGAAAAACCTTTGATGCCTGCAAGGGTGCGCCGAGTGCGATAATTCATTTTTACAATTCCGTCAGCGTTGCCCAGCGTGAGCAGGTTTTCGGCAAATCCAAAGAAGAAATCAAGAAAATTGCCGTTGACGGTGCAAAGCTTGTGAAAAAACTCGCAAGCGAATACGAAGGCAATTTCAGATTTGAATATTCGCCCGAAAGCTTCACGGGAACCGAACCCGAATATGCTCTTGAGGTTTGCAATGCCGTTCTCGATGTGCTTGAGCCGAGCGAAACAAATAACGTTATCATAAATCTTCCCGTAACCGTTGAAATGAGCAGCCCTCACGTTTACGCAAGTCAGGTTGAGTATATGCACGAAAATCTCAAATACCGTGAGAATGTTACGATTTCACTTCATCCCCATAACGACAGAGGAACGGGCGTTGCCGATGCCGAGCTTGCGATTCTTGCGGGTGCAGACAGAATCGAAGGCACTCTTTTCGGCAACGGTGAAAGAACAGGCAACGTTGATATCGTTACTCTTGCAATGAATATGTATTCCCACGGTGTTGACCCGAAGCTTGATTTTTCGGATATGCCCAAACTTGTTGAAACCTACGAAAGATGCACAAGAATGCACGTTTACGAGCGTTCACCCTATGCGGGTGCACTTGTTTTTGCCGCTTTTTCGGGCAGCCATCAGGATGCAATCGCAAAGGGTATGAAATACAGAAACAAGAAAAGGCTTCACGAATGGAGCGTGCCGTATATTCCCATCGACCCCCACGATATCAGCCGCACCTATGATGCAGACGTAATCAGAGTTAACTCCCAAAGCGGCAAGGGCGGTATAGGCTATCTTATCGAGCAGAATTACGGCTATATCTTGCCGAAAAAGATGAGTGAGGAATTGAGTTACCTTTGCAAGCATATTTCAGACAGCGAACACAGAGAGCTTAAAGCCGACCAGGTTTTTGAAATTTTCAAGGCAAATTATCTTTACGAAGAAACGCCGATTTCAATATCTTATTTTGATTTTATGCGTGAAAACGATACGGTCAAAATTGAAATCACTTTTTCAAAAAACGGCGAAGAAACCGATATGCAGGCAGAGGGTAACGGCTCGCTCAACGCTGTCAACAATGCACTCAAAGCCTATACAAACGAAAACTACACCTTGCAGGTTTTCACCCAGCACAGTATGCAGGGTCAGGGATCACAGAGCGTTGCGGCATCTTATGTCGGCCTTGAAAGAGAAAACGGCGAAATGTTCTGGGGTGCAGGCACGGATACCGATATTATCAAAGCAAGCACCAATGCACTTCTCAACGCATTCCACAATATGACCAAAGGAGGAAAATAAAATGGGAATGACGATGACACAAAAAATCCTTGCCGCCCACGCAGGTCTTGAAAGCGTAACGGCAGGTCAGCTTATAAATGCGAAACTCGATATCGTTCTCGGCAATGATATAACAACCCCCGTTGCCGTCAATGAGTTCAGAAAAGCAGGCTTTGACAAAGTTTTTGATAAGGACAGAGTAGCGATTGTTCTTGACCATTTTGTTCCCAATAAAGATATAAAGGCCGCCGAGCAGTCAAAGCAATGCCGTGAATTTGCGTGTTCGCATTGCGTAAGCCATTTTTATGACGTCGGCAAAATGGGAATTGAGCACGCTCTTCTTCCCGAGCAGGGAGTTGTTACCGCAGGCGACTGCATTATCGGTGCAGACAGCCACACCTGTACTTACGGTGCACTCGGAGCATTCTCAACGGGTGTCGGCTCAACGGATATGGCGGCAGGAATGGCAACGGGTACGGCTTGGTTTAAAGTTCCCTCCGCAATCAAATTCAATCTCAAAAACAAGCTTCCCTCAAATTGCAGCGGCAAAGACGTAATCCTCACAATTATCGGAATGATAGGTGTTGACGGTGCACTTTACAAAAGCATGGAATTTTGCGGTGACGGGGTTGCAAATCTTTCGATGGATGACCGCCTTTGCATTTGCAATATGGCAATCGAAGCAGGCGCAAAGAACGGAATTTTCCCCGTTGACGAGGTGACAAAAGCATATATGAACGGCAGATGCGAGAGAAATCCCGTTGTCTTTGAAGCAGACGCAAATGCCGAATATGAAAAGGTAATTGATATTGACCTTTCAAAAATAGTTCCGACCGTTGCCTGCCCTCATCTTCCCGAAAATACTCATCCTGCAAGCAAGCTTTCGGATATTAAAATTGACCAGGTTGTTATCGGAAGCTGCACAAACGGTCGTATGGAAGATATGGAAACCACATACAAAATCCTTAACGGTAAAAAGGTTGCCGACGGAGTGAGATGTATCATCATTCCGGGCACAATGCAGATTCTGCGTGAGTGCGTTGAAAAGGGTTATTACACCGCTTTCATCGATGCGGGTGCAGTTGTTTCAACCCCGACCTGCGGACCGTGCCTTGGAGGATATATGGGCATTCTTGCGGCAGGCGAAAGATGTGTTGCCACCACAAACCGCAATTTCGTGGGCAGAATGGGTCACGTTGAAAGCGAGGTTTATCTTGCAAGCCCTGCGACTGCGGCGGCGAGTGCCCTGACGGGTTATATAACCCATCCGAAGGAGGTCTGATTTATGAACACAAAAGGTAAAGTTTTCAAATATCCCGATAACGTTGATACCGATGTTATCATTCCCGCACGCTATCTCAACACCGCAAATGCGCAGGAGCTTGCTCTCCATTGTATGGAAGATATTGATACGGAATTTGTAAAGAAAGTTGAAAAAGGCGACGTTATGGTTGCAGGCTGGAATTTCGGCTGCGGTTCATCGAGAGAACATGCTCCGCTTGTTATAAAAACCTGCGGTACGGGCTGTGTAATCGCTAAAAGCTTTGCAAGAATTTTTTACCGCAATGCCATCAATATCGGACTTCCCATTCTTGAATGCGAGGCAGCGGCGGAAGAAATCAATGCAAACGATGAGGTCAGCGTTGATTTTGACACGGGGTTAATCACAAACCACACAAGCGGTAAAACCTACAAGGCACAGCCTTTTCCGCCGTTCATTCAGAACATAATCAAGTGCGGCGGACTTCTCAAATCTCTGAAAGAAGGCGAAAACAATGACTAAAAATATAGCCGTTATCAGAGGCGACGGCATCGGCCCCGAAATTGTTGAGCAGGCTCTTAAAGTTCTTAATAAAATCGCTGATTTGTACGGACATACATTCAACTATACCGACGTTGATATGGGCGGATGCGCCATTGATAAATGGGGCAATCCCTTACCCGAAGAAATGCTCGAAAAATGCGTTGAGAGTGACAGCGTTCTGCTCGGTGCGGTAGGCGGCGAAAAATGGAACAATGTTCCCGGCGATATGCGACCCGAAAAAGGACTTCTCCGACTTCGTGCAGGAATGGGTGTTTATTCCAACAACCGTCCTGCGAAAATCTGGAAACAGCTTGCCGATGCTTCACCGCTGAAAAAAGAAATTGTTGACAAAGGCATTGATTTTATCATTGTCCGTGAGCTTATCGGCGGCATTTATTTCGGTGAGCACACAACAACCGAAGAAAGCGGCGAAAAGAAAGCCGTTGATGTTTTAAGCTATACCGAAAGCGAAATTGAACGCATCGGCAGAATCGGTTTTGAAACTGCAAGAAAGAGGAGCAAAAGGCTCTGCTCCGTTGAAAAGAGCAATGTTCTTGATTCAAGCCGCCTCTGGAAATCGGTTATGCACCGACTTGCAGAAGAATACCCCGATGTTGAACTTTCGGATATGCTCGTTGATAACTGTGCGATGCAGATTGTCAAAAACCCTTCGCAGTTTGACGTTATCGTAACTGAGAATATGTTTGGTGATATTCTCTCCGATGAAGCTTCAATGATAACGGGTTCAATCGGTATGATTCCCTCGTCAAGTCTCGGTGCAACCTCTTGCGGACTTTATGAGCCCATTCACGGCTCTGCTCCCGACATTGCAGGAATGGATATTGCAAACCCAATCGGGACAATTCTTTCGGCGGCAATGATGCTGCGCTACAGCTTCGATATGCCAAAAGAAGCCGATGCAATCGAAAATGCAGTTTCAGCCGTTCTTGATGAAGGCTTCAGAACTGCCGATATTATGAGTGACGGCTGCAAAAAAGTCGGCTGCTCTGAAATGGGCAAACTTATTATTTCCAAACTTGAGAGGAAGTGATAATGTGAAATTATCAGGTGCGGATATAATCGTCAGAACCCTGATTGAGCAAGGATGCAAAACCGTTTTCGGTTATCCCGGCGGTCAGATTCTGAATGTTTACGATTCGCTTTATAAATATCAGAATGAAATAACGCATATCCTCACCGCCCACGAGCAAGGTGCGGCACATGCCGCAGACGGATATGCACGCACGACGGGTAAGGTCGGCGTTGTTATTTCAACGTCGGGTCCGGGTGCAACAAATCTTGTAACGGGCATTGCAACCGCTTATCTTGATTCAATTCCGATGGTTGCAATCTGCGGCAACGTTCCAACAACGCAGATAGGCTCGGACAGTTTTCAGGAAATCGATATAACGGGCGTTACCCTGCCGATTACCAAACATAATTACTTCGTTGGCGAGGTTGAAAATCTGGCGGACACAATCCGTGAAGCTTTCGTGCTGGCAAAATCGGGAAGACCGGGTCCTGTTCTCATTGATGTTCCGAAGGATGTTCAGATTGCATCGTGCGAATATGAACCGAAACCGCCTGCAGAAAAAGAAAAAAGCCACGCCGCAAAAGATATACGAATTGAAGAAGCGGCAAAGCTTATTAATTTATCGGAACGCCCGTTCATCTATTTCGGCGGCGGACTCATAACTGCAGATGCCCAGAAAGAAATGCTTGCTCTTGCTGAAAAAATCGATGCACCGGTCGGTTGCTCGCTTATGGGACTTTCCGCAATCCCGACGGATAACCCGAGATTTTTAGGAATGCAGGGAATGCACGGCCACTATGCATCGTCAATGGCAATGCATAACGCAGACTGCATAATCTCTCTCGGTGTTCGTTTCAATGACCGTGTTACGGGCAACCGCCAAAAGTTTGCAACGGGTGCAAAAATCATTCACATTGATGTTGACGGCTCAGAGCTTTGCAAAACCGTCAATGCCGCCTGCGGACTTCGGGGAGATGTGAAGCTCACATTGCAAAAGCTTTTGCCATTACTGGGTGAGGGTAAAAAGCCGGAATGGTCAGCAAGAGTGGCTGATTTTCTGAAAGATGAAGAACGCTTTACCGATAACCGTGAGGGTCTGACTCCGAGAAACGCAATTCAGACCCTTAACAAATATCTCGGAAAAAACACCGCCGTTTGCACCGATGTCGGTCAGCATCAGATGTGGTCGGCTCAAAATCTGAATTTCAGAGCTTCACGTCGTTTTGTTTCAAGCGGCGGACTCGGTACGATGGGCTTCGGAACGGGTGCGGCAATCGGTGCGGCATTCGGAACAAAGGAAAGAAGCGTTCTTGTAACGGGTGACGGCAGCTTCGGAATGACTCTTCAGGAGCTTGCAACCGCAGTTACTTATAATGTTCCGCTTGTTATTCTGATTATGAACAACGGAGTTCTGGGCATGGTGCGTCAATGGCAGACCCTTTTCTATGATAAGCATTATTCAAACACCGTTCTTGACCGTAAAACCGATTTCGTTCAGCTTGCAAAGGCTTTCGGCGCAGACGGTATGGCGGCAACTAACCTTGATGAGCTTGAGAATGCTCTTGAAAAAGCATTTTCATATAACGGTACATTTGTTATAGATTGTTTGATTGATAAAGATGAATTTGTTCTTCCCATGCTTCCGCCGGGCGGCAGTATGGACGATATCATGACAGAATTGGAGGCGGTAAAATGAACAGATACACTTTGGCTGTGCTTGTGAGAAATCAATTCGGCGTTCTTAACCGCCTTACGAGTATGTTCAGAAGAAGACAGTTCAACATAAGCTCAATAACCGCAAGCGAAACGGAATTGGCTGAATTTTCACGAATTACATTCAGCTTTGACGGCGAAGAAGAAGGCAAGGTTCAGCTTGTAAATCAGCTTTACAAACTGCCTGACGTGTGCTCGATAAAAGAGCTGACAAACGAAAATTCCTTAAGCTGTGAGCTGATGCTCATTAAACTGAAAAACGACCCTGCCGCAAGGGAAGAAATCCATTCGGCGGCAGAGGCGTTCAAAGCGGAAACCATTGATTATTCCCGTGATTCCATTGTTTTGAGGCTTATCGGCAACGGAACAAAAATGGACGATTTTATTTCTCTTATGAAGGATTTTACTATCCTTGAAATCTGCCGAACGGGAACGGCATCAATAGAAAAAGGCAGCTCCATACTGCGTCAAAACTTAAATCTTTAATAAAAAAGAGGTAATTATTATGGCAAGAATATTTTATCAGCAGGATTGCGATCTTCAGAAGTTAAGCGGCAAAACCGTTGCAATTATCGGCTACGGCTCACAGGGTCACGCACACGCACTCAATCTCAAGAACAGCGGTGTTGATGTTATAGTGGGTCTTTACGAAGGCTCAAAAAGCTGGGCAAAGGCAGAAGCACAGGGTCTTAAGGTTATGACAGCTGCCGATGCGGCAAAGAATGCCGACGTTATCATGATTCTCATCAATGACGAAAAGCAGGCAAAGCTCTATAAAGAGAGCATTGAACCCAACCTTACAGAGGGCAAAACTCTTGCATTCGCCCATGGCTTCAACATTCATTTCGGCTGCATCAAGCCCCCGAAGAACGTCAACGTTATTATGATTGCACCCAAGGGTCCCGGTCACACCGTCAGAAGCGAATATCAGGCAGGCAAAGGCGTACCTTGCCTTATTGCTGTTGAGCAGGATGCAACGGGCGATGCGTGGGATATCGGTCTTGCTTATGCTCTCGGTATCGGCGGCGCAAGAGCGGGCGTTCTTGAAACCAATTTCAGAACAGAAACCGAAACCGATCTTTTCGGTGAGCAGGCTGTTCTTTGCGGCGGTGTCTGTGCTCTTATGCAGACAGGCTTTGAAACTCTTGTTGAAGCAGGCTATGACCCCCGAAACGCATATTTTGAATGCATTCACGAAATGAAGCTCATCGTTGACCTTATCTATCAGAGCGGTTTTGCAGGAATGAGATATTCAATTTCAAACACCGCTGAATACGGCGACTACGTAACAGGTCCCAAAATCATAACCGAAGAAACCAAGAAAACAATGAAGAAAATCCTCAAAGATATTCAGGACGGCACATTCGCAAAGGAATTTTTGCTTGATATGTCCGATGCCGGCAGTCAGGTTCATTTCAACGCAATGCGTAAAATCGCAAGCGAGCATCCGTCGGAAACCGTCGGCGAAGATATCCGCAAGCTTTACAGCTGGAACGGCGAAGATAAACTCATAAACAATTAAAAGCGTAGGGGACGGCCTCTGCGCCGTCCCGCAATGAAAGGAGTTTAATATGAATAGTGAAACTCTGAAATTCGGAACTCAGAACGCTCCCCACAGAGCTTTATATCATGCGCTCGGTCTGACTGACGAAGAAATGGAAAGACCGCTTGTCGGAATAGTCAGCTCATATAACGAAATCGTGCCGGGTCACATGAACATAGATAAAATTGTTGATGCCGTCAAGCTCGGCGTTGCAATGGCAGGTGGAACGCCGATTGTTTTTCCTGCAATAGCTGTCTGCGACGGCATTGCAATGGGTCACACGGGTATGAAGTATTCGCTCGTTACCCGTGACCTTATTGCCGATTCAACCGAAGCAATGGCTCTTGCTCACAGCTTTGATGCTCTTGTTATGGTGCCCAACTGCGATAAAAACGTGCCGGGTCTGCTTATGGCGGCGGCAAGGCTGAATATACCGACTGTTTTTGTCAGCGGCGGACCGATGCTTGCAGGCAGAGTAAACGGTGCAAAAACAAGCCTTTCTTCGATGTTTGAAGCTGTCGGAGAACATGGCGCAGGCAAAATCACCGAAGAAAAACTGTGTGAATATGAGTGCAAAACCTGCCCAACCTGCGGCTCGTGTTCGGGTATGTATACCGCAAATTCAATGAACTGCCTGACCGAAGCTCTCGGCATGGGTCTTAAAGGCAACGGTACAATTCCTGCAGTTTATTCCGCAAGAATCGAACTTGCAAAGCACGCAGGCATGGCGGTTATGGATATGATTAAGAAGAATATCCGTCCCCGTGACATAATGACAGAAGATGCTTTTATGAACGCTCTGACGGTTGATATGGCTCTCGGATGTTCAACAAACAGTATGCTTCATCTTCCCGCAATTGCTCACGAATGCGGAATCGAAATCAATCTCGATATTGCAAACAAGATAAGCGAAAAAACTCCGAATCTCTGCCACCTTGCACCTGCAGGCAGAACTTATATAGAGGAGCTTGACGAAGCAGGCGGCGTCTATGCGGTAATGAATGAGCTTTCAAAGAAAAATCTTCTGAACCTCGATTGTATCACCGTAACGGGCAAAACCGTCAGCGAAAATATAGAAGGATGTATAAACCTCAACCATGATGTAATAAGACCCGTTGAAAATCCCTACAGCGAAACAGGCGGTATTGCTGTGCTTCGGGGTAACCTTGCTCCCGACGGCAGCGTTGTCAAGCGTTCCGCCGTCCTTCCCGAAATGCTTATTCACGAAGGTCCTGCAAGAGTTTTTGACTGTGAAGAAGATGCACAGGCGGCAATCAATGCAGGCGAAATAAAACCGGGCGATGTTGTGGTGATCAGATATGAAGGTCCCAAAGGCGGACCGGGTATGAGAGAAATGCTCAATCCCACGTCTGCTATTATGGGAATGGGTCTCGGAAGCAGCGTTGCGCTTGTCACAGACGGCAGATTCAGCGGTGCAACAAGAGGCGCTTGTATCGGTCATGTATCACCAGAAGCGGCAAGCGGCGGAATGATAGGTGTTGTTGAAGAAGGCGATATCATCAGTATCAACATCCCCGAAAACAAGCTCGAGCTCAAGGTTGATGAAAAAGTCCTTGAAGAACGAATGAAAAACTTTGTTCCCAAGAAAAAAGAGCTTTCGGGTTATCTTAAAAGATACGCTGCACTTGTTTCAAGCGGAGCGGAGGGTGCGATTCTGAAATGAAGAGTGAAAAATTAAATGAGTTATATTTAAAACTTAATTCGCTTTGCATTTTCAGAGCATTGCTTTCGGATTCGGTAATCAGCAGACTTGTGAAATATCTTGAATGCATTGAAACTGCAGAAACACCTGAAAAAATCGGCTGCTATTCCGATTTTGTTTCCGCTATGTATGCAAACAACAAAATGAGCCTTGCAAGACACATCCACACCGTTGTCAGCAACAATGAAAATGTTTATGTCAAGATTCTCGGCAGCGGAAAATCGTGTTCGCCCACAATGAAAAAATGCGTTGATGCAGAGCTTGAAATTTTGCAGTCTGTTGCAGATTTAACACCTGCCGACCTTCATAGTGCGATTGAATGGAACGGATTTCTTCCCGTGTTCAAAGCAGAAAAGGTTGATCTGGCAAACGATTACGCAAAGCGAACAAGGAATATCGGCAAATACGGCTACGGTATTTATGCCAAAAATCATATGTTCCGCATTGACGGCGGAAGAATTGTTCCGGTTCTGCACCCTGATGAAATCACGCTTTCCGACCTTATCGGATACGAGCGTGAAAAGAAAATTATTCTTGATAACACAAAAGCTCTGCTTGAAGGCAGAGCAGCGGCGAACATTCTTCTGACGGGTGATGCGGGAACGGGTAAATCCTCAACGGTAAAAGCCGTTGTCAATGAGCTTTACAAAGATGGGCTGCGGATAATCGAAGTGCGTAAAGAGCAGCTTCACAATATACCGCTGATTCTTGATGAGCTGTCGGAAAATCCGCTGAAATTCATTCTTTTTATTGATGACTTGTCTTTTCAAAAGGATGATGATAATTTCAGCGCACTTAAAGCTGTTCTTGAAGGCTCTGTATCGGCAAAATCAAAGAACGTTGTGATTTATGCAACGAGCAACCGCCGTCATCTTGTCAAAGAAAAATTCAGCGACCGTGAGGGTGATGACGTTCATTTCAATGATACCGTTCAGGAAATTATCTCTCTTTCCGACAGATTCGGAATTCATCTCACTTTCAGCAAACCGAACAAAGAAACATATCTTAATATCGTTCGCAGCCTCGCAAATAAAAAAGGCATTAAATGCGATACAGCTGAACTTGAAATAAAAGCGGAACAGTTTGCCCTTGAAAAAGGCTCACGCTCCGCAAGAGCCGCAAAGCAGTTTGTTGAAAACATAATATAAAAAGCAAAGCAGGCAACAACCATTTTAAGGATGTCGCCTGCTGATTTTGTTTTACCAACCCTGTCGGACAGATGCTCTAAATAACAATTCTTCAAATTACTGTTTTATGAACACCATGCTTAATCACTCGGCACTTTTGTAAAAGGTTTGGTAGATGTATGATTTGTTATTTTAAAATTGAAACGGCATCGGAGATTGTTTTTTCCATTGCTTCTCTGCCGTATTTATCAACTTCGGATTTGTTCTTTTCGCCGTGAGTCAGACATCCTGCACCGCCGATGCATCCGCCGACACAAGCCATACCTTCGATGAAGTTTGCATCAAGAACATTCTTGCTCTTTTTGAGAAGTGCCATTCTGCAGGCTTCAATTCCATCGCAGACTGCAGGCTTGAGGTCAAATTCAATATTCTGCTCTTTCATTGCCTGTGCAACGGCATCCGAAAGTCCGCCGCTTCTTGCGAAAATTCTGCCGAAATATGATGCATTATCAAGCAGGTCTTCTTCAAGAGTTGTGATGTCAATATCCTTGCTGTCAAAGAGTGCCTGAAGCTCTTCAAAGGTCAGCACGCTGTCAACATAAGGTTTGACCGATTCAAGCTGTGCCTCTGCTTTTTTTGCGGTACAAGGTCCGATGAAAACAACCTTTGCACCTTCGCTTGTTTCTTTGATATACTTTGCAAGCGCCGCCATGGGTGAAAGATTATGCGAAATATGCTCTGCAAGTGCGGGGAACGCAGACTTCACATAAGACACAAAAGCAGGACAGCAAGAGCTTGTGAGGAAGCCTTTTTCGGCAAGCTCTTTTGATTCAGCCATTGCAACCATATCCGCACCGAGTGCAGCTTCAACTACGGTAAAGAAACCGAGTTCTTTAAGTCCGCTGATAACCTGACCAAGCTTTGCATAGGTGAACTGACTTGAAATCGACGGAGCAACAACTGCGTAAACCTTATATTTTTTGTTCTCCTCACTCTTTTTGATGATGTCGATAACGTTTACCATATATGATTTATCCATTATCGCACCGAAGGGACACTGATAAACGCAGGCACCGCAAGCAGTACATTTATCGTTGTTGATAGTTGCCGCTTTCTGCTCATTCATTGAAATAGCTTTTATTTTGCAAGCACTCTGACAAGGTCTTTTTCGGCTGACAATCGCTGTGTAAGGACAAACCTTTGCACACGCACCGCATTCAACACACTTTGATTTGTCGATATGGGCAACGTGGTTGTTGTCGAATGTGATTGCGCCTTTTTTACATACATCCTCGCATCTGTGAGCAAGACAGCCACGGCAGGCATTTGTTACTTCGTAACCGCCGACGGGACATTCGTCGCAGGCGATATCTATAACTTCAATGACGTTGGGATTGAGTTTATCGCCGCCCATTGCAATTTTTACTCTTTCGGCAAGAATTGCACGTTCTTTGTAAACACAGCAACGCATCGTGGGTTCATTTCCGGGAACAAGGGTTTTGGGAATATCGAGAAGATTGTCAAACAAGGTATCATTCCACGCTTGTCTTGCAACCTCTCTCAAAACCTTATATTTGAGATGCTGAACTTTTGTATCAAACTTTCTCATATCAATTCTCCTTAAAAGTAACTCACTTTGATGCGTTTTCCCATCTTTTTGAGGCAA
>JAFQRY010000018.1 GCA_017409845.1 Clostridia bacterium
CAATTAGCTGTTCACAGCAGAAAATACAATAATTTCCCCATGCGTCCGTTGAATTGGAAATCTCCTGCCGACTATATTAAGGCTTTTATTAATTTCGGCGAGGTTTTCTAATTTTGTAACACATCATTGACAAACCTACAATTTTTATTAATTACAATAAATCTTTTCCGCATATCTGACTGAAGCCATTGCATCACTGCCGTAATAATCGGCATCAATCATTGCTGCATATTCTTCGGTCATAACCGCACCGCCGACCATAACGCGGCAATCGGGGGCTTCTTTTCTGAGAATCCTGATTGTTTCTTCCATTGCGGGAACTGTTGTTGTCATCAATGCACTCAGTCCCACAAGTCTTGCACCGCTTGATATGACAGCGTCGGCTATTGCTTCGGGAGCAACATCCTTTCCGAGGTCGTTTACATCGTATCCGTAGTTTTCAAGAAGTGTTTTGACAATATTTTTACCGATATCGTGAACATCGCCTTTAACGGTAGCAATAATTATTTTTCCTTTGTTGTTTTCGCCTGAAGGAATAGCGGCTTTTATCGCTTCAAAAGCTTCCTTTGCCGCCTGAGCACTCATAAGAAGCTGCGGAAGATAAACCTTCTTTTCTTCAAAGCCCTTGCCGACCGTGTTGAGTGCGGGAATGATCATTCCGTCAATAATTTCAAGAGGGGATGATGTTTTGAGAAGCTCAGCCGCAACCGTGCCTGCCTTTTCTTTAAGACCGCTGACGATGCATGCATCAAGTGTCATATCCGTTTTTGCTTCGTTTGGTGTCTGAACGGGAGAAAGAGCATCCGCATATTCGATGTAGCAGGAGCAGTTTTCATCTCTGCCCGTGAGAGCCATAAAGCAATGCCATGCCTTCATCATTTCGTCTGAAAACGGATTGATTATCGCGCAGTCAAGACCGCACTGCATAGCCATTGTGTAGAATACGGAGTTTACATCCGATCTTGACGGCAGACCGAATGAGATGTTTGAAACACCGAGGCTTGTTTTGATTCCCATGTCGTGCAGAGCCCTGACTGCCTCAAGGGTAACATTTGCACTTTCAGGGTCGCTCGAAACCGCCATTGCAAGGGGATCAACAATGATATCCTTTTCGTCAATGCCGTATTCCTTTGCACGGGCAATTATTCTTTTTGCAATATTTATTCTTTCCGCTGCGGAAGATGGGATACCGTTTTCGTCAAGTGTAACAGCAACAACTGCACCGCCGTATTTTTTAATCAGCGGAAAAACAGCCTTCATGCTCTCTTCCTTGCCGCTGACGGAGTTGATAAGAGCCTTGCCGTTATAAATACGCATTGCTTTTTCCATTGCAACGGGATCGACCGTATCAATCTGCAGAGGAAGATTGATTACACCCTGAAGTGCTTTGATGACATTAACCATCATTGCCGCTTCATCAATTTCGGGCAGACCGACATTCACATCGAGTATTGAAACGCCCTTTTTATTCTGAGCAATACCCTCGTTGAGAATATATCCTATATCATTCTGACGGAGTGCTTCCTTGAAACGCTTTTTGCCCGTAGGATTGATTCTTTCGCCGATGATAACGGGATTTCTGCCTATTTCAACTGCATGAGTGTATGACGAAACAAGAGTATGGTTTTTCTTTTCGGGAAGAGCAAACGGAAGATTTTTTGTTTTTTCAACCGTTTTTCTTATATGCTCGGGAGTTGTGCCGCAGCAGCCGCCGATGATTGTTGCACCTGCCCTGACGATGTCGCACATGATATCCGAAAATTCGTCAGCATCAATGTCAAAAACGGTTTTTCCGTTTTCACTTCGGGGAAGTCCCGCATTCGGATTTACTATAACAGGCACACTTGAATATTTTGCAAATTCGGGAACGATTTCAGCCATCTGCTTCGGTCCGAGAGAACAGTTCATGCCTATTGCATCAACACCGAGACCCTCAAGCATTGCAATCATTGCAGCGGGGCTTGCTCCCGTCATAAGCTTTTTTGTTTCATCATAAACGCATGTTACGAATACGGGAAGATCACAGCTTTCCTTTGCCGCAAGAACGGCTGCTTTTGCCTCATAAGAATCATTGATTGTTTCAATAAGAATGAGGTCTGCACCTGCTTTTGCACCGATTTTTATTGTTTCCGAAAAAACAGAAACAGCTTCTTCAAAGCTGAAATCGCCGAGAGGTTCAAGCATTTTTCCTGTAGGGCCGATGTCAAGTGCAACAAACGCATCATAGCCTTCGCAGGCTGTTTTTGCATTTCTGACTGCGGCGGTAACTATTTCTTCGAGATTATTGAATTTGAGTCGGTTTGCACCGAATGTGCAGGTTGTTATTATGTTTGCACCTGCTTCAAGATAAAGACGGTGCATTTCAATGATTTTTTCGGGCTTTGTTATATTCCAGTTTTCGGGCTTTTCGCCTGCACTGAGTCCCCACGATTGCAGCAGAGTGCCTGCACCGCCGTCGCAATAGGTTATTCCGCTTCTGATTTTTTCAATAACATTCATTTTTATTCCTTCTTTATCTGTAGGGACAGTTTATTCCGCTGCAAATCATGCAGCCCGGTCCCGTGCATTTGTTTTTTTCATTGCCTGCTCCGATTATTGCGGTAACCGATTTTACGGGTACCATCATAAGGCTTTCCGTAAGACTCATTCCGATGTTTTTCTTCGTTTGCAGAAATTCAACAATATCCTTCTGACATTCAAGCGGCATATCACCGTAGCCCGGGCTGAACCTCGGTCTTAAATATTCGCAATTTTCAAAGGAGAGGTTGATTTTATCGCAGAAGGCTTCGATTGCCGCTGAGCCTACACAATCCGTAACAATGCCTTTAAGAGGCGATATGATGGCATTACGTTCAATCAGTCGGTGTGCTTCGATTCCCGTTGTTGCGGCGAAAATATATGCTTTTTCGCATCCCGAAAGATTTTTCTTAAGTGAGCTGCAGCCGATTTTTCTGAATCCCAGGTCTATTTCTCCGTCTGTTACGGGAATTTCGGCATAGCACGCCCTGAAATCCGCACATGCGAGAAATTCTTCCGTGCATTCTGCAATGAGCTTATCGGTGTTTTTATCGGTCTCAGCGGAATAATAGCCGAGATAAACCGCAACCTCCTTCGGGTCGATGTTTATTTCGGCTGCCGCTGATTTTATTATTTCAATCATCGCTTTTTATCCTTGTTTTTAAAAATTATGAGCTTACTGAAAACATAGTTGATGATAACTACAACGATGCCGACAATAATTTTCGACACAAACTCATTCCAGGTGAGAAGTGAAACCATAACAAACATCATAAGTGTTTCAACAACAAAGGAAAAAATTCTTGCACCGAGAAAGCCTGTGAATTCCTTGCCCGCAATTGAGGGCTTCCAGCTTTTTGACTCGAAAACCCACAGCTTATTTGTTACGAAAGCAAAAATAACACCGACTACCCATGCGATTGCGTTGGCATCAAGATAATCGCTTCCGCCGCTGAAAATCCTGATGATTGCCGAATCCTCGGGGATAATTGCGTTGAAAACGCCGTCCCAGCCGATGCTGATAAAGAGCTTTTTAAATACATAGAAGGTTGCAAGGTTAACAACCGTTGTCAGAACTCCGAAAAAAACATAGGTTATGATTTCTTTGGTGAAAAGCTTGTCAATTATTCTGCCGATAAAGCTTTCTTTTTTGAAAATTTTAAAAAGAAGCTGTCTTAATTTCTCAATCATATATTTCTCCGTAATTTTTATTTACCGCAAATTTATCTTTATTTTAAAACAAAAAAATAATAAAGTCAATAAAGGCTTGCATTTTTAATACATTATGATAAAATAATATGAGGTGAATTTATGGGAAAAGCGGAAAACAACAAAAAACGACTGAATTTTCTTGATGAAACAAGAGGCTTTGCGGTTTTTTGCATGGTTTTTTATCATGCTTTTTATATTGGAAGCTCATTCTTCGGATGGAACAGGGCAGCGGATTTCTTTGATTTTTTTATGCCTGTTCAACCGCTTTTTGCAGGAATTTTTATTTTTATCTGCGGAATCTCATGCACTCTTTCAAGAAGCAACCTTAAAAGAGGCGTAATCCTTCTGGGGATTGCGGTCGGCTTCAGCGTTGTTACCGCACTTGTTTTGCCTGCTATGGGATTTGTCGGAACGGAAATATATTTCGGCATTCTTCATCTGCTTGCGGTTTCAATACTGCTTTATGCATTTGCCGGAAAAAAGCTTGCGGGATTATCGCCTTTTGCGGGAATACTTTTTTGTGCGGTGCTTTTTGCGTTTACAAGCGGAATTTCCGAGGGTGAGCTCGGCTACGGCAATCTTATCCGTTTCAGTCTTCCTGAAAGTCTTTATGAAAATGATTGGCTTATGCCTCTCGGAATATATTCACCTGAATTTTATTCAGCGGATTATTTCCCGATATTCCCCAATATTTTTATCTTTTTTTCGGGTGTGTTTGCGGGAAAATATTATTCCGCAAAAGGATATCCCGAATGGTGTTATCCGAAAAGAATTCCGTTTTTCGGCTTTCTCGGCAGAAAATCGCTTATAATCTATGTTATCCATATGCCCGTGCTTTTTGCACTTGCATATGTGATTGACTTAGTTGTTAATATGTTTTAAATTTTTAATGTTTCAGATAGGAGATATAATTATGAGTGAAGCATGCAGCGGCAATTGTGCAAACTGTGCAAGCAATTGCGATTCAAGAAAAGAAGCGCAGGATATGAGAATTCCCTGCGGTCCGTTCAGCAGTATCAAAAAAGTAATCGGTGTTGTCAGCGGTAAGGGCGGTGTAGGTAAATCGCTTGTTACTTCTATGCTCGCAAGTGCAATGCAGGCAAGAGGAAATGCCTGTGCTGTGCTTGATGCGGATATAACAGGTCCTTCAATTCCCAAATCATTCGGCATCAGAGAAAGAGCAAAGGCTGACGAAAGCGGACTTCTTCCCGAAGAAAGCAAAACAGGCATCAAGGTTATGTCAATCAACCTTCTTCTCGAAAATGAAGAGTCTCCCGTTGTGTGGAGAGGCCCCGTTATTTCGGGAGTTATTCAGCAGTTCTGGAAGGATGTTGCATGGGGCGATGTTGACTATATGTTTGTGGACATGCCTCCCGGAACGGGCGATGTTTCTCTGACCGTGTTCCAGAATCTTCCCGTGGACGGAATTATCATCGTAACCACACCTCAGGATCTCGTTACAATGATTGTCAAGAAGGCATTCAATATGGCAAAGCTTATGAATATTCCCGTTCTCGGTCTTGTTGAAAATATGAGCTATGTTGTTTGCCCCGATTGCGGAAAGGAATTTAAAATTTTCGGCGAAAGCAAGATTGATGAAATTGCTGCAGAGCTCGGTGTTCCCGTTCTTGCAAAGCTTCCCATTGACCCCAAAACGGCATCGCTTGTCGATAAGGGAGCAATCGAACTTGCAGACGATAAATATATCGCACCGGCTGTTGACTTTATTTCAAAAATGGATTAAAATTACAAGTTGTATAAAAACTTTTTCAGGAGTTGAAAATAATGCTTGATATCAGATTTTTAAGAGAAAATCCCGATATAGTAAAAGAAAACATCAAAAAGAAATTTCAGGATAATAAGCTCCCTCTTGTTGATGAAGTAATCGAGCTTGATGCAAAGTCAAGAGCAATCAAAACAGAGGCAGACGGCCTCAGAGCCAACCGCAACAAGGTTTCAAAGGAAATCGGTGCTCTTATGGCTCAGGGCAAAAAAGAAGAAGCAATGGCTGCAAAATCAAAGGTAACGGAATTTTCCGAAAGACTTGCAGAGTGCGAAAAGCTTGAGGCTGAGTATTCCGAAAAGGTCACAAAGATTATGATGACCATTCCCAATATCATTGACCCCAGTGTTCCCATCGGTAAGGATGACAGCGAAAATGTTGAAGTTACAAAATACGGCGAACCCGTTGTTCCCGATTTTGAAATTCCTTATCATTCCGATATCATGGAGCGTTTCAACGGCATTGACCTTGATGCGGCAAGAAATGTTGCAGGCAACGGCTTCTACTATCTTATGGGCGATATCGCACGCCTTCACTCCGCTGTTATTTCATACGCAAGAGATTTCATGATTGACAGAGGCTTCACCTACTGTGTGCCTCCCTTTATGATCAGAAGCAATGTTGTAACCGGTGTTATGAGTTTTGCGGAAATGGATGCAATGATGTATAAGATTGAAGGCGAAGACCTCTATCTTATCGGCACAAGCGAGCATTCAATGATCGGTAAGTATATTGATACAATCGTTAATGAAGATACTCTTCCCCATACCCTCACAAGCTATTCACCCTGCTTCCGTAAAGAAAAGGGTGCACACGGAATTGAGGAAAGAGGCGTTTACAGAATTCATCAGTTCGAAAAGCAGGAAATGATTGTTGTCTGTAAGCCCGAAGACAGCATGATGTGGTTTGACAAACTCTGGCAGAATACTGTTGACCTTTTCCGTTCACTTGATATTCCCGTCAGAACTCTCGAATGCTGCTCAGGCGACCTTGCAGACCTTAAGGTCAAATCATTTGACGTTGAAGCATGGTCACCCAGACAGAAGAAGTATTTCGAAGTCGGCTCATGTTCAAATCTCGGTGATGCTCAGGCACGCAGACTCAAAATCAGAGTCAACGGCAAGGACGGAAAGTATTTTGCACACACTCTCAACAACACCGTTGTTGCTCCTCCCAGAATGCTTATTGCATTTCTTGAAAATAACCTCAATGCAGACGGCAGCGTGAATGTTCCCGTTGCACTTCGTCCCTACATGGGCGGCAAGGAAAAGCTCATTCCCGTAAAATAAAAATCAATCCGTATTCCTTAAATCGAAGGAATACGGATTTTTTTATCTGAAATTATATGTAAACTCTGCGTTACATAGCAAAAAATTCTGATTGTAAAGTTGAATTGATTGAAATTAATGTTCGGATATGATAAAATTAAGCAGAATTAAAAAGGAAAGGACGAAAAAATATGGGCTCAGTAACAGTATTTTTTATTGTGCCGGCTATGCTTATTATGATGCTTTTCGGCTCGATTGCAGGTGTGGTAACGGGGGATAATGTAACAAAGGTTGAGCTCCCGTATAATCCTTCTGAAGGAATTGTATGGGAATATGATGATGTTGACGACCCGCTTTTTGACCTCGTGAAAACCGAAATTAACGGAAATGAGCAGGTTTTTACTTTCAAAGGAATCAGTATGTTTGATGCTATGAAAGAGGATATTGATTCAGATATACTTATGGATGCTGTTTTCACAAACGAAAACGGTGAAAAGCTTGTTTATTATGTCCGACATGATTATAACTATTTTGCAATCAATTATAAAATGAAATTCTGGTCACCCGATGAGTATGTTGTTTTTGATTATACTCCCAAAGAAGAAACAACCGTAGACGGTGCGGAATGGGTATCATCCGGATATAAAATTGCCGAATCGGAAAACGACGGAGAAAAGACCTTTACTTATCTTTTGCTTCCCGATGATGAAAACGGTTCAATTTTTAAAGTGAGCTGTATGTATCGCACGGTAATGAACGACGGCTCAGGCAGATATACTCCCTATGAAAAAATGGAACTTGAAATCAGAGTCAGCGGAAATGAATATGAAATAAAAAAAGAAAAAAGGTATTATCATGACGGAAATACATGGTTGAGTTATAACCCCGCCATGAAGGAGGGATAATAATATGAATTTCACAAGAATATTAGCTGTCTTTGCAACGATAATTACCATGCTGTTTAATCTGTTTCCCAATTCGGAAATAATTTCAGATATCTATTATAATCTTCAGGCAAGTAAGTTTGACTGGATAACATTAACCGACACAATTGAAGAAGCTGTTGAGGAAAAGAATGCTGAAATTCTCGCTTCGATGGCATCTGCAAATCTTGTTGAAAAGCACCCTGATATAAAAAACGATATTCAGAAGCTTTTTGATTCAATTGAAGGTGAAACCCTTTCTGTTGAAAACCATTCAGAACAGGATACTCCGGTTTACTGCGATTTTTCATTTAAAGTCATAACAACAACCGATGATTATTTTATCGACCTTTTTTATATGGCGGTTGATTCTGACGACTCTGCTGTCGGATTACGCCGTATCGGAATATTTGTGTTTACCGATGAATACAGTTCTCTTTGGGCAGATACCGAAAACTATATAACAGAAGGTGTAATTGAAGAAACAGAGAGATTTGTTACCAGGCGTTGGAACTGCGGAAAGGGCAACAGTGCCGACGAATATGTTTTTATGGTTGTTGAAGATTGTTCGTTGCTTGAAACAAATGTAAGAATCAGTGCAAGCAGAAACAACTGGGGTAATGATGTACCTTCAAGCGGAGTTGCATTTGAGGAAGATGACAGACTTGATGTTTATCTTGTGCCCGAAGGAGAAGAACCGCCTGCATACGGCACAAAAAAGCCTGACATTGTTATAACGGCAGGCGAACGCATACACGACTGTAATGTGAAGCCCGGCAGATATTATCTCTATGTTGAGCCGAATGACATGGATATGTATTACAGTATTTCCGTCGGAACAAAACTTTAAAATCAGCAGAATTTATATGTATGGGCTTCCCCTTGAGGGGAAGCTCCGTCATGGACGGTGATGAGGTGGATGCGGAGCATCAATTAAGATTTTATGATTGATTCGTTGTCAATCATCCGTCATTTTCTTGCGAAAATGCCACCTTCTTTCAAAAGAAGGTAATGAGATTTCACGGAATGCTGATTGCAGTTTCTGTCTGAGATGCAATTTTCTCTTGGCTCCTTTGAAAAGGAGCTGTCCGCAAGACTGAGGATTGATAAAAAATGAACGGTATAATGCATTACGGGCGGCTGATGACCGCCCGCTTTTTTATCTTCACTCCGCAATGCCTATACCGAGGCTTACAGAAAGGGCTCTGTCAACCCTTAGCATATCGGTTTCATCAAGAATGCCCATTTTTTCACGCAGTCTTTTTTTGTCGAGCGTGCGTACCTGTTCAAGAAGAACAATCGAATCCTTAGCAAGTCCGCAGCCGTCGGCATTGACTCTTATATGTGTGGGCAGGCTTGTTTTGAATCTCTGGCTTGTTATTGCGGCGGCAATTACCGTGGGGCTGAATTTGTTGCCCACATCGTTCTGAACAATAAGAACGGGTCTTGTGCCGCCTTGCTCCGAGCCGATAACGGGACTTAAATCTGCATAATAAATTTCTCCCCGTTTAACATTCATATAAAATCACTCCCGGGTGGTTTAAGTTTTCAAAGTTATTTTTGACATGTGGCAGGCAAATTAAACATGACTTTGAAATCGGGGAGCAAAAATTTCAAAAATGCCTGATATTTTATTATATGTCAGATTGTAAAAAAGGAACATTCTCACTTTTTCGGTGAAAATGTTCCTTTTCTTTATTCCAGAATTATTTTCCATGCTTCAACAAGTCTGTCAATGCTCCATGCGGCATTTGCAGGGCTTGTTGACGGCAGGCAAATTGCCTTTATGCCTGTTTTCGGATAAGTATATTTTTTATAGCATTTTTCGGCTGTTTTTCCATTGACAAAAATTCTGTCAACCCTGCTGTTTTCAAGAATTATGCTCAGGTCATTTGCCGTTACATTGCTTATCGTGCTGTCGGCACTGCCTTCAATTTCGCATGACTCTATGACATCCCACATTGCAAGATTGTTTTCGAGAACAAGCTTTTTCTTTTCTTCAACCGTCTGCGGCTTTTCAACGCCGTAAAGGATTGCGATGACGGTCCAGAATCTGTTTTGCGGATGACCGTAAAAGAAAGCGGCTTCTCTTGATTTGACAGAAGGAAACGAGCCGAGAATAAGCGTTTGAGAATTTTCGTTAAAAAGGGGAGGTATCGGATGAACAATCATTTTATTCTCCCTTTACATATTTTTTCAGAATTTGTGAAATCGGAGTGAAAACGGCAAATGTGATTGCGGAATTTATGCCTGCCTTGAGAAGATTGAAGGGGATAATTGCAGGGATAAGCATTTCAACGACCGTCTGTGTGCCTGCACCCATAAAAATACCGGTAAAAACAAGATTGAGCGGAATCATTACCGCCGTCATGGCAAGCGAGCCTGCCACAAGACCGATTATAAGCCCTGCTGTTGTCTTTTTCTTTTTATAGATGATTGATGAAATAAGAACGAGCACGGAGGAAGCAATGAAATGCATCATAAAACCGATCCATCCGCTTGATGCACTGACGGTGATTGCCTGAATAAGACATACCGCCAGAAGCGTTATTATACCTGAAACGGGTCCGAGCATCATTGCACCGATGAGCACGGGAACATCAGCCGCATCATATTCAAGGAAGGGTGCCGCAGGAATGAGCGGAAAATGAATGACATAAACAAGAACAATCGAAACTGCCGTGAGCATTGCCATTATTGCCGTGCGGATTACTGTGTTTGTTGAATTTTTTTTCATAAAAATCTCCATTCCCTCGGAGAGCGATAAAAAAACAAAAACCCTGCAATAAATGCAGGGCGAAATGCTTCTTGAATCGCATTCTCTGTCATCCGGACTATACCGTCGGTTACGGAATTTCACCGTATCGGCTGCTGGTTTGTCAAGCAGTTAGCGGACTTTACCGCCGGTGGGGAATTGCACCCCGCCCCGAGAATTATTGTTATATTTATTATATTACTTGAAACCGATTTGTCAATAGGTAAATCGCAAAATCAAACAGGCGGATATATGCAGATTAACCTTGCCTTAATTAAAAACAGGGCATCATTAAATACACTTTGATAAAAATATTTGTATTTTCTCTATGTATGTGCTATACTTATCCCATATATGACTGAAAGAGGGGAATACCCATGAATTTTACACCCGTCGGCGGAGCAGGAGCACATGAGGGCTACTGTCTGATTAAATCCGTTGAAAAAAAGCAGACCGCAAAAGGCGTGCCCTATCTTGACCTTATTCTTGCCGATAACAGCGGCGAAATAAGTGCAAAGCTCTGGGACTATAAAGAAACGCCGTCAAACAAATTCAAAGCATTTGATTTTGTCAAGGTAAGAGGCAGCTATGTGCCCTTCAATGACACAATTCAGTTCCGTGTTGAAAGAATCCGTCATGTTTTACCCGAGGATGAGGTTGCGATTGAGGACTATGTTCCTTCGGCATGCCTTACGGGCGATGTCATGCTTGCAGAGGTTGAAAAAATTGTCGGTTCATTTGCCGATGAAGAGCTTAAGAAGCTGACCTTTGCGGTTATTGAAGAAAACAGAGAAAAGCTTCTTTATTGGCCCGCAGCCAAAAATCTTCATCATGCCGTCAGAAGCGGACTTCTCATGCATACTCTTTCGATTTTAAGGCTTGCAAGGGGAGTTTGCGATATTTATAAATTTGTCAATTACGATCTGCTCTGTGCAGGTGCAATTCTTCACGATATTGCAAAAATAGAAGAACTTCAGGCTTCCGAAACAGGCATTGCAAGCGAATATACCGTAAGAGGCAATCTCCTCGGCCATCTTGTTATGGGTGCAATCAATATCGACAGAATCGGAACTTCTCTCGGAATCAGTCCCGAAACGCTGACTCTTGTTGAGCATATGCTTATTTCGCACCACGGCACTCCCGAATTCGGTGCGGCAAAGCTGCCCATGTTTATTGAAGCGGAGCTTCTCTCACAGCTTGACCTTATGGATGCAAGGCTTTATGAAATGCGTGCGGCGGTAGAAGCGGTTGACGAGGGTGCGTTCACTCCCAGACAGTGGGCACTTGAAAACAGAAATCTTTATAATCACGGCAAAGCCCCCGATGGCGGAGTCGATTTAACGGAGGCATAAAATGGACTGGACAGAAATCAAAATAACCGTCAACGCAGACGATGTTGACAGAGCAGGTGACATAGCTTCAATGGCTGTGCCCTACGGAATTTATATTGAGGATTACCGCACCCTTGAACAGGAAGCATGGGAGATTGCGAGAATCGACCTCATTGACGAGGATTTGCTTGCCAAAGACAGAAGCAAGGGCATAGTTCATATTTATATTTCACCCGAAGAAAATCCTGCCGAAGCCGTTTCATTTTTAACGGAAAGATATTCGGCGGAAGGCATTGAATGCGAAATAGATGAAGTTATCTGCAAAAATGAGGACTGGGAAAATAACTGGAAAAAATATTTCAAGCCCATGCCCGTCGGAGAAAGACTTCTTATCCGTCCCATCTGGGAGGATGAATACGATGCAGGTGACAGAGCCGTTCTTCATCTTGAACCGGGTCTTGCTTTCGGCTCAGGCACTCACGACACAACCCGGCTTTGTCTTGAAACGCTCGAAAAATATGCAAACCCCGGCAAAACGGTTCTTGATATCGGCTGCGGCAGCGGCATTCTTTCCGTTGCATGCCTTCTTCTTGGTGCAGACAGTGCCGTAGGTGTTGATATTGACGCACTTGCTGTTAAAACCGCAAAAGAAAACGGAAAAACAAACGGTTTTGACGAACCCCGTTTCACCGTTCTTCAGGGCTCAACAACCGATAAGGTCAAGGGCAAATTTGATATTATCGCTGCAAATATCGTTGCAGATATAATTGTCAATATCTGTGAAACCGTCAAGGATTATATGAATCCCGATGCTGTATTCATTACATCAGGTATAATCGTTCCGAGAGAAGAAGATGTTCTTGCCGCTTTTGCCGCAAACGGTCTTGAGGTTATCGCACGCCACGAAAGCGGCGGCTGGCTCTGCTTTGAAACGAAGGTGGCAAAATAATGAATATTCAGCAAGAGCTCAAAGAATTTCTGCTTGAAAAAGGTGTTGCGGATGTCGGCTTTTTTAAGGTTGAAGACGGTGAAGAGGTCTTGCCCTACGGCGTAAGCATTGTTGCCCGTCTTTCCGAAAGCATTGTTGACGAAATTGAGGATGAGCCTACCCACACTTATTTCAATCATTACCGCAACGTGAATGCATTTATTGATTCAATGCTGCTTCAGGCAGGAATGTTTCTTCAGAGAAAAGGCTATAAATACATAACGGTTGCGGCTTCGCAAAGCATCAATAAAGACGGATGGAATTATGTCGCACGTTTTTCTCATAAAAAAGGTGCATGTCTTGCAGGGCTTGGTTCAATCGGAAGAAACTCGCTGTTTCTGCATAACGAATACGGCAGCTATGTCCGTCTCGGAACGCTTTTCACCGACTGTCCCTTTGAATGCGACAATACTCTTGCAGAAAGCATATGCAACGGCTGCGATATTTGTGTCAAAGCTTGTCCCGCAAATGCAATCAAGGGCGGCGACTGGACTCCGGGTACACCGAGAGAAGAAATATTCGACCCCGAAGCCTGCAGTCAGTATATGAAAACAAAATTCCAGAAAATCGGCAGGGGAGCAGTCTGCGGAATCTGCATGAAGGTCTGTCCGATGAATAAACAGAGGTAATATTATGAGAATAATTGAAATAAAACTTACAAATGAGCTTGCAAGGCTCACCGTTTATCTGCCCGACAAATCTCCCGAAATGGCTCATATGGATATCAGAAGCGGAGTGCTTGTTATTCCCGGCGGCGGCTACAGCATGTGCTCTGACCGTGAGGCAGAGCCGATTGCTTTTTCGTTTATCGCAAAGGGATATGCGGCATTTATCCTCCGCTACACCGTCGGTCAGAATAAAGGCTATGATTTTTCAATGCCTTTTGCCGATGTCAACGAAGCAATGAAAATTATCTGTGAAAATGCAGACGAATGGGGCGTTGACAAAGAAAAAATTGCCGCAATCGGTTTTTCTGCAGGCGGTCATCTTTGTGCCGCACTTTCAACAATGGGTGATATCAGACCTGCAGCAAGCATTCTTGTTTATCCCTGCATTCTTGAATCAATGAGCAGTATTCTTGCTTTCCCCGTGCCCGGAATTGATGATAAGGTTGATGAAAAAACACCCCCTGCATTCATTGTTTCGGCATGTGCGGATAATCTTGTTCCGATTGAAAACTCTCTGGCTTATGCATCGGCACTCAACAAAGCAAACATTCCCTTTGAAATGCATATCTATGAAAAGGGATATCACGGTTTTTCGCTTGCAGACAGAACTGTTTATTCCAAAGCAGAGGCAGACTACTGTGCACATATCAGAGGATGGTTTGATTTGTGTGCAACATGGCTTTCAAAAAGATTTGAATAATATTTATGACAAAAGCCCCGGAAGATTTTCTTCCGGGGCTTTTGTCATATTGCATAAGTTGTATCTTTATCAAAATAGTGAAGTACGCTTCCTTCAATGTAAAGCTTCACAGTATCGCCGCCGGAAATCTTTTTTTCGGGCTTTATGCGTGCAATATGAGTGCTGCTTCCGAGACTGAAATAAATATTTGTCTCGCTGCCCGTCATTTCGGCGATTTCTGCGGTTACATTCAGTGTGCAACCGGATTTGTCGTTTCCTGAAGGCGGTTTTGTAAGAAATTGCTCAGGACGTATTCCGAGGATGATTTCTTTTCCGTCGTATGCATTGAGAGCTTCATGCTTTTCTTCGGGGATTTCAAGCTCATAGCCTGAAAATGAAAGTTTCATGCCGTTGTTTTCTTTTATCACCTTTGCATCAATGAAATTCATCTGCGGTGAACCTATAAAGCCTGCCACAAACATATTCACGGGCTCGTCATAAAGCTTCTGAGGTGTGTCATACTGCTGAATAACGCCTTTATCCATAACCACAATGCGGTCAGCCATGGTAAGTGCTTCGGTCTGATCGTGTGTGACATATACGAATGTGGTCTGCAGTTTTTTGTGAAGCATTGTAATCTGGCTTCTCATTTCCGTGCGGAGCTTGGCGTCAAGATTTGAAAGCGGCTCATCAAGAAGAAAAACCTTGGGATTTCTTACCATTGCTCTGCCGAGTGCAACTCTCTGCCTTTGTCCGCCCGAAAGAGCACGGGGCTTTCTGTCAAGATAGGGTTCAATGTCAAGAATCTTTGCTGCCCACATTACTTTTTCGTCAATTTCATCCTTGGGAATCTTTTTGAGCTTCAATGCAAACGCCATGTTTTTATAAACCGTCATATGCGGATAAAGAGCGTAGCTCTGAAAAACCATAGCAATATCTCTGTCTTTCGGCGGCACATCATTAACCACTCTGTCGTCAATCATAAGCTCACCGGAGGAAACGGCTTCAAGCCCCGCAATCATGCGCAATGTGGTTGATTTTCCGCATCCGCTGGGACCGACGATAACCACAAACTCCTTATCTTTAATATCCAGCGAAAGTCCCGGGATAACAGTAACCTTGCCGTTGTCAAAGGACTTCGTGACGTCCCTGAATTTTATTGTTGCCATAGAAATTTCCTCCGTTGAGTTTTTGAGAATTAACCCTTTACAGCTCCTGCAACAACGCCTTTGATTATATATTTCTGGCAGAAGAGATAGAAAATAATAATAGGAAGAATTGCAAGCACGAGCATTGCCATAAGTGCTCCCATATCCTTGTTGCCGTAGCCTCCCGTGAGTGCCATCTGAACCGCAACGGGCAGGGTTTTATCTGAGCCTGATCCAAGAACCAGATAGGGAAGAAGATAGTCGTTCCATATCCACATTGCATTCAGAATGGCGACAGTTATTGCCGTAGGCTTCAGAATCGGGAAAATAACAAGAAAAAATGTTTTTATCGGGCTGCAGCCATCGACGACTGCGGCTTCTTCTATTTCGGTCGGAATGCTTTTGATAAATCCCGAAAACATAAAAACAGAAAGTCCCGAACCGAAGCCCAGATATATAAATACTATGCCGATGGGATTGTTTAAATGCAGCTCAAATGCATAATAAGTTACCGTATACATAACCATCTGAAACGGTACTATCATGCTGAAAACAAAAAGATAATAAATGATTTTGGTGAATCTGTTCCGCACCCTTACGATATACCATGCGGTCATCGAAGTTGATATGACTATTCCCGTGACGGAAAAAACCGTTATAAATGCAGAAACGGCAAACGAACGCATGAAATCGGATTGAGTAAAGCCTTTGATGAAATTCTGAAGACCCACGAATGTGTCTTTGTCGGGCAAAGAAAACGGTGCATCGGATATATAGAAATTTCCTTTTACGGAGTTGATAAGGATAATTACAATAGGTGCAAGAAAAACGGCTGAAGCGATAATGAGAGCGGAATAAATAATGATATTACGGAATTTAAATCCGGTTTTCATCATTGCTCAACCTCCTTCTGTCTTGTTGCACGAAGCTGAATAAATGCGATCAGTGCGACAATCAGAAAGAATAAAACTGCCTTTGCCTGTCCGATGCCGTGCCACTGTGCAAGTTTCAGCCCCGTGTGGTCATAGAAAGTTTTGTAGATATCAAGTGCAAGAAGTGAGGTTTCGGGAGCTTTTCCGTTGAGTGCAAGATTCTGGTCGAAAAGCTTGAAGGCGTTTGTGAGCGTCAGAAAAGAGCAGATTGTTACAGAGGGCATAACCATGGGGATTGTAACATGAAAAAGAGTTTGCATCGGTGAAGCTCCGTCAATGGCTGCGGCTTCATTAAGATATGCAGGGATATTCTGAATTCCCGCAATATAAATTATCATCATATATCCGATTAGCTGCCAGTTCATCAGAATAACAAGTCCCCAGAAGCCGTAATCGGGATTGTAGGTTATATCAACACCGAAAAATCCGAGAATGCCGTTGATAATCAGGCTCCAGATATGACCGAGAACAATGCCGCCGATAAGATTCGGCATAAATAACACCGTTCTGAAAAAGTTTGTGCCGCGGAGCCCTTTAGTCAAAAGCATTGCAAGAGTGAAAGCGATAATATTGATTGTTATAACCGAAACAAAGGTGAATTTAACCGTCAGCCACAGAGAGTCAATAAAAGTTTTGTCGGTTGTGAATATTTTTATATAGTTTTTAAGTCCGACCCATTCACTGTTGTTGACAACTCTGAATTCCGTGAACGAAAGATAAACACCCGTAATAAACGGAATGACAAAGGAAACAAGAAAAGCGGAAAGGGCAGGTAATGCAAAAACGGGGAAATATTTCTTGAGCATTTTGTGCATGAAAAATCAACTCCGAAAAAATTATGCCCCGAATTCACTCTTCCATTCTTCAATCGCAAGCTTTTTGACCTCATCCCATTTCATTGTACCCTGAGCATATCTGAGAAGTGCGGCACCGAAGCTGTCTTTGAACTGAACACTCGGGAAAAGAGTAAAATTCCACGGGATATTTGTTATATCTTCACGTTTCATCCAGCGTGCAACCTCTCTTGCAAGAGGGTCATCGGGAGCATCGGCTTCGGTAAACGTATCAAACGGAGCAATGAAGCCGAGCTCATCTGTAACAAATTTTTTGCCTTTTTCGGAACTGAAAAGCCAATAAAGAAAATCTGCAGCCGCTTTTTGTTCATCCTTGCTTGCTTTTGCGTTGATACAGATGAAATTCTCCGTTCCGATGCATATGCCTGTCTTTTCTTCGCCGTCAACTCCCGTGTAAATCGGAAGAAACTTTATATCCTCTGCCGCAACCTTGTTTCCCGTAACTCCGAGAATCTGTGATGCACCCCAGTTTCCGTTCTGTACCATTGCACATTTACCGAGAGCAAATTCTGCCATGGAAGCGGTTACATCAACGGTGCCGAGCTGTTTTTTATCCGTTACGGAATTATTTATATAGAGGTCAAAGATGTTTTTGAAATTTTCGGAATATCGAAAATCAATTTCTTTATAATCTTCTCCCGAAAGGTCAATATTTTTATCTGTAAATTCGAAGGTGAGGGGAATATTGAGAAGATGAGTCTGCCATCTCCAGTCTTCTCCCGTGCGGAGTGAGGTTGAAGCAAAAACGCCGTCAATACCAAGCTTTTCTTTGTTTTTCTGCATATCTTCAACAACAGCCTTAAGAGCGGAAAAGCTTGTTATATCATCGGCGGATTTGATATCCGTGGCTTTTTCGGGGAGAGCAAAATATGAATCAAGAATTTTTTTGTTATAAATTATTCCGTAGCCTTCAACAACATAAGGAATTCCGTAAACTCCGCCATCCGATTTGATGGCAAGCGATTTGTCGGTCAGATGCTTATAAAGCTCGGTGCCGCTCAGGTCTGCACAGTATTCAGCCCACGAGGCGTAACCTATCGGACCGTTTATCTGAAAGATTGTCGGTGCTTCACTTGTTGCCATACGGGCTGTGAGTGTTGATTCATATGTGCCCGATGCAGCTGTTTCAACAATGAGCTTAACTCCTGTTTCTTTTTCGTATTCGGATGAAATTCTGTTATATATATCCGCAATTTCGGGCTTGAAATTCAGAAAACGGATTGTTTTTACGGATGCTGCGGGTGCACCCTCACCCGAAACAGTCGGGTCAGATGAAATATTGCTGCCGCATGATGCAAAAATTACTGCCGCAACGGCTGCACATAACACAACAGATAATAATTTTTTTGCCATTTGATTTTTCCTCCCATAGCTTTTGGATTATTATGTGCAGTTGTTTCGTTAAAATTTACGGGCATCAAAAAAAATAACAGCCGAAACCCCGATTTTGCTTCCGGGATTTCGGCTGTCTGATATTACGGATGTATAATAAATTTATCGCTTTCCTTCAGGTTGAGCTGTGTAATGATATCCTCAAAATTTTCTTTTGCACAAGCCAGCGCAGAGGCTTTGTGTGAATCGCTTCCGAGATAGAATCTGCATCCGCATTCTTTTGCAATTATATAAGGTCTGAGAATTATATTTTTTTGTTCGTCAGTCAGATTGATTGTTTTGACATTTAATTCAATTCCGACACCCTTGTCTGAGCATTTGCTGAAAATTGAATACATTGTTGCATCGGGAATAAGTGAAAGAGCTTCGGCGGTCTGATTTTTCAGTATGTGCCCCGTGGTCAGATGAGCAATCCCGATTTTGTGAAAAGGCAAATCCTTAACGAGCAGCTTTTCAAGCTTATCAACCCAGTGAAAAGCCGCCTCTTCGGGAGTTGATATTTTTGTTCTGACAGTGTTTCCTTCAAGGTGAAGATGGGTTGTTGCAACAATTATGAAATCAAAAGCATCAAATCTTTCGCGGCTTATACCGAGCACATTGTTGAAATCCATATCGGTTTCGCATCCGAAAAGGAACTCAATGTTGTTATCTGACGGTAAGGGTAAAACTGAAGAAACATGGGAAAAATCATGCTCATCAATCCAGTCTGCTTCACTTTTTACCGTGTTATCCCAGAAGTGATTTGTAAGACAGATTTTCTTGAATCCGTTTTCTTTTGCATAGTCAAGAATCGCATCGGGAGTCTGGCTTTCATCGTGACAGCAGCGGGAAACCGTTGAATGTATATGAAAATCATGGTCTGCAATATATCTCATATTGACACCGCCTGAAAAATAAATTCACGGAATTATTACAGCTGTTGTTTATATCAGTAGTTTTTGTCTTTTGTTTCTCCGATCGCTCTGAGAAGTGAGCCTTCATGGCTTGAAGGAAGGTCGCAGCTGTAATGCCATATCATAACACCGCCGTAGCCATTATCAATAGCATACTGAGTTTTCTGACTTATTACCTCAGGAGTGTTGAACCAGAAATCTTTGTTTGTTTCATCGCAATGATACCAGCCGTCATCGGTAATTTCATCATAATAAGTATTGTAGCCATACCAATAAGCCGTCATGTCTGTCGGTCTTGAATAGAAGGGGAGACCTATGTTTATCTTTTTTGCAGGAATACCCTTGTTTTTGAGCTGCTCAATCTGTGCAACGGTATCCTCGTATGTGGCGTGCCTTCCGTTGGCATCAACATAGTCATATGTCATAAGCTCAAGAGTGTCAATGGCTGAGATGGCTCCGAGAGTAAAGAAAAAATTCCATGCACCTGCAGCAACGCCGATGGTATATTCATCCTGCAATGTGCGTCTGAGCGAAACAAGAAAGCTGTTGAAATAGTACCATGCGTCGTCTGTAATCGGATACTCATAATCAAAGTGAACACCGTCAAAATCATATTTATCAAGAATATTTTTGATGTTATCCTCAAGCACTCCGCTTCTGAAGGCTTTGTTGTGCTCTTCGCTTTGCGTTTTCATCTGATCTTCCCACACATCGGAATCGGTAACTCCGCGAGGGCCGAGAAGATTGAGCGTGATGTGAATATCTCTGTCACCGATAACGGAACGGACCGCAGACATGACTCTTTCCATTTTTGCTTCGTCATATACGATCTCGCCTTTGCTGTTGAAATCGGCACACTCGAAAATGATAAGGTCGGTTATGATGTCGAAATCCGCGGAATTAAGGTCAGCCGCAGAATAAACATTGTCGCCTCTTAAATAGGTTGTTACCTTGAAGTTTTCAACCTTACCGTTGCCAAAACCGCCGAATGTGGCAGTGATAACTGCAATTACCGAAGTTATAAAACTGAGTATTTTCTGGATGATTGCTGCCATGTTTTTTCTCCTTAGTCTGTTTTTTTGTGTTGTGGTATGGCCTTTTTGATTATATTTAAAATATATCACATCTGGGTGTTTATGTCAAATATCGGTTTTGTCAAAATGTCCCCAAAGAATCAACTTTTTTCTGTGACGATACAATATCGTGTGTATAGTGGATGATACATCTGATCAGGATATATTTTGAAATATACCTTCAGTCCGAAAAACAATTTGCTTTGATATATATCCGGTTTTTTGAAACAATGATATTGAAACAGTTTTATACAAATGCTATAATGTATCAAAAATGTTTTAGGTTGTGAAAAAATGTCAACAAAGCTTTGGTATGATGAATTTATAAATGACTGGATGTGGGCGTTACCTTTGGGTAACGGCAGAATCGGTGCCATGCTATATGGCAATCCCCATTGTGAACAGATTGAAATAAACGAAGAATCCCTCTGGTGCGGTAGGCAGATTCGCGAGAAATACCACGCTTCGCCCGAAGCACTCAGTGAAATCCGCCGCCTTGTAAGCGAAGAAAAGCTTAAAGAAGCGGCTCAGCTTGCCCGTGAAACCTTCCTGTCGGATCCTCCCGTTGTCCGTTCCTATGAAAGCTTCGGTGAGATTTTTATTGATTTTCTTGACAAATCCCCCTGCACAAATTACCGCAAGGAATTGGATTTGGCTGAAGCTCTTGCCCGTGTTTCTTGGACAAAAAGCAAAACAAATTTTAAAAGTGAATGCTTTATCAGCGAGGATTATGACGGATTTGTTTACAAGGTTGAATCTGACGGAAAGCCTTTTTCCTGCAATGTAAGCATAAAAAGAAAGCAGGATGCCTACAGCTCCTGCGTAAATCCTGACACAATTGTTATGAACGGCAGGATTACATATAACACCCATCACTACTACGGTGAGGGCGGCGAGGGAATGTCATTCGGTGCAAAGCTTTGTGTTAAAACAGACGGTGAATTGACTGCCGACCACAGCACAATAACCGTTGCCGATGCAACATATATTATTACTTACGCCGCATTTGAAACAAATTACAATGTTGACAAATACGATATTGACGAAACAATTGATTTTAAGAGCAAGTTAAACAATACAATCGAAAGCCTTATAAATGCAGATTACGAAAAGGTTAAAGAGTCACATTTTTTGACACACCAAAAATGGTTCGGTAATGTTCAGCTTGAATTGGAAACAACTGAAATAAGCGGACTTGCCACAAACAAAAGGCTGAAAGAGCTCAGATGGGATGAATATGACCCCGATTTGTTTGCCCTTTACTATAATTTCGGCAGATATCTTCTGATTGAAAGCTCAGGCAAAAACGCAAAACTTCCCGCCAACCTTCAGGGTATCTGGTGCCATGACTTCAATCCTCCCTGGGGAAGCGATTTCCATACTAACATAAACCTTCAGATGAATTACTGGCCTGCCGAAAGTGCAAATCTTTCGGGAACCACTGCACCGTTCATTCATTTTATGAAAATGGTCAGCTCATTCGGTTCTGAAACAGCAAAGGAGCTTTTCGGTGCGAGAGGCTGGGTTATTAACCATACAACCGATGCATTCGGAAGAACGGGTGTTCACGACAGCGTTGACTGCGGATTCTTTCCCATGGCGGGACCGTGGCTTTGCCTCAATCTCTGGGAGCATTATGAATATACAAACAGCACAGAATATCTTGAAGAGATTTACCCTGTACTGAAAGGAGCCTGTGAGTTTGTTCAGGATTATCTGACAGAGAACGGGAAGGGTCAGCTTATCACCTCGCCGTCAAATTCTCCCGAAAACGAATTTTATTATATTGATGCCGACGGCGAAAAGCAGGAAAGCATGTTTACCGAAGGTGCAACAATAGATTTCCAGATTATTCACGCTCTCTTTACCCGTACCGCTCATGCCTGCAAGGTCCTTGACAAAGATGAAGAGTTTTCAAAAACTCTTTTTGAAGTTTTGAGAAAACTTCCGCCCATGGAAATAAGTGAGCGTTACGGAACAATACGCGAATGGATTCGTGACTATGAGGAAACCGACCCCGGCCACCGCCACATTTCTCATCTTTTCGGACTGTTTCCCGGTGATCAGATTAACGAAAGCAATCCCGAAATATATGAAGCGGCAAAAAGAACAATCGCCCGAAGAATTGAAAACGGCGGCGGCTCAACCGGCTGGTCAAGAGCCTGGACTATTTGCTTCTATACCCGACTCAAAGACGGCAAAAATGCGTATAAGCACCTTAAATATTTGCTTGAAAAATGTACCGCAAACAACCTTTTTGACATTCATCCTCCGTTCCAGATTGACGGTAACTTCGGCGGTGTTGCCGCAATAACAGAAATGCTTCTTCAAAGTCACCTCGGCACTCCCGACAGCAGAGTGGCAGAGCTTTTACCCGCTTTGCCTGATGAATGGCACAAGGGTTCGGTCAAGGGTATCAGGGCGAGAGGAAACCTGACCTTTGATATTTCTTGGGAAAACTCAATTCTCAAAAGTGCAGCGGTTACTGCCGAAAACGAATGCGTGTTAAAAATCAAACTGAATGATAAAACCAAAAACCTCAAAGCCGATAAACCCTTTGTTGTCGAAGATGACTGCATTATAACAGAGCTTTCCGCAGGCGAAACAATAAAGCTCGGCAACTGTGTATAAAACCCTGTCAGAAAGGATTATTGATGAGTGATATTATGAGTAAGGTAAAATATGTTGATACAATGATCGGCACCGTTGCAGACGGTCAGGCAGAAAGCTACCACGGCGGCGGCAAAACATATCCCGGAGCTGCTGTTCCGGGCGGTATGGTGCAGCTTTCACCGGATACGGTAACGGGCGGTGATAACGGCAATGGCTACAATTATTGCGATAATACGATCGAAGGCTTCAGCTTCAACCACATGAGCGGTATAGGCTGGTACGGCGATCTTGGAAATATCCAGATTATGCCTGTCACGGGTGAAACGGATTTGAGAAGCGGAAGCAACAGTCATGTTGAATTTAAAAAGGGCAAAAAAGGCTGGAAATCCGAATTTTCTCACGACAGCGAAAAAACGCAAGCAGGCTATTACTCCGTAAAATTAGACCGTTACAATATTCAGGCGGAAGCAACGGCGAATGTCCACAGCGGTATATTGAGATTTACATATCCGAAAAACGAAAACGCAAAAGTCATAATGAATCTTTCCCGCAGAATAGGCGGCAAAGCAGATTTTGAAGAAATAAAAATTATTAACGAAAATACTGTTGAAGGCAAAATCATATGCACACCGAAGGGCGGGGGATTCGGTCACGGTCATGCCGGAATATCTTATGATTTGTATTTCACCTGCGAGTTTTCAGAGGTGCCTGAAAAAATGCAATTCTTTTCAAATGAAGAAATGCAGGATGAACATATAAAAGAATTCTGCCACGAAGATGTTGGACTGCTTCTGGAATTCGGTGAAAATCTCAGGGATTCTCTTAAAATAAAATGCGGCATTTCCTACACAAGTCCTGACGGTGCAAGAATGAATTTAAAGGCTGAAATTCCCGATTTCGATTTTGATGCTCAGAGAAAAAATGCTCAGCTTTTATGGGAGCAGGCCTTCAGTATTGCGGATGTTGAAGGCAGCAACGAAACAGATTTAAAGCTTTTTTACACCTGCCTTTATCATACGCTTCTGGATCCCAGAGTTTCTGCTGATATTGACGGCAGCTTTTCTCTGGACGGAAAAACGATGAAAGATGACAGCTATATTCATCGCACGGTATTCAGCGGCTGGGATGTATACAGAAGCGAGTTTCCGCTTCTGGCAATTATCCGTCCTGATATTGTTAATGATGAGGTCAATTCACTTTTAAAAATAGCGGAGACCAAAAACACATCGTTCCCGCAATGGGAGCTTTTGGGTATTGATACTCATTCTATGGTCGGAGACCCCGGTCTTCTTGTTGTTGCTGATGCTTACCTCAAAAACATCAGGGATTATGACACGGAAAAAGCATATAGAATCGGTCTTGCTTCAAGCAAATGTGAGAAGGAGCTGTTCAATAAGCCGTTTCATTCCGTAAGACCCGATTGCAAGCAGTATCTTGAAAACGCTTTTGTACCCGAAGAACTGAGCGATACCTTGGAATTTTTGCTTGCAGATTACACGATGTATCTTTTCGCAAAAGAAAAAGGCGACAAAGAAAACGAAGAATACTTTTTGGAACGCACAAAAAAATATGTTGAAAATTACGATGAAAAGCTTGGCTTTCTGGCACCGCGTAAAAAGAACGGTAAATTTGTTTTTGAAGAAAATGAATATGATGACGACGGATGTGTTGAGAGCAATATTTTTCAGCAATCATGGTTTGTGCCTTACGATGTTATCGGTTTAAGCAAGCTTTTCGGTGAAGAAAGAACAATTGAGCTTCTTGAAAGATTCTTTGAAAATGCTGATTTTTCCAAACTCTGGAATGAAGACTACAACCATTCAAATGAACCCTGCCATAACATAACCCATTATTTCAACATTCTGGGTCTCCCTCACCGTACACAGTACTGGACCCGCAAGGTTCAGAAAGAGGCATACAGAACAGGTGCATACGGTTTCTGCGGCAATGAAGATGTCGGACAGCTTTCTGCCTGGTATGTTCTGTCAAGCTTAGGTTTTGCTCAGGTTTGCATCGGTCATCAGAATTATTATATCAACACACCCTTGTTTAAAAAAGCGACCGTCAGATTAAATAAAAAATATCATTCCTGCACAGTTGCCGACACCTTAACCGTGGTTTGTGACAAAGAACCTCTGGAATACCCTTATATCAAAAAAATCGAGTTTAACGGAAATGTGATAAACAGACCGTATCTGTCGTATTTTGAAATTACATCAGGCGGCACTTTAAAGGTCGAGCTTTCAAAAGAGCCTGTTACGGATTGCTTTTAAAAACAAAGATCTTGTATAAGCGTTTGCGGAATTCGGGCAGCCACCATTCTTTATAGCCCGCTTTTGTGGGATGAATACGGTCAACAAGATAAATCTCTCGCTGCTCATCGGTAATTGAATTTATCTCACTGTTATTCCATAAATCAATTACGGTTATGTTCCATTTATTCTGAATTTTCAAAAGAAGGTCAACCATTTTTGCGTAATGATCGCTGTCATATTTTGCCTGTGTGTAAAACACAACGGGACAGCTCCACGTTTCTTTTGCATAAGCAATTATGTATTCGATTGCACCTGCAATTGTCTGTGTATTGAAGTCACTCATTTTGAAACTGTCGGAGATTACGCCAAGCGGCATTTCTTTTGTTGCATCATTGGTTGAAAGCTGGCAGACGAATGCATCAGCTTTGATATTCTTATCAATCTTTTTCATTCGTGAAACGTAAGAATTGCTTTTGATATCAACAAGTGTTGTGCCCGAAACAGCTTCTTTGACAGCGGTGATACCGTCGGTCTTTTCAAGAAAATCCGCAAAGCTGACACCGAGCGAACCGTAACCGAAAGTTACCGAACTCCCGAGGAAGATAACGGTCTTTCCGTTTATCGGACTGTCGGAAACCGATGGCGTATCTCTCAAGGAATATTCACCGTAGTTGCCTTCATTAAAAACTCCGAGCATATTGCCAACGTAACCTCCCGCAATAAACACAAGTATCAGAAAAATTGAAATAACGGTTTTAAGTTTTTTCATTACAAACAACCCATATTCTTACTAATGTTAAAAATTAAAATCCGGATATTCTTTACAACGCTCAGGAATGTCTTTCCAGCATATATTTCCTAAATTTTCGACAAAGAAAGAAGCTTGATTCGGGAATTTATATTTGTTGAGCCATTCAATAAAATCAGATTCATCATAAGCAAACATACCGTATTGTTTGAGGTAATATTTTTCTCCTTCCGGAGATGTATAGAGCCACTTTTCGAACTCCAAACAATATTTTTCTAAATCGTCTGACACTTTATCAGGAACAGAGTAAACCTTATAGTCTCCATCTGCACTTAAAATAACATTTTTCATTTTATCACACCTTTCTTATAGGTTATATTGGAATTATATAACATTATCGCGGTCAATTCAAGTGTTGCAAAAACAACCACAGAGAATTATAATGAGATTGATAAATAAGAATTTGACGGTCAATTTTTACTCAACCATAGGTTTACTTCTCCTCACTAAACCAACGATGGGTGTATTTAATGCGAAATAGCCGTTATACTGTATGCGAAAGGAGGCAGCCTATGAATCAAATAAAAATAGGCAGATTTATTGCCGAATGCAGAAAGAAAGCAAGCTTAACACAAATGCAGTTGGCAGAAAAATTGGGTATCACCGATAAAGCAATTTCAAAGTGGGAGCGCGGCATAGCAATGCCCGACACTTCTATTATGCTTGAACTCTGTGATATTCTTTGCATCAGTGTAAACGAATTATTAAGTGGGGAGAAAATCAATATGGAAAATAACAATCAGAAAAACGAACAGCTTTTGCTTGATATGGCAAAAGAATTAGAGAAGAAAAACAAAACAATTTGGTCTTCAATGTGGGCTATTATGATTGTAAGTATGACAGCCCTAATTGCAGGTATCTTTGTTGCTGCATTTTTGATTCCCGAAGGAGTGTGGCAGCTTGTCACAATTCTTGGTGTTTGCGTCGTGTTTTTGATACCATGTTTCTATGCATTAAAACTTGAAATCAGCGTGGGTGCTTACAAATGCAAAAATTGTGGTCACGAGATTGTGCCTACCTACACTCAGGCACTTAATGCGATGCACAGGGGAACAACTCGATACTTAAAGTGCCCCAACTGCAACAAACGTACCTGGTGCAAAAAAGTATTGAAGAAGTAAATTCCAATTTGTCGAACTCCTTCGGTAATCGCCGAGGGAGTTTACTTATGCAAAACGCTGAAAATAAAATTTAAAATATCGCCGAGCAATTCCTGAATCAGGAGCTTGAAAAATGGAACTACCATAACGGCGTTTATTACGGTATTTCGGTTGCGGAATACTTTGAAATATGGCTGACAGAGATTGAAAAAGAAGTCAGACCGAACACCTTCCGTTCCTATAAGGGTAATATGACGAA
>JAFQRY010000019.1 GCA_017409845.1 Clostridia bacterium
ATTAGCTGTTCACAGCAGAAAATACAATAATTTCCCCATGCGTCCGTTGAATTGGAAATCTCCTGCTGATTATATCAAAGCTTTTATCAGCTTCGGCGAGGTTTTCTAATTTTGTAACACATCATTGACAAACCTACAAAATATCAAAAATATTAAAATTTATTATTTATTTAAAATATTATTGACAGTTTTGCACAAAGGGGGTAAAATTTAGTAGATAAATTATAATTGGAGTGGTATTTTGAAGATACTGCATAAAGGTTTTAATTATTCGCAGGACGGACCGGGTAACCGACTTGTTTACCATCTTCAGGGATGCAATTTTGCGTGTAAATGGTGTTCAAACGCAGACACCATTCCTCTTGAAAATTCCAATGCCTCAGAATATTCCGTCAATGAGATTTTTGACGAAATAATGCGAAGCAGAATGATGTTTTTTGACGGCGGAGGGGTTACCTTTACCGGCGGAGAGGTTTGCGTTCAGGCTGAGGAGCTTACAGAGCTTCTGAAGCTTCTCAAAGGTAACGGTATTCATACCGCAATTGAGACAAACGGCTCTTTTTTATCGCTTCGCAATATTGCGGAATATGTTGATTATCTTATTGTTGATATGAAGCATTATGATGAGGCTGAGCATCTCAGATGGGTTGGTGCTTCAAATAAAAGCGTTAAAGATAATATTGAATATTTTCTGTCACAGGGCAGACAGCTTCACATAAGAATTCCCGTTATTAACGGTATAAATGATAATCCATGCGGCTTTGTTGATTACTTTAAAAAGCTTGATACTTCAGCTGCGGTTTTTGAATTTCTCGCTTACCATGAATACGGAAAAGATAAATGGAAGGGCGATTATGAAATCAAAAACGGGTTCGTGAGTACGCAAAAAACAAAAGAATTTAAAGATTTATTTGAAGAATCAGGAATGAAAACCGTTGAAACATAAGGAGAAATATTTATGATTAATGTTCTTAACAGTCAGAAAATAACCGAAATGGCAAAGGCTTTGTTTGCCGAAAAAAGAGCGGGAATGCGTCTTGACGGCTGGTTTCTTGCCAAGGAAAAGGAGCTTGAGCTTTCAAAAAAATATGATAACGAAAATGAAGAGGTGAAAAAGGCCCTCATTCTCAGAGATATAGTCAGTACAATGCCTGTTTATCTGAGCGATTATCAGATTTTTGCGGGTACTCAGGATGATGCATTCGCACGAAGCTATGCCCTCATAAATCCTTCCTTCAAGGTTGAGGAATTCAGCGGCTACTGTGACCCTGCGGCTGTTTTTTCGGACATAGAGCCCAACGAAGAAATTACCGCTGAAAGAATCGAAAAGGCAAGAGCCGAATTCGCAAAGACCGAATATGCCGTTAAACTCGGTGAGGTTTACGAAAAAAATGAATGCTATACCAAAGAAGTTATATTCTTCTTTGAGCAGGTAACGGGTCATCTTATTCCCGATATGAGGTTTGCAATAAAATACGGCACCAAAGAAATGATAAAGAAAACCGAGGGCAAAGAGGGTAACGGATATAAGGCCTTTGCAATCGCACTCGAATCCGCATCAATTCTTGCCAACCGTTATGCCGATCTTGCGAAAGAAAAAATGAGCGGTGCTTCCGATGATAGAAAAGCACAGCTTGAAATAATGGAAAAAACACTTCGCAAGGTTCCCGAAAACGGTGCTGAAAATCTTTACGAAGCTGTTCAGTCATTTATTATTATGTGGCAGATTATGTGCCTTGAACAGACTCCCAATCCTTTTGCTTTTTCTGTCGGAAATGCAGACAGAATTTTCGAGCCCTACAGAAACGGTCTTGACCGTGACACCGTTGCAGCTCTGCTCAAGCATTTTCTTGTTTTCTTCAATGTTGCTGACAGAAGCTGGGCTATTTCGCAGAATATAATCGTCAGCGGTCGTGATGCCTGCGGCAATGACCTTACAAACGACACTACATACGCACTTATGGATGCGTATTATGATATGAACCTTCCTCAGCCCATTCTTTCGGTTAAGCTCCATAAGAACACACCTGCAAAGCTTTATGAAGAAATGGGAAGATTCCTTTTTACTCCCGGCGTGCTTACACCGTCTTTCTTTAATGATGATTCTCTTTTCAGCGTCCTTTCTTCAAAGGGTGTTGACGAAGACGACCTTGCCGATATCTCGATTGCAGGCTGTCAGGAGCCTCTTGTTATGGGTAAGGATAACGGCAACACAACCAACAGCTGGCTGAATCTTCCCAAAATTCTTGAGATGACTCTTACCGGCGGTGTTTCTGCAATCACAGGCGAAAAACTCGTAGAGGTTGAAGCCTGCAAGCTTGAAAATGTTCGCGAAGAATTCAGAAAGAATGTTGAAAAATTTGTAGCCGCAATGGGAGAAGCTGCAAACGGTGCCTCTGCCGCACTTTCAACTCAGAGAGTTCCTTTCCTTTCTTGCCTTATGGGCGGTCTTGAAAACGGAATTGATGCCCGTGATATCAACGCCCAGGGAACAAAATATAACGGCAGCGGATGCCTTATTCACGGCGTTTCCGTTATTGCTGACAGCTTCTCGGCTATTGATAAGCTTCTTGCCGAAAGACCTCAGGATGCAGATAAGCTTGTTGATGCACTCAAAGCAGATTTCAACGGATATGAAGACCTCAGAGAATTCCTTCTTTCTGCAGACAAATTCGGAAATAACATTGAAAAGGTTGATAATGAGGCTGCGGAAATTGCATCAATGGTTGCCGATGTTGTTTCTTCAACCAAAAATTATCTCGGCAATTCGTTCCGTGCGGATTTCAGTTCACCCTCAACACATCTTCTTTACGGATACTGGGTCGGTGCTACTCCCGACGGCAGAAAATCAAGAGATATGCTCGGCTACGGCGTTGATCCTCTTTACGGCAGTGCCGAAAACGGTCTCGGCTTCCGTATGCTTTCAAATATGAAACTTCCTTTTGAAAAAATGAACGGCGGCTACGCTTCACATCTCGGCGTTGACCCGAAATATTTCAGAGCCGAATCCGATGAAGGAAAGGGAATCGAATTCAGAGATAAAATCATCAATCCTTTATTCTTTAACCCGATGAATGAAGGCGTTTCTCCTTTCTATCTTTATGTAAATGTAACAACTGCCGAGATTCTTCGTAAGGTTCTTGCAGACCCGAAAAAATATGCTCCGAGCGGAGTTTATATAATGAGAATTCACGGAACTTTTGTTAATTTCCTTGACCTTTCGCCTGCAATTCAGCAGGATATCATAACACGCCTTGATCCCAAATCAGCTTCAATTGCATAAGGTGAAATTATGAAAATTATCGGAATAGATATCGGAACAACAAGCATATGCGGTGTTCTTGTTGATACGGAAAACGGCGAAATTATCAAGTCGCTGACCAAAGCTAACGATTCTTTTATTGAAACGGACAAAAGCTATGAAAAAATTCAGAATACTGAAGTTATAATGCATAGTGTTTACGGTTTGCTTGACGAGCTCAGTGCTGATGATATTTGTGCAATAGGCTTTTCTGGTCAGATGCACGGCATTGTTTATACCGATGAAAACGGCGATGCTGTCAGTCCGCTGTATATATGGCAGGATGAACGTGCGGCTGCAGAATATAAAAATGGAAAATCATATGCCGACCATCTCGGCTGCTTTGCGGGATATGGACTCGCAACCGATTTTTACAATGAGATAAACGGTCTTGTCCCTCAGAATGCAAAGTATCTCTGCACGATTGCGGATTATGCGGTGATGCAGCTGTGCGGTCTGAAAAAACCGCTTGTTCATATCACCAATGCAGCAAGCCTCGGATGCTTTGACATTGATAACAACAGTTTTACAATTGATAATCCGAGGCTGCCCGATGTTACGCCGGATTTCATTGCGGCAGGAACACATAACGGAATACCTGTTTGCGTTGCTCTCGGAGATAATCAGGCAAGCTTTATCGGTTCGGTTTCGGAATCGGAAAATGCTCTTATAAATATCGGCACGGGATCTCAGATTTCATGGCTGACCGATAAAAAGACGGATGCTGAGGGTGTTGAAAACAGACCCTTTGACGGCAAACGATTTCTTGCTGCGGGCTGTGCACTTTGCGGAGGCAGAGCCTTTGCAATGGTAGAAAAGCTTTTCAGAGAAATTGCAAATCTCGCGGGCTGTGACACGGATTCCATGTATCCGCATATTAACAGACTTCTTGAAGATAAGTCAGAAACAAAGCTTAATGCTGACTGCCGTTTCTGCGGCACAAGAAGCAATCCGTTTGTCAGAGGCTCGATAAGCAATATTTCTGAGGGAGATTTTACAGCTTCCGATATTGCATATTCCGTTCTTTGCGGAATGTCGCAGGAGCTTTTTGATATGTATAAAAACGGCGGAATGAAAGCAAAAGAGCTTGTTTGCTCGGGAAACGGAATCAGAAAAAACGCAGCTCTTCGCAGAATTGTTTCCGCAATGTTCGGATGCGATATAAAAATACCGTTTTATGCCGAAGAAGCTTCATACGGTGCTGCACTTGCAGCTTCGGTAGCATGCGGATGCTTTGATGATATTTCTGCTGCATGCAGAATGATTAAATACAGGGAGAATTGAATATGTTTTACAATGAACCGATTTTCTTTGAAAAAAACAGAGTCTTCAGAATATATACGGGCGGTAAGCTTTTTTCTGAATTTTTCGGAGATGATTCAACCGACGGATATTATCCCGAAGAATGGGTTGCATCAAGCGTTAAAGCACTCAACGAGGGCAGCACGGATGAATATGAGGGCGTTTCAAAAATAAAAGGAACTGACCTTTATCTTAACGATGCAACCGAAAAATACAAAAACGAAATTCTCGGCGAAAGAGAGGATATCGGAATTTTAACCAAAATTCTTGATTCGGCAATCCGCCTTCCCGTTCAGGCACATCCCGACAAAGCTTTTTCGGAAAAATATTTCTCATCCAAATACGGCAAGGAAGAAAGCTGGATTATTCTTGCAACCAGACCGGGTGCAAAGATTTTTTACGGTTTCAAAGACGGCGTTACTCTTGAAGATTTTTCAGCAGCTATTGATGCAAGCGAAACCGGTTCGGATGCAATGGAAAATCTGCTTTGCACAATTGATGTAAAGGCAGGAGATGTTATTTATATTCCCGCAAAAATGGTTCATGCAATCGGCAGCGGCTGCCTTCTTCTTGAAGTGCAGGAGCCGACTGATTTTACCATTCAGCCCGAACGATACTGCGGAGAATATAAGCTCTCCGACAGAGAAATGTATCTCGGGCTCAGCCGCGAGAATGCTCTTGAATGCTTTGATATGCAGAAAAAATATCCTGCTCCGCTTGAGCCGAAGCTTATCAGCGATGCTGGCGGGGTGAGATATGAGGCAATGATTGATGACAGCATAACAACAAGCTTTAATGTAAGAACCGTAACATTGAACGGAGGCAGCTTTGTGCTTGATAAGGGTGCCGCTGTTTATGTTGTAACCGAGGGCGAAGGAATTATTTCGGGTGACGGTTATGAAAAACAGATCTCAAAGGGCGATTATTTTCTCATGCCCGAATCTGCAAAAGAAAAATATTCAATTACAGGCGACAATATCAGAATAACCGAGTGTTTTGCCTGACAAAATATAGTTGACTTTAAGTTGATAATATTGTAATATCTTTACAGAGGTGAATTATTATGGATTTAACGGCTATGTTTAAAATCGGCTACGGACTTTATGTGCTTTCTGCACGGGAAAACGGCTTTGATAACGGATGTATTATAAATACCGTGTCGCAGGTTACCGCATCACCCAACAGAATAACCATTGCTGTCAATAAAGCAAATAAAACCCACGATATGGTGCTTGCGACGGGTGAATTCAATGTCAGTATTCTTTCCGAATCCGTTCCGTTTGAAACCTTTAAGGCGTTCGGCTTCAGAAGCGGTAAGGATACCGATAAATTTGCAGATTTCGGTGCAGTTTCCAGAAGCAGTAACGGTATATATTATCTTACGGAAAACACCAATGCATATATTTCGGGAAAGGTTGTTTCCGCGACAGGCCTCGGAACACACACTCTTTTTATTGCTGATGTTACCGATTGCGAGGTTCTTTCAGGCGAAACAAGCGTTACCTACGACTATTATCACAAGTATATCAAGCCGAAGCCCGAAGTAAAAAAAGCAGCTAAGGTATTTTATCGCTGCAAAATCTGCGGATATATCTATGAAGGCGATGAGCTTCCTGCAGATTTTATCTGTCCGCTTTGCAAACATCCTGCTTCCGATTTTGAAAGAGTTGAAGCAGTTGAAGATAATAATGATAAAGGAGAAAACAATATGAATCTTAAGGGAACAAAAACAGAAAAAAATCTTATGGCTGCATTTGCAGGCGAATCTCAGGCAAGAAATAAATACACCTATTTTGCTTCCGTAGCAAAGAAGGAAGGTTTTGAGCAGATTTCGGCTATTTTCACTCAAACAGCCAACAACGAAAAAGAGCATGCAAAAATGTGGTTCAAGGCTCTCGGTGAGCTCGGCGATACCGCACAGAATCTTCTCCATGCTGCAGAAGGTGAGAATTACGAGTGGACCGATATGTATGCAACCTTTGCAAAGGAAGCTGACGAAGAGGGCTTCACAGAGCTTGCAGAAAAATTCCGTATGGTTGCTGCTATCGAAAAGACTCACGAAGAAAGATATCGTGCACTTCTCAGCAATGTTGAAATGCAGAAGGTTTTTGAAAAGGCAGAAGAAACAATGTGGGAATGCCGCAACTGCGGTCACCTTGTAATGGGCAAGAAGGCTCCTGAAATCTGTCCCGTATGTGCTCATCCTCAGGCATATTTCGAAGTCAGAAAAGAAAATTATTAATTTAAAATCAGTACCGGGAACCGCTGTTCCCGGTATTTTTTTGCAAATTTTTTATTAACACCTTATTTGATATTGATATTTTAAAGAAAAAATGTATAATTAATATATAACAAAAAATAGGAGAGTATTATCAAATGAAAAAACTGTTTAAAATTCTTGCTCTTGCAATTGCGGTTGCACTTGTTTTCTGTTCCTGCTCAAATAAAACCTTTTCCACATCAAAGAATGATGATTCTTCACCTGCAGGCAATTATTCTTCAGCAGGAGAAAATAATATTGATGCCGATAACTCAGGTGATTCTGTTTCGGATTCAAACGGAAGTCTTGTTAAATTCACAATGGAAAACGGCGGAAGCTTTGTTGTTGAGCTTTATCCTCAATATGCTCCCGAAACTGTCAATAATTTCAAAAAGCTCGTTTCGGCAGGCTTTTATGACGGACTTACCTTCCACAGAGTTGTTGACGGATTTATGGCTCAGGGCGGAAGCTCGGACGGCCTCGGTTATGAAGGTAGCTCCGAAACAATCACGGGCGAATTTGCTCTCAACGGCTTCTCACAGAATACTCTTTCTCACACAAGAGGAGTAATTTCAATGGCTCGCTCTTCCGAGTATGATTCCGCTTCTTCTCAGTTCTTTATCTGCTATGATGATGCTTCGTTCCTTGACGGTTCATACGCTGCTTTCGGCAAGGTTATCGAGGGAATGGAAGTTGTTGACGGTTTTCTTGAGGTAGAAAGACGATATAATTCAAGCGGCGAGCTTGCAAGCCCCGTTGATCCCATAATTATCGAGAAAGCGGAGGTAATATAATGGCAAACAAGGTAACCTTCCGTGCTTACCGTGCAACCGAAATTGAATTTGTCAATAAGCATGAAAACGGTGCACGGATAGAGTTTGAAAATAAGTATTCCTATAACGTTAAGTATTCTAAAAACAACAATTGCATCGGAGAATTCACTGTTGAAGTCAACGATAAGGCAAACAGGGATAAATTTCATATCAAAGCGGTTATTCAGGGAATATTCACCTATGACAGCGGAGTTGAAAAAGAAATCATTCATGTTCAGACCTTTAAAGAGCTTTTCCCTTATGCAAGAACAATGATTTCATCTCTTACCGTCAACGCAGGTCTTCCTCCCGTTATTTTACCGACATTTGATATTGAATCGCAGAATATTTACAGATTCGGCAATAACGGTTGATTATATTTTAAAGGAGAACAGATATGGATATTATGGATCTCGCCTCAAAAGGAATTGTGGCAATAACAAAAAGCTTCGGAAAAAAAGTCAAGAAAAACAAAACCGCACCTGCAATAGAGAAAGTTGACCCTTTGAAAATCAGCGGCAGCGGATACAGAGCAGGCTTTGCAACAGATGAAATCATGCCCGATCTCACAAGCGGAAAAACCTACTGGATTGCAGGTCACGGCTCAGGCCATAAAATGGAAGGCGTTCTTTCGCCCGTTTATATCAGTGCCGTATGGCTTGACTGCGGTAATGATGAAGGTATGCTCTGGCTCGGTGCGGATATAGTTGGCATGACAAGAGTTGAAGTCAATAAAATCCGCTCCATGATTATGGCTTCGCCGAAAATCAAGGGCTGTAAGTGCATCAATTTCAGCTGCACACACAGCCATTCCGGAATAGATACTCTCGGTTACTGGGGAAAACCCAATCTTGTCAGCATTCCTTCCGATGGAAAGGATCCTGAATATATGGATATGCTTATGCATAAAGCTGTCAAGGTTGCCGAAGAAGCATATGAAAACCGCAAGAGCGGCAAGCTTTACATAGGTGATATAACAATCAAAGACGGACTTCAGACACGCAGAGGATTTCTCGACAAGCATGAGGTTCTTTCAAGATTCCGTTTTGTACCCGATGACGGTTCAAATGAAACATGGATTATGAATTTCGGTGCTCATCCCAATTCTCTCGGCGGATCAAACCGTATGCTCAGCGGCGAATATCCCTACTTTATGCGTAAGCAGATAGCCGAAGAAAACGGTGCAAACGTTCTTTTCGGTATCGGTGCAATCGGTGCAATGGATGCGGCAGAGCTTGACAGCGAAGATAATGTTAACTGTATCAAGCTTCAGGCAAAGATGATTGCCGATGCTGCTCTTAAGATTGATAACGATAAAGAGCTTGATCCCGAAATGAAAATCATGCAGCAGCCGTTCTATCTTCCCGTCGGCAACTATGTTCTTACTCTTCTTGCAATGCGTCATGTTATGAGTTTCAATGCTTATCCCAATGATGAAAGCGATATCGGTATTGCAATGATGACGGAAATGACTTACATGTCAATCGGCGGCAAAAAGGTTCTTCTCCTTCCCGGTGAAAGCTTTGTTTCTACCGTTTACGGCGGATACAAAACCGCTGAAACATCACCCACAGGCAAAGGCGGTGAAATCAATCCCACTCCTCTTGCCGAAATTGCGGGTGAACCCGATATGATTGTTTTCGGCGTTTCAAACGATATGGCAGGCTATGTTGTTCCTCCCAATGATTTTATCCTCAATCCCACTCAGCCTTATCTTAACGGCTACAAAGATAAGTTTGACCTTAACCATTACCATGAAACCAATTCAATGGGTATCGGTGCACAGAAATCCATAGCCGATGCGTTTTCTGATATGGTGAGCAGATTCTGATGCTGATTGCAATTTACTCTCTTGTTATTCTCGCCGCAACAACTTTAGGTGCATTTGTGGGATTAGGCGGCGGTGTTATAATAAAACCGATTCTCGATTTTATCGGTGCAGAGCCAAGAATGCAGGTTGATTTTCTTTCTGCCGTTGCAGTTTTTACAATGTCTGTCGTTTCAACGGCAAAGCATATAAAGAATAAAGCTTCATTCAACAAAAACATTATTCTTTTTATTGCATCCGGCTCAATTGCGGGCGGTTTCCTCGGCGGATACTGCATGGATATGCTCAGTGCAATTGCAGAGCAGGGGAGCATAAGAGCAATTCAGGCTTTTATCCTTGCATTGCTCCTGACAGCGGTTATTATTTATGTTGCAAAAGAAAGAAAATCCTTCAGGATAAAAAACAATTTTGCAATACTTTTTGTCGGTGTAGCACTCGGATTCACCGCATCGTTTCTCGGCATCGGCGGCGGACCGATTAATGTTGCCGTGCTGACGCTGTTTTTTTCCATGAATGTCAAAGAATCTGCTGTTTATTCTGTTGCAATCATTTTTTTCTCACAGCTTTCCAAGCTGATAACAATTTTTGCTTCATCCGGAATACAGCCTTATGCACATCAATGGAAAACGCTGCTTTTCATTCTTCCTGCTGCGATTCTCGGCGGTATCATCGGCTCAAAACTTAACAGAAAATTTGATGATAAGATTATAAGGAAGGTTTTTGTTTTTGTGATTGTTTTGCTTATAATTCTTAACTTGTATAACGGTGTTACTCAGATAATATATTAATTTTTATTAACCGCATCTTTAAAAGGTGCGGTTGTTTTATATGAAAATTTTACATATTATTATTTCATTAACATTATTTAAACATTTTTATGGTAGTGTCTATTGAATAATTATCTTATCTGTGGTAACATATATCTTATTTTTGTAACAGGAGAATAAACATGAAACATATAAAAAGAATAACAGCGATTGTTCTGACACTTTCTGTTTTGCTGACAACCTCAGTTGTTGTTTCTGCGGAAAACAATGAAACTGAGCCTGAGTTAATGAATATAACGGATTATAAAGAATATCTTCTTGAAGAAGGATATCCGGTTTTTACAACTGCAGATTTTTACGGAATATTTAATGCTTTTTCAACTGTAATGCGTATTCTGACAGGCACATGGATTTTTCCTCAGCAAAAGTTTAATGTTGAGGTTGACGGTTTTTTAACAGATGTCAGTGAACATATTGCACTTAACAGCGGACTTGATTTTGCTGCCATTCTTGATAACCTTCCCGAATCAAATCAGCTTGCCGATATTATCACAACAACATTTCAGATTGATACCGCTGAATTCAGACGCCAGATGTATGAAAAGCGAGACCGATACAACGATGAAGGCAACATGGCAATGGTTGCCGTTTACGGTCTTATCGGAATGTATATGAGCGTTATAAATAAGTGTGAGATTTATGCTCTCCCGCGTGAAGGCAGCCCGGAGATTTATGAGGTTTATATCAGGCTGACTTATAAAGACGGCGGAACAGAAGAATTCTATCCCGGTCTCATAATTGATACCGTTACCGGTGAATGCTATAACCATAATGACATGGGAATTGTCGGTGTAGGATTCAATATGAATCTTTCTGAAATGCTTGTTTATGCAACTGTTAACTGCTGGATGCGTGATTTCGGATTTTGTTATCTTTATGATGTCGTTGCCAATTCAATGCCCGTGTTTTTTAACTATAAAACCCGCAGATTCAAGTTTGAATACAATGACCTTGAATATATGATTCAGATCTGGAAGGGAAACTATACAGTTTCAAACGGCGGCGAGGTCGGAGTGTATTGCAGGGATAAAGAAAAATTCGGAACGTATTATGAATGTGCAAATGATGATCAGATGCTTGAAATGTCAATGCAGATCTTGCACGGCGATAAAATACTTGTCGATAAACCGCTACAGATGCATTGGTGGGTCAACGGTTTTAATCTCGGAACAAGAATGTATCTTCCCGAAAGTCTTACGATGAAATTTTCGATTGTTATGGCTGACGAAGAAATGCTCAATGCGTTTTGCGAAGCGATTGATAAGCATTATATGCATGATGTAACCTATACAGTTGACGGCTTGCGTGTTGATGCAATATGGTGATGATAAAATAAGGGGGCAATGCCGTGTTTCTTTAAAGGCATTGTCATCCCTGACCGTCACATTTTAACTATAATCTGATTTTTCTTTTATAATAAATGTGAAGAATAATTTGAAAATAAATAAAAAAACACTTGATTTTTTATAACATGTCATATATAATATATAAGCATTTGATTTGCAGATACGGAGAGTTGTCCGAGCTGGTCGAAGGAGCACGATTGGAAATCGTGTAACGGGCTATAACCTGTTCGAGGGTTCGAATCCCTTGCTCTCCGCCATCTCGAGTGTTCATAACGGATTCAAGTTGTGAACACTCGATTTTTTATTTCAGTTATATTTTCGAGCAGGTGTTATGCCTGCTCTTTTTGTTTGTTACGGACAGTTTTTTATGCAGGGATATTCTTTGAGATATATTCAACCGCAACTCCCTGTCTTGTGTTGGCTCGGTAATACTCCCATTCGCTTTCGGTCAGCGGTATTTCGAGATAGCCTACAAATCGGTAGTAAATAACAATTCTCTGCGTTCTGTATTTTCCCGTTCCCTGCGTTTCGTAAACAACGATTTTGTCTATCAGTTCTTTGAGCAGCGGTGCAGTCAGAGTATCCATTTGCATAAACTTTCTCACGGCTGATATGAATTGCTCCTTGCCTTTCTGCATTGCACCGAGATTGCTCAGCTGCTCACGGTATTGCTGAATCTTTGTTTTGAGTTCAAGCCTTTCGCTTTCATACTTGTTAGATAACTGCATAAACCATTCGTCGGTAACCTTGCCAGAAACATTATCTTCATAAAGCCTTTCATACAGCCTCGCTACATCTTCATTTCTTGCGATTGCTCTGTCAAGCTCTTTCTGAACCTGTTTCTTTTCTGCAATAAGGTCTTCGTTTGTCTTTTCGGCAAGCATATCGGCAAATGCTTCTTCGTCATATTCAAGAAACTTCGCAAGCCGTTTGAGTTCAAGCATCACAACCTGCTCTATTGCATCCGCACGGACATAATGCCTTGCATCGCAGGTGCCTCTTGTGTCTTTCTTGTAGTTGGAACAACTGAAAAACTTGATATCTTTGTTACGGGGATTCACGTGATGCCACAGCTTGTGACCGCAATCCGAACAGTAAAGCAAATCGCTGAATATGCTTTTTTCACCATTCTCGGGTTTGGGTGCTCTCCGTTTGGTGTTTTTTATGGATTTCTGAACCAGTTCAAAAGTTTCACGGTCAACTATCGGCTCGTGAACATCTTTAAATATTACCCAATTTTCTTTTGGATTTGCCAATCTCCGCTTGTCTTTGAACGAACGGGAATATGTCTTGAAATTGATAACATCTCCGCAGTATTCCTGACTTTCAAGGATTCTTCCGACTGTTGTTGCCATCCATTTGCACGGGTCAGCAGGTTTTCTTCCGCTTTGCCTGATGCCCTTTTCTATCATATATGATGTAGGCACTAAAACTTTTTCTTCGTGCAATATCCTTGCAATCGTTTCGTTGCCTTTGCCCTCAAGACTCATTTGAAATATCCGTTTCACAACAGCTGCTGCTTCGGGGTCTATTATCCATTTTTTCGGATTATCGGGAGATTCGATATATCCGTAAGGCGGTTTTGAAAGCGGTTCGCCCGAATTACCTCTTATTCGGTATGATGAGCGTACTTTTCTGCTGATGTCCCTTGCATAAAGCTCGTTGATTACATTTCTTATCGGTGCAAATTCGTTGTCACCGTCTGCACTGTCAACTCCGTCATTTATTGCAATGAATCGGACATTTTTCTGCGGAAAGTAGTTGTCGGTATAGTAGCCGACTTCAAGATAGTTTCTGCCCAGACGGGACATATCTTTTACGATTATCGTTGAGATATATCCAAGTTCAATATCCTCAATCATCTGTTGAAATGCGGGACGGTTGAAGTTTGTTCCCGTATATCCGTCATCTACATAAACTCTCGGATTCTGAAAACCGTTATCCTTAGCGTACTTCTGCAATAACTTTTTCTGATTAACCACCGAGTTACTGTCGCCTTCGGTACCGTCATCACGGGATAATCGGCAGTAAAGTGCGGTAAAGCCTTGTTCTTTTTTATCCTTCGACTGCATAGTCCTCCTTTCCGGCAGTCAAACACACATTGTTCGTTTCAAGTATATCTTCATCTGTGTTTACTGTCAAAGGTATGAAATCACTTCTGATAATTCTTTTGATTTTATCATGGAACGTTGCCTGCTTGCTTTTTATGTCATACGGAACAAAACGGGATTCAACCGTATATCTGACACCGTTGATTGTATATTCGTTTGCACCGCACGATACGGGCTCAATAATCGCAATGTTGTTTGGTTTTTTCATTTTGTAATATCCTTCTTTCTTTGATGTTTATCGTAAAATTCAAGTGCTTTGAAAATATGTTCTTCCTTGTCTTTCGGGGTTGAATATTTGCCGAGAAATTTATCATATTTATCGGAATTCAGTTTCAGAAATTCTTTCTGATTCGGCTTTGCGGTTGTCATGATTTTAAAAATCATATCCATATCAAGACGGTGAAGCTGCGAAAGCTGTTTCATTTTCTGTGCCTGTGACAACGACGGAGTGCAGTCCTCGCTTTGTATTGTTTCGAGCAGATTTTTCTGTTCTTCTTCGGTGAGATATGAGATTTCAACAGCGGGAGTAAATGCAATTTTTCCTTTATCAACCATATCCGAAAGTTCGGGGATAAGATGAGTGAGCCGGATGTATCTTTGAACCTGTCTGCCGCTTTCTGCCTGTGAGATAAACTCGGCACTTTTCAACTTGTCGACAAGTTGTCGCGAAGTTGATTTGCCCTGATGCGATATGGCATCCATTTTTATTTTGAATGCCTTTGCTTTTTCGCTCGGCGGGATGTTCTCACGTTGCAGATTGCAGTCAACAACCGCAATTGTTGCGGTATCTCTGTCAATGGCATAAATTAAAGCAGGTACCGTTTTCAGCCCTGCTTTCTTTGCTGCACGGAGTCTTCTGTGACCCGAAACAACCTCATATTCATCTTCCGTGTTTTCCTTTGGTCTGACAATTAACGGATTTATGATTCCGTTTTGCTGTATGCTTTCGATAAGCATATTCATTTCATCGTTATCGGGTACGCTGAACGGATGTCCCTCAAACTGATGAAGCTTTTCAATTGGTATGTTTACTGTTGATTCTGACATTAAAATTTCCTTTCTATTCAATATTTTGTTCCTCCTTTTTGTAAGCGGAACGGTTAGATTGAGCCGTCAGTTTCTTCGCTTCTTCAAGGCGTTTGAGAACAGACGGCTTTTCGTTTTCTTTATGTTCCATAGCTTGATTTACAATATATCTGATTTCTTCAAGCTCACGGAGTTCGGATTGATGGTTGGATAGGTTGGCGGTTAATGATTTCTGATGTTCCGTTAATGCAGAAATTTCAGATTTTATCTCTGCTTTTGCACTTGGCTTGCATTCGGGATTTGCTTTCATATATCGAACGGCAGTTTTGTATTTCTCGATTTCGGATTCGTGTTCGGCATAATATTTTTCTTTGCTTTTCTCGAAAAATATTTTTGAATATTTATCATAAACAGCTTTGTACTTTTCATAATCTTCAATCTTTGAAATGTGCTGTTTCAACCGTTTGATTTTCTTTTCATCAGCCTTGATTGACTTTCTTGTTTCGTCAATCGGATTCAGAATTTCGTTCAGTTCATCAAGGGTACGGATATTTCTGTTTTGCAGAATCATAATTGCCTGCGATATTTTCTTCAGGTCTGCAACAGAACCTTTTGTCTGTGCAGATTTATTCCAATCGCTTCTGCCTTCTTTTCGCATATCGAGATATGTATTGAGAATATCAACAAGCGTTGTTTCGGGCTGGTTGAATTTTTCGAGTTCCGCTTTGATTTCTTCAATCCAACTTTTGAAAATTCTGATTTTCTCCTTGATTTCGGCAAGCAGAGCGTTTGTGGATTTTATCAATCTGTTCTTATCGCCCTTGTCGGTTTTTATGCCTTTGCTTTCCATCTGACGTACTGCAACTCCTTCGTGAACTGTCGGGATTTTATCAACACCTTGTCGCTTATAACTGCTGTAATCAATTCTTTCTGCAAGTTGTTTTTCTTCAAACTTTTCGTTGCACATTCTTGCCCATTCCGAACGCCAATGTTCAAGAGTTTCGGGTTTACCCCAGTCGGTTGTCGGTACGGCAGAGAAAATATAATTGCCGTTATGGTCGGTTGCTCTTTCTCCGTTTCGGTCAAACTCATAAACACGTTTTTGTTTGTTACCCCATTTGCCGTTTTCATCAATTGGTCTTATCGGACACATAACATGAACGTGCGGATTTGCAATGCCGTTTGTTTCGGGAGAATGAATTGCAAAGTCTGCAATCATTCCTCTTTCAACAAACTGTTCATGTATGAATTTCTTTGCAAGTGAAATATTTTCTTCCATCGTAAATTCATTCTGCAAAGCAAAATCAAAACTGTATGCAAGCTGAGCCTTTTTGCCTTTTTCGATTTTCTCGACTGCGTTCCACAAAGTTTCTCTGTCGGAAAGACTCTGCGGAACATACTCGGGCAACATAATTCCTGATTCAACAACTCCGCCTTTACGGGTATAGTCGCTGATTTCGCCGTAATATTCGCTTTTTAATTTTTCGCCTGCACGGTAAGCGGCACAAGCAACGGCACTCTGACCCGCACTTCGTTTTATTTGGGTTACATGGAAATGAAAAAGTGACATTACGACTCAAACCTTTCCATATACATTTTCACTTCGGGCAGATCGAAAATGAATTCGGCAAGTTGATAAAAATCCGCAGAAGTCATATCCTTTGTTTCGGGACAAACGCTTTCAATTGCACCGCCTTTTTCACAAAGACGGTGAGTGCGTTTTGCTCTGTCACCTTTGGTGAGATACTCTATGCGATTCTCAAGTCGCTGTTTCTGATGTTCAAGGATTTCAATTTCCTTTTCGTTTTTTATTTTTTCTTCAATTAATTCTTCTTTTGATTTACTCATAAATTCTCCTTTTCTGTTTTTGGATACAAAAATCCCGTTGCTTCAAACGAAACAACGGGATAATTTATTGGGATAGCTGCAACGCAGCGCAAGGGTAAAACCCTTGTTTAAAATCTTTGATTTTTCATTAGCGGAGCTACGCACATATACATTTCTGAAAGATATGTATAGAAGTGCGCCCTTTGGGATTATCCGTATATTTTCGGCTTTTATTTTGCTATGTTTTTTTGTGTTTCATATTTACGTCTCCTTTCGATTTTGGTTATAAGAAAACCGCTTCACTAAAAGTGAAACGGTTTGATGAAATGTATTTGATTTTTGTTTTAATCATTAGTTCGACAAATTGGAATTTGACGCTTCGCCAAACTGAAAGTTTATGTTCTGTGCATGATTACATAACCATTATTAATGTTCCTATTCCTATCAGAATACATCCTATCAATGACTTGATTGTAAACTCTTCATGCAAAAATACAAACGCCAAAATTAAAGTAATTACTACACTCAACTTATCAATCGGCACGACTTTTGAAGCATCACCCAATTGCAAAGCTTTATAATAACACAACCATGAAGCACCTGTTGCTAACCCTGATAAAATCAGAAACAACCAACTCCTTTTGCTTATCTCAGCAATTCCGTTTTGTGCATTCGTAAGAAAAACCATTCCCCATGCCATAGCTACTACAACAAGGGTTCTGATTGCTGTTGCAAGATTTGAGTTGACTCCTTCTACGCCGACCTTCGCCAGTATAGAGGTAAGTGCCGCAAATATTGCAGACAGTAATGCGAATAAAAACCACATACAATATTACCTCCACATATTTTATTTATTGATTTGATTATATCATACACAAATAAAGAAAACAATCTCACATTCAATTAAACCATTTCATCAATTTTTTTGCCGTGATTTATTCCGTGTTTTTTCGCATTTTCGCTCAAACTGTTTCTGCGTTCTTCCGAATACGGTGCGGTAAGCCTGAAACTCAATCTGCCTTTGAGAATTTCAAAAAGCATTCCGCCTTGCTCGTCATCGTCTGTCAGCTTACAACAGTCTGGATACAGATCGCTGAATTCTGAAAGTCTGTTTCTCAAATCCGTATTGTGTGTCCGCACATCAATGATGTCACTTTCTTCGTTAAAGCAGATAACAGTATCTTTCTGTCGCTTGGTTAATCCTGTTTTCATTTTGCCTCCTTTCTGCCGGATACCGGCTGATTTTTGCGATTTTTTCTCGGTTCAAGAACCGTGAAAAGCACCGTGTTTTCCGATGCATTTTCTCAAAACGATGCGTTGGTTGTTTGGAACATTTCTATCGTCTCATTTCTGAAATCCTCCTTTCGGGCATCAAAAAACAGCCACGAAATCAATCGTGACTGTCTTTGTCTGCTTGTTTATTTTTCTTTGAGTGGATGTCCAAAAATTCTCCGTA
>JAFQRY010000020.1 GCA_017409845.1 Clostridia bacterium
ACATACTCAAATTAATCTTCAAGGGTTTTTCTTGAATCGTTGTTTAATTTTCAAGGTGCGTTTCTCTCCGCTCTCTTGCGGAGTGCTCGACTATAATATCAAATTCATCCCCGTTTGTCAACACTTTTTTTCAACTTTTTTGCTTCAGTTGTCAACCGCTCCGTGTGTTTCTCGATTGCCTTCGCCCCGATTTCCTTGCCTGTCAACGGGTTTACAGTTGTCATCTTTTATTAAGATTATTATTTCTCTCCTTCAGTCCTACGGACAGCGATTTGGCTCCCTCGAGAGGGAGCTGGCGAGCAAAGCGAGACTGAGGGAGTTATCAGAGGAAGCCCAGGGAGTAAACAATATTATACAGATAATATATGCCGGAGTAATCTGCGGTCGTCTTCAGGCCGACCCTACGGTGGGTTGTTTGGCTTTGCATTATATTTATGTTTGGTTTTGAAACAGCAGGCGTTTCACGGTTCGCCCGAAAACCCGCAATAACGAAAGATTACTGTTTATATTATTTAACTATTATACTTGTCTGAATAATCCGACCATTTAAAGGACTCTGCATTTTTATTATTCTTTTTTCCTTCGCTTCTGACGGTGCGGTCGGGTCGTCGGATCGCCGACCCCTACATGGAATAAATCAACGGTCAGTAGGGAATGTCATCCCCGACATTCCGCAGAACGCTGATGGCAGCGTTTCCTGCAATAAAAAACGGACTTCCGTGATGAAGCCCGTTTTATATAATCATAGTTATGTATTATTTTTCAACAGTTTCCGAAGCCGACATTTCATTGATGAGGGGCGGACGGAAGAAATTGAAGGCATGCTTATGAACATCAATTACAACCTTATTATCGTCGCCGCCGTATTCACCGTCAAGAGTCCAGGGAAGCGGTGAACCGTCTGTGGTTTCGATTTCGATATGCTTTCCCTTAAGGAAAACAATGTTGGGATTATTGAGATTCTTTTTGAGAACGGCTGCGGCAAGCTCCGCCCAGCCCTTGACCGTGCCGGGATTTTTCGCAAGTATAACCTCATAAAGTCCGTCATTAAGGCATACCTCGTTGCGGTCAAGGTGGATAACCTTTCCGACCGTATAGGAGTTTGAGATTGCTCCGAAAATGAATTCGCCTTCAACCTCAGTACCGTCAACGCTGCAACGCAGAGGAATATTGTGGATATCCTTGATTTCCTTTGCAGCCTCGTAAAAATAGGCAAATCTTCCGATTTTATTCTTGAGCTTCTGAGGTGTTGCGTAGGAGCATTCGGTAAGTGCACCGAACGAGGCAACATATGTAAAATACTTACCGTTGAAGGTTGCAAGGTCATAAGGAAGTGCGGATTCTTTAACGATAAGCTGTGCGGCTTTACCCGAAAGCCTTGCGGGGAGAGCAAGATTATTTGCAATTTCGTTTGTTGTGCCCGCAGGCATGTAGCCGATATCAGGCTTCTTTTCAAGCTGCATGATGCCGTTCATCATTTCGCAGAAGGTGCCGTCGCCGCCTCTGCAGACAACAACATCATATTTGTCGCCGTGCTCCTTAGCATAGTCGGTTGCATCACCCGTCTTTTTGGTATGCATAACGGTTATTTCATAGCCGTGTGCACCGAAAACAGCGGTTGCATCCATAAGGTCATCGTTGATTTTGTTGATACCCGAACAAGGGTTGATAATCAACAGAAGCTTCTTTTTCATCTTTCTACCGTCTCTTTCATTTCTCGTGTGTTTGTGTTACAACTTTGCTATTATAGCATTAATTGTAACGCTATGCAAGCTTTATTTCTCAATAAGATAATCAATGCCTCTGAGATAGCCGTCAAAACCGAGACCGATGAAGGATTTTTCACATGCCATGCCCGCATAGGATATCTGTCGGAAGTCCTCTCTTGCGGAAACATCCGATATATGTATTTCAACTGCAGGAATTGCAACGGATTTAAGTGCATCAAGGATTGCAACGCTTGTGTGGGTATATGCGGCGGGGTTTATGACTATGCCGTTAAATTTTCCGTATGCCGCCTGAATTTCATCAACGATGCTGCCTTCGTGATTGGATTGAAAAATTTTAACCTCAACGCCTTTTACGGCAGCATAATTTTCAATCAATTCACAAAGGTCGGCATATGTGTTTTTGCCGTAAATGTCAGGCTCTCTGATGCCCAGCATATTGAGATTGGGTCCGTTTATTACAAGGATACGCATTCAAGAATCCTCCTTACCGTTATTTCGGGGTCTCTGTCAACTTCGATTGTGAAATCCGCCGTTTCAAGATAAAGCGGAAGCCTTTCGGCAAGCATTTTTTCAAGCACCTCGGGGCTTTTTGAAAGAGGTCTTCCGTCGGTTGCAAGACCTTCAACGGGTGCTTTGAGGAAAACAACCGTTGAATTTTCACGCAGTGCAATACGGTTTTCTTTTTTGAGAATTGCACCGCCGCCCGTTGCGATTATTTTGCCCGCACCTTTACCTGCGGTGCGTACTGCTTCCGTTTCGCGGTTTCTGAATTCCGTTTCACCGTATTCCGCAAAAATATCGGGAATGCTTTTGCCCGATGCTTCAACAACTATGGCGTCCGTATCAACGCACTCACGCCCCGTTTTCTTTGAAAGGAGTGCAGCCGCTGTTGATTTTCCGCAGCCCGGCATTCCGACAAGAACGAGGTTTTTCTGCTCCGATATAATCGCATTATATATTTCGTCAATACGGGAAAGGGGTATGGTTTTTTTCGTAAAGATTTCAGCGGCACGGAGTGCCTGAGCAACAAGCATGTAAAGACCGTTTATGCAGTCGATACCGAGCTTTTCGGCATCGAGAAGAAAAACGGTGCGTGCAGGATTATAGATCAACTCAAGTGCTTTTCTGCATTTTGTAAATTCCGAAAGGTCGATAAGCCTTTCGCCGTTATTCGGATACATTCCGACGGGCGTTGTGTTGACAATTATATCCGCATCGTAGTGGCGGCTTATGTTGGTATAATTATTTTCTCCCGAGCGTGAAACAACAACAACTTCACCTGCACCCTCATCCTTCACAACATTCTGAACGGTAAGACTTGCTCCGCCGTTGCCGAGAATGAGCACTTTTTTGCCCCTGAAATCGCAGCCGCATTTTTTTGCCATGTAAAGGAAGCCGAAATAATCGGTATTATCGCCGTAAAGAGTGCCGTCGGGTCTGCGGATAACGGTGTTGACACTTCCTGCCTTCTCCGCCGTTTCGCTTCGCTCGTCACAGCGGTTGAAGGCTTCGATTTTATAGGGAATTGTAACATTGAAACCCTTCAGACGGGTATCGGAAAAGAATGCATCAAGGCATTCGGGCTCTGTGGGATACAGTTTATATTCGTAATCACAGAGGTGCGAATGAATCTGCGGCGAAAGCGAGTGACCGAGCTTTCTGCCCAAAAGACCAAACATTTTTTATTCCTCCGTATAGCTTCCGAGATAGCTGAACTGCTCCGAATCATTTTCAAGCTCACTGAGAAGAGCTCTGAGATTTTCGGAGTAAACGGAAGCATCAATATCAAAGTAAAACATGAATTCAAAATTACTGCCCGGAATCGGACGGCTTTCAAGCTTGGTCATGTTGAGTCCGAGAGCGGCAAATCTTGAAAGAATATTATAAAGCGAGCCGGGCTCGTGGGGAATTGTCATCATAAAGCTTGTCTTTTTTGCACCCGGATAGATTTCAGGCTTCTTAGAAATGCAGATGAAACGGGTATAGTTATTATCCGTGTTCTGTATGCCCGTTTCGAGCACCTGCAGACCGTAAAGCTCCGCACTTTCCTTTGAGCCGATGGAAGCACAGTCTTTTCTGCCGCTTTCGGCAACCATTTTTGCGGCAACCGCCGTATTTTCACACGGAGTAACCTTAACGCCGAGAGCCGAAAGATATTCCGAGCACTGGTTGAGTGCCTGCTCATGGGAGAAAACCTCTTTGATATCCGAAAGCTTCACCCCAACGGGAGCGAGAATTGAATGTCTGATAAAAAGCTTGAGGCTGTGAACAATATAGAATTTATGCTCCTTCATAAGGTCATAAACCTTGTTAACCGTGCCCGCGGTGCTGTTTTCAACGGGAAGAACACCGTAGCGACAAAGGCCGCTGTCAACCGCCTTGAAAACATCGTTGAAGCCTCTGCAATATACGATTGAAGGATAGGTGAACATCTTGTCGCACGCAAACTGTGCATACGCACCCTCAACGCCCTGACAAGCAACAACCGCTCTGTCGGGTCTTTCGCAAGGAGTTGAAACGGTTACCTCTTCAATCATTTTTGAAAGCTTCGACCCGGGGCTGATGATTCTTTTCTGATATGAACGGCTGACATTGAACATTGTTTCGTAGAGGGTTTTTGTGTAGCCCTGAAGCTCGGGAGGCATACCCTCGGTAACGCTGTTGAGGACCTCTCTTTCACGCTCTTTGTTGAAAACGGGCATGCCGTTTTCTTTTTTATATTTTGCGATTTCGGCAGCGGTTTCCATTCTTTCTTTAAAAAGCTTTGTCAGCTCGCCGTCGATTCGGTCTATGTTGTTGCGAAGTTCTTTTATATCCACGATTAACACCTCATTTTTAAGCTTAAGCGAAAAGCACCCGGCAAGCTCTGCCTGTTATCGATTATATAACGGGGTGTGGGTTACACCCACCCTTAATTCTTCACTTTTCACTCTTCATTTTTCACTTGAAAATATAGTCTGCAATAACGATTGCCGCCGCCGCTTCAACGCACGGCACGGCTCTGGGAACAATGCACGGGTCATGTCTGCCGCCGATAACAAGAGCTTCTTCCTCTCCCGTTACGGTATTGACGGTTTTCTGCTCCCTGCCGATTGAGGGGGTCGGCTTTATTGCACATCTGAAAACTATCGGCATGCCCGACGAAATGCCGCCGAGGATTCCGCCGTGATTATTGGTTGCGGTTCTGATTTTTCCGTCAACGCTGATAAAATCGTCATTGCTTTCGCTTCCGTGCATTTTTGCACTCTCAAAGCCTGCACCGAATTCGATACCCTTTACCGCGGGAATGCCGAAAACAGCACAGCTTATTCTGTTTTCAATTCCGTCAAAAATCGGATCTCCGATGCCCGCAGGCATTCCCACAACCGCACATTCGATTGTGCCGCCGACGGAATCGCCCTCTGCCTTTGCTTCATAAATCTCTTTTCTCATAAGCTCGCCCTGCTTATCACTGATAACAGGGAAGCTTTTTCCGAGAAGTGCGTCGAAATCATCACCGTTTACGTTAACGGGATCAAATCTTTCATCGGCAGTTTTGCCGATTGATGAAATATGGCCACCTATTTTTATTCCTTTTTCTTCAAGCAGCTGCATGCATACCGCACCCGCAAAGCAAAGAGGAGCGGTCAGTCTGCCGCTGAAATTGCCGCCGCCTCTGATATCGTTGAAGCCGTTGTGCTTCATCATTGCGGCAAAATCGCTGTGAGAGGGTCGGGGAAGAATGCGGAGCTTATCGTAATCACCCGAGCGTGTGTTTGTGTTTTCGATAACGGCACAAAGGGGTGCACCACAGGTAACATTATCAACAACGCCCGAAATAATTCTGACCTCATCCGCCTCTTTTCTCGGGGTTGAAAGGTCATTCTGACCCGGTGCACGCCTTGCCATGAAGGCGGCTGTTTTTTCTGTATCAATTCTGAAGCCTGCGGGCAGACCGTCAATCACAACTCCGATTGCTTCCGAATGCGACTGACCGAAAATTGTTATTTTGATATTGTTTCCGAAATTACATGACACGGGCTTTTCCTCCCAGCTTGTTAAAATCTTCAAAAAATGCAGGATATGATTTGTTCACGGCTTCGGCATTGCGGATAATAACATCGCCCTTGCATCTGAGCGATGCAACCACCGCCGCCATTGCTATTCTGTGGTCGTTGAATGAATCCGTTTCGCCGCCCGAAAGATACGGCTTTCCGCTGATAATCATTCCGTCATCCGTTTCCGTTATATCACCGCCGAGTGAACGAATCATGCTGACGGTTGACATTATTCTGTCGCTCTCTTTTATGCGGAGTCTTTCGCCGCCGTAAATTACCGTTTCGCCCTCTGCGGTTGCAGCAACCGCCGCTATGACGGGCACGGCATCGGGAATATCGGATGCGTTGACTCTGCAGCCGTGAAGAGCAGAAACATCGGCTTTAAAGCTGCCGTCGGTCCGTGTTATATCCGCACCCATTTTTTCAAGGACATCAATTATCGCCTTGTCGCCCTGGGTTGAAGCAGGATTGAGTCCCGTCACCTCAGCACCCATGCACAAAGGAAATGCGGCATTTGACCAGTCGGCTTCAACCGTAAAATTGCAGCCGACAAGGGAGCTTTTATTTATATAAAAAGTATTATTTTCTTCTTTAATATCTGCTCCGAAGGTGCGTAAAACTTCAAGAGTGATGTCTATATACGGTCTTGACTGCACGGGCGGAATCAATTTTATAACACCGCCGCCGAGATACGAAAGAGCCATGAGCAGACCCGTCACAAACTGCGAGCTGACATCGCCTCTGAGCGAATATTCTCCCACCGTGATTTTTCCGTACACATCAAGCGGAAAAGCATCTGAAATCACGGCACCCATGCGGATTAATTCTTCTTTAAGGGGAGAAAGCGGTCTTTCGGGAAGTCTGCCCGAGCCGTGAATTTCTGTTTTTATTCCCAATGCACATATAACGGGAAGCAGAAAACGGATTGTTGAACCGCTTTCGCCGCAGTTGATTTTTGCTTTTTCGGGTAAAGCACCAATCGGCGTCACCTCATAGGTAACACCGTTTTTTTCTATTCCTGCACCGAGATTGCGAAGGCAGTCAACCGTTGCTTCAATATCGGCAGAGGTGGTATTTATTTTTATTTTGCTTTTTCCGTTTGCAAGGCAGGCACATATCAATGCCCTGTGTGCAAAGGATTTTGAGGCTATGCCCTCAATGCTGCCCGAAATCGGGGAGGGCGAAATTCGGATATCCATTATATTTTTAACTCCATTTTCATTCTCAGCGGAGAAAAACCGAGATTTTCGTAATCTTTAATTGTCGCACACCCTATAATCGTCATATGAAAATCTTTTCTTTATAGGTTGTTTTCTTTTTTTAGCAAATATTTTAACGGATTATTTTCAATATATTGCCACACTTCAAGATAATGATTTTCATTTTCTGTTATTTCGTCATAAAAAGAAACCTGAAACAGCTTTTTCCCGGGAGTACCGAATTGTTTGTTACAAATTCTTGTTGTAAGAGATTTAAACGCACAAATGATATCAGGAACGGTAGGGCGGGGGCTTGCTCCCGCCGCAGGGTCGTTTAAAATAAGAATTGCATGAATATGATTAGGCATAATAACGTATTTATCTATCTTAAGTTCCGGATATCTTTTTTCCAAATCAAAAAGTTGTTCCTCCGCCACTCTGCCGACAGGAGTGAGTTTTACTTCGACTCCGGCGGGAGCAAGCCCCCGCCCTACCCTGGACAAAACAGCTTTATTGGCATAAGTATTGATTGTTACATAATAGTATCCGCTGCTGCTGTAGTCATAATTCTTTAAACGGGGGTGTTTTCTTTTTGGTAAATCACTGTTCATAATCATCTGTATTCCGCAACTTTATACAAATCCTCAACGGGGATTTTTTTCAAAACACATTCACCCATAACCTTCGGCACAACGAAATTAATCGTGCCGCCCGTGCGTTTTTTATCCGATAGGGCAACATCTGCAAGGTCTGCAGGGTCAAAACCGCATTCAACGGGAAGGTTATTGTTTTTATTTGCTTCAATAATGGCCTGAGTGCTGTCCTCATCGCTCCAGCCGAGTGCATGGCTTGCTCTTGCGGCAATGACCATTCCGATTGCAACAGCAGAGCCGTGAGAAATTTCAAAATTGCTGCATTTTTCAATCGAATGTGCCATGGTGTGGCCAAAATTGAGAAGCTGTCTGTCGCCCTTGTCGAATTCATCCTTCGCAACAACATCTCTTTTAAGCTCAACGCAGCGTGCAATGATATCCTCAATATCGTTTTTAACATCGCCGCTGCTTACTTTATCAAACAAATCTTTGTCAAAAATAACACCGTATTTGATGACCTCAGCCATTCCGTCTGCAAAGATATTTTCCGGCAGAGTGCCGAGGGTGCGTGTATCGCAAAGCACAAGAGCCGGCTGATAGAATGCACCCATAAGATTTTTGCCTGCTTTTAGATTGACGGCAGTTTTACCTCCGACAGAAGAATCAACCGCCGCAAGAAGTGTTGTGGGCACCTGAACAAACTCGATTCCTCTCAGATAAAGCGAGGATGCAAGACCGACCATATCGCCCGTAACGCCGCCGCCGAGAGCAACCGCAAAATCCGAGCGGGTGAGTCTGTTTTCCGCCATAAATTCAATAAGCTCAGAAAGTGTTTCAATACTTTTTGACTCTTCACCTGCCGCAAAAACAAATTCAACCGTTTCAATTCCCGCATCATTGAGGCTCTTTTTTGCTTCGTCAAGCCAGAGAGGTGCAACATTGCTGTCCGTCACAATAACAGCCCTGCCTTTCCCGAATAGAGAAACGCATTTTTCGCCGAGAGTGGAAAGAATTCCTTCGCCGATAATTACATCATATTTTTTTGAGGCATCAACATTGATTATTTTCATTATATTTCCTACTTTGCCTGTTTTTTGCTGTCCGTGCCTTCCTTAAGAAGTGCGACAAGACCTTCTCTGTCGTCCGCCTTGAGAGCGGTGCTGTATTCACTGAGCCTTTCAACAAGAAAATCAATTTCATTTATGAGATTATCCTTGTTTTCAAAGAAAAGCTCCGTCCACATTTTTTCATTGAGCTTTGAAACACGGGTCAGATCCCTGTAGCTTCCTGCCGAAAATCCCTTCTGCTTTACCGCCGTATGACTTTTGACATAGGCATTTGAAATAATATGCGGCAATTGAGAAGTGAACGCTATTACTTTATCATGTTCTTCGGGAGTTGTAAAGTTAATTGCACCAAAACCTGCATCATTGAGCGCATTTCTGAGCTTTTCAAGAATCCGGATATCTGTATTTTCTTTCGGAGTTACAATCATCGTGGCATTCTTAAAAAGATTTCCCCTCGATGAGTTGAATCCCGAAAACTGAGTGCCTGCCATGGGATGTGCACCGATAAAGATAAATCCGTTTTCCTCCGCAATCTTTTCGCACGGAGCACAAATCGGTCTTTTAACGCCGCCGCAGTCGGCGACGATTGCACCTTTTTTGATTTTATCCGCATTCGCTTCAACAAATTCAACCGTTGCCTGAGGATAAAGAGCAATGAATATCATATCGCATTCGCCGATATTGCTCTCATTCATTTCATCCGTGATTGCACCAACCATTTTTGCTGCGAGAAGCGAGCTTCTGTTGCGGTCAAGACCGAGAATTTCATGCTTTCCGCTGTCTGCAAGTGCTCTTGCAAGCGAACCGCCGATAAGGCCGAGACCTGCTACACCTATCTTCATAATATCACCTTAAAACTTTGTCATAATCTCTCTGATTGCATTTGCTTCTTTCACAACCTTTGCGAACTCTTCGGGTCTGAGAGCCTGAGGTCCGTCACACATTGCGTGTGCAGGGTCGTTGTGTACCTCAATCATAAGACCGTCCGCACCTGCCGCAACCGCCGCAAGAGCAAGGGGGCGGACCATTCTTGCCATACCCGCAGCATGACTGGGGTCTGCAATGATGGGAAGATGAGTTTTTTCCTTGAGAAGTGCGATTGCCGAAATATCCATGGTGTTTCTTGTGTAATGCTCAAAGGTTCTTATTCCTCTTTCACAGAGCATAACCTTGCTGTTGCCGCCTGCCATAATATATTCCGCACTCATAAGAAGCTCCTCCATTGTTGCGGCAAGGCCTCTTTTGAGAAGAATGGGCTTATCCGTTTTGCCGAGCTCCTTGAGAAGCTCAAAATTCTGCATATTTCTTGCACCGACCTGAATAACATCAACATTTTCAAAAAGAGGAAGGTGTGACAAATCCATGATTTCAGTAACAATCGGAGTGCCCGTTTCTGCCTTTGCCTTTTCGAGAAGCTCAAGTCCCTCCGCTCTCATTCCCTGGAATGCATAGGGAGAGGTTCTGGGCTTGAACGCACCGCCGCGGAGAAGATTTGCTCCTGCCGCCTTTATATCGTTTGCAATTGAGCAAATCTGCTCAGTTGACTCAACCGAGCACGGACCTGCAATAAACTGGAAGTTGCCGCCGCCGATTTTGTGACCGCACACATCAATAACCGTATCGTCAGGATGGAATTTTCTGTTGGCACTCTTATAAGGCTCGCTTATTCGTGCAACATTATTAACAATATTAAGACCGCTGATAAGGTCGATATCAACATGGCTTGTGTCACCCACCAGACCGAGAATGGTATCATACTGACCGTTGCTGCGGTGAATTTCAAGATTCAGGCTTTTAAGCCATTCAACAAGATTTTCAATCTGAGCTTCGTCTGTTCCCTTTTTAATTGATACAATCATCTTTCTTACCTCCAAAAAAATAAACCACGCAGCGTAAATTTCACTGCGTGGCGTTAAATAACCGCTTTAATGTTTTTCAGCAAAACTTACTAAACCCTATCAAATTACTTGATAAAGTAAAAGTAAAAATATGCTGCTGTGAAAACATTGTTTTTCATCGGAATAACCTCTGTTTTGTTATTTGTTGGGTATAGAATAGCACTTTGAATTTTGTTTGTCAATAGTTTTTGTGAAAAAACTTTAGCGATTTAAAGCTTTTAATCAAGAAATTATTTGAGTTTGTTTACAAGAATGGTTTTTTCACCTGCAATTTTATCAATTTTTTCCTTTTTCAGTAGTGTCATATGTATCTGATTGAGTCTGTAATCATTGGTATTGTTGAAGAAAAACGATTTGCAAAACATTTTATCTTCTTCATTGCTGTCAATGAAGATATAGTTGGTTTTTCCATCGAGCTCCGTTTCAAGAAAATATTCCGCATCAATTTGCGAAAAGCTTGATTTGTTTTTATAAAACCTGAAAACAGTTTCATTGTTATCAAGGATTTTTTCGATTTCCGATATTTTTTCGATTCTCTCTTCAGCTTTGATATAAAATGAACTCTTTTTGAGAACATCTTCCGAAATTCTGCCACTGATGATTTCATCAAAAACAGAATCACGGTTTTTCTTTAACTGGGGAATATCCTTCAGGTATTGCAGGCCGGCAAGATGAAAAAAATCCTGTTTTCTGAATTCAATAATAAAAGAATAAAGCTTCTTCTTTTTACCTAACACGATAAGATACTCATAATCAAACAGTTTTTGAAAAGCCTTTGCACTTTTTTGCAGATTATCCATTTTACACTTCCCGCAAACAAAATAGGCTCTGTAAAAACAGAGCCCATAAATGTTTTCTTTCGGAACAAATCCTATTCAAGTTGCGGTTAACATATAACCCATAGAAGGCTCGGAATTGCACTGCATCTTGAAACAGCACAAATCTTCATCGCCACACGGACATTCTTGATGCCCGTCTTACAGCTATATTTTAAGGCATATTTTCGGTTTTGTCAATAGCCTTTTTGCTGTATTAATATTATACGCAAAAAACAGCAGATATGCATCATCTGTTTTCGATTTTTATCTGGCAGACTGTCATTGCATCAAGTGCTCTTTCGTGGCTTTCGGGGGTAACTCCCGCACAGCATTCCGCATCAACAAAAAGCGGAGTTTCGGGGAGATAAGCCTTGATGATCATTGCGTTTGAAATAACACATATGTCGGTGCAAAGTCCGATAAGTGTTATGCTTTCTATTTTTTCTTCATAGGTATCGTATGCCTTCAGCAGCTGACCGAGGGCAACGGAACCGAATGAAGGCTTGTCAATCGCCTCTTCCTTGCGGAGTGCATCAAGCTCGGGTCTTATCTGCCAGCCGTCGGTGCCTTTTATACAATGCTCAACGGGAAGATTCTTACCCTCCTGAGTTTGCATATAATCCGTTTCATGGGTATCTCTTGTAAAAAGCACTCTGCCGTCAAAGCCTTCGATTTTTGCTTTTACTGCAGGAAGAATCGCAACAGCCTCTTCTGTGCCGAGTGCTCCGTCGATAAAATCATTCTGCATGTCAACAACAACAAGAATTTTCATACCGTTCTCCTATTCAAAAATAATCGGGTCATCCTTATATGGATTTTCAATCCGTTTAACATCATAATATGCCTGCGGAAACTTGGGATTCGGATTTTCCTGTGCAAGCGACAAATCAACATGTGCACTCTCGCCCTCACGCAGAAGCCTGCCCACCACAACAAGACTTGCTCCTTCAAAGTCATAGCAGCAGGTTGAAAGAGTCAGGATTTTGTCGTTTTTGTTTATGTCAACACCTGTGTTATAGAGCTTGCGTTTGTCGATTTCGGCAAGATAATTCGCAAATCGCTCCTCGCCCGCATTGACAAAAATATAGTTGAAGATTTTTCCGTTATCATCGGAAGCATCACGGTTTGAAATGAAAACAGCATAAACCTTGAAGGTGTAGTCACCGTAAAGCGTGCTCATTCCGATAAGCGGAGCCTTTCTGAATCCGTCAATTGTTTTGTATTGCTCAAGAGTGCCGAAAATTTTATCGTCATGCCTCATGTTATGACCGTAAATAACTGTGTTTCTGCTGAGATTTCTCATCTGACAGCGATAGTCGAAAAACGGCACACCGTATGAGGTATACTTTCCGTAAAGGTCACGCCTGAGATATTTATCGTTATCCTCAGCCTGAACAACGGAATAGTTTATGTTAAGCTCAGGAATTGAAATCCAGCCTGCGAATTCGGGATTTATTGCATAAAGGTCCGAAAAAGCGGGGTTCATTCCGTCGGGAAACTCTATGTCGGGATATTTGTTTATTATTTCAATCCAGGGGTCCGCCATGGGAGTTGTTGTTGCCTGAGAAACAAGATTTGCAAGCTCCTCCGACTGCTTATCCTCCTTTGCAGGCTCAATCAGATAAGTATTAATCAGCACGGCAGCGGCAGCCGTTATCACCAGTATGGCGAGAATCAAAATAATCTTTCTTATCGGCAGACGGCTTAAAAGCGGCTTCTTTTCCTGAGTAAAGCTTTGTCCGCCAAGCTCTGCCGCAAGCTCCTGTGCAGATTGATACCTTTCATTTTTATCGAAGGCAAGTGCACGCTCGATTATTCTTTTTTCTTTTTCTTTCATGCCCTCGGGAAAACGCAGAGCCCTGCCCTTGCTTCTTTCCGCGGCGGTTGGAGGAAGACTGCCCGTTACCGCCTCATAGAGAATTGCACCGATTGCATAAACATCCGTAAAGGCTCCGCAATGCTTTGCACCGAGCTGCTTTTCGGGTGCATCGAAGGGAGAAAGTATGCTTTTCGGCGGATAAGTATAGCCCGTCAGAGCAATTATTTTTCCTCCGTCGGTAATCAGCGAATACGGGGAAATACCGCCGTGCCACTTGCCTGCTTTTGCAAGCTTGCAGGCACATTCAACAACGGGCTTCATCAGCAATGCCGCCTTTGAAAACGACATGGTTTTTCCGTTTCCGATAAAAGAAGAAAACGGCACACCCGATGTCACGGAACACACATAATAGAAGGTGGAATTTTCCGCAAAGCAGTCCGTAAAATCAAGGATGCTTGTTTTTGAAACGGAACAAAGCCTGAGATAATGCGAATAATACGCCGAAATCTCCTTATCGCCTCTTGCACTGCAGCGTTCATCATTGAATTTTATTATCAACTCACCGGGCAAACGGTAAATCAGCTTTTCGTGAAGATATTCCGTAATTCTTACCCTCTGACGGCTTTGGGTATCAAGTGCATGATAGGAAGTAAATATTTTCCCTTTTGAGATTATTCCGCCCACGATATAGCGGTTGTTGAGCCTCGTGCCTATGGGCAGACAGTTTTCGGGATTTTTTTCGTCCTTGCCTCCGCTGAAGCCGCACAGAGGGCAGGACTTTGCATCATCGGGGCATTCATTCAGACAGTAAATGCAGCGTTTCATATTTACCTCCTTTCCGATGTTGAAAAATAACATTTGATATGGTATATTAATAGAAAATATATTCTCAGGTGATTATAAATGAAAAACGGATTTTTTGCAATGGTTTCAAGAATGAAATATATCAACCGCTGGGCACTCATGAGAAATGAACACAGCGAAAATCTCTGTGAACACAGCTTTGAGGTTGCCGTTATTGCTCATGCACTTGCCGTTATCGGCAACAAGCGTTTCGGAAAAAATCTCAACGGCGAAAGAGCCGCCCTTATCGGACTTTATCACGACACACCCGAAACTCTCACGGGAGATATGCCTACACCCGTCAAATATTACAGCGAAGAGGTTCGGCTGGCTTATAAAACGGTTGAAGAAAATGCCTGCAGAAGCCTTGTTGATATGCTTCCCGAGGATTTCAGGGATGATTTTTCGGCAATGTTCATTCCCGAAGAGGATGATGCAGAGCTGTGGAAGCTTGTGAAGGCTGCCGATAAAATCAGTGCACTCATCAAGTGCAACGAAGAAAAGAAGGCAGGTAACACGGAATTCATAAAAGCAGGCGAAGGCATCCGAAAATCAATTGATGAGCTTGACCTGCCCGAAGCAAAGGTTTTCGTTGAAGAATTTCTTCCCGCCTACGAAATGACTCTTGATGAACTCAGATAAATCACAGCCCGAGCAGTTTTCGTGCATTTTCGCCGAGAACTGCTTTTTCTTCTTCCGAAGAAAGCCCGAGGCATCTGACCGTTTCCATATCCTGCCACGGTGCATTCCACGGTGCGTCACTTGCAAAAAGTATTTTGTCAACGCCGTGAATGTCAATGATTTCCTTTGCGTAACGGGGAGTTATCATGCCGTAGCAATATGCCGTGTCGAGATAAACATTCTTTCCTGCAAGATATTTACGGGTTTCGGGCAAAGACCATATTCCGCCGAAATGAGCGGCAACAACGGGAGCTCCGCCAAAAACGGGCAAAACCTCCGAAAGTGCCTGAGCCGTGCAGTGAACGGGCTCGGGATAGCCGATATCATAGCCGCAATGGAAAAGAGTTATCATCCCCAGCGAAGCAATTTTTTCATATATGGGAAGCATCTTTTTATCGTTGACAAAGAAATCCTGATAATCGGGATGAAGCTTGACACCTTTTATTCCGTTTGATTTCAGCCTTTCAAGCTCGTCAAGAGCATCGGGGCTGTCGGGGTGAACACTTCCGAAAGGAATTATGCCGTCAACATCTATGAGCGAAATTGCAAAATCGTTTACCTTTGTCTGCTGATGCGGATTTGTTGCAATATTGAGCACAACGGAATAATCAACGCCGTCTTTTTTTGCAAGTTCAAGCAGACCCGCAACCGTACCGTCATGAAAGGGCCTTGTTATTCCCGAGCGGAGCTTGAGAACGGGCAATGCCTTTTCCGCCAGTTTGTCGGGAAAACAGTGAGTGTGAAAGTCAATAACCATAATATATCCTCTGCTTGATTATGAAACTATAAAATTATTTTACACCGAACACACCCGTATATCAATATCAAATCCGAAAGATTTTGCAGGAATTTGTTGACAATCTCATATGCAGGTTTTATAATTTTATTGTATAAGGGCCCGTAGCTCAGTTGGGAGAGCATTCGGTTCGCATCCGAAAGGTCATGGGTTCAAATCCCACCGGGTCCACCAGAAAAAGTTATCACAGCTTTTGCTGTGATGACTTTTTGTTTTCAGTGGGATTTGAAGGACGAGCGGCACAGAGCAACAGTCCCCCGCAGTAATCATATATAATATAACTTTGCAGACAAAACTTTATTCCAAAAAATGGCTTGAGAGGATTCTTCCTTCTCAAGCCATTTGATTGTTATCCTATCTGATTCTGTCGATCAGTCTGTCGGCGGCATTTCCGTTTTCTTCAACGGTCAGGGTCGCAATGTAATCCTCGGTTTTTTTGTCCGCTTCGGCGGAATAGAGGTCGCTGATGCAGGAGGAGCGGTAGTTTGCGTAAACTCCCTCGCCCTTGTCCCTGAGGTTTTCTTTTACAACCGCAAAAACACATTCGTCATATACGATAAGCTGAACGGTATTATCCGACTGCGTATTTACCTTTTCGAAAAAACCGTCGGGATATCCGTCAGAGCCTTTTTTCAGCAAAACGGAGTCAGACAAAGGATAGCCCGCATTGTTAACGGCTTCGGCAAAGGTTTCTGTATCCGCACCCGCCGTTTTGACATGTCCCTCAAGTGCCTCAAGAAGATCATTTTTTTCACTCTGAGTCATCGGTGTAACACCGTCGGCAGCCGTAAAATAAATGCATATTGTGCGGAAGCTGATATAGTTGCCGTAAAAATAATCCTGAATTTCTTTTTCCGCCGCAGCATCGGACATGCCCTTGTCGTAGGTTTCGGTAAAAATTGCTTCTTTATATGCCTCCGAGGTGAAAACCTTTGTAAGCGTCTGCTTTGAAACGCCGATTTCCTTGTAGTGGTTTTCAAATCTGACCCAGAAATCGTTGACGGTCTGAGAAATATCAACCTTTTCGGCTGAACTGAGAGAAAGACCCGCATCACGGAAATCGGTATTCGCGGCAAGATATTTTTTGCATTCGTCAATCGTTTTTGCCTTAATATCCTTGTCAACGGGATTGTCGGTCAGGCCGTAATCGGTGGGACGGTGAACAACCTTATCAAGATAGTAAGTAAAAATTTCACTGTCTATTTCCGTACCCGATATTGTAAGCACGGTCTTTTTTTGTGCCGTGCAGGCACAGAGCGAAAATATCATTATAACGGCAAGAAGTACCGCAACGGTTTTTTTCATAAAGAAATCATCCTTTCGCCCGTAATTATAACACAGAATTCGCCTTTTATCAATCAAACGGGAAAAATAGTATCAAAAAATTTAAAAAATCTCTTTATTCCTGCGGATAAATGTTGTATAATTACAATGTATTATTATCTTTAAGAGGTGCAGGACATGGAAAAAATCAAAATCATCATTGCAAACGAAGAATACAACATTTCAACCGATAACGATCTTGAATATGTTGCCCAGCTCGGAGAGGAGCTCAATCAGAGAATTACCGCCATCATGGCAAACAGCACAAGAATTTCCGTGACTCAGGCCGCTATTCTCACCGCTCTCGAATATGCCGATGCATCAAAGAAGGGCGAAATCGCATCTGAAAATCTCAGAGGACAGATTCAGGAATACCTTGAAGATGCCGCAAGAGCAAGAACAGATGCGGAAATCGCAAAGCGTGAGCTTGAAAGAGTAACCAAAGAGCTTTCGGCACTCAAGGCAGCTAAGAAATAATGATTTCTGAAATTCTCGCTCCCGCCGGCAGTCTCGAAGCATTGACCGCTGCGGTCAGATGCGGTGCAAACGCTGTTTATCTCGGCGGAAAAGCCTTCAACGCACGAAGGAATGCCTCCAATTTTTCGGACGATGAGCTCAGGCAGGCTGTTGAATACTGTCATGCAAGAAACGTGAAGGTTTATCTGACTCTCAATACCCTTGTGGGCGACGGAGAGCTCAAAACCGCATATGAGGCAATCAGAAGTGCCTGCGAAGCAAACATTGATGCACTTATTTTGCAGGATACAGGACTCGCCGCCATGGTGCGACGGGTCTCTTTGTCTATGCCCATGCATGCATCAACCCAGATGTCTGTGCAGAGCATTGAGGGAATAAGAATTCTTGAAAAGCTCGGTTTTTCGAGAGTTGTTCTCCCGAGAGAGCTTTCCGAAAAAGAAATAAAAACGATTTCCTCACAGACGGATACGGAGCTTGAATATTTTGTTCACGGTGCACTCTGCATGTGCGTTTCGGGTCAATGCCTTATGAGCTCAGTACTCGGCGGCAGAAGCGGAAACAGAGGGCTTTGTGCCCAGCCGTGCAGGCTTCCCTTCGGAATAAATTCAAAAGGCGGCAACAATCTCAGTCTCAAGGATTTGTCGCTTGTCGGTGAGCTTCGTCGTCTTGAAAAAGCAGGAGTCTGCTCCTTCAAAATCGAGGGCAGAATGAAGCGCCCCGAATATGTTGCCGCAGCGGTAACTGCGTGCAGAAACAGTCTTGACGGCATAAACGACGAGGAAACAAACAATTCACTCAGAGCAGTTTTTTCACGCTCAGGCTTCACAAAAGGATATTTTGAAGGCAGGCTCGGCAGAGAAATGTTCGGCACACGCCGCAAAGAGGATGTTGAAGGTGCGGCAGGCGTGCTTTCGGGTCTGCAAAGACTTTATGACAAGGAAAAGCCGCTTCTTCCCGTTGACTTTTCTCTTGTTTTCAAGGAAAACGAGCCCATGATACTCAGAGCGGAGTGCAACGGCTTCTCTGCGGAATGCATCGGCGAAAAGGCACCCGAAAAGGCGGTCAACAAAGCCCTGACCCGTGATGAACTCACACAGAGAATTTCTAAATGCGGCGGCACTCAGTTTTATGCACGGAGAGTTGAAATTGATTTTGAGGAAGGACTGAACACCCCGGCAGGTGCACTCAACGAGCTTCGCAGAAGCGTTATTTCCGCCCTCGAAAAAGAAATAATCAAAAGAGAAAAAACAGAAATTCTTCCCTTTGAAACGGAATACAGACCTCACAGAGCAAGCCCTCCCTCTCTTCACGCAAGATTTTTCGACGAATCGCAGATTCCCGGAAATCTCAGCGGAATCACAAGGGTCATCCTGCCGATTGAGGTCGGTGCAAAAACCGTGAAAGCATTGAAATCAAAAGGCATTGAAATTGCGATTGAAATCCCCGCACCCGTATTTTCAAATGCCGATAAATATATTGAAAAGCTGACGGAGCTCAAGGGCAGCGGTGCCGACCTTGCCTGGACATGCACTCTTGACGGCGTCGGCATTGCCGAAAAAGCAGGCATTCCTTTTGCGGCAGGCTTCGGAATGAATATTTTCAACAGCATGTCGCTTGATGTAATGAAAAATCTCGGAGCAAAGGATGCTCTCCTTTCATGCGAAATCAGCCTTTCGGATGCATCAGGGCTTTCTTCGGGTATTCCGAGGGGCATCATGGCTTACGGAAGAATTCCGCTTATGCTCACAAGAAACTGTCCCGTTAAAAACAAGCTGACCTGCCGGGAATGCGGCAAAAAAAGCATGCTTGTTGACAGAATGGGCGTTCATTTTCCCGTCATCTGCAAAAACGGAGCAAGCTTTATTCTTAATTCACGACCCGTGTGGATGGCAGATAAAAAAGCTGAAATCCGCAATCTTGATTTCTCTTTGCTTTATTTTACAAACGAAGAAAAAGCGGAGTGCGAAAGAGTAATTGCGGCTTATAATAATAACGAAAAGCCCGACGGCGAATTTACAAGAGGGCTTTATTTTAAAAATGTTCTGTAAATTATTGATTTTTTCTATTGAATTATAAATTTTTTTGCAGTATACTTTTTTCATAATTTTTTAACAAGAAGGTATGTGTTATGATAAGAGTCGGTATTTACGGCTACGGCAACATCGGAAAGGGCATTGAATGCGGAATCCGTCAGAATTCCGATATGACACTTGCTGCGGTCTTTACAAGAAGAGACCCTTCGCAGGTCAAAACCGTTTTCGGCGACACTCCCGTGTATTCCGCCGCTGATGTTCTGGATTATAAGGATGAAATTGATGTTATGATCATGTGTGGCGGCAGTGCAACGGATCTGCCCGTTCAGACACCCGCACTTGCAGAGCATTTCAATGTTATCGACAGCTTCGATACCCATGCACGCATTGCGGAGCATTTTGCAAATGTTGATAAAACCGCAAAGGCAGGCGGTAAAACCGCCATTATCTCGGTTGGCTGGGATCCCGGTCTTTTCTCGCTCAACCGTCTTTATGCGGAAGCCATTCTTCCTGAAGGAGAAAATTACACCTTCTGGGGCAAGGGCATAAGCCAGGGTCATTCCGATGCAATAAGAAGAATTGACGGCGTTCTTGATGCAAGGCAGTATACCGTTCCCGTTCCCGCAGCGGTTGAGGCTGTCAGAAACGGCGAAAACCCCGAGCTTACAACACGCATGAAGCACACAAGAGAATGCTGGGTTGTTGCGGCAGAAGGTGCGGATAAGGCAAGAATTGAAAATGAAATCAAGACCATGCCCAACTATTTTGCAGACTACGATACTACCGTAACCTTCATTTCTCAGGAAGAGCTTAACGAAAAGCACGGCGGTCTGCCTCATCAGGGAATTGTTTTCCGTTCGGGCTGCACGGGAGCAAACAAAGAAAACAAACACATTATCGAATATTCAATCAGACTTGATTCAAATCCCGAATTCACCTCAAGTGTTATCCTTGCCTATGCAAGAGCGGCATACAAGCTCAGCAAAGCGGGCGACACCGGCTGCAAAACCGTTCTTGATATTGCACCTTCCGTGCTTTCGCAGAAAAGCGGCATTGAACTCACACAGTATATATAATGTAATGTAAATATTATATTGCTCAGGCAACACAAGATGTTGCGGTGCGGTATGATATGCTGCATAATGAATTAAAAAAATTTCAAAAATCCGAAAAAAGTGCTTGACTGCAGGGGATGATTGTGCTATGATTATTCTACCTCTGCAGGAGGGTTCTTTTTTTGTGCCCGAAAATAAATTGTTACGCAGAGGGAGGCTGGCCTTGAAAAGGTTGCCTGATAGACCTTAACCAAGGCTGAATATTCCAAAAAATGGAGGTGCCGCACATGGCTGCTAACGGTAAAAGAGTAAAAATCACACTTTCTTGCACCGAATGCAAACAGCGCAATTACAACACAATGAAAAACAAGCAGAACACACCTGACAGGCTGGAGATGAACAAGTACTGCCGTTTCTGCAGGAAGCATACTCTCCACAAAGAAACAAAGTAAGCGGGAGGATTAACCTATGGCTAAAAAGGAAGTTTCCCAAGCTGCAGAAAAAGTTGCCGCCGCCGAAAAGAAAAAAGATAAGAAGCCTGCTAACCCCAACGGAAATATTTTCGTAAGAGCCGGCAAGGCAATCAAAAAGTTCTGCAAAGATCTCAAGGGAGAGATCAAAAAGATCGTATGGCCCGACGCAAAAACCGTTCTTAAGTCAACACTCGTGGTTCTTGCAGTAGTTGCAGTCTGCGGACTTGCAATCGCTATTGTTGACTGGCTCCTTTCACAGGGTCTTTCACTCCTTGAAATGGCTGCTGCAAAGGTAGGCGAATCAGCTGCAGATGTAGTTGCTACCGCTTCCGATGCTGTTATTGATCACGGCGATCACACACATGCCGCCGGTATTATGAACAGCATAATCGGCTGATACGGGAGGATTATCAATGTCTGTTGACACAAGATGGTATGTAGTCCATACCTACTCCGGTTATGAAAACAAGGTTGCAACCAACATTGAAAAGATGGTTGAAAACCGTAAAATGCAGGATCAGATCCTTGAGGTCAAGATTCCTACAGAAATTGTTACCGATGTCGAGAAAAAGAAAGAGGTTGAGCGTAAGCTTTTCCCCGGCTATGTTCTCGTTAAGGTTGCAGTTACGGCTGACAGGGACAACCGTCCCGCGATGAGCGATGAAACATGGCTTCTCATCCGCAACACCAGAGGCGTAACCGGTTTTGTCGGCCCCGAAAACAAAGCAATTCCCCTTACCGACGAAGAAGTTATCAGGCTCGGAGTCGAGAAGAGAACTGTTGAGGTTTCATATCAGGTTGGCGATACCGTCAACATCATAGATGAAATATTCGACGGATTCACGGGCGTTGTTGAGGAACTGGATGTTGATAACAATGTTGTCAAGGTTTCGGTTTCAGCACTCTTTGGCAAACAGACAACCGTTGAGCTTGAGCTTGACCAGGTTGAGCTTGCCGAATAATCACGGTAATTTGAGGGTATATCCCTTTCAAATTTAGTGCGTTTATCGCACAGTCCGTTTTCACGGGCTTCGTGGGAGGAGCAAAAAAAGCTCCGCAATTTACCACAAAATATGGAGGTTTATTAATTATGGCACAGAAAGTTGTCGGCTTAATTAAGTTACAGATCCCCGCAGGTAAGGCCACTCCGGCTCCCCCTGTAGGTCCTGCACTCGGTCAGCACGGTGTTAACATTATGTCCTTCACAAAGGAATTCAATGAGCGCACCAAGAACGACATGGGTCTTATCATCCCTGTTGTTATCACTGTTTATGCAGACCGCACATTCAGCTTCATCACAAAGACCCCGCCCGCAGCAGTCCTCATCAAGAAGGCTTGCGGTATCGAAAGCGGTTCGGGCGTTCCCAACAAAACCAAGGTTGCAACAATCACACAGGAACAGGTTCGCAAGATTGCTGAGCAGAAGATGCCTGACCTCAACGCAGCTTCAGTTGAAGCAGCTATGAGCATGATCGCAGGTACTGCACGCAGCATGGGCGTTACCGTTACTGATTGATGCAGACTGTGGGAGGAAAAATCCGATTTAACCACATGATTGGGAGGAATTAATTAACATGAAACACGGAAAGAAATATAACGAGAGTGCAAAGCTTGTTGACAGAGCTTCACTCTATGATACCGACGCTGCACTTGAGCTCGCAGTTAAGACCGCAAGTGCAAAGTTCGATGAAACAGTTGAAGTACACATCCGTCTTGGTGTTGACTCACGTCATGCAGACCAGCAGGTTCGCGGTGCTGTTGTACTTCCCAACGGTACAGGCCGTACAGTAAGAGTTGCAGTTTTTGCTAAGGGCGCAGATGCAGATGCAGCAGCTGCTGCAGGTGCAGAAGTTGTCGGTGCTGAAGACCTTGTTGCAAGAATCCAGGGCGAAGGCTTCATGGATTTCGATGTATGTATCGCAACACCCAACATGATGGGTCTTGTTGGTCGTCTCGGTAAGGTTCTCGGTCCCCGCGGTCTTATGCCCAGCCCCAAGGCAGGCACAGTTACTCCTGACGTTGCTAAGGCTGTTACAGAAGCTAAGGCAGGTAAGATTGAGTACCGTCTTGACAAAACAAACATCATCCACTGCCCCATCGGCAAGGTTTCATTCGGTGCTGAGAAGCTCGCTGAAAACTTCAATACTCTCCTTGACGCTGTTATCAAGGCTAAGCCCGCAGCAGCAAAGGGTCAGTATATCCGTTCATGCGTTCTCGCAACTACAATGGGCCCCGGCGTAAGAGTTAACCCCAACAAGATTGGCACAGTAACTGCCGAAGCATAAAAAAACACTTGACAAGCACAAAAAATTGTGCTATCATATCCAAGCTGTTCTTTTTAAGACAGCAGGTGCTTTTCGCATAAAGGTATTTTTTACCGCCTGCCGAGAGAGGAAGCATACCAAAAGTAATATTGACTTACTTAGTATGTTCATGCCCTTTCCGGTAATGCGGAAAGGGCTTTAATTTTGTTATCATTTACCCTACGGAGGTGAAAATACATGCCCAGCGCAAAGGTTTTAGAGCAGAAGAAACAGATTGTCGCAGACCTTACCGAGCAGCTTCAGAATTCAGTTGCAGGTGTTCTCGTTGACTATAAGGGTATCAACGTTGCCGACGATACAAAGCTCCGTAAAGAGCTTCGTGAAGCAGGTGTCAAGTATTCAGTAGTTAAGAACACACTCCTCGGTCTTGCAGCAAAGAACGTAGGTCTTGACGATATGTGCGGCGTTCTCGAAGGCACAACAGCTATCGCTATCAGCCCCGAGGATCACACAGCAGCTGCAAGAATCCTCTCAAAGTTTGCTGATACTCACAAGAATTTCTCAGTAAAGAGCGGTTATCTTGACGGCAAGGTTGTTGACACAGCAACTATCGACTCACTTGCAAAGCTTCCCACAAGAGAAGTACTTCTTGCAACAGTTTGCAACGCATTCAATGCACCCATCGCTTCATTCGCAAGAGCTATCCAGGCTATTGTTGATAAGAGCGGCGAAGCTCCCGCAGCAGCTGAAGAAGCTCCTGCAGAAGCATAATTCAATTTTAATTTAAAATCTATTTATTTGGAGGAAAATAAAATGGCATCAGAAAAGATTGCAGCAATGATTGAAACAATCAAAGAACTTACAGTACTTGAGCTTTCAGAGCTCGTTCACGCAGTAGAAGAAGAATTCGGCGTATCAGCAGCAGCAGCAGTTGCAGTAGCAGCTCCCGCAGAAGCAGGTGCAGCAGCAGCTGAAGAAAAGACAGAATTCGACGTTATCCTTGCTGAAGTTGGCGCAGAAAAGATCAAGGTTATCAAGGTTGTTCGTGAGCTCACAGGTCTCGGCCTTGCAGAAGCTAAGGCAGCTGTTGACAGTGCACCCAAGGCTCTCAAGGAAGGCATCTCCAAGGAAGATGCAGAAGCAGCTAAGGCTAAGCTTGAAGAAGTTGGCGCAAAGGTTGAAATTAAATAAGTTTGATTTCAATAAGCAAAACGCTGTGCAGAAATGCACAGCGTTTTTTGTTGACAACCTCACTTGACAGTGCTATTATAAAATTATAATTCAGAATTATAAAACGGAGGAATTATAATGGCAGCGATTTTGTTAAAGGTATTTTCGGCGGTAATGTCGGTGGTTGTTACTCTTTCAGGCACTTTTCCCGCACTTTTCGGAAACAGGGTTTATATTGACCCTGCGGAAAATACGGAGCTTCTTGACGGGGTTAAGGAATTAACGGTTATTACCGATTTCGAAACAGCAGACAGCGTGTTAAATATAAATGAATCCGTAAAGTTTGATGAAGAATTCTTCAGGAGCAATAATCTTGTCTGCATTCCCGTTACCCTTCCGAGCACAAGCTATAAAGCCTTTGTCAGCAGCATTGCAGAAAAAGGCGATACGGCTGAAATCAACTACAGCCTTGTGAATGACGGCTGTGTTGGTCTGACGGTGATTTGCCGGGAAACAATCTGTGTTGCGGTCAGCAAAAACATTAAAAATGCAGAGGTGAGCGAAACAAAAATCTTCGTTCCGTTCTGCATTCATGAAGATTAATTCTGTAAGGAGTCGGTGCAGACTGCATCGGCTCTTTTTTTAAAAAAATGCAACTTTTGGCTGTTTTCATGCGTTCTTAAGGTTGAGAGGGGATGATAAAATGAAACAACCCGACAATGCATTGTTTGAAAACCTTGTCAATATCCACGCCGATGCGGTCACCCGTATTTGTTATATGAACCTGAATAACCGTTCAGATGCCGAGGATGCATGGCAGAATGTGTTTATGAAGCTGTGGAAAACAAAGAGCATATGGGAAAGATCCGAAAACGAGCTTCATAAATGGCTCGTTACGGTAGCTCTCAACGAATGCCGTGATATCAAACGCAGACTTTTTCACCGTTCGCATTTAGACATCGACGAGCTGACGGTGGAATATACCGAGGATTTTGACAAAGAGGTTATTTCGGCGGTCAAAGCCCTGCCCGATAAATATTTTCAGGTGATTTATCTCTATTATTTTGAGGGCTACGACATCCGTGAAATATCATCCATTCTCCCGGCAAAAGAAAACACGGTCAAATCCCGCCTTAAACGCGGCAGGGAAATGCTGAAAGGAGTGCTGAGAAATGAATAACTTCATTGTTATAACCCCCGACGCATGGAAAGAAAGGCTTTTTGACAATCTTGATCCCCCCAAAAAAAGAATAACCTGCAAGACCCTTGTGACGATTGCGGCGGTAATTGCCGTTGTCGCAGTATCAACAACGGGCTTTGCCTGGTCACAGGCACCCGAATATTTCGGTTCGTTGATGTTCAGATCAGGTCAGGAGGATGTGAGCAGCATTTATTCCTCCAAAAATATTGTTTTTGAAAGTCCGTCAGAGGATTTTTCGCTCATCTGCAGCGGTATTGCAGGTGACAGAAGGAGCCTGGTCACAGTTCTTGAGCTCAGGTCAAACGGCGATTACTGCTTTGATCCCGAGAAAACCTGTTTTATAGGAGAATGGGGAGTTGAAACGATACCTTTTAACCTTGACGGTTATTCGATAGGCTCATCCTCGACCTATGTTGACGAAAAAACCGTGCTGCTTGATGTGCATTTCAATTCGCACACGCTCAATATAATCGGCGGAATTCTTGATATTGAACTCAAAGATATTGTTATCGGCTTCGGCGAAGATGCACAAACGGTTGTTCCCGGCATATTCAGGGGAAAAATAAAGGTTGACTACCCGAACACGGTGGTTAATCTTGACAAAACAAAAAATACGGTCTGCACGGACGGCGTAACCGTAAAAGCGAAAAAAGCCTGGATAAGCAATCTCGGCTTTGATGTTGAACTCAGAGTGGTCGGCAGCACGGAAAAAACTGCGGAATTTGAAGACCACGAAATAATTCTGAAAACAATGACTCTGAATTATGCCGACGGCACCTGCGAGCAATTCAATCTGAAATTGCCTTCGAAGTCGGAAGATGATGCGGTTATCGGCAGTGTTTCAAAGGATGAAAAGTCAATTGCATTCAGAGGTAAATTCCCAAGGCTCATAAATTCATCTGAAGTGGTTTCGCTCGCTGTTGATGATTGTGTTATGTTTGTTGTATAATAAAAAAACCTGCTTTGCGAGAGTTGTCTCCCAAAGCAGGGTTTTTTGTGTTTGTTATATAAGACAAATGTAATCCCGGATAAAGTAAACAGAATAATTAATTTTATTTCTTTATTTTCGGAATCACGAGGCAGCCTGCGATAACCGCAATTGCTGCCACAACGGCAATAACCACCCAGAGCATGGGCTGACTGCCCGTAGCAGGTGCCGCTGCAGCAACGGGCTCTGCCGCAAAAGCATAAAGAGCTGCCGTGCCTACGCCGAGAATCATTATTACGCAGAGAAGGATTGCCACTATTCTTACAAATAAATTTCTTTTATTCATATTTTCCACCTCGTTTTCTTTTATATTCCGAGCAGCTTCTTCATCGCTTCGCCGAGCTTGTCGGCAAGCTCCCCTGCTGCTTCCTTTGTTTTTCCGCAGCCCGTGATATAAACCTTGATTTTAGGCTCCGTTCCCGAGGGTCTTACTATCGCAAAATTGCCGTCGGGCAGAGTATAGGCAAGCACGTTTGACTTCGGCAAACCGATTTCTCTTTTTTCTCCCGTTGCGGTGTCTGTTATCGTGCCCGATTCAAAATCGTGAACCTCAAGAACGCTGAGACCCGCAAGCTCCTTCGGCGGATTTTTTCTTGTTTCGCTCATAAGCTCCGCCATTCTGACCATTCCGCTTGCACCTTCAAACACAAAATTATAAAGGCTGTTGACATAGCATCCGAATTCGGAATAAATATCATTGAGAACATCAACAAGCGTTTTACCCATGCTTTTGTAATAAGCCGCCATTTCACAGACCATAAGGGAAGCCGAAACACCGTCCTTATCCCTCGCATGAGTGCCGATAAGATAACCGTAGGCTTCTTCAAAGCCCATGATAAAGCGGTGCTCATCGCCCGTTTCTTCAAGCTTTGAGATGAATTCGCCCACATATTTGAAGCCCGTGAGCACATCAACAACCGTACAGCCGTATTTTGCGGCAACTCTGTCGATAAGCTTTGTTGAAACAAAGGACTTGGTCATCAGGGAGTTTTCGGGAAGAGTACCCTTCTCTTTTCTTGCCGAAAGCATATATTCCGCAAGCAAAACTCCGACATCGTTGCCCGAAAGAAGAACATACTCCTCTCCCGTCAGCACAGCTATTCCCACTCTGTCGCAGTCGGGGTCGGTTGCGAGCAGAAGGTCAGCTTTTTTGCTCTTTGTCATTTCAAGGGCACACTCAAAAACCTGCCTGATTTCGGGATTGGGATAGGGGCAGGTCGGGAATTTTCCGTCGGGCATTTCCTGCTCTTTTACTATCGAAACATTACTGAATCCCGCTCTGTCAAGGATAGTCCGCACGGGTATATTTCCCGTTCCGTTAAGCGGAGTGTAAATGATTTCTATATCGCTTTCACGAATGATTCCGGGGTTAATCGGCTTTTGCAAAACCAGCGAATAAAAATTCTCAATAACCTCGTCCGGAATATATCCGGCAAGCCCTTTTTCAATCGCTTCCTCAAACGGAATACGCCTGACATCCTCAAACATATCAACCTTGCGGATGAAGCTGTAGGTTTCATTTGCCGCCTCATCGGTCATCTGATAGCCCGAAGGGTCATAGCACTTATAGCCGTTATATTTTGAGGGATTGTGGCTTGCAGTAATAACGATTCCGCCGTCACACTTCAGATGCCTGATTGCATACGAAAGCATCGGAGTAGGCATAAGATGAGGAAAAATATAAACCTTGATTCCGTTTGCGGCAAGCACCCCTGCACATTGCTTTGCAAAAACATCGGAATTGATTCTGGAATCATATCCGATTGCAACGCTCGGATTTTCAACCCTGCCGTTAAGATAATCCGCAAGTCCCTGCGTTGCCTGACAGACGGTATAGGTATTCATGCGGTTTGTGCCCGCACCGAGAACGCCTCTGAGCCCCGCCGTGCCGAATTCGAGGTTACGGTAAAAACGGTCAAGAATTTCTTCTTCGTTATCCCTGATTGCAATAAGCTCCGCCTGAGCTTCGTCATCTCCTGCAGTCTTTTCAAGCCACAGCTCATAAAGTCTGTTGACATCGTTCACGGGCATTCCCCTTTTCACAGTTTTACATTTTATATATTACCCGTTTTTTATTTTATTGTCAATCTTGCCGAAACATTCTTTTTATTAACATTTATTTAATTGACTAAAATTTTCCGTTTTGATATAATAAAATAAATATGGCTTTTGAGGTGACATATATGACGGCTTTTCAGCTTATGCTCAATAAGGTTTTATCATTTGTTTTTGCAGTTTTTCTTGTTCCTTTTACGGCTCTGACCCACGGAATTGACCTTATTTCCGCAGGCGAACGAACAGATACGGAGAAAACAAACATTGTCGGTATCGGAGCATATTTCCACTCTCAGGGCATGACCTCCGACGGCGAGACGCTTTATTTTTCATCAAAAACCACGCTTATCCGCACCGAAGACGATGCAAAAACACTCATCAACGCAAATTATTTTGCAATTCCCGACGAGCTCAAGGAGCTCGGAATTGCTCACATCGGCGGACTGAGCTATTATAACGGGTTCATTTATGCAGGTCTTGAAGACAGCAAGGTCTGGGATTACCCCATCGTCGGCGTTTACGATGCCGAAACTCTTGAGCTTGTCGACTATTACATTCTTGATGCAGAAAAAATAACAAGAGGTCTGCCGTGGGTATGTGTCAATCCCGATAACGGCTATCTCTACTGCACCGACCATTCAAAAAATCCTGCAAAGCTTCTCGTTTATGACACCGCAAACGGAATGGAATTCATAAAAGAGGTTGCTCTTGAAGAATCGCCCTATGCAATTCAGGGAGCGGAATTCCTTGACGGCACGCTTTATGCCGCAACAAACGACGATACCCAGGCTGTTTACACCGTCAATCCCGACAGCGGAGAGGTTGAAAAGCTTTTTGACAGAAATCTGACCTCGGGCAGCGAAGGCGAGGGCATGACCTTTATGACAAAGGACGGAAAGCCCGTGCTGATTGCTATGGATATGGGACCCTTGTTTATCAACGCATTCGTGCGTGAATACAGCATATCTTAACTCAGGCAGGAGGAGAAAATAATGAAAGGAAAATTACTGACGGTTGTTGTTGCGGCAGTCGCTGCGGCTATGGTGTGCATAGTAGCCGTGCTTGTGCTCAGGATGAACGGCAACAGCAACATTATTCCCGTTGAGCCCGAAAACAACGATGCTTTCGGCTCCATAACCGAAAACAACAAAACCTTCCCCGTTTATCCCGACGAGGAATTATCAACCTTCCCCGGTTTTTCAACTGAAAATCCTTATACTTCATGGCAGGATACAACGGCGGAATCAACAACCGAAGCTGTCAGCGAAACTGCAGCGGAGCAGGAAACAACATCGGAAGAGGCTTCAACGGAAGAAGGCGAAACAACAACCCTGACCGAAAAGGTCACGGAGCTCACAACGGTCATCAACGCCGCTTTTTCGGAGGTTTTCTCACTTCCGAGAGCACCGAAATACATTCCTCCAGAGTCAAAAATCGACTATGAAAAGGTAAATCTTGCTTCCTACCGTTACAGCGGTGAAGGCAATTACTATTACACCGACGACAAGGAATGCTGGCAGAAAAACTTCGGCTTCAACGAGGTTTATGATAAATTTGCTCCCCTGAGCATCATGTATTACGACACCGTTCGTACCACCTTTGAATACGGCGGCAAGGAATGGATGATTCAGATGTGGAAGGGTCAGTACGGCATGGTATTCGTCGGCGGTGAGGTCGGCGTTTACACAAGAAAGCCCGGCAGCAGCGGCACTCACTACGTCTGTGCCGATAAGGAAGACTGGCTCAACATGGAAATGGCATTCATGTGGGATGAATTTGAAGACGGCAACTACAAGGCGATTTTTAACCGCGATTACGAAAAATACTGGTGGTGCACGGGCTTTGTTGTCGGCTTCCCCAACGGCAGCCTGAGAAAAACTCTTACGGAATTCCGCCTTGTTCATCACATCACATTCAAAGACACCAAAATGGCAAACGCATTCTGTGAAGCCTTTGAAGCAAACGGTTTCACAAGGGTTTCAACGCTCGACAACAACGCACCCGACACTTTTGTGCAGGTCGGACCCGATGTTGCGTTCGTATGGCAGAACATAAATCACAAATAATATGAGAAGCGAAAAAGTAAGAATTGAGCTGACCAATATGGTCATGGTTGAAGATAAAAAAACGGGTAAGGTGCTTGTTCAGGAGCGTCTGAAAAGCTGGACGGGGCTTTCATTCCCCGGAGGTCATGTTGAAGCGGGCGAAAGCTTTGTTGACTCAGCTGTCCGTGAGGTAAAGGAGGAAACGGGGCTTGATATCCGCAATCTGAAAACCTGCGGAGTTATCCATTGGATACACAGAACACGCAAGGACAGATACATCGTTTTTCTTTATAAGACAAACGATTTCAGCGGCACTCTGCTTGACGCAACCGATGAAGGCAGAGTATTCTGGATTGACCCCGACGAGCTGAAAAACGAAAAGCTTTCAACAAATTTTGCAAACTATCTTCCGATGTTTTTCAGCGACGAATATTCCGAAGCTCTCGGTGAATGGAGCGAAGACGAGCCCGATGTTCTGATTTATAAGTAATAAAGAAAGCAGCTTGCATATGCAGGCTGCTTTTTCGTTGATAAATAATAAACACAAAACAAATCAGATTATAATATTGCTTACTCATCGGGCTTCCTTTGTTAACTCCCTCAGTCTCGATTCGTAAATCGCCCCTACTGTTTTGCCGTTTTCGGGCGGATAATATCCGCCCCTACCGAAAGATTAATTGTTAGATAGGTAACAGTTATTATCCGCCTCTGCATAATCGGTCACAGGCGGAGCCTGTCCGAAACTTTTCACTATTCACTTTTTAACTCTTCATTAAAACTCCGATTTATATAATATTGCTTGCCCATCGGCTCCTTTGTTAACTCCCTCAGTCTCGCTTCGCTCGCCAGCTCCCTCACGAGGGAGCCAAATCGCTGTCGAGCATAGCGAGACTGAGGATTGATGAATGCGTCAGCATTCGGGCGATTCATGAATCGCCAAAAAAATCGGGACGGCACTGAGGCCGTCCCCTACGATAGCTACATATAAAACAGAAGCATTGTTTATGCATTATAATGAATTGTTGCGTCGGTGAGGCGTGCATTGCTTTCGCCGATTGTGATTGCATTCCACTGTGCCTCGGTGCCTGCATAATATACATCGGTAAGATTACCGCAGTTTGCAAATGCCATTTCGTCAATATTAGTAACATTTGCACCGATTGTAACGGTTTTGAGATTTGTGCAGTTATAGAATGCCTGATAACCGATTGATTTAACGCCCTTGCCGAGTGTTACCTTTCCGAGTTTTGTGCAACCTGAGAATGCATAACTGTCAATGCTTGTCACGCTGTCGGGGATTGTTACGCTTGTGAGACTTGAGCAGCCTTCGAATGCAGACAAGCTTATGACTTTTACACTGTTGCCGATTGTTACGCTTGTGAGACTTATGCAGTATTGGAATGCAGAACTGCCGATGCTTGTCACACTGTCGGGGATTGTTACTCTTGTGAGACTTGAGCAGTCGAAGAACGCATAACTGCCTATGCTTGTCACACTGTCAGGGATTGTTACACTTGTGAGGCTTGAACAGCTTGAGAATGCAGAACCGCCTATGCTTGTTACGCTGTCGGGGATTGTTACTCTTGTGAGGTTTCTGCAGATGTAGAACGCATCGTCGCCAATGCTTGTAACACCGTCTTTGATGACAACCTTTTTGATTATGCCATCATACTTATCCCAACCCGGTGTTGCATCATACATTGCGCCCTTGCCGCCGATTATAAGCTCACCGTTGGAATAAAGCTCCCATGTTGCATAGTCGCCGCAATAACCGCTGTCAACAAGATATACTGCCGTAGCGGTTACGGTTGTTGATTCGGGAGGTCTTGTTGTGGGCACATCCGTTGGTTTTTCGGGAAGCTTTGTGGTAGGAACAACGGTTGTTACTGGTCTTTTCTTGGTTGTTGTAACGGGCTTGTGTGTTATATCTCCGTTGGGTGATGTGGTCGGAATATCAGCTATGCCGTGGTAATCCTCCATCTGACCTCTGAGAGCCGAAACCTCTTCTCTGAGTGCCACAACTTCGCTTTCAACGCTTGATACCCTTGCTTCAATTGCCGTGTCAACAATCGTATAGCCGAAAAGTCCGACGATTGCAGAGAGAACTGTTGCAATTATTCTTTTCATTTTTTACACCTGCTTTTTTATTATATTGTTTTGATTATATCACCGTGATTTTTATTTTCAATGCTTTTTATTTAATTTTGTAAGGTTTTTTGCTTTTTTCAGCGATTCAAATGCAAAGTAAAAAGTTCCTCGGCTCCTTTGAAAAGGAGCTGTCGAGCATAGCGAGACTGAGGATTGATGAATGCGTCAGCATTCGGGCGATTCGTGAATCGCCCCTACTGTTTTGCGTTTTTCGGGCAAATAATAATCGGTCACAGGCGGAGCCTGTCCGAAACTTTTCACTATTCACTCTTAGCTTTTCACCGAAACAGTCAATTCGCCGAATCACGCCAACGCACCGCACATGCGGTGGATTTCGATTGCCTTTCGCATGAATTCCTCGGTCACGTCAAAATGCTCCGCAAGTGACCATATTTCATTGATTCCGTGTGCAAGGGCTTCAGTCAGCTCCCGAACGGGAACAAGCCGCAACGCCGCCCAGCGATCCGCTCTTTTCTCATGCTTTTCACGGATTTCAAGCGGCGAATATGTATTATAAAACGAAAGCGTTTCGCAATGGCCGATTTCGTGGGCAAGATGCACCCTCTCCTCGGCTGTTGTTTCTATTTCAAACGGGTCGATGCCGATAAAGCATCCGCCTGCAGGCGTTTCCACCGAAACGGAGCACGCATTCGGCAGACTGCAGCAGATAATTTCCGTGCCGCCCTTTTCCGCAATTTCATAAAGCTCACTTGTTCTCGTTTCTTTTCGCCTCCCTTGCTTCAACGAATTTTGCAAATTCAACGACCTCCTGCCACATTTCGTCGGTCACTTCGCCCGCTCCCGAAAAAAGGGCAACCTTCGCCGCTTCTATATTGTTTTTATGAGTTTTTTCTTCGCTTTCCGTGCCGCTGAGATAATCAAGAGAAACGCCGAAAAACTGTGCAAGACACGAAAGAGTCGAAACTTTCGGTGTCTGAAAACCCGTTTCCCATTTGCTTATCATAACACGGTCCGTATTTAATCCGAACTGACTGTTGAGCTTTTCCGAAAGCTCCGTCTGAGTCATTTTATTATCTTTTCTCAATTTTTTGATTTTTTCTCCGAGCATTTCACTCACCTCTCTCAGATAATATCATAAATGTTTCTTAAACGCAACATTTTTTTGAAAATATATCAAAAAAGTGTTGACAACGACAACAAACATTGCTAATATAAAAGTGTCGTATACGACACGAATATAAGAGGGTGAGGAACATATTATATTTTTTTGTTCTATTTTGTGTCGATTGCGAAACTATATTTTGAAAGGAGAATAAATAATGAACGCAAATTTAATCACAGAGAGTACGGATATCCCCGTTGGCGAGCTCAGGCAGCAGCTTGACTACGCAAGGGTTATCGGCGGAGACCTTCTCAATGCTTTTTCAAAAAAAGCGGAGAAAAAATCTGACGAAGACCGTGAAGATGAAATTACCGCACAGAAAATTTCAATGCTTCTTGATTTTCTGTTCCAGGCAGAGCTCTGGTGCAATATCCTTGAGGAGCAATTCATAGTTTTTAAAAAGGAGGAAATATGAGAGAATTAACAGTTGATTTTAACCTTGAAAATCCCCTTTCGGGCGGATGCTATGCAGGATATATCGGCGAAAATAACGCAACAAAGCTTATTCTGAAGCCTTCTGCGGAGCATCTCGGAAGCGGTGCGGTATTTTTTGTTGCGGTGTTTATGTCAAAGGGCAAGGTTTTCCGCTCGGAGCATTTTGAACCTGCTGAATCTTTTGAAATCATGCTCGGTTCACATCTGACGCAAGACCACTGTCTCAGGGTTCAGCTCGAAGGCTATGCGGAGAAAAATATGCTTGTGTGCAAAAGTCCCACGGTATCGGAAATCCGTCTTTCGCCTTCAATAACGGGAAGCGAATGCGATGTTGACAAGGGTGATTATCTGCTCCGCACGCAGATTGAGCTGAACACCGCATTCCGCCATGCCCATGAAAATTCCCCTACGCTCAGTATGCTTTCGGAAAAAGGCAAAAGGCTTTCTTACAAAGGCAAAGCGGTTTGCAGCCTTGCAGACGAAAAAACCGTTGAACTTTCCGTTGATAACGGTGAGGTTGATGCGATGCTGAATATTGACGGCTTTTCTTCACTCAATGTTTTCACATATTCCGCAATTGACGATTTTGTTATCCCCGAAAATGCCGAAATAAAATCCGTTGAGCTGAACATAGAGCATCCCGATCTTCCCGAATGGTTTGATATGCATGACATGTTTATTTACGATCACAAAAATCCTTATGTTTATTTCTGCCGCAAAATGTTTGTTGACAAAAGCACTGATCTCACAACTTTTTGCAAGGCATATTTTCTTAATACTGCAAACAGCATTTCAGACATGATTTCTCGAATGCTTCTGAAAAAAGTAAGGATAACCTATTCCGAACCGCCTGCGGAAGTGAGTGCCGATGAGTGAAATAACTTTAACAGAGATTGAGCACCGTCTGATTCAGGCGGAAGAAAACATAAAAGAGCTTTTCGGAAAATATAACGGAATTGATAAATCGCTCGTAGCCACCACCACAACCCTCAACAATCTGCTTGCACTTGTCGGGGAGCTGAAAGCGGCAATCGAAGCGCTGAAATCAAAGCCCGGAGATTTCTGGGACAAGCTTATTTATGCATTTATCGGTGCGGCGGCAAGTGCCGCAGCCGCATATTTTATAGGAGGATAATATGAAAAAAGAAACAAAAGAAATGATTTACGACGTGCTTGAAAGAGCAGGCAAAACCTTTTTTCAGGCATTTTTGTCGGCAATATCCGTTGATGTGCTTCTCGGAGTAACGGATTTTAACGCATTTAAAAAGGTCGGGCTCTCAATGCTTGTTGCCGCTCTTGCGGCAGGAATTTCCGCCGTGTGGAATGCTGCGGTAAATTCGCTTGAGGGAGGTGCGGTATGACAAAAACAAGCAGGGGTCTTGTTGAATATGCTTCGGCACAGCTCGGCAGACCCTACTGGTACGGCACCTTCGGCAATACAGCCACAAACGACCTGCTTGCAATGAAAAAAGGTCAGTATCCCGCTCACTATCAGCAGGCAAGAATGCAAAAATACAAATCGCAGCTCGGCGAAAGAGTGCACGACTGCGTTGGTCTTATCAAGGGATATTTATGGAGCTGCTCTCCCGATTCAAAGCCCGTATATAATTCTTCTCAGGATGTTTCCGCAAACGGAATGCTTCTTAAATGCAAAGAAAGAGGAAGGATTTATACCCTGCCTGAAATTCCCGGAATTCTTGTTTTCATGCCCGGGCATGTCGGAATTTATATCGGCGGCGGCAGGGTGATTGAGGCAAGAGGCTTCAATTACGGCGTTGTTGAAACGGATATAAAAAACAGGCCATGGGAATCCTGGGGCAAATGTCCGTGGATTAAATATCCGACGGCATCAAGGTATTTTGCAAAATGCGATAAGAATGAAACCTCAATCGTTGATGCACTCAAATCAATCGGCGAAAACAGTGCCTATGCCGCCAGAAAAGCAATTGCCGCGGCAAACGGAATTGAGAATTATACGGGTACGCCGAAGCAGAATATTTCGCTTCTCTCTCTTCTCAAACAAGGCAAACTCATTAAGCCCGAAAGAGCCTATGTGGCATAAAAATCCAAAATAATATTGCAGACAGACAATTTACCTGCTATAATTCAGTTGTAGATTGTCTGTCTTTCATTATAATTGCATCCATGCACGAAAAAACGGACAACAAATCAATTCAGGAGGCGGAAAACATGAAAAAAATGAAAAAAGCTGTTGCGATTATCCTTTGCTTTTCGATGATGCTGGGACTCTGCATCACCGGTTCGGCGGATTTCAACGCACCAAAGCTCACACAAAACGAGTGGGATGAAATTTACACATCCCTCAGCGATGAAAACACCCTTCCCATGCTCAACGTCGGTGCAAACGCAGGCGAGGTAAGCCTTTGCTGGCATGCAGATGCCGAAAAAGCAGATGCAAAGGTCAGAATTTCTGAAAGCTTTTCAATGGCAGGAGCAAAAGCCTTTACGGGTGAAAAGACCGAGGCCGAAACAGAAGAACAGGTTGTTTGCCGCGTTGACATCAAGGGTCTCAAAGAAAACACAACCTACTATTATCAGTGGTATACCGAAAACGGTTGGAGCGAGGTATGCAAATACGAAACAAAATCCTTCGGTGACCACAAGGCAGTGGTTATCGGCGATATCCAGATAGGCGGTCAGACAGAGGATTCAACCGTGCAGTCGATGAACGGCTTTACATGGAATAATGTTCTTGCTGAAGCACTCGAAAAGAATCCCGACATCAGCTATCTTGTTTCTCCCGGCGATAATACCTCAACGGGTAAGACCGCTGACGAATGGCAGACACTTCTTATGCCTCCCGCACTCAGAAGCCTTCCTCTTGCTCTTGCAATAGGAAATCACGATAAAAAGGGCATGATGTATAACTACTACACAAACATGCCCAACGAATTTTTCGGCGAATATTTTGAGGGGCTTGACAGAGATTTCTGGTTCCGTTACGGCGATGTTCTCTATCTGGTGTTTGACGCCTGCTCGGCATCCGCCGCAGACCACATGGCAATGGCAAAGGAAGCTACCGCAAAAAATCCTGATGCAAAATGGCGAATCGGCGTTATGCATCAGGCTCTCAACGGACCTGCATTCTGTGCATTCAGTGCAGAAACCCAGATTCTTCTCAACGCTGTATTCAGCCCGATTTTTGATATGTTTGATGTTGACCTTGTTCTCACGGGACACAGCCACATTCAGGGCCGTTCGCATTTCATGTATGAAAGCATGACCGTCGGCAAGGCTGAAAGCGGCAAAACCTACACCGATCCTCTCGGCACGGTTTATCTCAACACAAACGCAATCTGTGACCAGAACAGCTTCGAGGAATATGAATTCCTCAACCTTCCCTATGTTGCCTACAGCTTCGGCAAAAATGATGTTACAACATACACCACCCTTGATTTCAAGGGCGATACTATGGAAATCAAAACCATGAGGGGCGACAACAGCGAGCTTCTCGATTCGCTCACCATCAGAAAGACCGACAGCGACCACAACGACAACTCGATTTTCAAGCTCATCCACAGAGCACTTTATAAGGTTGTTGAATTCCTCGGCTGGGTTTATCTTGAAGGTGATAAGATCACCGTTGCAATCAGAGGCGGACATTTTTAATTCGCATTTTTTTAATTCAATACTGCAAAGCGGGGTGTTGTGTCCCGTCTTTAACTGAAAAAGCCTGTTTCATCAAATGGTGAAACAGGCTTTTCTTTTATAGATTGTTGAGTATATTAAGCACGCATCTGAATTCTTCGGGCTTGAATTTATCAACGGGCTTATTGTTTTCAACGCAGTCCGCAAAATAGATAAGCTCGTTTGCGTATGCATCACTCTTGGGCAGATTGATTGAGCCCGTGTCGCCCTCCGCCTGCTGCGAAAGGTCGATTTTTTTATCGCCCTCAAGATAAATTATCATTTTGCCGTTTTCGTTACAAACAACAGCATCCTCAAACTGGAAGCGGAACTCTGCGGCAAACGGAAAATCGGTTGCGTACCACGAGGATTCGCAATTGACCGAAAATTCGCCGAAATCGTAGTTGATGCAAATGTAGTCACGGTCGGCAAACTTCGTTCTGCTCTGATATTTCACCTCAGGCATTCCGAAGGCATATACCATGAAATCAAGGTCGTGGATATGAAGGTCAAACGGCACAAGACCGCTTCTTTTTTCGTCTGCCATCCAGTTATCCCATGTCCATCTCGGGAAGCCGCCAAGTCTTATCATTGTGCCTGAAAGAAGCTTTCCGTATTTCTTCGTGTCATAGATTTCCTTGAGAAGCACATATTCGGGCCAGAATCTGAGCACCTGAGCAACCATGAATTTAACGCCGTTTTTCTCTGCCGCTCCGTAAACTCTGTCAACATCCTCTTCCTTGAGAGAAATAGGCTTTTCCGTGATAACATTAATTCCCTTTTCCATTGCCTTTACGGCAAAATCCGCATGAAGATATGTGGGCAGACAGATATCAAGAATATCGAGCTGCTCGTTTTCAAGCATCTCGTCAAAATCGGTATAGCAACGCTTACCGCTGTATTTTTCCATTCTTTCGGGGCGGATATCGCAAAGAGCAACAAGCTCGGCATTTTTCATTTCTTCCCATGCGGGGATATGTGCACCGCTTATTCCGCCGACACCGACAAGACCAACCTTAAGCATAATAACAACCTCCGTTTCGTGATTGGATTTATTTTATCACTCTTGCCGCAATCCGTCAACTTTTCCTTGAAAACATCCTTCATATGTGATAATATTCGATATATAAAGGAGGCTATCAGGATGTCTGCATTAAAAGGTATCATCGCTCTCATTGAGGTCATTCTTGTTGCGGTGGGTCTCATACCCGTCACAACGGAAATAAACTATGGCGGAAACAAATATCAGGCTCCGCCGATAACAAATCCGATGTATATTGTTGAAAACGGCATTTCGGATTATTGCATCGCTACCGAAAATAATCCCGAGGAAGCCCTGCTTACCGCCGCAGAAGAGCTTCAGACCTATATTGAAAAAATCAGCGGTGCAAAGCTTGCCTGCATTACCGAAGACGAGCTTGAAGACGGGCAGAAAGCAATTATTCTCAGAAGCTCCGCCAACGAAGATATTGCCGCAGACGGCTTTTCTCTCAGGTCAGACGGCAACTGCCTTTATATAACGGGCGATGATGACCGCGGCACCCTTTACGGAGCTTACACCTTCCTTGAAGAATATCTCGGCGTGCGTTGGTTCACGCCCGAGCTTGAGGTTGTACCTGAAAGCAAGGATATTGTTATTGATTCGGCAATTGACAGAATTGTTGAGCCTTCCTTTTCCATTCGCAGAAACGACACCGCAGGCACAAACGATGCCTACCGTGCGAGAACAAAAATGAATGTTTCGTTCTGGAAGGAAATGCCTGATTACGGCGGTGCTCTCACCTATGTTTTATGGGATGTAACTCTCGATACTCTTGTTCCCGATGCTCTTTTTGCGGAGCATCCCGAATATTTCGCAATGAATCCCGACGGCACACGCACCACAGACCATGTATGCCTGAGTCATCCCGAGGTGCTTCCCATCGCAATTGAAAATGCAAGAAATGCCATTCTTGAATGCGAAAGAAAAACCTCAGACCACATCCACATAGGTCAGAAGGATAACTCAAACTATTGCCATTGCGAAAAATGCGAGGCTCTTTATGAAAAGCACGGCAGCATTTCCGCTCCCACGATTATTTTCACCAATAATTTTGCCGATGCTCTTGATGACGAATTCCCCGATTTCACCTTCACCTTCTATGCATACGGTGAAACCGACCGTCCGCCCACAGACCCGACCCTCCGCTGCAATGCAAATGTTGTGCCCGTACTTTGCGGACTTCACAAAGCCTGCCGCAGCCATCCTCTGACCGAATGCGGTGCAATGGACGGTATCGAAAACGAAACCTTTGAAATGCAATACGGCGATCCAGAGCCTCAGGTTGCACAGGATTTTGCAAACTGGGTCAAGGTTGCCGACACAACATATATTTATGATTACACGATAAATTTCCTCAACACGGCTCAGTTTTTCTCGAATTTTGAAACCATGCAGTCCACGATGAAATACATGCATGACATCGGCATCACGGGCTATGTTTATAATTGCGGTGACGGACATTATGCCGCCTTCAACGAGCTGAGAAACTATCTTCTCACAAAGCTTCAGTGGGATGTCAACTGCGATGTTGAATATCACATGAACGATTTCCTCAGGGCTTTTTACGGCGAGGATGCTGCACCCTATATCAAAGAAATCATCGACATTCAGACGGCATATCTCAGAGAAACGGGTCACTCCTTTGACTTTGACTGGCATTACCAGGCAGGCTTTATTCCTCTGAATATCTGTGCAAAGCTCGATCTTCTCTGGCAAAAGGCTCTCAATGCCGATATAACCGACGAACAGCGATTCGAGGTTGAGGTCGCAAATCTCAGCTGGGAATATTTCAAATCCAACCTCTTTATCGGAGAATATTTCTTCCTCAATCCGTTCAGACTCAGGGCAAATGAAGAGCTCTATGACGGCTTCATTTCACACGGACTCAACAGAGTTTCGTCATTTGCGACCATTCCCGAAAAAAGCGAAATTGATTTTATAAACAGACCTTATACCTGGGGAAAGTAAAAGCATATGGAAATTTTAACCCTTGCACTTTTCTGCGTATCTCTGCTGATATGCATCGTTCTTGATGCCTCGGTGCTTTACGCTCTTGCGGCGGGACTTGTAATTTTTTGTGCCTACGCCAAAATCAGAAAGCATTCCTTCAAGGCAATTCTGAAAATGGTTTTTGACGGAATAAAAACCTCAAAAAATATCCTGATTGTTTTTCTGATTGTAGGCGTGCTCACCGCCTCGTGGCGTGCGGACGGCACGATAGCATTCATCATCTGCTCTGCGGCAAGGCTTATAAATCCTTCCGTTTTCGTGCTGATGACCTTTCTTCTTTGCTGCGGCGTTTCATTTCTTATGGGAACCTCCTTCGGCTCTGCCGCAACAATAGGCGTTATCTGCATGACAATGGCTCATTCAATGAACATCAATCCCGTCATTGCAGGCGGTGCAATGCTTTCGGGTGTTCTTTTCGGCGACAGATGCTCCCCCGTTTCAACAAGTGCTCTGCTTGTTTCTGAGCTTGCCAAAACCGATATTTTCACCAACATAAAAAACATGTTCCGCTCGGCGGCGGTGCCGTTTGCAATAACCTGCATCGTTTATACCGTTCTCGGCTTTTCTTCGGGCAATGCGGGAGAAATTCCCGACCTTACAGCGATGTTTTCAAAGGAATTCAATCTTCATTGGACATGCATCATCCCTGCCGCAGTTATCCTCACCCTCTCACTTTTTAAGGTGAAGGTTAAATTCGCAATGCTTGCAAGCATCGTTTCCGCCATTGCGGTCGGCATGGCTGTTCAACGGCTTGAAATCGCTGAATTTCTTGAAATTCTGATTTTCGGTTATAAAGCGGATGCGGCGGAACTCAGCGGCATGATCAACGGCGGAGGTCTTGTTTCAATGCTGAATGCGGCAGCAATAGTCTGCATTTCTTCGGCATATTCGGGCATTTTTTCCGCAACAGGTCTTCTCTCGTCACTCAAAGAAAAAACGGCACAGCTGAGCAAAAAAATAACACCCTTCGGTGCAACGATGGTAACAGCCGTTTTCACTTCGCTCATTGCCTGCAACCAGACGCTTGCAATTATCCTCACGCACCAGCTTTGCGACGGTGACGAAAAGGATTCAGGCAAGGCGGCAATCAATCTTGAAAATTCGGCGGTGGTTATTTCTCCGCTTGTTCCGTGGTCGATAGCAGGAGCAGTTCCTCTGACCTCGGCGGGTGCACCCACAGCAGCACTTCTTGCGGCATGCTTTCTCTATATACTGCCTATTTATTCATTTATCATTTCATTAATCAAAAGCAGAAAGGACATAAAGAATGAACAGAATAACAAGCTTTACCGTTGACCACGACCTTCTGACCGAGGGCATTTATGTTTCACGCATCGACGGCGACATCACCACCTATGACATGAGAACAAGGATTCCCAATTCGGGCGATTTCATGGATACAACAACCGCTCACACCGTTGAGCATATGTTTGCAACCTTCGTTCGCAATTCCGAAATAAAGGATGATGTTATTTATTTCGGACCCATGGGCTGCAGAACGGGATTTTATCTGCTTGTCCGCAATGCCGACAATGCAAAAATCCTTGAAATCACAAAGAAAATCCTTGCGGATATCATCGCATATGACGGCGAGGTTTTCGGCAACACAAGAAAGGAATGCGGAAATTATCTTGACCTTGACCTTGAAAAGGCAAAGGAAGAATGCCGCAGATATCTCAAAGCTCTCGAAGCGGAGCAGACATTTGAATACAAGGCATAAAAATCGGTCGGGTTTCAAAGCGAAATCCGACCGTGATTTTTTTAATTTGTTGCAGTTTCCTTCTGCTCGTCAAAGCTGAAGGCAAGCTTGCCTTTGTGGCGGTAAGGCACAAACTTGATGAAAAGATAAGAAAGTGCAGCACCGACAGAATTGAGAACGATATCTGCCATGGTATCCATAATAGGCCATCTTTCGGGAACGATGGGAGGAAAGAGAGTCAGCTCCTTGGGAGTGCCGAGTGCAAGCTCGAGCGACCAGTGCTGAGCATCGCCGGGATATCCGCCCATCATTCCTGCAATCTGGTCAAATCCGAATTCAAACAGCTCCCAGCAGGTTGATGCAAGGAACGAAAATCCGACCGATGCAAGAAGAATAAGGGTCATGGGTGCGGTTGCTTTTTTCGCCTTGAGAATTGCACAGACTATTTCGTAGCCGAAGAATACGCAGGCACCGCCGCCGATAAAGTGGAGGGCAACATCCCACCATCTGAAATCATAATAGAGGTTGAGGAACTTTCCGCCGAAGGAGCCGCACCAGATCATAAGCATAAGTGCACTCTGGAATCCCGAGGCAATGTGACGGAAAATGCTCTTTTTTGGGAAAGCCATAAAGATTTCCCATGCGAAGGTGCACAGAAAATTGGCACCGACCTGAAGCGGGTCTGTGATATCAAAAGCTTCGCCTTCCGCAGGGAAAAAGCCCTTTACAAAAGCAAAAAGCAATGTGGCTCTGAGTATCCACCAGAAAACAAATCTGTAGGTGGGGCAATTGTCCTTTAAACGCTGAATGTATTCTTTCATGCTTTTTCTCCGTTCGTGTTTTTATACGGTTAAAACCAAAACAAGTATATCAATAAAAACTAAAAGTGTCAACAACAGTTTTATAATGTAATAAAAATGTTTTGATTTTGTAGCATAAATGTGATATTATGATAAACAGTATAAATTCACTTTTCAAGGAGTACACCATGACACAGAAGCTTTACTATGAAAATCAATACATAAAAGAATTTACCGCATCGGTTATTTCATGCACCGAAGGCAAAAAAGGCTTTGAAGTTATTCTTGATAAGACTGCCTTTTTCCCTGAGGGCGGCGGTCAACCCGGTGACACGGGCTTTATCGGCACCGCAGAGGTTATTGATACCGTTGAAAGCGGCGAAGATGTTGTTCACATCTGCAGCGAAGCTGTTTCGGGTGAGGTTGAATGCAGACTTGATTTCGAAAAAAGATTTTCCTTTATGCAGCAGCATACGGGTGAACATATTTTTTCGGGCATAATACATTCAATCTGCGGATGCGATAACGTAGGCTTTCATATGGGCGAGCACAATATAACCGTTGATTTCAACTGTGCAGTCAGTCAGCAGCAGCTTGAAGAAGCCGAAAGACTTTCAAATGAGGCGGTTTTTGCCAACATTCCCGTTGAAGCCGTTTACCCTTCGGATGACGAGCTTTGCAATTATGACTACAGAAGCAAAAAGGAAATCAAGGGTCAGGTGCGTCTTACAAAAATCGGGGGCGTTGACCTCTGTGCGTGCTGCGGAACCCATGTCGCTTTCACGGGCGAGGTCGGAATAATAAAGGTTATTTCGATGGCAAACTATAAATCGGGTGTACGCATAACCCTGCAGATTGGCAGAAAGGCTCTTGCCGACTACTGCGAAAAAAATAAGAGCGTACATGAAATTTCGGCACTTCTCAAAGCAAAAACCGAAGAAATCACTCCTGCGGTTGAACGCGTTATGGCTCAGCTTCAGGATGCGAGATATAAATATTCCGCCCTTAAAAAGGAAATTTTCGCCTTCAGGGCAGCGGATGCATCGGGTGAAAAATACATTGCCTTCGATGACGGCGGAGAAGCAGAGGATGCCAGAATTTTCAGCGATATGCTTGCTGAAAAATGCGGCATTGCGGCTGTTTTTTCGGGCAATGACGAATCGGGCTACAAATATGCAATCACAAGCCGCTCCGAGGATGTTAGAGCGATCGGAAAAGAGCTCAACTCCGCATGCAACGGCAGAGGCGGCGGAAAAAGCGACATGGTGCAGGGCTCGGTTGCGGCAAAGCGTGAGGAAATCGAAAAATTCTGGAACAAATAGGAGCTATCGTAATAAATCCCGGCTTGCAAATGTTATCATTTTTTCTGCAAGCCGGGATTTGTTTGGTTTGTTTCTTTTGTTGTTCAATTGTCCTATTCTTTCCAATATCCTATGTCTTTTACAAGCTGCTCGAATATCGGTATATCGTCAATAGTTCCGTGCACCTCTATAACCGAATTTCCAAAGCGAGCAACGCTCCAATAGCTTGTACCGTATGTTTCGGAATAGCAGATGAAGCCATTTTCGTTAATAATGGGTCCTTCTTTTGCAGTGAAGTGATATTTATTGATATAATACCCGTAGCATTCCTCTGCATCTGAAATCCCTTCAAAAAAATAAAAAACCATCGAAACATCTTCTTTGTGCGTAGTGAATGCGTCTGTCAGGGACTCCCAATTATTGCGGTAATATGCAGTATCATCAAAAATCTGCATGCCTTGTTCTTCAAGTTGCAGCTTTACGGTCTGTGAATCAACCGTTTTGTTTGCGGCAATTTTTTCGGATATTATTTCCGTTTGTTGGGTCATAAAGGAAAATCCTGCCCACAAAAATACCGCAGTCCATATCACAACGACAATCAATTTTGGCAGGTTTGAGGGTACATAATGGAATTTTATTTCTCTTTTACCTGTTTTCCATTCGTCTGCCGTTTCTTCCAGCTGAAGGGATTTCAGACTCGTCGGTAAATCTGTATCAACCGCAGAATAATCGGGTTCTTTCGAAAATCTTTTATAGATTAGTCCGATTACCGATAGTGAAAAATACACGCACGGCAAAACAACCGCAAGCACTTCCGATACAGAAATCAACGGCTCAACAAAATATGCCATAACCGCAATTCCCGTTGCAACGGGACCGGGAATAAATAAAACACTATGGAGAGTGACGATAAGCAAGGTTTTGTGGGGTGTCGGTGAAGTGTTTATCAACCAGTCATTAACAAAGCTCTGACCCTTGAAATTTCTGTTTTCAATTTCATATTGCCTCACATCATCCTCATGCTTCACAGACGAACGGCACGCCGCTGTCCAAATCCAATTGATGCAAAAATGCGATATAGGAACAAACAAAACAAAATATATAATTCTCAGAAAATGATTTTCCATTTTAACCACTCCGTTTTTTGTATAATCCGATTATACTATTGATTTTTTTGACAGTCAACAGAAAGAACTGAAACACAATCAAGGATAATTTTCTTCGCAAAGGTAGATGAGAGAGCTTTTTGTATCTTCAGGCGATAAACTTTGTTGAATAATATAAAAAAACTGCTGTCAGCCGTTGACATTACCGAAAAAAAATGTTATTATTCAATATATAGTGTTTTCAGCACAAATCAAAAAATTGAAAGGATAAACCAAAATGAAGAAATTAACAGCTATCGTTCTCGCTCTTGTTATTGCTCTTTCAGTTGCAGTAACCGCTTTTGCAGCATCAACCTATCAGTGCCCCCACTGCTTTGAAGTTGTTGAAGGCGAAAAAGAATATAATGATCACCTCTCAAAAACATGCCCCGTAGTCGGCTCAGATGCAGCAAAGCAGGAAGAAATCAAAAAGCAGACCTGCCCCTACGGCTGCAGCGCTCCTTTCGCTAAAGAAGAAGACTACAAAAAGCATCTTGAAATCTGCCCCCTCAAGCCCGAAGAAACTTTTGCAGACAAGGTTGAAGCTTTCCTTCTCGACTTCACAATTTTTGATGCAATCGGCCCTGTTATGGACCTTCTCGGCAAGCTTGACGGTCCCAGCATTCTTGTTACAATCATCGACCTTCTTGAAAAGGCTGTAACAGCTATTATCGGTGCTATCTAAACTGAATTTTCAAAGAGCAGTCCTCACGGGCTGCTCTTTTTTCCTGCAAAAATTATTTTACCGATTTCTCCCGTTATCAGCGGTACAAGTGAAAGTCCTGCAACCGCACCCCATTGAACGGCATTAAGAGGGATTACTCCGAATATCCCGGCAAGCGGCGGAATCACAACAACCGAGGCCTGCACCGCACCGCAGAGCAGCACCGCTGCATTCATCATGCGGTTTGAAAAAATCCCCGCTTTATAAAGCGGCAGCGATGAACGGGTGTTGACGGCATGCACTATTTCGCAGAGGCTCAGGGTGCAGAATGCCATCGTTCTCCCGAGAAGAAGGGGGGATTCACTCGGAAAAGCAAGGCTTCCTAGAAGAAATGCAAGCACCGTCAATGTTCCCACAAGCATACCCTCGAGTGAAATATCAATCCACAGACCGTCGGCGAAAAAGCCCTTTTGGGGTGAAACCGGCGGTCTTTTCATTATGTCCTTTTCGATTTTCTCCGTTCCGAGTGCCATGGCAGGGAGTGAATCCGTTACAAGATTGACCCATAAAAGCTGAATAGGCAAAAGCGGAGCCTCAAGCCCGAGCAGCGATGCGGCAAAAACCGCAAGAATTTCACCGATGTTCGTTCCGAGAAGAAAATGCACCGCCTTTTTTATATTGTCAAATATTCCTCTGCCCTGCTCAACCGCACGGACTATCGTTGCAAAATTATCATCCGTCAGAATCATATCTGCCGCGTTCTTTGCAACATCCGTGCCGCCCTTTCCCATAGCACAACCGATATCCGCCGCCCTGAGTGCAGGGGCATCGTTAACTCCGTCACCCGTCATTGCAACTATCTCGCCCTTTGCCCTGAACGCCTTCACTATCCGCACCTTATGCTCAGGGCTGACCCTTGCAAAAACCCTGCAGCTCTTTATTGATTCCGCAAGGCTTTCATCGCTCATACGGTCAAGGTCATTTCCGCTCACGGCATTCAGCCCGTCTTCGAGAATACCGAGTTTTTTTGCAACGGCACATGCGGTTACAATATTATCGCCCGTTATCATAACGGGAATTATTCCTGCCCTCTTACAGGTAGCAACCGCCTTTGCCGCTTCCGGTCTCGGAGGGTCGGTCATTCCGATAAGACCCGCAAAAATGAGATTATTCTCTCCGTTATCGTCGGCACCCGTCGATTTTCTGTAGGCAACTGCAATAACCCTGAGTGCATCCTTTGCCATCTGCTCATTCTGCATAAGGATTTTCCTGCACCTGCCCTGAGTCATCTGCACCGTGCCGCCTCCCGACACGGCAGAAACACAAAGCGGCAGCACAACCTCGGGTGCACCCTTGACTATAAGGCGTGTGCCCGTTCCGAAGGTATTCACCGTTGACATCAGCTTTCTTTCACTTGTGAACGGGGCTTCGTGAAGCCTCGGATAAGTTTTTTCAAAAGAAAAAGCATTTTCTCCTGCCTCATATGCCGCAGAAATAATAGCCGTTTCCGTGGGGTCACCGCTGAAGGCAACTGTCTTTCCTTTCTTTGTAATCCTTGCATTGTTGCACAGCGAGCCCATCAGAAGAATGCTTCTTGCCTCATTGCTTTCCGCCGATATTTCACCCGACTCGTTACGGATTTGCGTGACGGTCATTTTATTCTGCGTGAGGGTACCCGTTTTATCCGAGCAGATAACCGTTGCCGCACCGAGGGTTTCAACCGCAGGCAGGTGGCGGATAATCGCATTGCTCTTTGCCATACGCTGAACACCCATTGAGAGCACAATGGTCACAATCGCAGGAAGACCCTCAGGGATTGCCGCAACCGCAAGGCTGACCGAAAGCATGAAGGATGGCAGTATTCCGCTTTTTCTTATTATTCCGAGGACAAAAACAAAAGCACAGATAACAAGTGCTCCGATGCCGAGAGCCTTGCCGATTTTTCCGAGCCTTTGCTGAAGCGGAGTCTGCGGAGCTTCTTCGTTTGCAAGCAGATGTGCAATTTTTCCGACCTGAGTTGCCATTCCCGTTTCGGTCACTATCGCTCTGCAGTTACCTGCAATAACGGTAGTTGACGAAAAAATCATGTTTTTTCTTTCGGCAAGAGGACATTTTTCTCCGCAGACCTCCCCGTGAACCTTCCCGCAGGGAACAGATTCGCCCGTCAATGCACTTTCCTGCACCGCAAGTCCGTTAGAAGAAACAAGCCTCGCATCCGCGGGCACCATGTCGCCGCTTTCAAGCACAATAAGATCTCCCTGCACGAGCTGAGCCGCAGGGATTTTTTTCATCTTGCCCGAACGGATAACGCACGCCGTCGGAGCCGACATTTTTTTAAGAGCTTCAATCGCCCTCTCTGCCCTCTGCTCCTGAAAAACTCCGATTGCGGCATTAAGAATAACTATCATCAGTATCACAATCGGCTCAACAAAATCCCTGCTGCCGTCGATAATGCTTGTCAGAAAGGAAATTATGCATGCAATAAACAGAATGATAACACAGAAATCGGAAAACTGTGCCGCAAACCGTCTTATAAGCGAAATTTTTTTATGACCCTCCAATATGTTTTCGCCGTTTTTCAGTAATCTTGCCTTCGCCGTCTGTTCGCTGAGCCCTTTTTCCGCATCGCTGCCGAGAGCTTCCGCTGTTTGCAAAGACGTTTTTGTGTGCCACTCCATTCCTTTTCTCCTTTTCGTGAAATATTTCGATTGTTCAACTCATATATATTCACAAAAGGGCAAAAAAATCCCCGAACGGAGAAATCCGCCCGGGAAGATTATCTGTTATTCCGATTTAAGCTTTTCAAGGCATCCTGCACAGATGCATTTTCCTTCAAATTCATGCAGCTCTGTTTCGCTCTTGCAGAAAACACAATCCCTTACTGCTTTTTTCACAATAATCTGTTTTCCGTCAGAAAACATTTCAACCCTGCTGCCAAGCTCAACAAGACCGAGCTCTTTTCTGATTTGCATGGGAATTACAACTCTGCCGACGCTGTCAATTTCACGAATAAAACCTGCGTACATCATTAACCCTCCAATATCTTTGTTTTCCCTTTTATTTCCATTTATTTATACCATATTTTGACATATTTGTCAACATAAAATTGACTTTTTTTGTAAATTTTCAGGAGGATGCACCGTGATTAATTATATATGGTCTGCAATGGTCGTTTTTTCGCTTATTGCATCGTTTTTTGGCGGCACGGGCAGCGGGCTTTCAGAAGCGATATTTTCAAGTGCATCGGATGCCGTTTCTCTCTGCATCCGGCTTGCAGGCACAATCTGTCTGTGGGGCGGTCTTATGGAAATTGCAGAGCAGTCGGGGCTCACAAACACCGTCTGCAGACTTATTTCTCCGATACTCAGACTGATTTTTCCGAAAATGGATATGAAAAGCAAGGCGGCAAGAGCGATTTCAATGAATGTAACCGCAAATCTTCTCGGTCTCGGCAATGCCGCAACTCCGCTCGGGCTTGAAGCAATGAAGCATCTGCAGAGCGAAAACCCGTCAAAAGAAAAGGCAAGTGCAGACATGGTTAAATTTGTTGTTATGAACTCCGCAGCCTTTCATCTCATCCCGACAACCGTTGCGGCATTGCGACGGGATTACGGAAGCGATAATCCTTTTGATATAATGCTTCCTTCATGGATATCTTCCGCTGCCGCTCTGACCGTCGGTCTTACCGCCGCCGTTATCTTTATCAGAATAAGCGAGGTTGTGAAATGGAGAAAATAACCGCATATCTTTTGCCCGTAATAACGGCAGTCATCATAATTTTCGGACTTGCAAAGGGAATAAAGGTTTTTGACTGCTTTACCGTCGGTGCAGCAAAGGGCATGAAAACAGCCGTGAAGCTCCTGCCGCCGCTTATGGGTCTTGTGCTCGGAGTTACAATGCTCCGCAGCTCGGGTGCACTCGATGTTATAACAAAAATGCTCTCTCCGCTTGCAGAGCTGACGGGAATTCCTGCCGACGTGATGCCGCTGACGGTGCTCAGCCCGATATCGGGCAGCGGCTCGCTGACAATGTTTGAACAGATTCTCAAAGGCTTCGGGCCCGATTCTCCCGAAGGCCGCATTGCCTCGGTCATCATGGGCTCAACTGAAACAACCTTTTATGCCGTAACGGTCTATTACGGCTCGGTCGGCATAAGAAAAAGCGGCTGCACCGTGCCTGCCGCCCTTATTGCGGATATGACAAGCTTTTTTCTTTCCGCTCTGACCGTTACCGTGTTTGACTTCTGATTTCTTTTTCAGATTATGCAAAATTTGTAGGTTTGTCAATGATGTGTTACAAAATTAGAAAACCTCGCCGAAATTAATAAAAGCCTTAATATAGTCGGCAGGAGATTTCCAATTCAACGGACGCATGGGGAAATTATTGTATTTTCTGCTGTGAACAGCTAATTG
>JAFQRY010000004.1 GCA_017409845.1 Clostridia bacterium
ATGTCAAATAAACGAAAAAAATATGCGGCGGGATGAAGGCATCCCGCCCTACTCCTGCAGAGTTCTTGATGCGGGTCGTCGGGTCGCCGACCCCTACATTTATTTCGTTTATGTTTCAGCGACTTTATCGACAGTCAAAAAACCGCCTTCGGGCGGATTTTTTTATGCAATGCGGAAGAAAAATAAAACTGCAGTCCATTTACATTTGAGGGCGTATATGGTAAAATAAAGTCAGAATTATGCTCAAGCAAATGAATTTACAGGAGGAAATCCGATGAACTACGATATAATTATTATCGGTGCAGGTCCGGGCGGTATTTTTGCGGCATATGAGCTTATGCAGCATAAGCCTGAGCTGAGGGTTGCCGTTTTTGAAGCGGGTCACGAGCTGAGCAAACGCCGCTGTCCGATTGACGGAGATAAAATCAAAAGCTGCATCAGCTGCAGGAGCTGTTCGATTATGAGCGGCTTCGGCGGTGCGGGTGCTTTTTCCGACGGAAAATACAATATCACCAACGATTTCGGCGGCACCCTGCATGAATATATCGGCAAGAAAAACGCTCTTAAGCTTATGCACTATGTTGATGAAATCAACCTGAAATTCGGCGGCGAGGGAACGAAGCTTTATTCCACCGCAGGCACGAGATTCAAAACTCTCTGCATTCAGAATGATCTTCACCTGCTTGATGCATCCGTCCGCCACCTCGGCACGGATATCAACTACATCGTGCTTGAAAATATCTATGCTTACCTTAAGGACAAGGTTGAATTCTTCTTTGATACTCCCGTTGAAAGCATAAAAATAATCGCAGGCGGCTATTCCGTGAATGCAAAGGATGAGGCATATACCTGCGAAAAATGCATTGTTTCCGTCGGCAGAAGCGGCAGCAAATGGATGGAGCAGGTGTGCAGATATCTTGATATCCCGACCAGATCCAACCGTGTTGATATCGGCGTGCGTGTGGAGCTTCCCGCAAGCGTTTTTGCACATCTTACCGATGAGCTTTACGAAAGCAAGATAGTTTACCGCACGGAAAAATACGGCGACAAGGTGCGTACCTTCTGCATGAATCCCAAGGGCTCGGTTGTCAACGAAAACACAAACGGAATTATCACCGTCAACGGTCACAGCTACGAGGACCCTGAAAAGCAGACCGAAAACACCAATTTTGCCCTGCTCGTTGCAAAGCATTTTTCGGAGCCCTTCAAGGATTCCAACGGCTACGGCGAATCAATCGCAAGGCTGAGCAACATGCTCGGCGGAGGTGTTATCGTTCAGCGTTTCGGTGACCTGATAAGAGGCCGACGCTCAACCCCGGGCCGCATAGAGGATGCGTTTATCACGCCCACTCTCAACGCAACGCCCGGCGATCTGAGCCTTGTGCTTCCCAAACGCATTCTTGACGGCATTATCGAAATGATTTATGCCCTCGACAAGGTTGCACCCGGCACGGCAAACGACGATACTCTGCTTTACGGCGTTGAGGTTAAGTTTTATAATATGGAAGTAAAGGTCAACAGTCAGCTTGAAACCTGCTATCCCGGGCTTTATATTATCGGCGACGGAAGCGGAATCACCCATTCTCTTTCACATGCATCGGCAAGCGGCGTTCTTGTTGCAAGAGATATCACGAAATAAATGAGAGGAAGATATAAGGATATGAATTTTCTGGAAGAAAGAATAGTAAAAGACGGCGTTGTTAAATCGGGCAATGTTTTAAAGGTTGACAGCTTTCTCAATCATCAGATGGATATTGCTCTTATGGAAGAAATCGGGCGTGAGTTCAAACGCCGCTTCGGCAGCAAAAAGGTTGATAAGGTTATGACCATTGAGGCTTCGGGCATCGGCATTGCCGCCTTTGTTGCAAAGGAATTCGGCGTTCCCCTGGTTTTTGCTAAAAAATCAAAGTCAATCAATATCGACGGCGATATGTTTGTTGCCGAGGTTGAGTCGTTCACACATAAAAACAAAAATCAGGTTATCGTGTCAAAAAGATTTCTTCACGAAAACGAACATATTCTTATCATTGACGATTTTCTTGCCAACGGCTGTGCACTTCAGGGTCTTATTTCCATTGCGGAGTCGGCAGGTGCGGTTGTTGAAGGCTGCGGAATCGTTATTGAAAAGGGCTTCCAGATAGGCGGCAGGGTTATCCGCAACATGGGTTATCATGTTGAATCCCTTGCGATTGTTGATGCAATGGATGCCGAATCAGGCACAATAACCTTCAGAGAACAGTAAAAACGGATTACGGAGAAGAGCAAAAATGAAAGTTCTGATGATTCTGGCAGACGGCATGCGACCCGATTCGCTCGGCGATGTTGAGCTTGCTCAGAAAATTATTAATAAATCGTCATATATTCCCGATGCACAAACGGTTTTTCCGTCGGTTACGCTGCCGTGTCACATTTCGCTTTTCCACAGCGTCACACCGCAGCGTCACGGCACAACCACAAACACCTATATGCCGCAGGTCAGACCCGTAAACGGACTTTGCGAGGTGCTCAGGCAGGCGGATAAAAAGTGTGCCATTTTCTATAACTGGGAAGAAATCCGTGATGTTTCACGCCCGAATTCGCTTGCTCATGCGTGCTTTTATGCAGGCAGAAGGATAGGCTATAAGCAGGCGGGCGAGGAGCTGACGGATGAAGCGATAAGATATCTTAAAAAATACGATACCGATTTCACCTTCATTTATTTCGGCTATCCCGACATGCAGGGTCACAATTACGGCTGGATGACCGATGAATACATGGAGGCAATCGAAAGCTGCTGGAATAACATTGAAAAGCTTATGAACGAGCTCGGCGATGAATATACATATATCATCACGGCGGACCACGGCGGTCACGACAGAACCCACGGCACGGATATGCCCGAGGATATGGTTATTCCCGTTATCATCAACGGTGAGGGCTTCGGAAAAGAAAAAGCTTTTGAAAATGTAAATATCGTTGACCTTGCTCCGACGGTAACAAAGCTTCTTGGCGTTGAGCCCGACGGCGAATGGGAAGGCAGAGCATTAATATAAAGCAGGGGACGGCATTAAGTGCCGTCCCGTTTTCATGCAGCCGCATATTTTTAATGAAAAATGAATAATGAATAATGAAAAAATTAAGGAAGGGCTCTGCCCTTACCCGATTGTTTTAAATAATAAATGTTTATGTGTAGGGCGGGATGCCCACATCCCGCCGTTTAAAAAACAAAAAATTGCACAGTTCTTTACCTCCTTTTCAAAGGAGGTGGATTTTTGCAAAGCAAAAAGACGGAGGATTGCATTCGGGCGATTCGTGAATCGCCCCTACAGTTTTGCCCGATTCATTCGGGCGGATGATATCCGCCCCTACCCACACGAGTGATATACGCAAATGCGTGTGATATATTGCTGACGCAATGTGATATTTTTGCCGATGGCAAAAGTGATATTCGCCTGACGGCGAGTTCCGTCCATATCCACACAAACCGTAGGGGACGGCCTTAAGTGCCGTCCCGTTTCCATGCAGAGTGCAGTAGGGCGGGATGCCCACATCCCGCCATCGAAAAAAAGAAATAGCTGAGCAGGGGACGGCATTCCCTGCAAAAACGGACGATTTGTGAATCGTCCGCCTTTTTTTTACGGAATAATTCAGCATTTTCCGCAGATAATATTACCGAAAAAATTTTGAGGTGATATTAATGCCAGTCAGACAGGGGAGATATGCTCTTATGCTGCCCTCATCGCCCGGCATAGCAGGCTATGCGGCGGTGGTCGGGAAAAAAGAAGGGCAGGGTCCGCTCGGCAAGAAATTCGACTATATCTATGAAGATGCAATGGCGGGCGAAAAGTCATGGGAAAAGGCGGAGAGCATTATTCACCGTGATGCAGTCAGCCGTGCAATCGCAAAGGCAGGGATTTCTCCGCAGGATGCGGATGTTATTTTTGCAGGTGACCTGCTTAATCAATGCATGGGCACAACCTTCGGAATCCGCGAGCTCGGTATTCCGTTTGCGGGTCTTTACGGTGCGTGCTCAACAATGGCACTCTCCCTTGCGGCGGCAGCCGTGTGCGTTGACAGCAGGATAGCCGGAATTGCCGTTGCCTCAACCTCGTCGCATTTCTGCTCTGCGGAAAAGCAGTTCAGAATGCCGCTTGAATACGGCGGTCAGCGTACTCCGTCTGCTCAATGGACGGCAACCGCATCGGGTGCAGCGGTGGTTTCGGCAGCAGACTGCAAAGCAAGAATCGAGAAAATCCTCATCGGCAGAATTCAGGATTACGGCATAAAAGACCCCAACAACATGGGGGCGGCAATGGCACCTGCTGATGTTACAATAACACCATGCCCGACAAAAATATAAATTAACTAAGCTGCACGGTTATCATACAAAAATCCGGGAAAGGAGGATGAAGTGTGCACTGTGTCGGGCAGCTTTTTAAGATAAAACAGTCTGTTGTTATTTAACGGTGTATATGATACAATAAAACGGAAAAAGAGAAAGGGGAAAATAATATGTATAAAATCGAATTCGGAAAAAGCGGACTTCAGTTGCCGACGGTAGCGGTAGGCTGCATGAGAATAAGCGATAAAAACGAAAGGGAGGTTTCCTGTTTTATTGATACCGCACTTGAAAACGGAGCGAATTTCTTTGACCACGCCGATATTTACGGCGGAGGAAAAAGTGAAAGTGTTTTCGGAAAAGCAATATCGGGCTCACTGCGTGACAAGGTTATAATCCAGACCAAATGCGGTATCCGTCAGGGCAGATTTGATTTTTCCTATGAACATATCATCAGCTCCGTCAACGGCAGCCTTGAAAGACTCGGTACGGATTATATTGATGTTCTTTTGCTTCACAGACCCGATGCTCTTATGGAGCCCGAGGAGGTTGCAAGGGCATTTGATGAGCTGAAAGCATCGGGAAAGGTGCGTCACTTTGGCGTTTCCAATCAGAATCCGTATCAGATGCAGCTGCTTCAATCCTGTCTGGATATGCCGCTTTGTGCAAACCAGCTTCAGTTCGGAGTTATGCATGCACCGATGATTCAATCGGGCATAAATGTAAATATGTATAATGAATCAGCGGTTAACCGTGACGGCGGAGTGCTTGATTTCTGCAGACTTAATAAAATCACAATTCAGCCCTGGTCACCCATGCAGTACGGATTTTTTGAGGGCTGCTTCATAGACAACGAGAAATTCCCCGAGGTAAATTCAAAGATGGGTGAAATCGCAGAAAAATACGGCGTTTCAAAAACAACAATCGCATTTGCGTGGATTCTCCGTCATCCGGCAAAAATGCAGCCGGTAACGGGCACAACAAATCCCGAGCGTCTTGCAGCCTGCCTCAAAGCAACCGATATCAGGCTGACCCGTGAGGAATGGTATGATATTTATAAAGCTGCAGGAAACATTCTTCCGTAAAACGCTTCCGTTTTTATTTAACAACATTTTATTGTAATTCTGATATTATTATGGTAAAATAAATAATACAGATTATATAGAAACGGGTGTTCCCATGGAAAAGAAATCAAAGAAAAAGAAATTATGGCTTTTACTGCTGCTGATACCCTTAGTTCTCGTGTTCGGCACGTTTGCAGGCGTTACCCTTCCGCTTATCATCAGCTATCATAACAATGCTTATGAGAAGGTTGATATTGTTGAAAGAAGCGATGAATATGTTGTTCCCGAAACCGACCCTCAGCCCGACGAGTGGAAGGATGTCACCCTCAGGGAAGAGGATCTCGGCAGGGACCTTGTAACCGAGCCTCAGACTCTTGCAAACAGCGTAAATCAGGGCGGCGGCAGCGGTATTAAGGGTGACGGCCTTGACAGAAACGCTTCGTTCGGAAGAAACACAAATGTCAAGAGCGTTTACGGAAAAACGCCGATTTATAAGGTTGAAAAGAAAGACCCCAATATCGAAAATATTCTTGTTATGGGAACCGACTCAAGAGATGTTACCCGTGAAAGAGGCAGAAGCGACGCAATGATTGTTGTGTCCTACAACAAGAAAACGGGTAAAATAAAGATGATTTCCGTTCTCCGTGACTCGCTTGTACCTATCGAAGGCAGAGGCTGGAACAGAATCAACGCCGCCTATTCGTTTGACGGAGTAGGTCTTGCGGTCAACACTGTCAACCAGCTTTTTGACCTCGACATCCAGCGTTTCGTTGTCGTTGATTTCAACGGCGTTACCGATTTTATCGACAAAGCAGGCGGAGTTACAATCAGCCTTACACAGAAAGAGGTTGATTATATGACGAATTACAGCAACGGTCATGTGAAATACAATGTCGGTCCCAATAAGTTCAACGGTGACAGAGCACTTATATATATGAGAATCCGTAAGATTGACAGCGACTTCAAGCGTACCGAAAGACAGAGAAGGGTTATCGAAACCCTTGCAAGAAAGATAGTCAGCGAAAAGAGCCTTTCGGAGATATATGACCTGACCAATTTCGCCTTCGGTCTTGTAAAGACCAATATCAGCCTTACGGAGCTCACCTCCGTTATCGGCAACATTGCAACGGATGCAATGAGAAGCGGACTTGACATGGAATCCCATCATGTGCCCTTCAGCGATGCATATACCTATAAGTATTATAACGGCATGGCGATTGTTTCGTTTGATATCAACGATGCATCAAGAAGAGTAAATGAAATTATTTACGGATGATAAAATGAATTCACAGTTTGATATTTCAATTGAAGAATGGCATAAGCTCGCAAGAGAAGGTGCACAAATTCCCGTCAGCTTTGTTATAGACGGAGACAGTATGCGGCCGCTGTTGAGAAAGGGCAAGGACAAGGTAACTGCTGTTCCTGTTTATCGTAATTTGAAAAAGGGTGATATAGTCGTTTTTGCACGAAATGACGGTACTTATGTGTGTCACCGTGTGTGGAAAATCAAAAATGAAACCGTTGTTACTATCGGTGATGCCTGCTACGGATTCGATACTCCGATGCATATTTCTCAGGTATGGGGAATTGTTATCCGAAAAGAGAGAAACGGAAAAACAGTAAAGATCGATTCTTCTCTTTCGAGAGCCTTCGGAAGATTATGGATGTCTTTAAGGTGGCTCAGAATTACCAGAAGGGATATAAAAAGATTTTTTCGTAAAGCGTGAGGTGCAGTATGTTAGCTCAGAATGTTAATCTTAACGGCAAAACGGTTCTTGTTACGGGTGCGGCAGGTTTTATCGGCTCAAACCTCGTGACCGAGCTTATGAAAACCGTTGACACAATAAAGATTGTCGGCATCGACAACATGAATGACTATTACGATGTTTCAATAAAGGAATACAGACTCGGTGAAATCGAAAAGCTTGCCGCTGAAAAAAGCGGATGCGAATGGATTTTCATCAAAGGCAACATTGCCGACAGAACGCTCATTGACGAATGCTTTGAGAAATACGGCTTTGATGTTGTTGTCAATCTTGCCGCTCAGGCAGGCGTACGCTATTCAATCACCAATCCCGATGTCTATATTGAGAGCAACATTATCGGATTCTATAACATCCTCGAAGCTTGCCGCAATCACCCCGTAGAGCATCTTGTCTATGCATCCTCATCATCGGTTTACGGCTCAAATAAAAAGATTCCTTACAGCACCGATGACAAGGTTGATAATCCCGTCAGCCTTTATGCGGCAACGAAAAAGAGCAACGAGCTTATGGCTCATTCCTATTCAAAGCTCTATAATATCCCCTCAACGGGGCTTCGCTTTTTCACCGTCTACGGACCTGCGGGCAGACCTGATATGGCTTATTTCGGCTTCACAAACAAGCTCAGATCAGGTGATAATATTCAGATTTTCAATTTCGGCAACTGCAAGAGAGATTTCACTTTTGTTGATGACATTGTCGAAGGCGTAAAGCGTGTTATGCAGTGTGCACCCGAAAAAGAAAACGGTGAGGACGGACTTCCCGTACCGCCTTACAGAGTCTATAATATCGGAAACAACAGTCCCGAAAATCTTCTCGACTTTGTTGATATCCTTCAGCAGGAGCTTATCCGTGCAGAAGTTTTGCCTGCCGACTATGACTTTGAAGCACACAAGCAGCTTGTCCCTATGCAGGCAGGCGACGTGCCCGTAACATATGCAGACACATCCGCACTTGAGCGGGATTTCGGCTTCAAACCCTCAACCTCTCTTCGCGACGGACTCCGCAGATTCGCAGAGTGGTACAAGGAATTTTATGTGTGATTTTGCAAATACAAAAACCAGCATAAAACAAGGTTGCGTTGTAAGAGAAAATACAAGTGAGCATATGGCGGCACCGTTTGATTCATTATGTGAAGCCAAGATAATTGTTATTAACCCTGCAAGCAAGTTTTTGAGAGACGAGCTTAAAACAGAGAAAATGTTTTATGAGCTTTCGAATGAATGCTCAACAACTATGATGTTTCAAAGAAATATGCAGTGCAGGATTTTTGATACAGATTATTGAGAACGGGTAAAGAATAGCAGATTAGATACAAAATAATTTATCCCTTTAGAGCGGTACAATTGTTGCTCTAAAGGGATTTTTGCGATTTATCATTAGGATTTTCAGAAATAATTTCTGATGTGAGTGATATTATAAATGATGTTTTTAAAATAGAATGAAATAATTTTCCAAAACATTTTTGGGTCTTTAAATGGCATTAATATTTTTTCTTTTTTTGAACGTTTGAGACCAACAATTTTTTCTTTTTCATTACCTTGATACCAACCAAGATTTTCAAAATCAACCTCTATATCATATTTCTCGAAAAGCTGTTTGTTATTCTTTAGCCATCTTTTAGCACTTATTCCGTATCCGTATTTTATTTGGTAGTTATACGGAAATGCAAGTTTGGTAATATTGTTTTGAACAATAACTTTTTCACTGTATCTTCTTGAACGGTATGTGCCGAATTTTTCAAAGTCCCAAGGTGTTTCGTTTTTCCGCAGCAGTTTCAAGAAATAATCCTTTTTGTAAAGAGAAACCATGAGGTTGCTCCTGGCGCTGTATTCTTCAGGGATAATTGAAAAATAATCTCCTACAACTTGATTTTTATCATACCATCTGTCCGAAACATTAGGAATGAATTTGATGACCCCGATATCATTTGAAGATGTGATTATGGAGATTGCATTATTGATTATTTCTTCATTTACTACTTCTTCAAGAAAGAAATCTTCGAGAAAAAACCATATGTATTCCTCATCAATTTGTTTGAGCGCATTAATAATCCTATTACTCCAGAGAGGAGATGCAGAGTGTATGCACTTAACATTCAGGGAAACATCTGTATATTCTTCAGTTTCTGTAATAAGGTATATTTTTTGAGGGCGGTCTTTCCAATTAGCTTCAAGAAGTCTAAAAAAAGGATTCCAAGCATCTTTATATAAATCACAGCTGCTTACTATAATTGCCGGTTCTTTAGCGTTGAACATATGTAACTCCTCGTTTATATAATGAAATAAACTATAAAACGCCTTTGATTTTCTTTATGAAATCGGGTGTTTTTTTGTATTTATATGAGTATTCCTTCAAAAACTTTTCGTGTTTTTCTGCGCAAAAATATCTTACTCTTCGAACAGCATCTTCGGGATTCTGCTCGAATATGTTGAACAGAAAAATTTCGAGTTTATCATATAATTCCGCCAAATAATTAACATCGTTTAATGGCTGTTGCATCAGCATTTCGATATATGCATTTTCGTTTGAATCAAGATATTTTACTTCTTCGAGAGTTCTGTTCAGATCATCTTCTGTTTTGCACCAAACAAAAGCATCAGTATTGAAATAATCGTCTATTTTCGGATTGCCGTAATAAACAGGAACGGAATGTCTCATAAAAGGCTGAACGATTTTTTCGGTAACAAATCCGGGATAAGATATGCTGTCGCCGGCAATTGTGAATTTGGACGCAACCAGATATTCGTTCTTTTCAGCCCATGAACATCTCTTTTTGTTGCCATTTACATTATTGAGAAAACTTCCGGGAGACTCAACACGTTTGTATTCGTTGAGTGTTTCAAAAAGCTTTTCTCTCATACCGTGTGATGAAGGATGTCCGTAAATGAAATTACAGAAGTGTTTTTTTGATTCATAGATTTCTTTTGCTTTTTCATATGAAAGAGTTTCCGGAATCCAGGGTTTGGCATCATCAAAATAAAAAGCAAAGGGCATTCGGAAATATCTGTCACCGAAATCCATATAGTCGAATCCGATGCAATAATCAAAAACTGTGAAATCAGGCGACATATTTTCCCCCATAAAAATGATTCTTGCGCAGTCGTATTTCATATATTCAAATGCTAAACCTCGGTTTGAACATATAACAAAATCGGGATTATCGGAGATTTCAACTTTGAATTTTTTTGATAAAATTCGTGTAAACAGATTGTCGTCCTTTTTGAAACTTCCCCAGAAACCGACAAAATCAATTTTAACAGTTTTCATTTTTTCACCAGAACTTTCTTTTTACATCGGCAGATATTCTTCAAAAATCAGTTTTTTGATTTTGTAAAGGTCGGGCACGAGGACTGCCATTCCTCTTACCGTGGCGTTTTTATAAGTTCCTTCTGCAGGAACAATGCAACTTGATATTTCTATTTCAGAGAAAGAAGATGCCAGAGTCAGAGCCAGCGTCATTATTTCATCCTCTGTCATATCGGTTGCCATCAGCGGTAGAATTTCATTGAAAAACATTGCAAGCTCGGGAAGAGTATATGTTTTTGCTTTTTCAAAAACGGCACCCATAATTTTTCTCTGTCTTGCCGTTCTCTGAAAATCGCTGTCGATTTTACGGATTCTTGCATATGTGAGAGCCTGCTCACCGTTGAGCGTGCAGAGCCCTTCGGCTGCACCGCCTCCGACGATTGCGGCTTCCTCGGCGGTCAGCTCAATTTCAACACCGCCCACCGTATCAATTATTTTTTCAAAGCCCTCAAAATCCGATTCGAGGCAGCCGTCAACCGTGATTCCGAAATTCAGAGAGAGGGTTTCTTTGAGAAGGTCAAAGCCGCCGTAGGCAAATGCCGCATTAAGGCGGTTATCCTCATAGCCCGGAATCTGAACATAGAGGTCACGGAGAAACGAAATCATCGAGAGCCTGTTGGTTTCTGGATTGAAGCTGCAAAGAATCATCGCATCCGAACGCTGTCTGCTTTCGCCCTCACGCTTATCCTGACCGATGAGGAGAATATTGACAAGCCCGTCGTTATTCAATGCTTCAAAATCATCACCGTTCCACTCGATATCCTCAGGATTGAGTATGTTGTCGGCAGCCGGAACCGCTTCTGAAGTCTGTGTTTCGGAAGTCGTGACTATATTATCCGAATCGGTTTTGTCTGAAAAGCGATTAACAGCCACAATTGCTCCCGCAATCAGAATAGCAGCAGTAAGAATAACGGCTGTTATTTTTATGCTTTTTTTCATAATTATCACCGCTTGAATTTTTACTTCTCGTTCTTCCCGAAAAGCTTAAGCTCCGTATAAATATCCATTCTTTCAGAAGCTTCTTTTGCAACCTTTTGAGGTCGGATTTTCGGCCGTCTGCCGAAAACGGAGCGGATTATATATCTTCCTCCGAAGAAAATCCAGCCGAATGGCAGCAGAATTTTATGTTTCTTTGCCGCTTTCCAGTTTTTATATACAATGCTGTTGGCAGAGATGATAAACTGCCTGAGCATGGGGATTTCTTTTTCGTTTTTGCTTGAAATAAGAAGGCTTTCGTGGGCTCTGTCGGCATTCTTCTGGCCAAAGTTTCCGCCGATAATGATATCAATGAGAATATAGTCAGCCAATTTTTTATCGGCATCCTTTGCCCACTCCATCCCCGGCAGTCCGAGATATTCGCACGAAATGAATGTCATTATTTTCGCAAAATCCCAAAGACCGATATCCTTGATTGCCTTTTCAAAAAGTCCGAGGAATTTTTCCTCTCCGACGGTGTTCAGAAATACCGCCCAGTCGCAGAGATGGCGAAGCCCGAGTCCGTCTCCCGTTAAGTGATGGCACATATGGAGCAGGATAATCAGCCCGTGATGGAAGGTTGACGGCACGGTTATTTCGCCGAGCTCGGTCTGTACCTTTTCGGAGTTTTCAAGAAGTCCCGAAAGATATTTTCTTACCTTGACGCCTGCCTTGCCCTGGGGGATTCCCGACGGCTGAAAGTGCATTTCGCATCGGCATATCTTGCCGAGAAATACATCGTGGACATCGTGATTTTTGCCGTTTGATTCGTATCCGTTTTCTTCAAGAACTTTGCTTGCATCTTCAAAATTATCGGTATCAACAAGAAAATCAACATCACCCATTGACCTCATAAGCGGGTCGGGGTAATAGAGTGCAGATGCAAAGCCTTTGAGAACGGTGCAGGGGATACCTGCTTTTTCCATTATTCCGCAAATCCGCACATGCTCAAAATCAACCTTCGTATTGTCTGCAAGTGCCTTGCTGAGCTTTTTTCTTATATATATGAATTTATCGCTTTTGAGAATTCCGCTTTCCGGGTTGTGAAATGCCATGAGAGCAACCGCCTGAGCGTATGCTTCGCACCAGACCGCATTAAGGTTGCCCTCATTGAGGTCAACCCTGCGCCCTGCGTTGAAAAGATTGTTGGCAAGAATATCAAGCAAAATCTTTTCGTGTTCTCTTAATTTGGCATTTTTAATACCCATTTATTCTTACACCACTTCAAAAAATGTATCAGGCTTGTCGGGGTCAAACTGCTCGTTTGCCCACATGAGTGTTACGAGATTTTCCGTTTCGGAAAGATTTATAATATTGTGAGTGAAGCCCGGCAGCATATGCACAGCCTCGGGTTTATCGCCCGAAACACGGAATTCAAGCACCTTGTCGGTGCCGATTTCTCTTTGCTGAATGAGTGCCGTGCCCGAAACAACAATAAAGAATTCCCATTTTGTGTTATGCCAGTGCTGACCCTTTGTTATTCCGGGGTTGCTGACATTGACCGAAAACTGACCGCAGTTTGCAGTCTTTAATATTTCCGTGAAGCTTCCTCTTGCGTCGCTGTTCATCTTAAGAGGAATGCTTACCTTCTCCTCGGGAAGGTAGGAAAGATATGTTGAATAGAGCTTCTTTGCAAATGAGTTATACGGAATTTCGGGCATGACGAGAGTCTGACTCTGTGCCTTGAAACTATCAAGAAGCTCAACAATTTCGCCGAGAGTTACCTTATGGGTAACAGGGAATGTGCAGAAGGAGCCGTCTTTGGTTTCTTTGCCTTCAAGAGCATTCAGCATTTCGTCAACGAAATCGTCGATATACAGAAGCTCAAGCTCAACCGAGGGGTCATTAACCGTTATGGGCAGGTCTTTTGCAATGTTGTTGCAGAAGGTTGCAACGGCTGAATTGTAGTTGGGTCTGCACCATTTGCCGAAAAGGTTGGGCAGACGGTAAATAAGAGCCCTTGCACCCGTTTCTTTTTCATAGTCAAAGAGCATGTTTTCGGCTTCAAGCTTGCTTTTGCCGTATTCCGAGCCTGCAAATCTGCCCTCGAGAGTTGCCTGCACCGACGACGAAAGCATAACGGGAGCCTTGTTTGAGCAGGCTTTCAGCTCATCAAGCACAACTCCGAGAATACCGAAGTTGCCCGAAAACTCGCTTGCTTCCTTGGGTCTGTTTATGCCCGCAAGGTGGAAAACAAAGTCCGCCTTTGAGCAGTATTCGTGAAGCTCTTCGGGTGTTGAATCAATGTCATATTCAAAGATTCCGTCAATCTGAATTGACGGTCTTGTTTTGTTTTTGCCGTCTTTTATTGTGTAAAGATTTGCGACGAGATTTCTGCCTGCAAATCCCTTTGCACCTGTGATAAGAATGTTCATCAAAACTTTCTCCAAACCATTTTATTGACTATTCCCGTGTAGCTCTGGATGAGTCTTACGATTTTATCGGAAACATTTTTGTCGGTATAATCGGGCACGGGAATTGCAGAATCTTTATCGCAAGCAAGCTCCACTGCGGTTTCAACCGCCTGAAGCAGACCGTTTTCGTCAATGCCTGCAAGCACGAAGCAGCCCTTGTCGAGTGCCTCGGGACGCTCTGTTGATGTTCTTATGCATACTGCGGGGAAGGGTCTGCCGATGCTCAGATAAAAACTGCTTTCTTCGGGCAGAGTACCGCTGTCGGAAACAACGGCGAATGCACCCATCTGCAAGCGGTTGTAATCCGAGAAGCCGAGAGGCTCGTGCATAATGATTCTCTTGTCAAGCACGATATCGGAATTCTCGAGTCTTTTTCTCGAGCGGGGATGGCAGGAGTAGAGAATGGGCATATCATATTTTTCCGCAAGTGAGTTCAGAGCATTGAACAGCGAGCGGAAATTTTTGTCTGTGTCGATATTTTCTTCTCTGTGTGCGGAAAGAAGAATATATTTCTTTTCCTCAAGACCGAGCTTTGTGAGAATATCACTGTTCAGAATCTTATCAATGTTTGCATCAAGCACCTCTGCCATGGGTGAACCCGAAACATAGGTTCGCTCCTTGGGCAGACCGCAGTCTGCGAGATATCTTCTTGCGTGCTCCGAATATGCAATGTTGACATCGGAGATGATATCAACGATTCTTCTGTTGGTTTCTTCGGGAAGGCACTCATCCTTGCAGCGGTTGCCCGCTTCCATATGAAAAATGGGGATATGAAGTCGCTTTGCACCGATAGCCGAAAGACAGCTGTTGGTGTCGCCGAGGATAAGAAGAGCATCGGGCTTGATTTCTTCCATAAGCTCATATGAGGAAGCAATGATGTTGCCGACAGTCTGACCGAGATTGTCACCCACGCAGTTGAGATAAACTTCAGGTGCATCAAGGTCAAGGTTTTCAAAGAAAATACCGTTGAGATTATAGTCGTAATTCTGACCCGTGTGGGCAAGGATGCAGTCAAAATGCTTACGGCATTTCTTGATAACTTCCGAAAGTCTGATGATTTCGGGTCTTGTGCCGACGATAATAAGCAGTTTCAGCTTGCCGTTATTCTTAAATGTAATATCGTATTTCATAAATTCACCTTATGCGTTGAATTCTTCAAGTCTTTCTCTGATGTAGTCGAGCTCGAGAAGCTTTTCTTTAACTTCCTCAACATTGAGAAGCTTTGTGTTGCTGCTGTTGAATTCGGTGAGCTCCGCACGTTTTATGTCGCCGTCAGAGAAGTATTTATCATAGTTGAGGCTTCTGTTGTCGGCGTGTACGCGGAAGAAGTCGCCCATATCCTCTGCCTTTGCACATTCCTCGTTGGTGAGAAGAGTTTCATACATCTTTTCGCCGTGGCGGATGCCGATAATCTTGATATCTTCCTTATTACCGCCGAAGAGCTCGCAGACTGCCTCAGCCTGAGTCTGAATTGTGCAGGCAGGTGCTTTACGCACGAATATGTCACCGCTTTCGCATTCCTTGAATGCAAAGAGAACGAGGTCAACAGCCTCTTCAAGCGACATAATGAAACGGGTCATGTCGGGATTTGTGATTGTGATGGGCTGACCGTTTTTGATCTGGTCAATCCACAGAGGAACAACCGAGCCTCGGCTGCAGAGCACGTTGCCGTAGCGTGTGCAGCAGATTTTGGTCTTTTCGGGGTCAACGTTTCTTGCCTTTGCGGTTGCAACTCTTTCCTCGAGTGCTTTTGTGATACCCATAGCGTTGATGGGATATGCAGCCTTGTCTGTTGAAAGGCAGATGATGGATTTAACTCCTGCATCAACTGCGGCAGTCAGCACATTGTCCGTGCCGATAACGTTGGTTTTGACAGCTTCCATGGGGAAGAATTCGCAGGAAGGAACCTGCTTGAGAGCCGCAGCATGGAATACGTAGTCAACGCCGACCATCGCACCTCTGAGCGAATCAATGTTGCGCACATCACCGATGTAGAACTTGATTTTGTCGGCAACCTCGGGCATCTTAGCCTGAAATTCGTGACGCATATCGTCCTGCTTTTTCTCGTCACGGGAGAAAACACGGATTTCCTTTATTTCAGTTTTAAGGAAGCGGTTGAGCACGGCATTGCCGAATGAACCTGTACCGCCTGTTATAAGTAAGGTTTCGCCTTTGAAATTATACATTTTTATTGCCTCCGTTGATTTGTTCTATGCAGGGCAGAACAGCATTGCCCCAGTCCTTGAACCAGTGTTTGAGTTTAATGGATTCCTCACTGTGTTCAACCGTGAATCGCAGAGCGGTTGCTCTGTCATAAAACATAATTGAACCCGATTTATCTTCATCGTAAAGAATAATATCAACCGTATATTTACCGGGAACAAGATAGGATGTATCAAAAGTAAATTCAGCAGAATTTATTCCTTCTTTATGTTTTAGCTCTCCGCCGAAAATAACTCCGACAGGAGTAGCATCAATGCCGTTGATGACCATTTTCATCAGAAGTCTTTCGGTATCATTTTCGCTTTTCCATTCTATGCGGAACGGGAAGACATCTCCGTAGTCAACTGTATTGGTTTTGGATTCATACATATGAAGATTCTGAAGGAGGTGTCTCTGATTGCATTTCGGATGACGTTTGGCATCTGACGTATCAAAGAATGTTGTGTTATCAAGGCTTTCATCCTGCATATACACAGCAATTGCATCTTCTGTTTCGCCTTCAAAGGCAACCTGACCGCGAGAAAGAACGATACAGCGGTTACAGAGACTTTTTACTGTCTGCATGTTATGGCTGACGTAAAGAATCGTTCTGCCTTCTTCTTCGGCGACCTTTTTCATTCTGTCGATGCATTTATTCTGGAATGCAACGTCGCCGACAGCAAGCACCTCATCCATAATCATGATTTCGCTGTCAAGATGTGATGCAACGGCAAAGGCGAGCTTTACCTTCATACCGCTGGAATATCTTTTAACGGGTGTTTCAATAAACTGTCCGACCTCGGAAAACTCTACGATTTCATCAAATTTTTTGTCAATTTCTGCTTTGCTCATGCCGAGAATCGCACCGTTGAGGTAGACATTTTCTCTGCCCGTGAGCTCGGGGTGGAAGCCTGTTCCGACCTCAAGCATAGAAGTTATTCTGCCGTTGAGATATATGTTGCCCTTTGTCGGTGCGGTAACACGGCAAATAAGCTTGAGAATAGTTGATTTGCCTGCACCGTTTCTGCCGATAATACCGACTGTTTCTCCTTTTTTTATGTCAAAAGATAAATCATCAAGTGCAAGAAAACGCTCATTTTTGCCGTGTGCTTTTTCGCCGATTTTCAGGTTAGGATCTTCTTTTTTCAGTAATTTTGCAAGCTTTGACTGGATTTCCCCTTTAAGTGTTGCACCGCCGATAGCACCGAGGCGGTATTCCTTTGAAACATGTTCAACTCTTATTGCCAATTCTTCCATACCGCACCTCACACCGTATCCATAAAGGTCTTTTCAGATTTGCTGAACATCAATGCTCCGATTACCGCAACAACCGCTGTTGTTACCCAGCTTATCCCGTAAAACAGCCAGTCAACATCACCTGAGCCGAGAAAGCCGTAGCGGAAAATGTTGATTGCAGGCGTAACGGGGTTGAGCATGTAGATGCTGTAAAATGTGCTTCCGGGAGCAAGCTGTGAACGGCTGAACATATCGTAGGCAACAGGGGAACAGTATGACCAGAGGCTGACGCCAAAGCCGACAACCATTGCAAGGTCACGGTATTTTGTTGTGAGAGCCGATATGATCATGCCGAAGCCCATGCCGAGAATTGCAAGCTGAATGAGCACAAGCGGAAACATGAGAATATAAATGTTGGGCTTCAGTCCGGCATCGGTGATGAGATAATAAACCATAAATATCAGCATGAAAGTGAACTGAATGAAGAAGCCGATAAACTGTGACACCGCCGTTGAAATCGGCATAACAAGCCGTGGAAAATAAACCTTGCCGAGAATGCCTGCGTTACCGGTGAATGTGTGAGAGGTTTCGTTCAGGCAGTTTGCAAAAAGGGTCCACACAATCGTACCCGAAAGGTAGAATATGAAATTCGGCACACCCGATGCACCGAGACCCGCTATGTTGCCGAAGAAAACGGAATAAACAACCGTTGTGAAAAACGGCTGGATAACTGCCCATGCAGGACCGAGAACAGTTTGCTTGTATTTTGCAACGAAGGTCCTTCGCACAAAAAGAAGTATAAGATCCCTGCAATTTTTCAGACCCTTCAGGTCCATATTAATGCCGCTGTCTGATTTAACAACGGTTGTCCATTTTTGCTGTTCCATAGAGTTAACCTCTGCTTTCATTTTCATTAATCAGTGGTTGCAATGGGTATTTTACCGGTTTCTTGTTAAACAGTTTTTTTAAATCAACGTGTCCCGGAAAGGGAATTGTATCATTGGGAATTTCGTTGTTTTCTATAGTTCCCTGCCAGTATATTTCGCACGGAAACTTATTTGATTGATTGATATTAAATACGAATTTGTTTTCGAAAGGCAACTTGCAGAAGGTGTCTATTTCCTTGTCGCCGCAAAGATTCATTCTCGAAAATTTTAAAATAATATTATCGAAATTAACTCTTTCCTTGCGTCTGTTCCATTTTTCTTCGGCTTCTTCCTTCGTTTTGTAGTGAAGAAAAACGATTTCAACATTATCAAGAATGCCTATGGGCTTATCCGTCTGGTTGCGTTTTTTGATTTCTTCATAATATTTCGATTCCTCGGGAGTGATAAAACGAAGGGGAGTGTTGAGATATCTTCGCAAATCCGAAACGAATTTTATATAGTCGGGTGCAAAGAAATACAGTCCTGCCGTGGGAGAGAGATAGGGCATATCAAGATACTGATAAACTTTGCCTGCCCAGCAGTTGTTTGAAATAACAGAAAAATTACTGTTTTTTATTGATTTCTTCACAAAATATCGCTTGGTTTCATAAAAGAACTTCTCAATTTTTTCTTTTGCGGTTTTTTTGAATTTATTAAATTTTCTTTTCAAAAACTTTCCCTTCATATATCCCTCTTGAAATCATATAAACTTTTCTGTTGCTTCCAACCATTTTTCAGCGACAGATTCAACATTATGAGTTTCCCGTACTTTTGCGGCGTTTTCAGAGCATTTTTGCGAAAGATCTTTATTGTCTGCCATGCGGCACATTGCATGAGTGAGTGCATCTGCATCTTTCACGGGCACAAGCAGACCGTTTTCCCCGTCTGTTATCATCTCTCTTGCACCGCCGCCGAGGCAGTCGGTGCAAACGCAGGGCAGACCGATTGCCATTGCCTCAACCATAGAGTTTGAAAGTCCTTCAAAATCGGAGGATGAAACAAACATTGCACAGTCACGCACAACAGAATGAACATCTGCCCTCGGCGGAAGAATTTTTATGTATTCTTCTGCATTCAGGGATGAAATCATTTCAAGATAACTTTTTTTCAAATCTTCCTCGTTTTCTTCAACGGTATTTCCGTATATTTCAAGAGAGTAACCGGGATGAGTCTGATGAAATTTCATAAAGGCATTTATCATCAGCGGAAGATTTTTCTGCTCTGCAATTCTGCAGAAATTGACAACAACCTTTCTTCTTTCTCCTTTGAAAGGCCCGGGAAGATTTGCTTTTACGGGATTGTTGATAACAACGGTATTATTTAAATATCCCTCAAAAAAAGCAAGCTCATCATTGGTTTGCAAAACGGCACCGTCGGCTTTTGAAAGCAATTTCAGAAGACGTTTTTTTTCTGTCTTCTCTTTCGGAAAATCTATTTCAGGAGCATTCCTTTCAGCATAAATTATTTTTGCATTTATGCCTTTTGCTCCGTAAAACACACTTTCAAAGTATGAAATCCCGAAGGGTATATAAATGCAGTCGGGGTTGTTTGCAATAAAGGCAGAGAGGTTTTCGCTGCGTCTGAGCCCGCGGATTTCATTTCTGAGCTTTTCATCCCAAGCGGGGATGGCTTTTGAAACATAACGGAGATATTTCAAAAGCTTTATCCTGCGGCTTCTTTTTTTGTTGTTTTCCGAAACTGCTGTGTCATTGGAATGAGCTTTGACATATTCCCTGAGTGAAACTATGCTGACGTTTTTGTGACAATCAAAAAATACATTTCCGGCAATGTCTTTTGTAACAAGAATTGTGCAGTGATATCCGGTCTCGGCAAACTCATTTGCAAGATTGGTTGAGCGCATCGGCACGCCGCCGTTTTTGTAGTTGCCTACAACAAAAACAATGTGTTTCATCAGTGTTTTCCTCTGAGCTTTTTATAAACTGCGTTTTCGGTCAGGAAATTGAGCAGAGGAATTATATATTTCTTTTTTATTCTCTGCTTCTTTTCCTGCTTTTTCTTATATCTGTATGTATAGTCAAGGAGCTTTGCGGCTTTTTTCTTGTGAATAAGCTCATAGTATTTACGGTAAAGCGTGTTGAGCTTTTCAACCTCTATATGACCGTAAAACCTTTCGCATATCGGGTCATTCATTATCTGTTCGATAAGCTCAATTTTTTTTGCACGGTCATTGGGGCAAAGAGGCTTCATCTCATTTTCGATGCACTCAATTGCAAAGAAGAATGCACGCAGATGCATCCGGTCCATGAGGTCCATTTCCTTGAAATTTTCGGTGTCTTTATATAGTCTTTCGATCAGAGCGACATACAAGGGCCACATGTTTTTTGTGTAGCCGCGGGATAACGAATCTTCGACCACACGGTTATGATAAAGGTACTCATTTCCGAGATAATAGAAATTCTTTGCTGCAAGCATTGCTTCGTAAGTCAGCTGTAAGTCCTGACTTCTCCTGAAAGCTCTGCAAAACCTGATATTATTATCCCTTAATGTTGATAATTTATATATTCTGAGACAATTGGACCATCTTATCACATTTTTATCGCCCTTGTCGGTGATAAAAGCGAGCGTACGGGGAAGAACATACTTCTTGATTTTTTCTCTGTCATAAGGTCCGCACTCCAGCTGGGGTGTATATCTGTGGCTGTCATCATTGGTTATCCAGTTACAGAAAACAACATCCGAATCGTTGCTCTTTGCTGCTTTATACATTTTTTCATACATATCGGGTTCAAGCCAGTCATCCGAATCCACAAACCCTATATATTCGCCCGAAGCTCTCTGCATACCGTCATCACGGGCTGCTGCAAGACCTTCGTTTTCTTTAGAGTAATAAGAAACCCTGCCGTCACTCAAATATTCCCGGCAAATCTCCGCACTGCCGTCTGTTGAACCGTCATTAATAAGAATGATTTCAATATCCTTCAATGTCTGATTAACAATACTGTCAAGACACTGCCTGAGATATTTTTCGGCATTGTAAATCGGAACTATAACACTTACCTTAACCATCGGTATACACCACCTGTTTTAAATTTTTATCGCCGGATAAAAGCTGTATATGGTGTATTTCATATAACTTTTTCTATGTATTCCAGCCATTGGGCTGCTATGTTTTCTGCCGAGAGCTCATATCTGAGCTTTTTTGCATTTTCGGAGCATTTTTTTGCCAACGCATCATCATCTGCCATACGGCACATAGCCGAAGCTAAAGCGTTCACATCTCCCATGGGCACAAGCAGACCGTTTTCACCGTCAGTTATCATTTCTCTTGCTCCTCCGCCGAGGCAGTCGGTGCAAACGCAGGGCAGGCCGATCGCCATTGCCTCAAGCATTGAGTTTGAAAGACCTTCAAAATCGGATGAAGAAACAAACATTGAGCAGTCTTTGACAACCTCGTGCACATCAGCTCTCGGCGGCAAAAACTTAACAGTATGCTCAAGTTTTCTTTCACGAATCCAGTTTTTCAACTCTTCTAAGTGAATTATTTCTTCATCTGTAATCGTGTTTCCGTAAATCTCGAGTGTATAATCCGGATGAGTCGCGTTAAAAACTGAAAAAGCTTCCGTTAACAACATAAGATTTTTTTCTTTGCTCACCCTGCAAAAATTAACTACCGCTTTGTATCGCTGACCCTGAAAGGCTTCGGGCAAGTCGTCTCTGACCGGATTGTGAATGACTACGCCGTTTTTCAGATGTGATTCATAAAACGAAAGCTCATCTTCGGTTTGCATTACCGCACCGTTTAATTCTGAAATTATTTTAAAAAAGTATTCTTTATCATTTTGATTTTGCAAAAACTCCATTTCCGGCGAGCATTTTTCTGCATATACACATTTCGGTCTGATTTTTTTTGACACCTCATGTAACAATGCCGTCTGATACCAGCCGAAAGGAATGTATATACTCTGCGGGTTGTCGGAAACATACAAAGAAAGCTCCTGACCGCCGCGCAGCATCTTTATTTTTCTCGATATGCTTTTGCTTTCTTTCTTTAAAAGCTGAGTCAGATGCTGCAGTTTTTTTAATGTCTTTATTTTTGCTTTTATGGCTTTTTCGCTGCTGTCTCTGTGTGCCTTACGGCAAGCCTCCGCATAGTCACCCAGAAACACAATTTCCACATTTTTTTCGGTAGGGAAAAACAGCTTGTCTGATATTTCTCGGGTTACTAAAATGGTGCATTTACAGCCCTTTTTTGCAAACTGATTTGCAAGGGTTGTAGAACGCCTTTCAACACCGCCGTTTTTGTATACACCGACAACAAATACAATATGTTTCAAGAGCTTATCACCTACCACCCTATAATTCTTTTGAATTTTTCTCTGAAAAGTATAGTCAGATATTTTTTCTTGCTGAATGCTTTCCATACTTTTACATATGATTTTCTGCAATTGTTTTCACGGTCAAGCAGCTTTATTGTATCTTCCAGCAAATAGGAGGACCAGTCGAAATCAATTAATTCCTTTTTTCTTTTAAGAGTTTTTGCGGCTCTGAAATACTTGAGCACAAAATGAACGGTATCATTGAAATTGTGCGTGTAAAGTTTTTCTTTGGATTCGGCATCGTCAAGCCCCATAATTCCGAGCTTGCTTTCGAGCAGCTCAAAAAGGTATTTTGAATTAAAGTAGTTGAGATTTCTTGTTTCAAACCCTTGGGAAAAGCTTTGAGCATTGTCTCTGTAGAAATAAAGAGAGTCGCTGAGATATAATATGGATTCCGAATTTGCGAGGGCATCAAACGAATGATATGCATCCTCTGCGAAGCGTTTGTTTTTTACGGCTATTTCATCGGGAATGTTGTCTGATATAATGCTTCTTCTGAATGCCTTGGAGCATAATGAGCCCGTCAGTTGTCCGCTTATGATCTGATTATAAACATATTTCCGCTCTTCTGAAGTTCTGAAGCATATTGTGCGATCAGTCACGCTTATTTCTTTATTCATATTGTCCCCGAATCGTGCAAAGCCGAAGCACAGCACATCAGGGGAATGATATTCCGAAATGCTTTCGGTCAATATTTTTACATAGTCTTTATCAAGCAAATCATCCGCATCAAGAAAGCCAACGTAATCACCGGTGCATTTTAAAATGCCGTATTTTCTTGTTAGAAACTGACCTTCATTTTCTTTATTGAAAGAAAAAATCTTTTCGGGATATTTTTGTGAATACGAAGTGCAGATATCACCGCTTTTATCAGTTGAGCCGTCGTTGACCAGAATAAGCTCCCAGTTATCGTTTGTCTGATTGATAACGGATTCAATACTTTCATTAATATAGCTTCCGCAGTTGTAGACGGGAACAACAATGCTGATTTTCATCTATTTACCTCGTTTCAGAAGTTTTTTGATTAGTTTTCTTGCTTTTTTCTTCACAAAATGAATTCTTATCCGTAAGAAATTTTTGCTGATCAAGTTGCAAAACAAAGAGCTGCTTACAACGTTTTCATACGGATTGTTTTTTTCGTTCAAAACCGCTTCAGGAAGCATTGAACTCCAATTATATTCAAGAACGGCTTTTTTATTTTTTTCAGAAACATTCTCATAATAGGTTGTGAATATGTACATAACTTCGTTGAGCCATCTTGCATTCAGCTTCTTGTGATATTCTTCCGTGTTCATATCCCATTCAGGAAGATATTCCATAAATCTATCATATACATAGAGAGTGTTTTTGGACGGGATTGTTTCAGGGCGATAACTGCGCGAAATACTTTCTTCATTTGTTCTATAATAATAAAGAGGTGTGTTAATATAAATAGTTCTTTCTGCGGCAGTCAGCAAGTGGATGGATCTAAACCAATCTTCCGCCATGTTTCTATCATAATATAAACTGTAATCTGTGGGGTCGTTTTTCAGAATTTCCGTTTTCAGTGCTTTGGTCCACAATGAAGTGATAAAGTTAGTTGAAATCAACGCTTCATAAAGCTCTTTTTTGTTATCATTTTCGAAAATTGTTTCATCAGCAGATAGTGTTGTTTTCCGATTGGTTGTTTTGCCGTTTGAATAATATCTGAAAGAATAAATAACCATATCGGGGTTATTGTTACGCTTGATACAATCGCTAACCGTTTCCAGAAGGTTATTATCAACAAAATCATCCGAATCAACAAAAAGTGAATATTCACCGACTGCGATTTCAATTCCTGCCTGCCTTGCAGAAACGAGTCCCTCATTTTTTTTATGAACAACCTTGATTTTATCAGGGTTGTTTTTTGCATATCTGTCGCAGATTTTGCCTGATGAATCGGTTGAGCCGTCATCAACGAGAATTATTTCATAGTCGCCTTTATAGGTCTGGTCAAGCAGTGATTCAACACACTGCTCAAGATATTTCTCAACATTATATACGGGAACGAGTATGCTGAATTTCATTGCTTCACCCCTCTAAAAGAGCACTCCATTGCTCATTATATTTTTCGAATTCGTGTGAATAGTCGGTTGATTCGAGATTGTAAATTATATTGGTATATAACTTTTTATCATTTATAAGATTTGTTATGCTTTCTGTGATTGATTCTGAATTTATATCGCAAACGATACCGCTTTTGCCGTTTTTAACAAGCTTACGCCCACCTACAGTTGCGGTTGTGACAACGGGTTTACCGAGCCTGTGCGCTTCGGCTATTGTTAATCCCCATGCTTCCTCGTATGAAGGCTGAACATAAATATCGCAAGCATCCATATACGGATAAGGATTTTTCTGCATTCCGGTAAAAATGATATTATCAGAAAGCTTGTATTTTTCTGTGAGGTTTAAAAGTTTGTCTTTTTCAGAGCCGTCACCGACAAAGTACCAGATAAAATCAACGTTGTTATTTTTCAAAATTCTCGCACTTTCAACCGCCATGTCAAAGCCTTTTACGGGAGCGAATCTTCCGCAGGAGCATAAAACGGTTTTTCCTTCGGGCGTTGCGACGCTTTTTTCGGATGCTTGTTTTTTCAGTGTATCGGTATCAACATAGTTTTCAATAACAGATATTTTGCCTTCAAGGCACGGATGCCATTCCGAAATCAGCGGTATCAATCTGTCGTGAACGGCAACGGCTTTGTTGTATTTTGATATAAATTTTTTGTGCACATCGGGCAAATCGTTTGTGCTTGTGTGAAAAAAGATAACCTTTTCATCCGCTTTTATATAATCCGCCACAAAGTAAGCGGGATAGCCGTTTGCATAGGCTATGGCTGTATCAAATTTTTTGTCGGCAAAAAAGGTATTGTGTTCATATTTCATGCAATACTGATTTATCAGCTCGCTGAGCTCTTTTTTTGTTTTTTCGGCTTTTTCTTTTTTGCCCGTTAATTTATATATCTCAATTAATAACTGAAGCCAAATGGCACGGGGTTTTCTGTAATATTTATTTGCATCGTTGTTGATTATCACATTTACTCTTTTGTCGATAAAAGGGAGAAGGTCCGTTCTGTTTTTACGCAGATAAACCGTAACGTCATACTTCTCGTAATCAATAACTTTAAGAGCGGAAATCAGAGTTTTCTGAATACCGCCCACGGTCAGATGATTGATTACAAAAAGCAACTGTTTTTTCATTTATAAAAGCTCCATCCATTTTTTTGCCGTGTTTTCAAGTGAGAGATTATATCTTATTTGTGATGCATTATGTGAAAGCTTATTTGCAAATTCGCTGTCGCCTGCAATTTTTTTCATCGCCTCGCACATTTCAGTCGCATTACCGACCTCGGTGAGAATGCCGTTTTCGTTATTATCTATAACTGCATTAGCTCCGCCTATGGGGCAGTCGGTGCAGACAACGGGCATACCGATTGCCATTGCCTCGAGCATGGCGTTGGACATGCCTTCATAATCTGAGGAGTTGACATACATTGCGTCACGGATAATCAGACCGTGAACTTCTGCACTGAACGGCATAAAGTCAATATAGTCCGTAATGCCGAGCTTATCGGCAAGAGCCTTGGTTTCGTTGAGCGATGCTCTGTCGTCATCATTCTGCGGTTCACCGATGATTCTGAGTCTGTAATCGCTGAATTCTTTATGGAATCCTGCAAATGCTTCAACAAGTACGGGCAGGTTTTTCTGCCTTGAAATACGGCAGAAGGTGGTGACGTATTTTTCTCTTTCGCCGAAGTACGGCTCGGGGAGTTTGTCGTTTATCGGATTGAATATAACTGTTCCTTTTTCGGAAATATTATCGGGATAAGCCGCCTTTGCATCGTTTGTCTGAAAAACAACGGCATCGGCACGCTGATAGTATTTTCTGATGAAGTTATAACCGTAGCGTTTTTTGAGAAGCCTTTTGGGATCTCCTCTTTCAGATATAATAACTCTGTTCGGTAAACCTTTTGTGGCAATAAGAGTCATCGGTACGGATGGTTGAAGAAACGAAACAACTTTTGTTTCGGGATCTTTTTTGAGTTTTTCTTTCAACACTTTGATTTCTCTGTGATATTGAGAAAAGAATGAATGATAAGCAAAAAGGGCAGGTACAGGTATTCTGAACAGTTCAAAAGGTTTGCAGAGGAGTGATGAAATCAATTCCAGTATTTTAAAAATTATGTTGTTTTTTTTGCAACTGTAAACAGATGTTATGGGAATGTCCGGATTAAGGTCACGGTTTATTATGTCTTCTGTTTTTGAAGATGTGAGCAAAAATTCGCAATCGTACCCGTTGCGATTGAATTCGTTGAGAAGCAGGGATGCAACTCTTTCTGCACCTCCGCCTTTCATAACGGGCATAACCATCAGAATTTTTTTGTTACTGCTCATTTTGTTCCTTTCAACAGTCTGCCGACTGTTTTATCAAATATTTTATAAATAAACCAGAATACCTTTCCGTAACAACGCATTCTGAGAGCTGTGTTGCCGAATGAATTATTTTCAAGAACTTTCTTTTTGAAATCTTTAAGTTCGGTTTTGCAAATATTTTTGTCTGTTTTGTTTAGCTTTTCATACACATTGAAAACATTGAATGCACAGCGACTGATATATTTTAATGATGCATCAATATTGGAAAATGTCAGTTCTTTTGTGAATTCTGAATTGTGATTAAAAACAGATATATAGCTTGCAAAGTGCTTTTTTGATTTTGATGATGTCATAATTGAGTTTTTTCGGTATCTGCGGTGATAGAGAACTTCAGTGCATTGTGAAACAATTGGGGCTGAGCAAAAAAGCTGATAGGTGAAAATCATATCCTCATAAAGAATATCCGGAATGAATTTTATTTTGCTATCCAACAAAAAATCTTTTTTAATAAAAAGAAGAGGAACCGCACTGTGATATTCACTATTTAATGTCATCCTGCAAAAAACATCATATCCAGAAGCAGTTTCATAATGATTTTTCCGCATATAGCTTTGTTTGACGGTAAAATCATCTGTGTCTGCAAAAGAAACAGCATCAAAGAACACAATATCACTATTATCTTTTCCAGCTATTTCAAGAAGTTTCTCAAATGCGGTTTCAGTAATATAATCATCGCTGTCAAGAAAGTAGATGTATTTTCCGTTTGCTTCGGCTAAGCCTGTGTTTCGCGCGGCTGAAAGTCCACCGTTTATTTGATGAACAACAGAAATTCTTTCATCGTTACCTGCGTATTCATCACAGATATCGCCCGAAGAATCTGTTGAGCCGTCATCAACAAGGATGATTTCAAAATCCTGATATGTCTGCTTCAGAACGCTTTCAACGCATTCACGCAGATATGCTTCAACGTTATAAACGGGGATTATTACGCTTATGAGAGCCTGATTTTCCATTATCTCATCTCAATCTTTCTTTGATAACGATTAAAACCGTTGCAATGAATTTCTTGACTTCAGATATAAAGCCGTAGGAATAGTGTTTCTTCATAATCTTCTGAATTCTGCCGTCAATTTCAACATCGGTCAGAACGGGATTTTCGATTGCCTTTGACAAATCAACACGCATTTTTTCGTTGTCTTCCGATTTGCTGTGAACACCCGATTCGTCGCAGCCGATATTGCTGTTATATGAATATCTCGGATAAACCGTAAGAAGATTGTTTTTTACAAGATGTGCACCGAATCTTACCGACCACGAGCTGCCGTTGCCTTTTGTCTGACGGTAAAGACGCATAAATCTGTCGCTGCCGTTTGAATTGAGGCGGCGGATAAGCTTGGGAGAATTATAGAAAGCTTTAATATCTTTGAGCTCCCAGTCAACGCCGTCCCAGCGATTCTTCCATGTTGCCCAGGTCCAGCTGCACGAACGGTAAGCGGCAAAAACATCGTTTTTACAGTCATCGGGAAAATCAATCATAGGAGTATAGCCTGCGATCGAACCGATTTTTTTGTTGCTTTCATAGTAATCAAGAGCTTTGTTTATAAAACTGAGGAAGAAAGGCGAAACCTTGCAGTCATCCTCAACAACGATTACCCTGCCGTATCTGTTGATAACATCGGTAACACCTGAAATAACGGATGCGGCAAGACCCTTGTTGACGGGACTTTCGGTAACCGTGACGGACTTGAAGTCGCCCGAATCCTTTATCGCCGTAACGGCGGTACGGACTTCATTGACCTTATCTTTGCCTGCATCGTTTTTTGCTCCGTCCGAGAAAATGAAAAGCTCGGACTCCTTTGCCTCCTTACAAGCGGCAAGAGCATTATATGTTTCAATAAAATGGTCTGCACGGTTATATACAAATATTATAATCGGTGCGTAGCTCATATTATTTCTCCTTTAGAACCTTTCAATCCAGAAACGCCGAAAAGCGTTAAAATAACCGCTTTCAGGCATAGTTAGGATTATTCTGTTACTCCAAAATGTCTGTGTATGCATCAATGAGCAACTGTGCATTTCTTTCTGCATCGTGGGTTATGAGTGCTTTTTTCTTGCCCGCTTCGGAGAGTGAGAGAGCAAGCTCATCATTATCGAAAATACGCTTTATATTCCAGGCAAGAAGCTTCGGGTCGTCGTTTCTGTAGAAAAGAGCCTCTTTGCCGTCCTCTGCCATATCCGAAACACCGCCAACATAAGCCGTAACGCAGGGAGTGCCCACCATCATGGCTTCGCCGAGAGTGTTGGGACTGTTTTCGACGGTTGAACACAAAACATATGCGTTGACTTTTGAAAGCCTTTCGGCAACCTGCCGTGCTTTGAGAGGACCCGTGAATTCAATATGATTCTGAACACCGAGGTCATATATGAGCTTCTTGAGATATGCCGCATATCCTTTTTTGAGGAATGAACGCTTGTCGTTCTCCTGATATGGCTTATATCCTGCAACATACACCTTGATATCGGGATATTCTCTTATCAGATAGGGGAGTGCCATAACAACAAAGTGAACACCCTTGAGCGCACTGTAGCCGTTGCCGACATAGATCGAGTGGCGCTCCATCTTTTCAAGACTCCATTTTTCCTCATAGAAAGGAGCTCTGAGAATACGGCTGCAAGGATAATATTTTGCATTGGGATTTATCGCATAGGAATGTGCTCTGTCCCAGGTTGTTCTGCCGAGAATATAGTCGGCATTTTCTATTATTTCCTTTTCGGATTTCATGCGTGGCTTATACCATTTTGTTTTGCGAAGGTGCATAATCCATGCGGCAAAAATCTCCGTTATTGATTTTGAAAACATCATATCATCAATCGGGAGTTGTCCGCATTGATAAGTATACTGTCCGTTAAGTATTCCCTGCAAAGAAACAACAGCGGGAATGTTGTGCTTTTTGGCGGTCAGCTGCATCGCTCTTGCGTGCAGGAATTCGGTGCCTTCAATGTTAACTATATCAGGCTTGAAGTCTGAAACAATCTTATCGCACTTTGCTTCAATCTCCGAAAGAGGTGTTGAAGAAGTGTAGTAAAGGCTGAAATATGTTACGCCGTCAATAGTTTCGCAGAAATCAAGATTCTCTTCACACTTGCACACTATACCAAGCTTGATATCTTTATTCTTGCTGAGCTGACTTGCCATAGATTCAACCCAGCCGCCAAGCACTTCAGATGCTCTGCCGAGCTTAACCGTAACTGCGGAAGGTATTAAATTAACTGTCCATAATACTTTCATGTTTTTTTGCTCCGCTCCAATTAATAATATCCTCAAATAAAAGTGAGGAAACAATCATAATTATGCAGGTGAACGAATAGTTGAATGAATCCATAATCGAAACAAACATCAATGTGATGAGTGTTGCGTTTGCGGTTGATATGATGAATTTATTGTTGCTGTATTGATGTTTATAGTGAAGTGGTACATGATAAAACATCATAACAAGAGCATAGCCGCCGAGCCAGCCGTATTTTGATATTGTGTCAAGCACTGCAGAGTGACCGCCTCCGCTTTCACGCCATAGCGAGCCTATAATAGGATATTTTATCATATCTGAAAGGCTGTTTGAATAAGCTTGTATTCTAAGTTGAATAGAGTCGCCCGTTACCCCCGTTTCTGATGTTGATATCAAGTCATTTACTTTTCTTGCAACAGCCGTACCGTCAAATGTTTCGAGAATCCATTCTCTGAAAGGTGCAATGTATAAGATTGCTGCCATTACCAAAGCAAACATAAGAATGGTGATAATAAATGCCGGAGCAACTTTTTTTCCTCGGTAAAAAATAAGAATAATTAAACCGACAGTGCTCGCAAAAAGTGCAATCGAATAACCTGCAAGTTCAAGTAGTCTGACAAACGTATATGCCCATACCGCACCTATGGCAAAGAATATTTTGTTGTTTTTGAAAGCTTTGAATGTCCATGCTACTATTAGTGGACTGATACATACCTGGGGATAAATAAGGCTGTAACCGCCTATGCCTTGTCTAAGATATTCATAGGTTGCTTCGTCGTCACGCACAAGAAGCCTTGCAATGGTATGGTCTTCAATGAGAAGCGTGAAGGTTTTGTAATTCCAGATTGTCAGAAGAACAAGCACTATCGGCACTATTCCGTAAAGCTCATCCCATTTATCGTCATAGAAATAGGTCATCATAAAGCAGATAACCAGCATTATAAAAGCAATTTGTTTTATCAGTGCAGAAAAATCATATTTTTCGAAGTAGACGACAACCATAACCGCAATCAGGAAGAATATCGCACCGATTTGTTCTTTTCCGAGGGTTATGGGATTTTCTCTTACAAACCATATTGCCACCCAGATAACGGCACAGGCGAGAGCGATGATTCGGTAAACTGTATCAACCTGAAGAGGAGGGGAAACAGTCCATATGACAAGATACAACACGGCTATTTTCTGGATAAATCCCAACGAAAGCACGTTTTTGAACATAGCTTCCCTCCTTCATAGTTATTTTTGTTTTATTTCAGCCAGTTTTCTGTCGGCTGAATGAATGATTCGTAGTGAAAAGTATTGTCAGGAGTTTTTGATTGACTTTTGCTTTCAATACGGTGAAGCATTGCTTCGGATATGTTTTGAGTTGTCATATCCTTAAGCAGACTGCCTTTACCGCTTTTTCTGATATATTCGCCGACATCGCTGACATCAGTTGTTATAATCGGCACACCGCAGGTGAAGCTTTCCGCAAATTTGGTGGGAAAGCCCGCGTTGTTGCGCTTATCGGAGCGTCTTATAAAAATATAGCAGTCGCATCCGAGAACATATTTTATTGTTTCTTCGTGTGAAAGCCGTCCCATAAATGTTATTTTGTTGCGGACATTTTTCGGGATAAAGCAATCGGGATAAATTTTGTTGAATTCACTTTCGGTTATGCCGATAATTCTCAGAAGCGTGTTCTTTTTGTTGATGCTGCAGAATGCCTCAACAACCTTGTCAAGGCTCTCTTTTTTACCGTCGGGAATGCCCGCAAAGCAGAATTCAAAAATACCTTCGTGCGATTCGGGAATCTGATGCCAGATTTCATCATTTATATCAACAAGCGGGGGAAGAATGAGCAGATTTTTACTGCTTTTATACTTTTTCTCCATCATACTGCTGATTGCAATCATACCGTCGGCAGCCTTATGAGCGAAATTGCTGATAAGAATTTCGTCAAATGCCTTGAAAATCCTTTTCGGAAGCGAGCCGTCGGTATCCTTTGTCCATTCCGTGCAGTCATAGCAGACTTCAATGTTTCTCTTTGAGAAAACTTTTTTTGCTTTCAGCAAAGTGAACATCGGTACGTTGTAAAGAATTATTTTGCAAACATCGTTATATTCTTTCACGATTGCTTCGATATGCTCAACGCTCAGCATGTGATTCAGCCACTGTTTGGTTGAATTCGGATGAGCGTGCTCAAACATATTCTCATATCCGTCAACCGCTCTCAGACCGTCGAAAGAATCATCCGATGCACCGATAAAAACGGTTTTATAGCCGAGTCTGCTGAAAATCTTACCGTTTGAAACAACTCTGTTTGCCGATGCACTTTTATCGGGCAGAGAGAATCCGCCGTAATAAACTATCGTACCCTTGCTCATAAATTTTCCTTGTACCACTCAATAGCGGCTTCAATTCCTCTTTCAAAACTCCAGTCGGGGTCATAGCCGAGAAGCTCTTTTGCTTTGGAGATATCGGCATTGCTGTGTTTGATATCGCCCGCTCTGTCGGGTCCGAAATTCGGTTCAATATCAACGCCGAGAGCCTTGGTAAGTCCGTAATAAATGTCAATAAGGTATTCTCTGCCGCCGTAAGCGATGTTGAATGCTTCGCCTGCGGCTTCGTGAGGAGCAAGGCAAGCCTTGAGATTTGCTTCGATAACGTTTTCGATATATGTGAAGTCACGGCTCTGCTTTCCGTCACCGTTGATGGTGGGAGTTTCGCCGTTGATGAGCATCTTGATGAATTTGGGAATAACTGCGGCATATGCGCCGTCGGGAGTCTGGCGTCTGCCGAAAACGTTGAAATAACGCATTCCGTAGGTGTCGAGCCCGTAGTGCTTTGTATATTGCTTCGCCCATTCCTCATCACACATCTTTGTGAGTGCATAGGGGGAGAGAAGATTGCCTTCTCTGCCTTCTTTTTTTGGAAGATTGGGCTCATCGCCGTAAACGGATGACGATGAAGCATAAACAAATTTCTTGACATTGTTCTGTCTTGCGGCTTCAAGCATGTTGAGAGTGCCGCTGATATTGTTTGCACAGTAGAAAAGAGGCATTTCAATGCTTCTGGGAACACTTCCCCATGCAGCCTGATTGAGAACGTAGTCAACGCCCTCGCAAGCCTTCATGCATGTGTCAAGGTCCTTGATGTCGCCCTTGACGAATTCGTAGTCGGGGTTTGAGAGGAACATGTCAACATTCTTCTGCGAGCCTGTTGATAAATCGTCAAGGCAGCGGACTCTGTAGCCCATTTCAAGAATGGCTTCACAGAGGTTTGAGCCGATAAAGCCCGCACCGCCTGTTACGAGGAAAAGTGAATTTTCGGGAAAAACAAGATGTCTGTAACCCATTATCAAAGCCTCCAGTACTGATAGCCTGCTTCTGTGTAAGTCTTTCTGTCAAGAACGCCCTTGACATCAACGAGAACCTTGCCTGAATTATCTCCGCTTGCAAACATTGAGTCGATATCGCTCATTGAAAAGCCCATGAATCCGGTGTGACCGACTGCAATGATAACGGCATCCATATCTTTAACGGTGCTGATGTCTGCAAACTCGATTCCGTAGTGCTGTCTGCCCTCCTCGGCATCGGCAACGGGATCTGCAACAACGGGCACAATGCCGTATTCGCCGAGCTCGTTCATTATGTCGATAACTCTTGTGTTTCTTGTGTCGGGGCAGTTCTCCTTGAATGTGAAGCCGAGAATTGCAACCCTTGCATCCTTAACGTTTTTGCCTGCGGCAATAAGCTTTTTAACAACGTTTTCCGCAACATATTTGCCCATATCGTCGTTTATGCGTCTGCCTGCAAGGATAACCTGGCTGTGATAGCCGAGCTGCTCTGCTTTATATGTAAGATAGTAGGGGTCAACGCCGATGCAATGACCGCCGACAAGACCGGGGAAGAATTTAAGGAAATTCCACTTTGTGCCTGCAGCTTCGAGAACTGCTTTTGTGTCAATGCCCATCTTGTTGAAGATGATTGAAAGCTCATTCATAAATGCGATATTGATATCACGCTGGCTGTTTTCGATAACCTTTGCAGCCTCGGCAACCTTGATGCTTTCCGCACGGTGAACACCTGCTTCAACAACAAGCTCATAGACCTTTGCAACGGTATCGAGAGTTTCGTCATCCATGCCCGAAACGATTTTTACTATGGTTTCAAGTCTGTGCACCTTGTCGCCGGGATTGATTCTTTCGGGTGAATAGCCGATTTTGAAATCCACGCCGCACTTAAGACCAGATTCCTTTTCAAGAATGGGAACGCAGACATCCTCTGTTACTCCGGGATATACCGTTGATTCAAAAACAACGATTGAACCCTTTGTGAGGTTTCTGCCGAGGATGCGGCTTGCACCTTCAACGGGAGTAAGGTCGGGAGTGTGGTCGTCGTTGACGGGAGTGGGCACGGCAACGATGTGGAATTTTGCTTCGCGGAGCTTTGCTTCGTCGGAAGTGAATTCAACCGTTGTGTTCTTTATTGCTTCGTCACCGACCTCAAGGGTGGGGTCGATGCCGCTTTTATAAAGTTCAATTTTCTTTGCGTTAAGGTCATAACCGATAACACCGACTTTTTTGGCAAATGCAACCGCAATGGGCATGCCGACATAGCCGAGCCCGACAAGAGAGATTTTTTCTTCTTTTGCAACTATTTTTTCATAAAGACTTTTAAACATAGTATCATTCCTTATCTGCAAAGATTGTTTATTTTTTCGAGATATGCCTTGATAACGATATCTCTTGAGAAATTTGATTTTATATATTCTCTGCCTTTTTCGCCCATGGCTTTTCTTTCTTCATTGGGCAGGGCGAGGAATTTTCTGATTTGCTCGCAGAGAGCATCAACATCTCCGCCGTGATATATGAATCCCGTTTCGCCGTCAATGAATGTTTCACGGCATCCGGGGTTATCCGTCGAAATAATCGGTCTGCCGCTTGATGCACTTTCAAGCAGAACATTGCTCATTCCCTCACCGTAGGTTGAGGGATGAATTGTTGCATGAGAGGCGGTGACAAAGGGCTTTATATCCTTAAGGCTGCCTCTGTATTTAATGATATCCTTTGCTTCAAGGTCCGCAAGAATATCCTTATAGTGCATTTCTGTGGGCTCAATAAAGCCGAGCATGTTGAATTCGGTATTCGGATATTCCGCTTTGATTCTTTTGGCGGCTTCCATATAGTCGTCAACGCCCTTGTCGTGCAGGATTCTGCCGATATAGTTGAAAACAACCTTTTCTCCTTCTTTTCCGTTGCCGCCGTCGGGATAGGGCTGAAGGGGATAGCGGTCTGTATTGACACCCGAGCCGGGGATGAGCTTATGCTCGCCTTTTACCATACCCGTTTCTTCTGCAAGCTTCATATTAGTTGAATTCTGAAACATAACGCAGGCGGCACGGCGATAGGCAAATCTGAAAAGCAACATTATCAGCTTCTGCTTGAGTCCGCTTTCGTTAAGCACGCTTCCGAAGCCCGTAACGTTGGCGATAACGGGGATTCCGAGAAGGAAGGCAGCAAGCCCCGCATAAACATTGGGCTTTGCTGTGTAAGTGAGCACAACCGAGGGCTTGTTCTTAAGGAAGAGCCTGAAATAATGGATGAAAAGCTTTATATCTGCAGCTATGTTTGTGCCGCGTCTGTCAATGACAGGGTCATCATAGCGGTATTCAAGGTGTGTCATAAGCTCAAACTTTTCACCGTAGGGGCACGAAACAAGCATTTCAAAGCCTTTGTCGATTATAGCCTCGATAAGCTCTTTTCTGAAGCAGTAGATATCATCGCTGTCATTTGTGAGAAGGGCAATAAGATGTCTGTCTGTTTTTTTCATTTTTATTTCCTCATTATCAGCGGAAAACCGCAAGAACGGTCAGTATCATAACCTTGATATCGTCAATAAAGCTGAAGCTTCTTATAGCGGCAAGGTTATATTTCATTTTATCGGGAAGCACAACCTCAAGATATGTTTTTTCAACATCCTCTGCGGCATCGAGCAGCTCGTTTTCATCCTTGTAATAAACGCTTGCTTCCGAGGTGATGCCTGCGGGGAGAAGAAGGGTTGCCATCATTTCGGGAGTATATTTTTCAACATATTTCGGAACCTCGGGGCGTGTGCCCACAAAGGTCATTTTTCCTCTTAAAACATCAATAAGCTGGCTTAATTCATCGAGCTTGTATTTGCGGATGAATCTTCCCGTTTTTGTTATTCTCGAATCTCCGCCCGTTGTCAGAAGAGAACCCTTGTCGGCATCCGTCACCATGGAGCGGAATTTGAAAATGCGGAATTCCTCGCCGTATTGCGTAACTCTTGTCTGGCGATAGAAAACGGGACCCTTTGAATCGAGCTTGATTGCGATTGCAAGCACAAGGAAAAGGGGAGAGAGAATAACAAGAAGCAAAAAGGAAACAACCGCATCGAACACCCTCTTTAAAATCAGCTGTCCTTTTTTCTTCTTCAAAATATCGTAGTATTCTCTTACCTCGGGCTTCTGCATTGAGGAAGGAAGGTCTTCCCATTTACGCAGTATCATATCTTTCACCTTCAGATGTATTTTTTGACAACTTCCTTGAAAGTACCGATTATGTAATCAACGTCGTCATCGGTAAGCTTTGTGTGCAGGGGAAGGGTGATTTCATTTCTGAAATAATCAAAAGCATTCGGGAAATCGCAGATATCATAGCCGAGATTCTTATATGCCGTCATCATGGGCAGAGGCTTGTAGTGAACATTGCAGGCAACGCCTTTTTCCGCCATTTCGGTTATGATTTCGTTTCTTGTTTCCTCTGTTATGCCGGGGATTCTTGTTATGTAAAGATGACCCGAGCCCGAATGGTTTTCTCCGTAATGCACAGGATGCTTTATTCCGAGGGAATCACACATTTCATCATATCTGCCGATTATTTCTTTTCTTCTTGCGAGAAGCGAGGGATAGCGGTCAAGCTGAATAAGACCGAGTGCGGCGGTTATATCCGTCATGTTGCACTTATACCAGGGACCGACTATGTCATATTCCCATGCACCCGCCTTGGTTTTTGCAAGAGCATCCTTTGACTGACCGTGAAGGCTGTAGAGCATGTATTTTTCATAAAGCTCTTCATCGCAGATGCCTTCGATTTTTTTCCAGGTTGCGGCACCGCCCTCTGCGGTTGTCAGATTCTTGACTGCATGGAAGGAGAATGAGGTAAAATCGGCAATCTGACCCGCATTCCTTCCGTTTCTTGTTGCACCGAGTGCATGTGCACAGTCGGCAACAACCGCAACCCTGCCAATGGCACGCTGAATATTGTTTGCTGCGGTAAAAAGATGCTTTTTGTTTTCAACGGCGGCAAAAATCCTGTCGTAATCGCAGATGATGCCTGCAAGATCAACGGGAATAACTGCCTTTGTTTTTTCGGTTATCGCCGCCTCCATGAGGTCATAATCCATCTCAAAGGAGCCGGGCTTGCTGTCAACAAAAACGATTTTTGCACCGACATGGGCTATCACCGATGCCGAAGCTGTGTAGGTATATGCGGGAACAATGACCTCGTCACCTGCACCGATGCCGAGGATACGCAGATTAAGCTCAAGGGCTGCGGTTGCGGAGTTGAGACACGCAACCTTTGCCGTGCCGCAGTATTCCGCAATTCTGCGTTCAAATTCTTTTGTGCGCGGACCTGTTGTTATCCAGCCTGAACGAAGTGCTTGGCAAACCTCATTGATTTCCGCTTCGGTTATATCAGGCGGGCTGAACAATATGTTTTCCATATATTACCTCTTTCCCGTTCAGTTCCCCGATTTGTAGGTGGGAACCATTTCTCTTACTTTTTCGTTTATGTCACATCTGTTTTCATATGCCGAAAGCATAAGCTCCTCCAGCTGCTTGTGGAACAAATCAATATCAAACTGAATCGGATTGCCTATATGTATCAGCTTGTTGGGCGTTGTCTGCAATCCTTCCTCTTCCATCAGCTTCTCCTCATAAAGCTTTTCTCCCGGTCTTAAGCCGGTGTATTCTACCCTGATGTCGATATCGGGCTTGAGACCCGAAAGTTTTATAAGATTTCTTGCAAGCGTGTCGATTTTTACGGGCGAGCCCATATCAAGCACAAATATCTCTCCGCCGTGAGCGTATGCACCTGCAAGAAGAACGAGCGAAACCGCCTCGGGAATTGTCATAAAATAGCGGATGATTTCGGGGTGAGTTACCGTTACGGGGCCTCCCTTTTGAATCTGTCTCTTGAAAAGGGGAACAACCGAGCCGTTTGAACCGAGAACATTGCCGAATCTGACGGCAACAAATTCCGTTTTTACATTTTCGGGAACGGCATCTGAGCAAAAATCGCCGTCCTCCTCAAGATGAGTGAACATTTTCGGAATATTTTTATGCTTGCTTTCCTTGATTTCTCTGTCAAACGCCTGAATAACCATTTCACAAAGGCGTTTGCTTGCACCCATTATATTGGTGGGATTAACAGCCTTGTCGGTGCTGATAAGCACAAATCTGCTGCAGTTGTTGACCATTGCCGCATAAGCGGTTTTATAGGTGCCGATAACATTGTTTTTGATTGCCTCGCAGGGGCTGTCCTCCATGAGAGGAACATGCTTGTGAGCGGCGGCATGATAAACAATGTCGGGATGATATATCTTGAATATATTGTCAAGTCTGCGTGAATCTCTTACGGAGCCGATGAGAACATCCAGCTTCAATTCCGGATATTTGTCCCTGAGCTCCTGCTGGATGGCGTAAGCGTTGTTTTCGTAAATGTCAAAAACAATCAGTCTTGCAGGCTTGTGTGCCGCAACCTGACGGCAGAGCTCGCTGCCGATTGAGCCGCCTCCGCCCGTAACGAGAATGGTTTTGCCTTCGATGAGGTCATAAACCTCCTTCATGTCGGCGTTTATGGGGTCTCTGCCGAGCAGATCTTCAACGGAAACATCCTTGAGTGCACCTGCCGTTATTCCGCTGTTGACATACTGATAGAAGTCGGGCAGAGTTTTTGTTTCGCAGCCTGTTTCCTTGCAGATGTTGACTATATCCCTTATGCTTTCTTTTGAAGCACTGGGAATTGCAATATAAATTTTGTCGATATTATATTTTTTAACGCTGTTAAGGATATCGTCACGGCCGCCCACAATCTGAACGCCGTTGAAATATCTGTTTTGCTTATCGGGATTATCATCAATCATGCAAACAACGCGGTCTTTGTTGGCTCTTGTTTTCTGAATGTTTTCAAGAAGCATTCTGCCTGCATCGCCCGCACCGATTATCATTATCTTGTTGCAGGTGTGTGTTCCCGTATCCGTTCCGAAAAGCTGAGGCACAGCGGAAAAGATTCTGTAGGAAAACCTCACTCCGAGCAGCATGAGCATCTGGAAGCAGGTGCCCCAGAGGTAATAAGAAATAGGCATTCTCTGGAAAAGCACCGTTATCAGCACAATGTGAACGGCTGAAACCGAGAGACTGCCGATTGCAGCCTTCATCAGCTCTCTTACGCTCACATATTCCCAGACACTGTGATACATGCGGAGAAAATAGAAAACAACAAGGCTTATTACCGTGTAAAAGGGAATGAAGTTGACATACGGGTCAAGATATTTTTCGGGTATTTCGGAAAAAACGCCGTCAAATCTTATCCAGAGTGCAACAAAATACGATATGTTGATAGCCATAATATCGTATGCCATAAGGAATATGGCTTTTATATGCCAGGTTTCAATATGAAATTTTCTTTTGCACTTTGAGGCTTTTGATAACTTCAAATCAATCAGATCCTTTTAATCTTTTGTTTCGGAGCTTTTTGAATTTCTGCGGGATTTCTTTTTTCTGTGTTTGCGGTCTTCGCCATATCCGTAGCCGTAGCCGTATTTACCGTAACCGTAGCCGTACTTACCGTAGCCATAACCGTAACCATATCCGTAGCCATAGCCGTAACCGTAACCGTAGCCGTAGCCCGAGAAGCCCTGAACAGTTCCGTTGAGAACGCATCCGAGAATGCGGATATCCGTTGACATGAGATTGTCAAGGGTGCTTCTGACACGGGAGATTCTTACGGCATCCTGATATGTTACGAAAATTGCCGCATCTGCGTGCTGTGCGATGAACAGAGCATCGGAAATAAGACCGCACGGGGGAGTATCAACGAGAATGTAGTCATATTCATCACGAAAAGTTTCAAACATCTGCCTGATATTGCCCGAGCTGAAATATCCGGATTCATCCTCTTCTTCGCCGACGGTCGGGATGAGGAGGCTGAGCCTGTATTTTTCGAGATAAGCGATTTTATAAAGGTCAGTTACTGTTTCGTATTCAATGCTTTCTTCGTCAATTCCGAGAAGCGGGGCGATACTGGGATGACGGATATCGCCGTCAATAAGAAGTATCTTTTTGCTGTGATCGGCAAGTGCAAGTGCAAGATTGGTCACGATTGTTGTCTTGCCTTCGCCGGGCACGGAGCTTGTTGCCATGATGATTTTTTCGTTTTCCCTGAGCGAGGAAATAAAAATATTTCTGAGCACACGGAAGGATTCGGGGAAGCCGCTGCCGATATCGGGGTTTGTGAACAGCAGGGATTTATCACCGGGCATAGCCTTTTTCTTGTAAGCAACCTGCGGAACAACAGCGAGAGCTTCAAGGTTAAGCTCGTTTTTTATATCGCTCTTTGTTTTGACGGTTTTTCTCTGAAGAATGTAAACAAATATGAACAGCAGTCCGAAGAATAAACCGATTATTGCACCCTTTGCCGCCTCGTTGACATAGCTTACGCTGTTTGAGGGAGAGGTTGCAACCGTGGGCTGCTTGAGGATATCAAAGGATATATTGCCGACAACGGGCTTTGCAACGGCAGGATAATTTTTGATTGCCGAAACAAGCACATCATATGTTGTCTGCGGGTCTCTGCCCTTTGCGGTAAGAGTGAACATATTAGAGCCGGGAACCGCAGCGGCACTGAGCTTTGCGGGAACGGCAGCAATATCAAGATCCTCACAAATTGCGTCCTGCAGAAGATTGCAGGAAAGAATGAAAGGGAATGTTTCCGAGAGCAATGATGTTGTTGTTGAGTCATAGTAGAAGGTATAAACCGAAATTCCGCCGACCGAAGAGTCTGCATGCTGAGTGTTGACGGTGAGCGTTACCGATGATGTGTATTCGGGAACATAGCTGAGCTTCTGATTGAGTGCACTGAAGCCGCCGAGTAATACCGCTGCGGCAACGCAGACCCACCAGAACCGTCTGAGGCCCTTCAGAACATCGCTGAGGTAAACGGAAACAAATATATCTTTTTTGCTTTCAGTTGTCTGACTGTTATTTACGGATTGATTCATTTTCAAATCTTTCTTTCAAATTTATTTAATCTGCGGTTGCTTCTTCAGCTTCCGGACGGCTTTCCTTTGAGTGACTGCGGGATTTACCGTAATGACCGTAATGAGAATATTTTCCGTAGCCGTAGCCGTATCTGCCGTATCTGCCGCTTTCATCGTTTCCCGTGATGCTGAAGGGCAGGATATTCAGATGAACATCGTTGAGAATGCAGCCTGCAAGGTTGGGGCTGATTTTACTGACGGTTGAAATGTGATCGTTGATTGCATCAATTATTACCGTGTCGGTTCTGATAACCATTATTGTTTTGTCAACCCTGCAGATAATATCCGTAACGGTTGAATCGAGCGAAAGAGGAGCGGTGTCAACGATTACATAGTCAAACTGTTCACGGAGCTTCTCTATCAATTCCTCAATGCTTCCGTTTTCAATAAGTGAACGGTAATCGGGATCAGGCTTTGTGTTGAATGCAAGGGAAAGTGAGGTTTTTTTGAATGCTCTGAAAGCGAAATCATCAAAATCAACTTTCTTGTTCAATAAATCCGAGAGCTCACCGTTTTCGATTGTTTCTTCGTTGAAAATTTTATAAAGTGCGGGTTTTTTGAAGTCGAAGTCGAGAAGCACAACCTTGTTGCCTCTGTCTGCAAGAGATACGGCAATATTTGCCGCACAGGTGGATTTTCCTTCGTTTTCGGCAACGCTTGTTATCGCAAACACCTTGTCGCCGCTGCTGTTTTTCATATGCTCGAGCTTAGCGGCAATCTTGTGGAAGTTTTCGGTGAAGCGAAGGCTGATATAAGCGTTGCTGTGAATAAGCAGACCTTTCTTTTTCTTCTGTCTGATTTCCTTCAGGGTCATTTTTTTATCTTCATGAGTGATCGTGCCGATGAGCTTTGAATCTATCTTTTCGGTAAAATCGCTTTCTTTTTTGACCGTGTTACGCATGATTGACAGTGCAAGGATTATTGCAAGGGAAACGGTTACGGAAGCCGCAACAACAAGATTACGGTTGCCCGAGTCTATGCGGTTTGAGGGAGCTGCAGGCATTGACGGCATGCGGATAACCGAAACACCTGCGTTTCTGAAAATCTTGTTTGAAACCTTATGGTGCGAGTTGATAACGGCATTGAGAAGATTATAGGATTTTTCGGGATGATTTGATGTAACTCTGAGCTCAATGAAGTTGGTGCTTTCCATAACGGAAGCGGTAACCTTGCCGTCAAAGCTGTCAATTCCGAGATATTCTGCCGCACACTCTCTTATTGAGGGCTCGGTGAAAATATTGACAAGGATTTTTGCCTTTTCATTTGAAGTGGTGAGAGCCGAATATGAGCCCGTTCCGCTTGAGGTTGCATTGACAACAAGTGTTGCGGAGGCAGTATATTCGGGGTCATATGCACTGTGGGTAACAACATAAAAGCTCATAAAGCCGATAAGACCGCACAGGATAACCACCCAGATGTTTCTGATAACATCCTTAAGCAGGCTGTGTATTTCAATTGTGATTTTGTTTCTTTTCATCTTCTTAACCTCCGACAACAACAGTCATAACGCTATGACCTCTTTGACCGAGGCTGTCCGTTGCGTAAAAATGAACCTGATAGGTGCCTTCCTTGTTGAAGTCAACATTGGATTCAACCGTTACCTTATCCTTAAGGCTTTCTTCGTTTATTGTGAGAGCATCAACGATATATGTCTTGAAGTCAACGGGCTTGCCCTTTTGTGCATAAACAAGATATTCCTTAAGCTCGATTTCGGGAACGGAAGCGGGACGGTCTTCAACGATAAGCGGAAGCTGAATTGTTGAAGTGTCACCCTTGGAGTTTGCTACGGTAACGTCAAGGGTGTATGCACCTGCGTTGGTGCTTGAATATTTTTCGGATGTGATGATGATTTTGCTTGTTATGTTGCCTTCGAGGCTGTCGGATGCGGTGATGAATTCCCTGATGTCAATTCGTTCGTAAAGCGAGAAGCAAAGATTGCCCGTAACCTTGAATTTCGGCGACTGATAGCCCTTGAATCTGATTTTTCTTGTGGCTTTTGCAACATTGTTGTTGCTGTCGCATACGGCATATGTAACTTTGCTGACGCCTTTTTCGGTGAATCTTGAAATTGATTCGATGATAAGCTTATCGGTCAGGTCACCGTCTTTTTCATCGTGAGCGGTAACTCCTTTGAGTATTTCTTCGTCGGTTGCCTTGAGGCTGACTTCAACAACTTCTTCTTCGACCGTGATTACGGGAATTGTTTTATCTTCGTTGATTTTTTCGCTTACGAAAACAGCCAGCGAGGCAACGGAAATAAAGAAAAATGTAATTAAAACTATGATTCTTAACGGTTTCATCTTGTTCACCTTAAAGTCAGTTGATTTTTTTATTCTGAATAACAGCAGCGGGATTGGTTTTCAGAAGCAGATCCGCATAATCCCGTGAATGGGCTTCGCTGATGAGCTCGTATGCATCCGCAAGATACGGGGTGCGCATATAAGGGCTGTGAGCATCGCTTGCTACAAAGTCCGCAAGCTCGTTTTCAAGGATATAACCGGAGGCGGTATAAGCCTCTCTGCCGAAATTGCCCTTGAGGCTTCCTTTGTTTATCTGAAGAAGGCATCCCAGAGCTTTGAGTCTGTAGGGTGCAAAATCATCCTCGGCAACAAAAGCATATCTTTCGGGATGTGCGACAATCGGAGTCAGACCTTCCGCAACAAGCATGCGGAGCTTTTCGTAAACGGATTCCGCAGCCTCCGTGAAGCCGAATTCAACAAGCGGATAATCCGAGCCCGCGAGAGTCAGAAGCCTGCGTTTTTTTATAAGTGCTCCGATATTCTCCGAGGAAAAAATTTCATGCCCCGGATATATTTTCAGCGGAATGTCTTCGGCTCTGAGATTTTCTTTGAATGCATTGAAAATGTCGGCGTAATCCCTGCCGAAATAGTTTTCAAAAGAGTCGGGAATGTTGCAATGAGGGGTTGCGATAATGGCTCGGGTGCCTCCGTCAACGGCAAGACGTGCCATGCGGAGTGATTCTTCGATGTTGTCTGCACCGTCGTCAAGACCGGGCAGAATATGACAGTGAATATCAACCATGACGCACCTCCACATTATAATCGAAAATATGATACTATATCTTATATAAAAAAGTCAATAGAAAATAATACATTATTAGAATATTTTCGTCACTTTTTTTGCAAAAACAAGCACGACCGTAATCAGCGGTTTAATCAATGAAAAAACGGTTTTGAATTATTATGCAAAACGCACGAATAAAATTGCATAATTAATTTTGGAAGAACAGCGATTATTTTTTGAGAATTTAGTTTTGCTACATCTGTCTGATGTTCTTCAACAGCTCGATCCAACAAACTTTTGTGATAAGAAGAACTGTATCAAAATTTACGGAAAACTATAAAGTATTAATTACAAAATATTCTAAGAAAATTGACGTAATATTTGGAAATGATTTTTTTGATTTATGGTGTATCGGATAATGGCTTTGGGCGGCTTCTGATTTTGCATAAATTGAGCCTGTTTCCGGTGCTTTGTTTGAACTGAATTGTGATTAATCAATACTCAAACACACGAATAAATATACAGAATATGCAAATGTTGATTAAATAACGATTCGGCGAATTTTCTCTTTTGCACAAAACATAAGCGGAAATTTGTCTGATTTTCGTTGCGGAATGTGAAAAAAGAACTTGAATTTTCTTTATTATAATGTTATTATATTTGCGTATAAATTTATTTGGTTTATTTTTTCTTTAAGGAGGAACCAAAGTATGAAAAAAGCAATTTCAATTCTGCTTGCAGTAGTAATTGCGATTTCTGTCATCGTTCCCGGTCTCACGGGCCTTGACTTCGCAAATTTTGCTACCAAAGCAGAAGCAACAACATCACGGGCAAGTGATGCTTATGCAACCGTTTTCACCACGTCTGACTTCCAGGACAGCAAGTCGGGTAATTTGGTTGAATCGAACTTTACTAAGATGATAAACAATGCGTTGGCTGACGGCTGCGAGGAACCCGACGGATTTATTCTCGGCGGTGACTATGAAAGCTCCTATAACTACCAACACAGCACACCTGATGCATATCACAGAGTAGAGAACATCATTACGGATGCGTTCCCTTATTACGATAAGAGAAATATCATTGCCGTACAGGGTAACCACGACCTTAATGATACGTCGGTCCTTGATGATACCGGACTTTATGAGTTCGAGCATTATCTTGTCTATGTTATTGCCAATGATGATTATCCTGCAGGTACAGGCGGAGCGAATGCTCTTGCCAAAACCCAGGCAACTGCCGAAAAGCTTACAGCAGTCTTCGACAGGCTTCTTGCAGAGGGCGAAACAAGACCCATCTTCATAGCAACCCATATTCCTCTGCATCATAACTCCAGAAACCCGAAGGCAAACAACAAGGATGCTGCCGGAAACGTAGTCAGTACGGGATATAACGAAACTCTTTATTCTCGAGTTCTTTTTGAAACCATCAATGCTTATGCATCGGTTTTTGATATCATATTCTTCTATGGTCATAACCATTCGGGTGACTACGACGATTATCTTGGCGGTGCGGTCAACTATCTCGCAAAGGGTGAGAAAATCCGTATTCCTGATTCTTCTGTAACCCCGAGTGCAACATCATACACAGAAGAATCTCTTAACTTCACCTATATGAACTACGGTTATGTCGGCTATACAAACAATACAAACGACAAAACCCTCACTATGGGTGTGTTTGAAATCTGCCCCGACAGAATCGAGGTCACAAGATACTCGACTGAAGGCGTTTACAGAGAGCATACCATCAACCGAAATCTCAAAACAAATGAGGCTTCTGTTAGCATCGCAAGCTACGGTTCAGGTACTGTAGGTTCCGCTACGGGTGCTCTTGCAACCGCTACAGGTTTTACAGACCCTGTTTACACGTGGACTACAACCGATAATCAGATTACAACTATTACTGCAACCGGCAGAACCGCACAGATTTCTTACAATAAAGTCGGTACTGCAACCCTAACAGTTACTGTAACGGAAAGAAACGATGCATCAAAAACTGCAACAGACTCTACTTCTATTACCGTTACAGATGAAGCAAAAGGCAAGGTTGCAACTATCCGAGTTGCCACTCAGGTGGTTGCACAGTCAGCTGTCGGCACAGATGCCGAGAAGATCGGTGTACTTGAATATTACAACGCAACTTTCGGCAAGGAAGTTTCGCTTGTAGGCAGCTATGAAGGCTTTACCGCAAATGCAACAACTTTATGGTCCTCCTCTGACGCTAATGTTGCAACCGTAGACAACGGTGTTGTTAAGCTTGTCGGCAGCGGTACTGCATTTATCAGCTATACAGCAACCGATGCTAACGGTGATTCGTTTACAGCAAAGGTTAAGTTTGTAGTCAGCAATGCACCGAAGGTTCAATATTTATATGAAGAAGTTCCGAATACTTCAATTTCAGCAGGTAAAGAATATGCTATTGCAACCACCCGTGACGGCAACACTTATCTCTATAACAACACATTGGGAGATAACGGACAGGGTGCTACACTTGTCGGTACAAGCTGCACCTTTGCAGGCACAAGCCCTAACCGTACTGTTGAAGTAAGTGACGATTCATTTGTCTGGAGCACATCATCAACAGGAACTGATGGCGTATATTATCTGCAAAATTTATCCAGCGGAGAGTACCTCAGTTCTTCCCAGGTTACAAGTACTCCCATCAGAGGTAATTTTGTTCTGACGTCAAGTGTTCCGAGCGTTTCTGACGGCGGTTGGAGAATTGCAGCCAACAACAATCTCAGTAACGGCACTTACAACTGGTATGTAAGAGGCGGCGGTATAACCAACCTTCTTACCGATACTAAAACAGACTACGTTGTTTTGTTCGAAAAAAAGGCACTTAACCCAACTGCTTCGATTGACTTCCGAGGCGACGTTGTTGATAACACAAATCAGGTTCTTTATTCGGTAACAGATGTTCTGAAGGTTCCTGTTTACGGCATATACACCAACATTGAACAGCTCGGAGAAGAAACCTGGACTTCTTCAAATCAGAGCGTTGTCACCGTTGATTCAGACGGTATGCTCTCTTTCAAGGGTGTGGCAGGCACTTCGGATATTACTTACACCGTAACCGATGCAAAAAGCGGACAGACCTACAGCGCAACATTCACAATTGAAGCAAAGCTCGGTGCCGAGCCTACACGTACTTTCAAATACACAAAAACAATCCAACCCGGCAAAACCTATATGGTTATCAGTCAGAAAGCTATCGGTGACGCACTCGCTCTTTCGGGTTACAAAGTAACCTATGAAAAGCTTCTTGCTGAAGATATTACTGTTCAAGTCAACTCAAATAACGAATTTTTTGTTAATGTTCCCGCAGATTTCACGCATACCGTATGGATTCCCGAGAATGCAGGCGACGGCACTTACTACCTCAAAAATGAGGCTGACGGAACATATTTCTATGCATGTTCAGACGGTACAGTCGATGATTACGGCGGTCTGAACGGCGAGGTTCTCACAAGCGAATCCTATGAAACCAACACTGAGCGTTATAAATGGACTTATAACGGTACAAACCTTTATAATCAAAGCTCTTATACTAACCAGACAACGAGCGTGCTGTCTGATGTAACATATGTCAGACTTCGTTCAGCCAATTTCGCCGGCATTGCAACAATGAGTCAGTCCGAAATGTACTTCTACGAAGAAGTTCTGGCTGAACCCAACGGCGTTATCACATTGAGATATAACGTTCTCGGTGCAACCTATGTCAGAAACGAAATATGCCCCGGTCAGAGCGAAACCTTCGTTCCCAAGGCAGAAAACTTCCCCGATAACAATCAGGTTGATTTTATTTGGTCAATCCCCGAAGATGATCAGGATATTGCAACAGTAGACCCTGTAACTGGTGTTGTTACTTATACCGGTAAATCAGGTAACGTTGACCTTACTCTTACATCAACATCAAGAATTTATGACGCAAACAGCGTCAAACCCGTTGACACAACAACAGTCAAGCTCATTGTTAACGGCGGCGAAATCGAAGTTCCCGAAGAACCCGAAGATCCCGATCAGCCCACTTTTGTTGAAAACGCTTACTATAAAACAACAACTCTTGTTCCCGGCAAAAAGTATGTTTTGCATACAAGCTATTCCGATGCTCCCAATCTTGCATTTTCGAATGAAAACAAGAGTGGTTACGTTCGTTTGCTTTGTGAAACAACAAATGCACCCCAGACGGACGAAAACGGAGAGTACATTGTAACAACAGATAATGCTCATATCTGGGAATGTGTTGAAAGCGGCGTTGACGGCTATGTTTATCTTAAGAACATTGAAAACGGACAGTATTTGTTTACCAGTGAATCAGAAGCTGCAACAGCTAAGCGTCAGGCTGGTGTTGCGGCAGATTTAACCCATCCCGAAGCTGCCAATGTAACCAATGCCGCTGACAGTTTTCTTATCACTTATAACAGCTCCAACGGTATGCTGTTCTCAAAACAGGTTCAGGATACCGGATCAGTATATGGTGTTGGTAACGTAGCAAAATCCTCAGGCGGATACTATTACATCAGACCTACATATGACGGTTCAAGCGGTTCACCCGTCAGCTACATTACTCTCTATGCAGAGCCTGATAAGGCTGAAACCGACAGCAACTATTACTATCTTACCGACAGCTTTGTTGCAGGTGAAAAGTATATTCTTCGTGCTGTTAAGGAAAATGAAAGCGGTGCAACGATAAGTATCGCAGTTTCAGGTACCAAAAACGGAGATACTAAGCTTGAAGGTGCGGCTGTTTCGCCTGTTGACAATGTGATTGAGAACGAAGATTCAAACATTGTCTGGATTGCCGAAGCAGGTTCAGACAGCAGTCATTTCTACTTGAAAAATGCCGATACCGGCGAATATCTCAGAATTGATAAAAACGGTGATATAGTAACAACAAGTGCAACCCAGGATGACAATGCTCAGTTGATTTACTATGAGAAGAATGGCCAATGGGTTATCGGCAGCAAGGCATCGCAAGCCAATCTGATCAGATATAACAATGCATTCTATGAGTCATCATCAGGTGCTGTGTTCGAGCTTTATCAGCAGGGCGATGCTCCCGAAGGCGGAGACACAATAACTGAAAAGAATGTTTATTATCTTACCGAAACATTTGAGGTTGGCAAGAAATATCTTATTTCAAACAGTAATACTGTGGGTGCTGCTGATGCACATGTAATGTCTAACCAGTATTACTCGGAAAACAAAATCCTTAAAGCTGTTTCAACTGAAATAAAAAGCAATGATAACGGCACATACATTTCGAATCCCGGTTCGGATGTTTTGATTGTTGAAGCAGTTACTTCAGATGTATCAAACTTTGTTAAGCTTAAAACAGAAGACGGTAAATATCTTGTAGTAGCATACAAAGATGCTGATGGTAATAGCTTGGCTTCAGGTGACAGAAAGGTTCTTCTTGCAGATGAAGGTGTTTATCTCCCTGATCAGTATCTCTTCAGGGCACGATACAGTTCATCCAGCGGATTCAATGTCCTTATGACCAATGAAGGCGGTGCTTTGGTTTACAGCACGGGTACATCTGTTAACCGTTGGTCAACAAGCGGTACTGCAAAAGCAATTTATATCTACGGCTTGGATGAAAGCACTGTTCCTCAACCTGTAGAGATGAAAGTGCAGATCAGAAAGCTTGATTATTTCGGTTCTGTTGATATAACAAACATAATAGAATACCGTTATGATATTGATAACGGTGACACAGAGCAGCTTTACAGATATACTGAATGTGTTCAGGATGGCTACACCTACTCATGGTCTTCATCCGATACTTCGATTGCAACCATCGATCAGAGTACAGGTCTTGTTACCTATACGGGCAGGGAAGGTCACGTAACATTTAACCTTACAGTAACCGGCAATGATGATAACGGAGAAGCGGTTAATGAAACTGTTTCAACAACCTATAAGGTTTCAAGCGAACCCTACAGCCTTTCAGATGAGGATTACCCCGCATATCCCGATGAAGGTTCGGTTCGTATTAAGAAGACCGCGTCAAATGCTGCAGGCGGCTCAAACTTCCAGAACACAGGCGTTACCGAGATTGAACTTGGTGTAACGGGTGTTCCTGTTACTCAGCCTGTTGACGTTGTTGTTGTTCTTGACCACTCTGACTCCATGAACGGCAACAATCAGCTTCTTAACGCAATTAACGATACCCGTAACTTTGCACTTCAGCTTTTCAACGCAAATGAAAACAACCGAATTGCAGTTGTTACCTTCGACCAGTTCAGATATCACTACGAATCCATAACTTCAACATCAATGATCAATTCGGAATCCGGTAATGAAGACAAAATCGTTACAGGTGACGGTACAATTCAGAATGCATTTGTTAAATTTGAACAAATGGATAACCTTGCCGATGACCTTGACTCTCTCAAAGTTAATGCATACGGCGGTACAAACTATGACTCGGGTCTTAACTATGCGTACAGAATACTTCAGTATGCAAAGACTGATCCCAATGCAAATGATAATCAGGTTGTTGTATTTATGTCGGACGGTGCTCCCACAAAGTTCAACGGTCTGAAACTTGGAAGCACCGAAAGCGGAACTCTTTCCGAGGCATGGATTACGGGTGATGAAACTAATGCCGAACTTGCAACATATCTTGCAGATACCGCAACATATCCTGCAGCGGCATATTTCAATACCGACGGTGAAAACTGGTTTGCAAAGGCAATCAAAACTCCCGAAGGTCAGGATGTTGAAGGTATGCCCAATGTAAGTCTTTATAACGGCTACCATACAGGTCTCGGTGCAAAGATTTACACCATTGGCTATAACTCGGGTTCGCAGGCTGCTCAGCTTCTTACAACAATGGCATCCAATCCGTCGAACTATTATCCTGCAACAACAAACCTTCAGGCAGCATATGACAGTATCCTTGAGCAGATTCTTTATGCTGCAGAGCATGCAGTTGTTACCGATAAGATGGGTGACCATTTCGATGTTCAGTTTGCAACTGAATTCTCAATCGGCGGTTCAACCGTAACCCTTAATCCTGTTCCCAAGTTTGAGATTGGTTACTGGACTCTCGACAACCTCGGTAACCGTGTAGAATATAATGTAATGGAAACTATTACATTTACTACAAATACTAACGGCGTTCTTACAGCTGCAAGCTCATCAATTATCGGTGATTGCTATGATACAGCATCAAGCACCGTAATCGGTCAGTATGTTTCTTATAACCTCAACACCGAAACATTCACATGGAATGTCGGCGAGATCACCAGAAACGAAATCACCCTCAAATATTATGCTTGCCTTGAAGGTGCGGCTAATGGTGAAAGAGAAGCAGGCACATTCGAAACCAACGAATATGCAACTCTTGCATATACAAACTACAGAGGCACAGAATGTTCAAAGACTTTCCCCGTTCCCACTCTTGCATGGAAGCAGGCTGCTGTAAGCTACGATTTCTATCTCGTAAATGCTGCAGGTCAGCCCATCAACAGGCAAGGTGTTGCTGTTCCCTTTGCGGAAAGAGTTCTTATCGGCAGAGAGCAGACAAAGCAGCTCCTTCTCAACAGTAATGTAGAACTTACTGCATATGAGCTTATTGCAGGAAACGAAATTCCCTCGGGTTATGTTCTCTACAATAACGAAGCAAAATACAACATTTCTGTTTCGAGCACAAATGCTAACAGTTCGGCGGTAATTACCGACAGTACACTAACAACATATTACCGTGACGGTTCATATTCAATTAATGTTAACGGAAATGTTCCTAATGTTTCCGACTATTCAAACACAGCAGTTTCATTCGCTGTTAAGTACACAGAAGGTATTATCCCTGACAGCGTTGTTATCGACTACGGTCTTCCCGTTAAAATCAGTGTTCTCGGCAACGACTATGCTGTAACAGGAGGTTCAATTACCAAGATTGGTAAGACTCTCGCAGATGGAACAATTCTTCACAGCGGTGCATACACAACAAGCCGGCTTACCGGCGGAACAACAGATGTCGCTCTCACCTACGGTAAAGCATCGATTGATGGCGGGTATGTAGTTTATACTCCCACAACCACTGCAATGGATAATGAAGAAGTATTCTATTATGAATATAAGACTGCAGATAACAAGTATTACTACACAACAATCACCGTTATTCCCGCAGCCAACATCTATTATGAAGAATCATTTATGACATTTGTTGACGGTCAGGATGACTACAAGTGGGAAGATGTCGGCACAGCAATCACCGGCAGATTCCAGGAAGAAGACAGACCCGGCACATTCTCATTTGCTGAATACGATGCAGGTAATGCATATGGTGAAGATCCCGCATACGACGACAGCTATACTTATTCACTCGGCAACGCAAAGAAGACTACCGTTGATGCTGCTGCTTACGGCAAGGAAGCAACCGCAAAGTTCACCTTCTGCGGAACAGGCTTCGACCTCTTCAGCGTAACAAGCAATGAAACCGGTGCCGTTCAGGTTACTATTTACAAAGCAGGAACCACAACCATTTACAAGAACTTCCTTGTAAATACATACTATGGTTACAAGCTTGAAGAAGGCGTTCCTCTTCCCGATCTTAACAGCACAGCAGGTCTTTATCAGGTTCCCGTCATCAGTAGACGCGACCTTACTTACGGTACATACGATGTCGTTATCAAACCTCTTTACAGCTCTGCTTTTGACCCCAACTACAACAGCACTGCAAACAAGAAAGATAATGACTACAGCATTTATGTCGATTCAGTCAGAATTTTCAATCCCGCAGGTATAGGTGAATCGCTTGATAACGAAGTTATTAAGGACGTATACTACAAGGACGGCGAATACGCACCTTCATTCATGGAAATCAGAGATACCGTTCTTACTCTGGAAAATTTCTATGATGAACTTGTAGAAAATGAGGTTCTTGAAGGTCTTGGTTTTACCGGTTCAATCTTCCTTGACGGAAATTCAGCTAACGGTATTGATGATACAGCTCTTGCAACCTATAAGACTAACGGTCCCAAAAACGAACTTTATCTCGGCAAGGGTCAGGCTATTGCATTCACAGTAAGCTCTGCTGACAAAGAAGCTCTTGCAAGTCTTCAGCTTGGTATGAAGGTTGTTTCCGGCGGTGAAACAGCTAAGGTTACAATCATGAACACCAGCGAGAAGTATCCCAACAGCATCACCCTCAGCGGTACTCACGAAACATTCAAGAAGATTAACTCAGCGATTATCTGGGACCAGAATGAGATCAATTACGAGGATATGACCCAAAACGTATATTCAACTCTTTATCCCATCGTAATTGCAAACACATCTGATACAGATACCGTTATTTCACTCACCAGCTTCAAGTGGGCACACACAACCAAGCCTGAAAGCGGTGATGCAGAACCCGCTGCAGTTAATTTCATGGTTTATGACTCAACTCCCGCACTTGCAACAATGGCTCTCAGAAACGCTATGGCAGTTCAGGAAGTAAACGAAGAATCAAAGACCTACAACGAAGAGGATATCTCAATAGAATGGGTCGGCGATACATTCGTTGAAGGCAAGGAAGCAACCCTCAAAGTGACTACACCTCCCGAGGTTGTTAAGGTTACTGTTGACGGATCAGAAATTACTGAGTGCGAAATTGGCGAAAACGGTGACAAGCTCTGGAGCTATACATTTGTTACAGAACAGCCGGGCGAAAATGCATACGAAGTTGTATTCTATGACTATAACGGCGATGCAAGCGAGCCTGTTATGACAGAAACTATCGTTGTTGAGGAAGCTCCCGAAGAACCCACAACTCAGGAGCCCACAACGGGCACACCTGAAGTAAGTGAGCCTGCAACAGACGTACCTGAAGTAAGCGAGCCTGCAACAGACGTACCTGAAGTAAGTGAGCCTGCAACAGACGTACCTGAAGTAAGCGAGCCTGCAACAGACGTACCTGAAGTAAGCGAGCCTGCAACAGATGAACCTGCAGTAAGTGAGCCTGCAACAGATGAACCTGAAGTAAGCGAACCTGCAACAGATGAACCTGAAGTAAGCGAACCCGCAGCAGATGAGTCTGTTTATGAGAAGGTTATCCGCATTCTGTCAGACTTCTTTACTAAGGTCTGGAATTTTATAAAGAGTATTATCGAATTTTTCTGGAGGTTATTTGCATGAAAAAGTATATAAAACCTGATATTTCTTTCCAGAAATTGAATCTTTCAACAAACATTTCAGCCGGCTGTGAGCATACTGCTACACTGGATGCAGGTGTATGTCCCGCTGAAGTTCCCGGTCAGCCCGGACTTACGGTTTTTTTGGAGAACAGTGCTTGTATGGTTTATTCCCCCGATCTCGGCGGCTTAATCTGCTATCACGTTCCCACTGCTGACTCAAACGTATTTGAATCATAAATTTCCGCAAGCCGAGTCACCGCTTTGGTGACCCGGCTTTTCGGATTTTTAAAAAGGTGAGCCTATGAAATTGTTCAGAAAAGTTTCTGTGTTGATTCTTGTATCGGTGATGATAGTTTTATCTGCCTGCGACTCAAAAAAAGAAGCAGAAACATTCCATGGCGTTATATTTCCCGTTTCGGTTTACAGTGACGTGTTTGTGGAAGAAGCTGTAATCCGCACCTCCGATTTCCCCGAGGACGGAAGTTTTGAAGAAAAAAAGGATGTTCTTACTCTCAAAGTAAGAAATGAGGCTGACAAAGCAATTCAGCTTCTCAGAATAAAGGTTACAACCGATCAGAAAGAAATGCTTTTTGAAATTACAACACTTCCCGCAAATATGGCGGTCAATGTTTTTGAAAAAAACGGACATACTCTTTCCAAGGGCGAAAAGATAGTTGATATTTCCGGCGAAAACAGAGTTGATTTTGAAAAAGCAATCGGTCTTCAAAGAGAAACCTTTGAACTTGATGTTCACGACAAAGTTATCAATATCAGAAATATTTCAAAAAATGATATAGAATCCGATATTTATCTGTATTATAAAAAGAAAGATAAAGACGGAAGCTATTTCGGAGGAATAACGTTCCGTTCAAAGATAGACGGCCTCAGATCGGGCGAACTCAAGCAGATTCCCGCACCTCATTTTGCGCTGACTGACAGCGAGGTGATTTTTTTAGATTATGCAGGTGAATAAATATCTTTTTTGCGGCTGTTCGGTAGAATTGAAAAGCGATGATCCGATAGAAAAAGAAAGGGAATTCTCTGCATTTCTGTCAGAATATTCAGATGCCGATTATTCAATAAGAATAATCAGGACCGATGAATTGCCGCCAAAAACAGGAGAAGCGGTTTATCTTTCCGATCGCAGAAAAGTGTATTATGACGGCAGAACAAAGCTGTACACGGCATATTTCAATACAAAGGAATATAAGTATATTGATTATGCCTGCAAAATCGATAATTCAGAGCTTTACATCAAAAGCACTGACAGATTTGGAGAAATAACGGTTTTTGACAGCCTTAACCTGCCTGCGATACTGATTGAAAAGGGGATAGGTATTCTTCATTGTTCGTTTATTGAATATAAAGGATATGCAATTCTTTTTTCTGGTGATAAACAGGTCGGAAAATCGACTCAGGCTGCGCTCTGGAATGAGAATCTCAATACCGAAACAATAAACGGTGACAGAGCCGCATTATCTGTTGAAAACGGTGTTGTTTATGCAAACGGTATTCCGTTTTGCGGAACATCAAAAATATGCAAAAATAAAAAACTTCCCGTCAAAGCGATAATCTGCCTTTCAAAGGGTACTGAGAACAAGATTAAAAGATTATCTGCGTCCGATGCTTTTATGTCGGTTATCGGTAAGTTTACCTATGATATGTGGGATAATAAGGCGTCGGAAACAATAGCCGATCTTGTGCAGACTGTTGCCGAAACCGTGCCCGTATATTCTTATTCGTGTCTTAAAGACAAGACTGCCGTGGATTTTCTTGAAAAAGAACTGTCTGCGCTGTAAATGAGGTGATACAGTATGGAAAACAAACCTGTTACAATCAATCCCGTTTCATCAGAGCCGTTGATTTCAGCGTATCTTCATTCCAAGGCGAAAGAAAAAGGAATACCTCTTTCGGGAACCTTTGAGATAACGGGAAGATGTAATTTCAATTGCAGAATGTGTTATGTCCATAACTCGGACTGTAACAGAATGAAAGCTTCCGAATTACCTGCCGAATGGTGGATAAATCTGGGCAGAGAAGCGGTTGAAGCGGGAATGATTTTCCTTCTTATCACCGGAGGGGAACCGCTTATCCGCGATGATTTTGCTCAGATTTACACAGAGCTTTGCAAAATGGGATGTGTGGTTTCTCTGAATTCAAACGGTTATCTTATAAATGATAAAATAAAAGAACTGTTTAAAAAGTACCCGCCCAACAGAATCAACGTTTCAATTTACGGTTCGGATGACGATACCTACGAAGGCTTTACGGGCGTAAGAGGCTTTACAAGAGTAATCCGTAATGTTGAAGAACTGCGTGAAATGGGTATTGATGTGAGATTCAATTGCAGCATCACTCCCGATAACCGCAGTGATATGGAAAACATTTTTAATGTTTGCAAGGAACACGGATTTCATGTTAAAACAACATCCTATATGTTTCCCCAGGTGAGAATCAACGGTGTTCACGGAGAAAATGAAAACCGATTATCACCCGAAGAGGCGGCAGAATGCCGTGTTGCCTGGTCAAAGCTAAAGTATTCGCCTGAAGATTTTGCTTCAAGAGCAATCGGAATGAAAAAGAAAATCGATGAGGTTCTCGGCAAAAAAGAGACGTATAACCCTGCCGAAGGTGTACTGTGCAGGGCGGGAAGATCATGTTTTTGGGTGGACAAAGAGGGAAAAATGGCACCCTGCGGCATGATAAACAAAACATTTGATATCAAGTCAATCGGATTTAACGAAGCATGGAATCAGGTGAAGAAATTCACATCCGAAATCCGTTTGCCTAAGGAATGCTCAAACTGTGCTTTCAGGCATTTTTGTAATGTTTGTGCGGCTGCCTGCTATACCGAAAGCGGAGATTATTCAAAGAAACCCGAATATATCTGCAAGTTCAGTGCGGAAACCGCACGCTTGACTCAACTCGAACTTGAAAGGCTTGAAAAAGATGGAAATTAAAAAAAATGTGATTATGAGAACCGTTGCAGGTGAGCATATGCTTGTACCTGTCGGCGATACGGTTTTTCAGTATAACGGAATATTTATGCTGACAGACAGCGGCAAGCTCTTATGGGATAAAATCCGTGATGGTGCTGAAAGCGAAGGGCTTGTAAAAGCTTTAATCGAAGAATATGATATTGATGAGGCAACAGCCTCCAAAGATGTTGCGGATTTTCTTGAAAAACTGCAGTCATATGAAATTATCTGATTGAGAAACGGGATGATATTATGAAGAAGCCAACTGAATATGTTCAGCTTTTCCGTTCACTCGGAAATGAGTGGAAATGGCTTCTGCGATATGCTTCACGGTACCGTTTGCAGATAGCTCTGTATGTTGTTATCGGAATTGTGAGCACTGCGATGGGTCTTGGATCAAGTGTAGCAACTAAATATCTGATAGACTCCGTTGTTTCGCACAATGATGATACTATTCTCAGAAATGCACTTCTTGCAGTCGGTCTGAGCCTTTCTCAGATTATTGTGGGTGCGGTGATATCGAGAATAGTTGCGGTGGTCGGAACAAAAATCAGCAGTGAAATCCGAAGCAGTATCTATGAGCATATAACCTACTCAAAATGGGAGAATATCAGAAAATTTCATTCGGGCGATTTGCTTAACAGAATTGAAGGTGATGTTGCTTCGGTTTCAAACAGCATTATCACCTATATCCCGGGAATTTTCACAAAAGGTGCGCAGTTTGTCGGCTGCCTTGCGGTTGTGCTTTATTACGACCCCACAATGGCGATATTTGCTTTTCTCAGCGCTCCGTTTCTTGTTATTTCATCAAAGATAACAATGAAAATGATTCGCAAATACAACAAAGAGAGCCGCGAAATGAACGGCAGAATTCTTTCGTTTTATTCCGAATCAATACAGAATTTACAGACAATCAAGGCGTTCGACATAACAAAAAGATATGTTGATCAGATGAAAACGAATCTTCAGCTTCACAGAAAAATCAAGCTTGATCACGACCGTTTTACCATCGCAATGAGTCTCTGTATGTCGGTTATAGGGCTTGTGGTGGCTTACTCCTGCTACGGCTGGGGTGTCTACCGCCTCTGGCAGGGTGCGATTTCATACGGAACAATGACCTTGTTCCTGCAGATTTCGGGTCAGCTTACGGGCTCGTTTTCAAGCCTTGTTTCGCTTGTTCCGGGTGCAATTTCAATCGCCACCGCCGCAGGAAGAATAATGGAAATAACCGATCTTCCGCTTGAAGAGCACAGGGACAGCAAAAAGGCTGAAAAAATGGAAAAATCCGCAAACGAAAACGGCGTGACAATCGTTTGCGATAATCTGAAATATACATATCCCGACGGAGACGAACCCGTAGTCGGCAATGCGACCTTCAGGGCGGAGCCCGGTGAAACAATAGCATTTGTCGGTCCCTCGGGCGAAGGCAAAACAACGCTTCTCAGGCTCATTCTCGGGCTTGTTGAGCCCGATTCGGGCACACTGAGCGTCGAAACAAAAGACGGAATGAAGCTCGGCATTTCCGAAAGCACCAGAAGATTCTGTTCCTATGTGCCCCAGGGAAATGCAGTCTTTTCGGGCACTGTTGCGGATAATCTCCGAATTGTCCGACCCGAAGCTGCAGATGATGAAATAATTGCCGCTCTCAGGGTTGCGGATGCATGGAGCTTCGTTGAGGAGCTGCCTCTCGGAATTAATACCGTGATAAGCGAAAAGGGTGTTAATTTCTCAGAGGGTCAGGTGCAGAGAATCTCAATCGCAAGAGCGATTCTCCGCGATGCTCCCATCATTGTTATGGACGAGGCAACAAGTGCGCTCGATGCCGAAACAGAGGCAAGGGTTGTTGCAAACATGATGAATGCTTACCCAAACAGAACAAGAATCATCACAACCCACCGCCCCGCAATGCTCAGATACTGCACAAGGGTTTATTCAATTGAGAAAAACGGAAGATTGGTTGAAATATCAGAAGAATAAGGTGATAAGATGGTCAGGGGATTTGTAACATTAGCTACGGGGAATATCATATATTATAGAATGGCTGCTAATTTGCTTGCCTCTTTTAAAATTCACAATCCGGGTGTTCCGTTTGCGATAATTTGTGACAGAACAAACGAATATACTGATATGTTCGATGATGTTGTTTTGCTTGAAAAAGCAAATGGAAACTATATTGACAAATTATCGCTGCTTATTAAATCACCATATGATGAGTCTATATTTATTGAGCCGGATTGTCTCATTTACAGAAATCTGGATTTTTTTTGGGATTTATTATCACATGAATCGGATTGTTCAAGTTTTGGTTGGAATGATGGTGGCTTGAAACGTTGGTTCGGTACTGAGGAAGTGAGGGCTCGTTTATTTGAACTTATCTCTGAACTTGATGAGAATATGGTGGTTCCTCTTTTTAATCCGGGATATATTTTTATAAGAAAAGGTTCGAAGTGCAAGAAAATGTATGAGGATTGCCTTGATGTTGCAGAAAAAATAAGTAAAGACTCCCTTCTGAGTCAATATTCACCGTTATCGGCCGGAGGTAAACTTCGTGACGATCCAATATTCAGTATTGCTATGGGAATGAACGGGTTTATTTGTCATTCAGAGCCCAAAAAATCTAAATGCATAGCTCTTCCTTCCAAGTACACGATTAATAAAATCGATATAATTGAAGGCGGTTTGGATGTAACAGATAAGAATGGTCGAAAATTTGACGATTGTGCACTTCTACATTTTTCTACGAGAAAAGCATTGGAAGAAGGTTTGTATCTTTGGCAGACCATTCTTTTGTTTTTACATAAAAAAAACTGTAAATTATATAAAATTTTAAACAACAAGGTTTTTTGTACAGTGTGTGAACTGTTTAGAAAAGCTAAAAAGACAATAAAGCTTTTATTGAATAAAAACTGATTATTCTATATTGTGAGTTTTTGAGTGAAGAAAATTAGTATTAATAATGAAAACAATCTCCAATTAGAAGTGAATCCCAAAGATTAGACAAAATAATAGATTGTTAGTGAATGAGTTCAGTATTGTACCGGACTCATTCTTTTTTATTTCATAGATATTCTGTCGTTGTTGTAGTAAAAATTATATTTATTTAGTCCATCAATGAATGAATTAACACTATCAGATTTTTCTATAGAACAATTCTACTTTAAGTCTGCAAAAAAAGTTTTCGATAACTCCGTTATCCATATAATTACTTTTTTGGGCATACTTTGCTCTATGTTATCAGTTTCGCTGGCTGTTTTTTGTTTGTGCAGTTTGGTTTCAAAAAAATTTTTGCACTCTTTTTTCGCTTACATCTGTCATAACCCAATTAAAGGTGGTGATAAGATGAGTATCAGAATCAAAATCGAGCCGGTTAAATCGAAAAAGTTATTCAATGATTTTGTCAAAGGGCATAAATTTGAGTTCGCGGGAATGTCTGTCAGCGATAGTAAAAAATCACATACCCAGCATTTGATGTGTATTTGCGACGAACCGTTAACAGAAACTGTAAAGACTGCATTGGCGAGCGTTGATGTGGATTACATTTTATATTTGGGCAAAGCGTACGGAAAATTCTGTGTTGCGGTTGAGATAAAGTATTGATAAAAATGCGAGTGTTTTGTCAACGGATCTGTCATAACCATATCAAATACAGACGTTGGGAGAGTGACAGCCGAACAAAACAAAAAATGCTGGTCAGGAGAGCCATCGTGAAGGAGCGTGAAATATTTACGCAAAAATGGTTATATCCGATTACTCATCGGGTAAATCGGGAATATAACCAGATTTTGCGGCGGCGAAACGGATTGCTCAGGCAATCGGGCATCATCGTGATCGGGAGTGTCGAACCGATCAGATCCGTCGCTCGGGGGTGTGATATCACGCCGAAAAACAGAGCCAAGACAATTTACCAGAATAATAAAAAGGAATGATTTTATGTGTGAAAAATTTTATGTATGCAGAGAAAATGAATTGAAAGAATCTCTGAGAAGTAAAAAGCTTAGGAAAACACCGAAAATTTACATGGTGGGATATACACAGTTCTCAAATTGGATTTATGAGGATTACAGTCCCGACTGTGATTATCATCACGAGAGTCTGTATTTTGTTGATTATTCAAATGATGGAGAAGACGTGGTGTGGGACAAGTTTTTTAACTATACGGCATTGAAAATTTTCAATGAAGGAAAATATGAAAAAATAACGATAGACAGAGAAGAATACAGCATTGATGTTATTTGCGATGAGTATTCATGTTACAGTTTATCTGCGTTCTGGCACAGCGCAGAAATGAGCGGAGAGGAGATTGAATGGCTAAAAGACAAAGACGGCTAAGTATAACTCAACAGATAATGAAAAATGTTGATGAGCGGTTAAAAGCGAAGAATTACGCGAACCATAAAACCTATCGTCAGTTTCTTAGGCACAGTTACCGATATGTGAAATTTTGCAGGGAGAATTTTGACTGCCGCGATTATAAGTCTTGCTGTAATTTAGAATATGTGCAGGCTTACTGTGACAGTATGATTGACTTATACACGGCCAGCACAATCCATACCTATCTTGCGGCTGTGGCTGTATCGTTTGACGGCGTAAAACTCAAAATTATCAACAAACCTGTGCGGCATACCGCTGAATACATCCGAGGAAGGAAAGAACCTTTTGCTCCTCAGAAATCATCCGATTTATCGCACGAAGCGTGGAAAAGTATCGTAGATTTCAATTTAAAAGTCGGGATCAGAAAACGCGAACTTCAAAACTTAAAAGGTTGTAACTTCAAAAAAGACGAGAGCGGATATTGGTGTGTTGAGGTTCTTCGAGGCAAGGGAGGAAAGTACACTTTAAATCGCTTGAACAGCGAAGAAGATGTTGAATTTATCAGACAATATTTTGAACGGGTGGAACCAGATGAACCCGTGTTTCCACCCGAAATGTTCAACAACCATCTGAATCTGCATAAACTCAGAGCTGAATCGGCGAAAGAATATTATAAGATTCAAGTTGAGAAAATTCTTGAAAATCCCGAATACGCAAAACAGTTGGAGAGGGAAATTCTGTCACGATGGAATAAATACTATATCAACCCCAAAACGGGCAAACCGCGTTATTTTGACAAAAAAGAAATATGTGGCTGGTGGGTATTGCGTGGAAAAAATCGCGAAAAAGCGCGTCAATTGGGTAACGACGGAAAATACCTGAAAATGGCGGTGCTCGCGACAAGCATTTTTAAATTATCACATTGGAGAAATGATACAACAATTTTCTCATACCTAAACACATAAGTCTGTTTTCTGAATTGTTTTTTCGGCAATCTGTCATAACTGTAAAAGGTGAGTCATTCGGAGAAAAAATAAATTTTTTTAAAAAAATCTTCGGAAAATGACAGAATCTGTAAAAAACCATAGCGAAAAATTTTTTGCATTTTGAATCTGTCATAACTTAGGCAAAAACTAACCGAAAGGAGCAGATTTGTGCCGAACAGTTACAATTCAGAAAATGTTTTCGGAATAGAAAACGAAAAAAATTCCAAAAATTATTCCGTAAGGAGTGATTCAGGATTGAACGATTACGAGATGCTCAGAAATGCCGATATCTCCGTCTGTAATGCCGACGAACTCGTCGACCTGAGAAATATCAAGACAAACCGAAAAACGGCTTTAAAACGCCGTACGGATGATTTTATAGCTCAGGTCGGCAATCCGTATCTTTTCAAAGTCGATGATGTTGTTGTTAAGGTTGAATTCAGCGGCGGAAAAGATTTTTCGGAAGTTCTCGCGGATGCAATTATTGCAGAGACTTTTCTTGCAGGATAAATTTACAGATTGTAATTCGGGCGGCGGCACGGTATAATTCAAGCGTATGATAACCGTGCTGCCCCGTAACGGAGGTAGCTGAACTATGTATAAAAACAATATGGCATCAGAGCAGCTTAGGGATCTCAGCCCTTGTAAGACCGCTCTTTATATTCGTCTTTCAAAGGAAGACGGCGACAAAGACGAGAGTGATTCTGTTGTATCGCAGAAAGAGATTCTCAAGGAATTCCTGAAGCTTCATCCTGAACTTGAATTCTACAGCTTTTATATCGATGACGGTTGTACCGGAACGGATTTTGACAGATCGGGATTCGAACGAATGAAAAAAGATATTGAATCCGGTATCATAAAATGCGTTGTTGTTAAAGATCTCTCAAGATTCGGCAGAAACTATGCCGACGGAGGTTATTATATTGAAGACTTCTTCGTGCGACACTCTGTCAGACTGATTGCGATCAATAATTCTGTCGATACAGCTCCGGGCAATATGAACGCCTTTACTCAGTGCATAACAATCGGTGTTACCAATGTTATTAATGAAAGTGTTTCAGCGGCAACGTCGGTTAACATCAGAGGTACGCTCAATATGAGACGCATAAACGGCGAATTTATCGGAGCGTTTCCCACTTACGGATATCTGAAAAATCCCGAAGACCGCCATAAGCTGATAATTGACGAAGAGGCTGCGGAAGTGGTCAGGATGATATTCAGAAAATATGTTTCCGGCTCTACGATTCTCGGTATAACAAGAGAACTTAATTTGCTTGGAATACTTAATCCGTCAGCTTATAAAAAATCAAAAGGCTTCAAATATAAACATCAGGTCCGCAAGACAAACGAAGGTCTGTGGCCCGAAAGCTCGGTGCGCAGAATTCTGAAAAACGAGATGTATCTCGGCAATATGGTGCAGGGCAAAAACATGAAATTGAGTTATAAAATCAGACAGTGCGTTGCCGTGCCGAAAGAAGATTGGTATGTTGTTGAGGGTACTCACGAGGCGATAATCGATAAAGACACTTTTGATAAGGCACAGGCTTTGCTTGGCCGTAATATAAAGGAATCGAAAACAGAACAGAGCGCCGGACTTTTTGCGGGTCTGGTGAGATGTGCAGACTGCAGAGGCGGAATGGCAAAGAAGTCCAATAAGCAGAACGGCAAAGAATACCATTATTACCGCTGTTCAACGGTAAGGGTGAGCAAGGACGCCTGCACTCTTCACACAATCCGTATCGATAAGCTTGAAGAAGCGGTGCTTGTTTTCCTTCAGAAAATGGTTGAGGTTGCAACGGAATATGATGAAATCATAAAAGTCATAAACAACAGTGCAAAAAGAAAAACCGAAAATGATATTATCGGAAAAGCACTTGAAAAGCACAGAAAAGACAGAGAATTTACTGAAGGCATGATACGCGACCTATACCCCGACTGGAAAAGGGGAGATATCACGCAAGAGGAATATCATAATCTGAAAAATGATTTCCAGGAAAAAATCAGGAAGATTGATGAGGAAATCGAACATCTGGAATCAAAGCTTGAAGGATATGAAAACGGTATGAAGCAGAATTCATTTATCGAAAGCTTCAAGAAACTCGGCAATATTGAAAAACTGACAAGACCTCTTGTTCTGGAGCTTATTGATGAAATTCTTATTCACGAAGGCGAAAGAATCACAATCAGACTCAAGTGCAAAGATGCATTCGAGCAGGCGACGGAATATATCGAAATCAATAAAGATGATGTAAAAACGGCATAAGAAAACCCGTGCAGTTCAAATCGAACTGCACGGGTTAATGTTTTACTCAATCGTTATCCTTACCTCGCCGTTTGAAATAATGGTGAGAGTCAATGTTTTTGTTTTTTCATTCCATTCTGCTCTGCCCTTTGCACCGTTTGAGCCCCATGCATTGACGCTCGGCGGTGTGTCAAATCCCGTAAGTGTGATAACCGAGGTTCGGAAATCTCTCGGATTATCCATTTTTCCGCCGTTGGCGTAAGCAATCATAAAGGTGTTTTCGTCCTCAAGTCCTGCGCATACCGCATCGGTATCGAGTCGCAGATTGCATAAATCAATGTCGATTTTTTCTTTGCTTTCTTTTATGACTGCGTAGGTGTGTGCAACAAAATCCGCAGTAATTTCAATTTCACTTTTCTGAAGGGTGTAATTCACGGTCTGACTGCTGTTAATTGTTTTGTTTTCGTTGCTGTTGAAAATATAAACATAATCATTTATGTCAAACAGCACTCCGTCGCCTTCGTATGTTTTTTCATAATACTTGTTAAAAAAATTAACCTTTATCGGATTTATGAAAAGAAGATTTAAGAAATAACTGAAATCGTTGAGAATTCTGCTTTCGGGCAAAATCTCTCCGGGGTTTGAATAAATCGGAAGAATGGGAATTATGTGATATCTTCCCGTTGAGGGAACCCAGTCCTTTGTGCAGTCAAAATACGGTGTGGTATCAATTTTTTCCTGCAAAAGAGTGAAGGTATCGCAGTAAAGTCCCTGAAGAAAATGAGCGTCGTTACCGCTGAGGGGATAGGAATACGGCAGAGTCATTTTATAGGCGACCTTGATTTTTTCTTTAACCTGCTCCTTGCTCGGTACGGAGCCGTTCAGAATCATCTGATAAATCGGGTAAAGCACATCCCAGAATGTGGCGGTCATAACAACTTCGCCGTTGATGAAATGATAAAGTCCGCCCCGGCTGAATGTGCCTTCGATTGCATAGACTGTTGCACCGCCCACCATATCGGCAATCATGTCAATGCCGAAAAGAGCAGGGGGATATTTTGCTGTGGTAATCGGGTCAGGCTCGTTGGGCTTTACTCCGACGTCGTCGTATTCGATAAATCCTTCTTCGTACCACAGAAAATTTTCAAGATTTACGCCCCAGTTGCCGCAGACATCATCGAGCCAGCAGCCGAGAATATTTGCCTGGCTTGCAAAATGTCTGCCGTGACCGTTGTGCTTATCCATAATAACGATGTTTTCGGTATTGCTTTTGAGAAGGTCATAAAGCTCTCTGTCCTTGAGAATATGGTTAACATAATTGAGCTTTTTCCAATAGATATATTCCATATCCTGCCAGATGAAAAGACCGCCGTTTTCGGCACATGCCCTGATGCAGGATTTCATTCTTGCAAGGATATTTTTATTGACTCCGTTATCCTCCGTTACCTCGTCATACGCAAGCTTTTCGTTTGTAACGCCGTTTGTCGAAAGCTCAACCTGAACAAAGCCGATGAGTGAGGGATGCTTTTTGAATACGGCGGAAAGCTCTTCCTGAGTGAACGGGTCACGGGTTTTGTTGGTGCAGAAGCATTCGGACTGGCACACAATCGGAACATTCGCCGCATCGGTAACGGTCAGAAGCTCATCCCAGAATTCAAGCTGCCTTGCGGGAGTCATGGTTGTCGGTCCCTCGTCGATGTAGATAACAGCAAAGTTTCTGACATCCTCGGGCAGTGCGTAATATGTTTTGATTGCATATTCCGCAAAAGCCTCACCCGTCTGAGGGCCGCCCCATATCGGGCAGTTTCTTATCATAAAGAGCGGATTTTCTTCGTCTACATACATACGCAGTCCGTCAACCTGCTTGCGTGTTCTGATTTCGGTTGTACCGTTTGATTTTTGCGGAAGGTCAACCAATCCCGTGTCAAATGAGGTGTCCTGTGCGGAAACGTCAAACGGAATTATCACAAGCATTGATAAAATCAGCAGTATACTTATAATCTTTTTCATTTTTTCTGCTCCCTTTAAAAATTCTGTTAGATTATATCATACAAGCTGTAATGTATCAAGAGCAGACTTTCATAATTTGATTGACGGAAAGCATTTTATAAGATATAATGTAAAATGGAATATTTTAATGCGGAGGAAATAAAAATGACTGCTGCCCGTATGTTTGAACAGACATATAAAAAATCTGCACAGTATACCGCGTTTACGCCCTACAGAATCTGCCCCGTCGGTGCACACAGCGACCATCAGCTCGGTAAAATCACGGGCTTTGCCATTGACAAAGGAATACATATCGCTTACGGACCCAAGGAAAACGGCGTTATTGAAATCAAATCAATGCAGTTTGACAAGCGTGCACAGTGGCATGTTGCGGCAACTCCCGAAACCGTGCAGGGTGACTGGGCGGACCATCTCAGAGGTGCAACAATCGCTCTCAACAAGCGTTATCCTCTTCGCAGAGGGCTTTGTGCGGTTGTTGACGGCGAATTACCCATCGGCGGACTTTCATCCTCCGCGGCGGTAATCATCACATTCCTTTCGGCTCTCTGCACGATGAACGGAATCGGACTTGAACCTGCCGAGCTTATCACAATTTCACAGGAAGCCGAGAATGAATATGTGGGAGTTTCCTGCGGAAAATTAGACCAGTCCTGCGAAGTTTATTGCAAAAAAGACCATCTTCTCTATATGGATTTGCAGACCGATACATATGAGCTTATCCCTCGGAATCCCGACATGAAGCCTTTTAAAATTGCGATATTCTTCAGCGGAATCGAACGTTCCCTTGCCGGCTCGGCTTTCAACATGCGTGTTGATGAATGCAGAAGTGCCGCTTATGCCCTCAAAGCCTATGCAGGCATGGAATACGGCAAGTTTGAAGAAACTAATCTCCGTGATGTTCCCTATGAGATTTATCTTGAGCATAAGGATAAGCTTCCTGAAAACTGGCGTAAGCGTGCCGAGCATTGGTATACGGAATTTGACCGTGTGCAGAAGGGTGCAGAGGCATGGAGAAACGGCGATATCGAAGAATTCGGCAGGCTTTCATCCGAAAGCGGCAGATCTTCAATATATAATTGGGAAACAGGCTCTCCCGAGCTGAAAAAATTATATGAAATAATGACCCGTACAGAAGGAATTTACGGCGGACGCTTCTCGGGTGCGGGATTCAAGGGCTGCTGCATGGCACTTATCAATCCCGACTTTGAAGAAAGTATTATTGAATCCGTAACCCGCGAATATCTTGAAGCATTCCCTCATCTTGAGGGTAAATATTCCGTGCATATCTGCGAAAGTGCAGACGGCGTGAATTTAGGCTGACAGGAGGAATTTTTATGAAATGTCTTATTCTGGCGGCGGGCTACGCTACCCGTCTTTATCCTCTGACCGAAAATTTCCCGAAACCGCTTCTCAAGGTTGGCGAAAAGACCATTCTTGACTGGCTGGTTGACGATATCGACACTTCAGGTGAAATTGATGAATATGTTGTGATTTCAAACAGCAAATATGCTCATCATTTTGACGAATGGGTAAAAACGAAGCCGCAGAAGATTACCGTTGTTGATGACGGCACGGATACCAACGAAACCCGCTTGGGTGCTGTTAAAGATATTCAGTTTGCGATTGAAAAGCTGAAGCTTGACGATGATATGCTCGTTATTGCGGGCGATAACGTTCTCGATTTCAGCCTCACAAAGTTTGTTGCCTATGCAAAAGAGAAAAACACCTCCTGCATAATGAGATATTTTGAGCCCGAGTTCAACAAGCTCCTCAAATGCGGCGTTGTGACGGTTGACGGAAACGATAAAGTTCTCAATATGACGGAAAAATCTCCGAATCCCGCAACAAACTGGTGCTGTCCGCCTTTCTATTACTACACAAAGTCCGATGCAAGGCTTGTGCAGAAGGGTATCGAAAGCGGATGCGGTACGGATGCACCCGGAAGCTATATTGCTTGGCTCTGCACACAGACCGTGGTGCACGCAATGGAGATGCCCGGCAGCCGCTATGATATCGGCAATCTTGAAAGCTATGAAAAAGTAAAAGCAGAATACAAAGGCATAAACAAATAAAATGGAGGTTTTGTTTTTATGGAAGAAAAAACAGGAATTATATCAAAAGCCAAGGGTGCAATCCGTAATGTGAAAGAATACTGGAATGTGCCGCCGAAGGGCAGATATATATCATATAAAGAAACCGCGGCACTCAGCGGTGCGGGGTTCGGCGTTAACTGGGCAATGCTCCTCGCCTCAAACATAAGCCTCAGTGCAGGTAATTTCCTTGTCGGTGCAAGCATCGGACTGCGTCCCATGGATTTGCAGATAATGCTGACGGTGGCCAATATCATCGGCATTCCTATCGGCATTTTCAGAAGCTGGTATTATGACAACCATCATATTCCCGGTGGCAAATTCCTGCCGTTCATAAAAAGAACGGGCTTCCCGATTGTTCTGATGTCCATGATTTTTGCATGGCTTCCGTATGAATATTTCAGCTACAATACCAAGGCCGTTGTTGTCTGGCTGATGTTTTTTATTCTCAGTCAATTCCAGAATTTCTACAATGAAAGCTACACCTATTTTCAGCAGATAATATCGCCCGATGCTCAGGAAAGAGCCAATGTAATGAGCATCTCTCAGGTTATCTATTCCCTTGCACCCACGATTTCAAATCTGATTATTCCGATGATTGCGGGCTGGACATGGGGTCTCGATAACATATGGACCTACCGCGTTATTTATCCTTTTTTCACAATAATCGGATTTGTTATCAGCACAATTTTCTTCCGTCAGGTGAAGGAAAGACTTATTCTTCCCAAAAAGAAGCCGGAGCCCGTAAGATTGCTTGATGCAATCCGTGAGGTTGCAAAGAATAAGTATTACTGGATTATTCATGCGGCTGCATGGGTTGTTTTCCTCGAATCGGGCTACGGCATAATCCTCAGCTGGTCGTTCGTTTATGCTTATAACGGAGAATATCAGTCCTATCTGGGCATTGCAAACACCGTTATCGGCAATGCGGCTTTATGGTCGATGCTTCTTGCCCCGCTTGCAATCAAGATTATGGGAAAAAGAAATCTTCTTATAACCGCAAACTCAATCAACATAGTAGTTCTTGTTATCCTTTATTTTACATATAAAAATCTCATCCTTATTTGTGTTCTCTGGTATTTCAACACCTTCATCAACACCTTCTGGAATATTGTTCAGCATCAGATAAGTGCCGATATGAGGGACTACCACCAATGGAAAACGGGCGTCAGGGTTGACGGTCTTTTCGGACCTCTCGGCATGATAGGCACCGTTATCGGATTCTTCACGGGCATGGTGTATCCTGCAATCTATGAAAAAATGGGTCTGCTTGAGGATTACAGCGTGCTTTATGATGACACAATAAGAAACGGACTTTTTGAGGTTCTTATCATCTGCTCCGCCGTCGGTGCGTTTCTCAATCTTCTTCCGTATTGCTTCTATGACCTTACCGAAAATAAGCACAGAGCCTATGTCGGAGTTCTGAAAATCCGTGCAATGTTTGAAAATTATTCTCTCGGAGTTCTTGAAAACGAAGAGCTTGCCGATGCCATGGAGATTATTCACGAGGCGAAGGAAAACTTCGGAAAAGAGAAGGTCAGGGCAGATAAAACCGCTTCAAAAGAAGAAAAGAAAGCAATAAAAGAAACAAATCTTGCTATCGAAAGAGCCGCCATAATCATGCAGGATCTCAATAAATTTTCGGGCGAAGCGGGCATTGCAAGATTAGCTCAGGCAAAAGCCGACTACGCAAAAGGAGCTCTTTATTTCTATGAAAATGCAGAGGAAGAAATGAAGAAAGCAAAGAGCCTGCCGAAGTCAACGGAGGCTGAAAAGGAAATCCGTTCCGATGCAATCAAAAATGCACGCACTAAGAAGGAATCCGCATCCCTCATCAGAAAATACGGCATAGATAACATTGAAGCTCCCGATGAAGCGGTCAAGGAAGAAATTATAAACAGAGAATCCCACAGCTTCATTGAAAGCATGAAAATCAAGCGTGAGCTGAATGAATGGCTTAAAAAGGTTTCTGTTTACGAAAGAATCGTAAAGCCCTATACCGATGCAAAAAATCTTATTGAACAAGCGGAAAACTACACTCATTACGAAGAGCTCGAAGAAAGATATTGCTCTGTCGGCACAAATCAATAACAAAGCTGAAAGAAGCTGCCTGAAAACGGCAGCTTCCTTTTTTATGGTGTAACCTTGACATCAGCACCTGCTGCGTGCCGCACCATATCGGATTTTCTGAACGATACCGGCACTGTGCCTGCCGATTATGACATGATTCTGACGGGTGACCTGGGCTCCGTCGGCTCTCAGCTTCTCTGCGAGCTTATGATAAAGCAGGAGAATATTGATATCTGCGGCGTCCACGAGGACTGCGGTCTTTTGCTTTATGACATGACGAAGCAGAAGGATGTCGGTGCCGGTGGCTCGGGCTGCGGCTGCAGCGGTGCCGTTCTTTGCTCGGATATACTAGGAAGAATAGAAAACGGAGAGCTTAAAAAGGTTTTGTTTGTCGGCACGGGAGCACTTTTGTCAAGCGTATCACCGCTCCAGAGCGAAACAATACCCGGAATCGCTCATGCCGTTCTCATAAGCGGAGGTTAACGTATGAATGAAATAAAAAACACACTCAGGCTTGCGGCTGCGGCAATGAATGCCGTGAGAGTGATTGATATTACGAAAAAGCTCGTGATTGCAGGTGCGGCAGTAGGATGCGGCATTTTTGCGGTGCGTTTTTTCAGAAAATAAAAGGAGCGTGCCTATGAATAAAAGCCCCGAAAGAATGATGAAGGATGCCGCCTCTGTTTTCAGAAGCAGAGCGAGGCATTCCGATAAAACAGATCCGGATTCGGCACGTCGGCTTACAGATAATTATTATGTTCTTGAGCAACGCACCGCTCAGGTGATCAAGGAAATCAGACATATAAAAGGTCATTTTAAAGGCCCGGAAGCGTTTCCGGGTCTTTTTGAAAAATGCAGGGAGCTTTGCGAAGGCGGAGTTTTGCCGTGTGAAAAGGATATAATTGAATTTTTTGAAAAAAGCGGCGGCATCAGCGGTATCGGACTCCGTCTTTTGCCGCTTGCCGTTACCTGTGCCCTGATAAGCCACGCATCCGACGGAGTAAAGTCGGGCGGTCATAAGGGCTCGGGTCAGCTTGCAAATGCCGTTTCTTCTCTCAGAAAAATAAGCGAAACAGATTTTGAAAAAATAACGGAAAAGCTTTTTTCTGCGGAAGAAATTCTTATGCGTGACAAGGATTATCCTTTCATGGATGAATATTCAAAGAATGTTTATCGCGAAAGAGTTGCAGAGCTTGCCGCAGCAAAGAAGAAATCCGAAACGGAAATCGCACGGGAAGCGGCGGAAAAAACCGTGAAAAAGGGCTGCCATATCGGAGAATATCTTTTCAGCGGCAAAAAGAAAACAAAAAACGGTTATCTTTATCTTGCCATGGAGCTTATTATGCCGGCAGCTGTTTCGTTTTGTCTGTCGGTGTTTCTGAAAAGCATTACTGTCGGTTTGCTAACTTTTATTCCTCTTTGGGAAATATTGCGTTACCCGATTGAAGCAGCATCTCTCAGAACGGCAAAGCCAAAAAAACACCTGCGTCTTTCGGAAAAATGCGAAAAAGTGAAAAATGTTCATGCTCTTGTGACCGTTTCAACCATTCTGCCCGATGCAAATAAAATGAAAGAGCTCGGCGAGCATCTTGAGCAGCTTTATCTGAGCAACTGCACGGAAAATATAAAGCTCTGCTGTCTTGCCGACCTTAAGGCGGCGGGAATGCCGAGAAAGCCCGAGGATAAAGCCGTTATCAAAGCCGCAAAGGAAACGGTTGACAGACTTAATGCCGCCTATCACGGAGGATTTATTCTTGCAATAAGACCGAGGGTGCATTCCGTAACCCAGAATGAATTTATCGGCAGAGAACGCAAAAGAGGTGCAATAACCGAGCTTATACGAGCGATAAAGGGCAACAGAAAAGGCTTTTCCGTTCTTCACGGAGATACCGACGAGCTTGAAAAGGTTAAATATCTCATTGCACTTGATGCGGATACACAGCCCGTTTTTGATTCCGCACGGGAGCTTATATGCGTTGCAGAGCATCCGCTCAACAGACCCGTTATCGTCAACGGCAGGGTGGTCAGGGGCTACGGGATTCTTGCTCCCAAAACGGAAAACACCCTGGAAAGCAAAAATTCAACCGTTTTCGGCCGTCTTATGGCAGGCGATTCGGGGATATCGGCATATGACAACGCAGTAAGTGAAAGATATCAGGATTTATTCGGCGAAGGAATATTCTGCGGCAAGGGGCTTATTGATGTTGACAGCTATCATTCCCTTCTCGGTAAGGGTCTGCCTCAGGAAAAAATACTGAGCCACGATATTGTTGAAAGCGGCTACCTCAGAACGGGCTATGTTCCCGAAATCGTGATAACCGAAGGGATGCCGCAATCTGTTTTGCCCTATTATCGCAGACTTCACCGATGGGTGAGGGGCGACTGGCAGAATATCGGCTTTATCTTCGGAAGAAATCCGCTGAATTTTCTCTCAAGATACAAAATGCTTGATAATCTCAGACGGAGCATAACTCCCGTTGCCGCCGTTTTTTCGGCAGCGGTATCAATGTTTACGGAGGATTATGAGGCTGTCTGCATCACCCTTTGCTCCATGGCGGCATTCGGTGCACGGTATCTTTATCCCGCTTTTTCGTCACTGCTCAGCGGCGGTTTATCCTCGCTGACACGGCTTTATTTTTCAAAAGCTCTTCCTCCTGCACTTCATTTTTTTGCAAGAAGCTTTGCTGCCGTTGCGTTTTCGGTAAGAGAGGCTCTGGTCTGTGCGGATGCAATTGTCAAATCCTTGTGGAGGCTTTTTATCAGCAAAAAGAAGCTTCTCGAATGGACCACCGCAGCACAGAGCGAAAAAAACGGCAGCATAAAAGCTACTCTTATTTCGTGTGTACCCTCTATGATTGCGGCATTTTTGCTTCTTGTATTCGGCAATTCGCTTCACAGACTGCTCGGTCTGATAATCCTTGCAGATGTTCCGCTTGCACTTGTTGCGTCCTCAAAAATTGATTTCATACCGCCCGAAGCCACGGAAAACCAAAAGGAAACGGTTGTTTCATATGCCTCGGCAATGTGGGGATTTTTTGAAAAACTGTGCGGAAAGGAAAATAATTTTCTGCCGCCCGATAATATACAGTTTTCACCCGTGAAAGCTACCGCAAGCCGGACTTCACCGACCAATATCGGACTTATGCTCGCATCTTTTCTCTCGGCACGCGATATGGGATTCATAACAACGGCGGAGCTTTATATGAGAATGAATCTCAGCCTGACATCCATAGAAAAGCTTGAAAAATATAAAGGAAATCTTCTGAACTGGTACAGCACCCAGACCCTTCAGCCGCTTCAGCCAAGGTTTGTTTCAACCGTTGACAGCGGCAATTTTCTCTGCTGCCTTACCGCGGTAAAGGAAGGTCTTCGCGAATATGCAACGGAATGTCCGCCTCTGAACGGCATAATCGGAAGGCTTGAGAAAATCATCTCCGAAACCGAGCTCAGTCCGTTTTATAATGAGCAAAGGCAGCTTTTTCATATCGGAATCAATCCCGACAGCGGAGAAAAAAGCAACAGCTTTTATGATTTATATATGAGCGAAGCAAGAATGACCTCTTATTTTGCGGTTGCAAGGGGAGATGTTCCGAAAAAGCATTGGGGAGCACTCGGCAGACTGACCGTTGCAAGCGGCAGATATACGGGTCTTGCATCATGGACGGGCACAATGTTTGAATACTTCATGCCGAATCTTTTTATTCCGTCACCCGTCGGAAGTCTGAGCCGTGAAGCACTGAGCTTTTGTCTGTTCTGTCAGCGTAAAAGAACGGGAAGAATGCCCTTCGGCATCTCGGAAAGCGGCTTTTATTCCTTTGACCGTGATCTCAATTATCAGTATAAGGCACACGGAGTACGCAAGCTTGCTCTCAGTCACGGAAAAAATGACGGGCCGGTTATTTCGCCTTATTCAACCTTCCTTGTGCTTCCCGATGCACCGAAGGCAGCCTTGAAAAATTTCAGAAAGCTTGAAAAGCTCGGGATGCTCGGTATCTACGGCTTCTATGAAGCAATTGATTTCACGAAGGGCAGAGGGAGTGCGGGCCCGTCTGCGGTCAGGTCATATATGTCGCATCATGTCGGAATGAGTATGGTTGCCGCTGATAATTTTCTTTTCGGCAATATAATGCAGAAACGCTTTATGAACGACAGAATTATGCGAAGGGCTTCATCACTCCTTGATGAAAAAATACAGACAGATTCTTCCGTTTTCAGAGGTATCAGAACGGATGAGATAAAAAATATAAGGGAACGGGTTCACGGAAACGCCTCTGTTTACGGAGATCCCGACCCGTTCAACCGTGAAGCAATGCTTCTTTCAAACGGAAGGATGACAACATGCATCACCGATTGCGGAACGGGAGTTACCTTGTTTGACGGGCTTGATATTACAGTCAATTCAACGGATTCCTTCATGCGGCCGCAGGGTATTTTCGGAGTGTTTGCGGGCGAAAAAGAGGTTGTTCCTTTTGTCCGTGCTCTTGACAAAGCCTCATCCGCAGCTTATTCCGCAGCGTTTTCTCGCAACAAAGCGGTGCACACGGCAAAAAAAGACAGTATTCAGCTGAAAATGGAAACCGTTCTGCTGCGTAAGCTGAACTGCGAGCTGAGAAGCTTTACCGTTGAAAATCTCAGCAGAAAGGATGCTCTGATCGGAAATCTTCTGATTTATTTTGAGCCGTGTATAGAAAAAAGAAAGGCTTATGCTTCTCATCCGATGTTTTCAAAGCTTTTTCTGGTTGATGAAAAGGACGATGAAAACCGATGTGTTCTTTTTTCGAGAAGGTCCTCCGCTGACGGAAACGAGGTCGGAGCAGCGGTTGGTTTAATCGAAAATATTGATTACGAATGCGAAACCTCAAGAGAACGAGTTCTGAAATCACCCGAAGGAATCTTTTCTCTCGGCAGAATAATAATGCCGGGGAGTGACAGAGGCAATCCCGACTGCTGTGCGGCATTTTTTGTAAAAATAAATCTCGGACCGGGTAAAAAACAGACCGTAACAATGGCGGTTTCGGCAGGTGAAAACAAAGAGCAGGCTCTTAACGGACTTCTTGCGGTAAGAGCAGGTAAATCCGTTAAGCAGCGAAGCGAAAATCCGTTTTTCGGTGATTCAACCGAAGCACGGCTTGCCTCGGGGCTTCTGCCGTCAATGCTCTTTCCGCCGCTTGCATCGGGAATGATAAAAACGGGTGAGAAAAGCGTGTTCACAAAGAATGATCTGTGGAGCCTCGGCATATCCGGCGAAAATCCGGTTATTGTTGTTGAAACGGACGGAGAGGAAAATGCAGGGGAAATAATTCCTTATATCCGCATCAATAAAGAGTTGCGGAATCGCGGAATAAAAACCGATCTTGCCGTTGTTTTCGGCGGCGAAGAAAAATATTTTCTTCCGATAACAAATGCCGTAAAAAGGATTGCTGAAAATGAGGATTGCGGACTGATGCTCGGCGTGAACGGCGGTATTCATGTTATTGACAAAACGCTTTTTGACTATGCTGCAATGACCGCACTTGAAAATACTGCCTCTGTTTATATCCGTGAGGGAAAAACGGCTGAAAAAACAGAAAAATCACGCTTCAGACCGATAAAGCTTGTTTGCGAAAAAGAAAATAAAAGTGTCACAAAAAAAGCGCGGCATGTAAAGCAATATAACTTTACAGAAGGCAAAATTACAGTTAAAAAAACGCCTGAAACCCTTGATATACCTTGGTGTTATGTTCTGAGCAACCAAAGCTTCGGAACAATGGTGTCTGACAAGGTATTGGGCTTTACATGGGCGCTCAATTCGAGAGAAAACAAACTGACTCCGTGGTATAACGATCTGATGAGTGACAACCGCGGGGAATTGCTGATAGTGAAATATAACGGCGTTTTATACGATCTGGCAGCCATGGGAGATGCTGAATTTACTCCGGATTGTGCTTCATGGAAAGTCAAAATTTCAGGTGTTGAATTTACGGCAAAAGTGACTGTTCCGCAAAAGGGAACGGTTAAAAAATGCACCGTAGAATTCACCAATAATTCCGATTCAATCAGGAATTTTGACATCATGTATTTCACCTTACCCGTGCTTGGTGTCAGCAGGGATGAATGCGGTATGCTGTATGCGTCAAAGTCCGATTGCGGAGTTACCGTTGAAAATCCTTTTTCTGAGATACACGGCTGCTCGTATCTCGGCTGCTCGTGCAAGGCAGATTATATCTGTCTGTCAAAGAAAAATTTTTTTGAAGGAAATTTCTCTTCGCCCGACGGAGAAATCACCAACGATTGCTGTGTGTCGCTCGGCAGGAATTATGTGCTTAAGAAGGGCGAAAAAGCATCACTTGAATTTTATCTTTCGTGGGCTGCAACCGAAAGAGCGGCAAAGGAAATGCCTGCGGTTTCCCCGTTTGGCGGAAGGATGCTTAATCCTCTGAAAATCAGCAGTAAAAACAAAAACCTTGATCTGTTTTTTAATTCGTTTCTTTACTCTCAGATCAAACAGACAAGATTCTGGGGTCGAACGGGCTTTTATCAATGCTCGGGTGCATACGGATTCCGTGATCAGCTTCAGGATTCGCTTGCTTTTATCGACTTTGAACCTCAGTTGACACTTGCTCATATTGCAAGATGTGCTTCAGTTCAGTTTGAGGAGGGAGATGTGCTTCATTGGTGGCATGTGATTACAAACAAAAAACAGCAGATAAGAGGAATACGCACTCGCTGCAGCGATGACATGCTATGGCTGCCGTATGTGTGCATAAAGTATCGGCAAAAAACGGGTGATACGGATTTTCTTGATATCAGAACCCCGTTTTTGCAGGGAGAAACTCTTGCAGAGGATGAAAATGAGAGGTATTCTGTCTTTGAGAGAAGCGACTGCAGAGAGAGCATTCTCGTGCATTGCATCAAAGCTGTGGATAAATCCCTCAATTACGGCAAAAACGGTTTTCCCTTAATCGGTTCGTGTGACTGGAATGACGGATTCAGCAGAATAGGTGAGGAAAACGCAGAAAGCGTGTGGCTTGCAATGTTTCAGATTATCGTTCTCGATGGCATGGCTGAGCTTTGTGAAGAAAAAAATTTAACCGAAAAGGGCTCGGAATACAGAAAAACAGCTGAAAGGCTGAGAAATCTGACTGAAGAAAAAGCATGGTGTTCTGACAGATATGCAAGAATTATTCTCGAAAACGGAGAACCATTCGGAAAAGACCGCGATTTTATTGATATTTTACCGCAGGCATTTGCCGTTTTTGCAGGTCTGGGTAAGAATGGCCGTGCCGATAAGGCACTGAGTACAGCTGTTGAGAAGCTTTGTGACGGAAAAACTCTGAGACTTCTTTCACCGGCGTTTGATGAAGATGAATGTCGCAGGATTGGCTATATAGCATCTTATCCGTGCGGAATCAGAGAAAATTCGGGGCAGTATACTCATGCCGCCGTGTGGCTGGCACAGGCGTTGATGATGAATAAAAGATCCGAAGAGGCGGAAAAAGTTATAAATCTGCTTAACCCTCTGAGCTTTTACGGTGATGAAAGTAACGCTGCACGCTACAGAGCAGAGCCGTATGTGCTCGCAGGTGATGTTTCAGCCGGAGATTCGGTAAGCGGAAGGGCAGGGTGGACTCATTTTACGGGCAGTGCATCATGGTTTTACCGATGTGTTTATGAAAATGCACAGCTGCTGAATTGCAGCACGGAAAATAACACGGTAAAGCATCGGGACTTTACAAATGCCAAAAAACATGAAAAACAATAGAGAATTTTTAAAATTTCGCAAAAAGATGACTGAAAAACAGCCTGAATCGCAATGGTTTTCGATTAAGACAAAAATAAAAATCGGTCTTAAAACGGAAGAAAAACAAAATATACGTAAAGGCTGATAACTTTACACGGATGCTTTTTGTTGCCAAAAACGGTGAAAAGTATCCGTGTTTTTTCCTGAAATTACTATACATTTTATATATATATCATCACAGAGCGAAATTTCTGATAGTTTTCAGTCAAATTTCATCTGCGGTCAATAAAGATAAAATGTAAAGCTATTATACTTTACATAATAAAAAAATACTGTTTTATCAAATCGCGACAACAAAGAGTATCAATATGACCAAAAAAAGCGAATTTGAATTGTTGATTATTAACAAAATATTAATTGAATTTTGAAAATCGTTGACATCCGCCGCAATTTTAGGTATAGTTAATATGACCATATAGTGGTTTTCTATCTGATATTGCGCCTTTTTATAGGGTAATATCATATGGAAGCTGCAGTGGACAATAAAAATTTGTGATTCTGACTGTGTCGCTTTGCGCCGGATATGGCGTTTCCGGTGCAGGCAATCAAGCAAGGAGGTCGGTCAGCCGTGCAGCGTGCAACAGTATTTATATAGTATAGGCAAATGCCGTGCTGTTATTGCCGGTGCACAAATCTCAGATTTATTTGTCCCGAATTTTCAAAGTGCAAAATTTTTTGGAGGTGTACAATTTGAAAAAGTCAATCCGCATTCTCTCACTCCTTATGGCTTTTGCAATGCTCATCGGTTCCTTCTCCGTAATGGGTAATGCATATGAAGCATATAAGGGCAGCGCAGTCGAGTACAATGATGTTGACGCTCCTGAATTCACAACAGAGCAGTATGCATCAATGGGTCTTGACGAAGTTGATCGTATGTTGCTTAAAGAAAAGCTTGAAGTAGATATTTATATCGGTAAGCTTGACCTTGGCAGCATCGACACCACTCTTGCAAGCGTTGTTTCACTTGTTGCGAGTGTTCAGAACCTTCTTCCCCTTCTCGGTGATGCTTCGGCTCTTCCCTCATTCATTGAGCCCATCGAGACAGTAAGAAGAAAGACACACACAGACGTTCAGGTTATTCAGGCTCTCTTTGATTTCATTTCAAACATCGCTCCTCTCGGTGAGAAGTATGTTAAGGGTACTGTAAGCCTCGGCGTTATGAACTCCTTCATTTCAGACTTCCTCTTCGACGTAAGAGAGCTTGTTATCGGTCTTGTCTTCGGTATGACTGAAGAAGGCAAGGCAATGGGTGAGCTTGATGACGAAGGCAATCCCGAAGGATATGATTACTTTGACGATGAGGGTGAAAAAGATATCCCCGCAAAGTATATTGATCCCGACAACGGTGCTCTCACTCTTGCTCAGACTCTCATCAACAACCTCGTTCTTGGTGAGTGGAAGCTTCTTGACGAAGAGTTCGACAGCCCCTACACAGACGTTAACTACAACTTCTACGGTTTCAAGACAGATCCCGAATACAACGAAACCAAGCCCGACACAGCTACGTACGACTACTATGGTTGGGTACACCCCGATCATTGGGTAACAGTTGGTCTCGGCGGCTACAAGAGAGTTGCTCAGGGTGCTGCTGCTCCCGAAGCCGATTATTCACTCCTTGATATCGGCGCAGGTAAGATCGGCTACGACTTCATCGAAGATCTTCTTCGTGCAGCTTACAGCAACCTTCTTATCCCCATTCTCAACAGAGATACAGTTCGTTGGGTACGTAAAGACCTTTGCGGTGTTACATACCTTGATAAATATGCTAAGGAAACATTCTTCGGCGATGACCCCGCAACAGATGTTGTTGAAGGTCAGGGCGATGTTCCCGGCGTATGGTACAACAACCCCGATTACGATCCCAGCTACAGCGGTGAAGAAGTAACAGACGAAGTTCTCGCTGAGCTTCAGGAAAAATCAGTATTTGCAAAGATCTTCAAGCTCCAGACCGCTCTTGAGCTTAAGGTTGAAACAATTCCCGCAACAACAACCGTTGTTGACTACTTCAACACTCTTCTCGGTCACGTTGTTGAAGAAGTAGCAGTTGACTCACTCACAGTCGGCGGCGTTACTTACACATGGGATTGGGACTACGGCACCAACCCCAACGGCGACAACTCACTCCTCTTCGATAACATCTGCGAAGTTGGTAAGTTCATCCTTCAGGTATCAGGCAGCGAATTCTTCGGCCAGACTGCTTTCAAGGAAGAATTCCCCACAGCAGCTGAAATCGGCCAGATGAACAACCAGCAGATCGTTGCTCTTCTCGTTAGAGGTATCCTCAACAGCTCAGTTGACTACATCTATGTTGGCGACGATTGCCAGACTCTTGCTGATGTTGGTTACAAGGCAGTTGAGCAGCTCGCTTCACAGGATATTCCTCAGTTCTCATACACCAAGCCCGTAAGAAGCAACTATGCTGATGACGAAGCTTATTATGCAGCTATCGTTGACAAGATGATCACAATCCTCTTCGACATCGCTGTTTATAACCTCAACCAGGGCATGGATATGGTTCCCGCAGACGGCAATGATCCCGTAAATGCTGAAGGTCTTCTTCAGTATCAGGGTGACGAAGGCCACTACAGCAACCTCCTTACTCAGATTGCTGCATGGGCATTCAGCGATTACGCTCCTCTCCTTTCATTCGGTAAGAACCTCAACTGCTACAATGCTGAAGGTTCAGACGAAGGTCTCACAGAAGACATGGTATGGGAAGACCTCGACACAATCATCAATTCACTTATCCCCATCAAGGGCGACGGTGCATGGATTGCTGCTGAAATCGCAGGTGACGGTTCACAGATCGTTTCCAAGGCATTCATCTTCGACTTCATTCTCAAGCCTCTCTATACTCTTGATGCAACTAACCTTGCAGTTATCTTCAAGAAGAATCCCAACGGTGCGTTCGCAGAGATGGACGGTGTTGAAATCATCATTGACATCCTTAACAACGTATTCGACCTTCTCTTCCCCGGCGTATTCCAGGCAAAGGATACAATCGACGAAATCCTTAATAACGAGCTTCTTGCAGGTATGGTTTCAGACCTTCTCAAGTCACTCGGCACAAAGTCCTTCACATCTTCAACAGGTGCTACAATCCAGGGCAGAGCAAACGACATCATCGTTGTTGCACTTCCCATCGTTTGTATGGTCCTCGGTCTCAGCGATGACCAGGAGTTCGAAGAGATGGAAATCTACCTTCCCGAAACAATCGCAGCTACCGGTGACCTTCCCTCATTCGAAGTTATCAACGGTTCAAGCGGTGTTAATACCTTCTATACTGATGAGAACGGTAACACAACTCAGGATAAGCTTTATGAGTATGAAATCGTTAACGTTGTTCTCAATACTTATAATGTAAACGGTGACGCTGTTCAGACTCTCGGTCAGACAGGTCTTTCAGCAGGTCTCAAGATCTCCGGCGGTGACGTTGTTAACGTTCAGCTTACCGGTTCAAGAGCTGAAGGTGATGTTGTTGAACTTACAGTTAACTACAAGATCTACGGCGAAGACGGTAAAGCAATGACAACCGATACTCTTTCAAAGACTGTTTACGCATATGTTGGTGCAGCAGACGAAGATGACGATGCTATCACTCTTTATGAAACAGTAAACGGCCGCGAAGTTCAGTACGAAGATACCATCTACCTCGGTGCAGGCGATGGCCTCGACGATATCGAAGGCTACACAATCCGTATCAAGGATAACGATGGCAAGACAGAAGCAACAGGTGCAGTTACCAACGTTGCTATGCAGTCATCAGAACTCGCAAACAGATTCCCCTTCGTAACAATCAATCCCGGCACAGAAAATGCTCTCAGCCAGACTATGACCGGTGAAGAAGTTATCTACTTCTTCAATCCCTTCGCAGTTGCTGAAAAGACTGCAGATCAGAAGTATGAGAGATTCGAATATTTCTATCAGGTAAATGAAGAAACAGGTGAGCTTGTTCTCGACGAAAACGGCGAACCCATTCCCGTTGGCAACAACGAGGGTGTTGAAGACGGTCAGTACAATGTAACCACAACTCTTAATGTTGCAGGTACATCTCACCCCATTAACACAACAATCCACCTTTATGATGACCACGGTCTTGAAAGCATGTTCAACAGAGCAGTTGCTGCAAACCGTCAGTTCTCAAACTACGATAACCAGGCACAGGAAGGTGCAGCTGAAGGCTACTGGAACAACTATAAGGCAGCTCTTATGAATGCTGCAAGACTTGTTCTTATGCCCAAGCAGGGTCATAACTTTGCTTCAAAGATCGCTGCAACCAAGGAAGGCTATGACAACAGATACGAAGAGCTCGCTGAAGAACTTGAAGCAGCTATCGAAGCTCTCGATGAGTTCGAGCTTGATACAGGTATCAACGGCCTTAAGAATGCTCTCGCAGCAGTAAGCGGTATCAACTACATTTCAACAACTACCAATGCAGTTACTGCAGACGGTCAGGCTTACACAATCGTAACTAAGGAAGATATCGAATACTACGAAGATGCATATGTACACTTCGGTATGCGTGACTATGTTCCTCACACTTACAACCAGTACAGAGAAGCAAGAAACCTTGCTACAGACATCATCAGCTCTCAGGAATTCTTCGCTCCCGAAGATCCCAGAGACAGAGAGTATTATGTTCCCTCGGCTGAAGAAATCCAGCAGTATGAAGAAGCTATGGCTCAGTACATAGAAAGAAGACTTGATCTTCCCGCTGTTAACTCGATCGAAGCAACATATGCTATCCACATGATCAACCTCACAGCTTCACGTCTTATCAGACTTCCCGGTAACACAACCAAGCTTCAGGAAACATTCAATCAGTTCGGCGGTGTTGACACATCAGTAGGTAACTACATCGGTGAATCAGCAACCAACTACAACAACGCTGTTACATTTGCACAGAAGATTCTTGCAAAGGCAGATCCTCGTCCCTCAGAAATCAATGAGGCAACAACTCAGCTCGTTTACACATGGAAGCATCTTGCTATCGCAGGTGACTACGCTAACGTTAACGCAGCACTTGCAGAAGCAAAGGCTACCTATGAAGCAAACGGCAACGATCCCGCAGCTCAGTTCATTTATACTGAAGCATCATACAGAGATTTCGCTGAAGCATATAACGAAGCTCTCAGAGCAAGCGTTGAAAAGCCCTACTCAGTAAATGAGCAGGATACAATCGACGAAATCGCAGCAAACCTTGTTGCAGCTCAGGGTGCTCTTGTACTCGCAGGCGCAGCAGGCGGTTCAGAACCTGTAATCGACTTCATCACAGAAGATCCCGGTATCTACTTTGACCACGACTACGGTATGACCTTCATTCCTCAGCTTTCACAGGGTTCACTCAACCACGAATACTACTCGGCTACTCTTGCCGACGGTACTCCCGTTGACGGTTACCTTTGTGGTTTCGGTGTAAATCCCGACGAAACGGCAATCCAGACAGCATTCGTTACAGAAAACTGTGAAATTGTAATTACTCCCAACGAAGCAGGCGGATACTCAACAGGTGCAGTTGTTCAGTTCTATGACAACAGCGGTGCTCTTGTTAAGACATATATCGTAATGCTTATCGGTGACATTAACGGTGACGGCGAATACAGCAGCGGTGACGCAGTTGCTATCTACGATAACGGTTACTATAAGACCGACTTCGAATACGGCGGCACAAACGAAGAGTATAAGGCTGCAGCAGGTGACATCACCAACGACGGTATGTTCGATAACGGTGACGCAGCTGTTCTTAACGATATCGGTTTCTTCAAGGGTACAATCAACCAGATGGTTGCTAGCGACGGTACATCATCATACATCGAGTATTAATTTTACACCTCACAAGCAAAGATTTAATTGAATTTTGGTATAACCCATGTCTTAAGGGATATGGGTTATACCCCATAGCTTTATATATCCGACGATGCTCATTAAATTGTCCTATGTTATATAGCATATAAATAAAAGGAGGAAACGAGCAAATGTCAAAATTTAAACGCGCATTGAGTGCACTCCTTGCAGTTGCGATTGTATTCGGAATGTTCTCATGCCTTGCTCCGGCTGTAGCTCCTTTTGCTTCGGCAGAATCAGCAGCAGGCGCAACAGTTACAGTTAAAAAGTCAACAGATGCTAACGGTGCAGAAGTAACCACAGCAGCAGACGGCATTATCTCCTATGCTGACCTTGTAGAAGATTATGGTACAGCAACAGGTGCAGACGGTCTTACTGACGGTTTCGTCTACATCGCCAGCGAATACTATGAAGACGACGGTAACATCACCGACTATAACATTCAGCCCGGTGAAACTCTTACCGCAAGAGTTTACATCAAGAGTAACATGTATCTTGGTGAAGCTACCATCATGTCTTTCTTTGACAACTCAGTCTGGGATGTCAAGAAGGCAATCGCAGGCACACCCACATACGATGCTAACGGCTATACTTCAGGTTCACAGGCTGATAGCAACCAGAGTCATCCTGCATGGACTTCAAATGCTTACAAGTGTATGGTAACCAGTATCAACATCACAAATGTTGGTTGGATCAAGAATACTTGCGGATTTGACGCAGCATATCTTGCAGGCACAGACCTTGTTCAGGTTCAGACACAGGTTGACGCAGGTACCAGCTCAGCAGCATATCAGCTCACATCTGATGAATGGCTTCTTACTCATACTGTAACTCTTAAAGATACAGTTGAAGTTGGTTCAACAGTTGAAGTAACATCACCTGATGTTGTTTGGGCTACATATGTCAATCCCTCAACCAAAAAGCATGATACAAGAAAGCGTGCATACACTCCTTGTGCTCATATTACAGCAACAGGTATCAATTCAGTTTCAAACTGTAAGACAATGGCAAGCCAGTTAGACAGCGGCGCTCTTGACTACTCAATCAGAGCTCTTGATCATACCTTCAATGTTACTGCATCTGACGAAGTTTCAGGCGGCGGCGGTTCAGCAACTGTTAAGCCCACATATACCTATAAGGTAATCAAGTCAACTTACACAGCTGATACTCAGCTCAATCCCGAAACATTCACAAGCGATAAGAGCGATATCTCATATGCAGATCTCGTTGCAACATACGGCACAAACGTAGGTGCAGACGGCCTCACCGACGGTTTCATCTACATGAACTCAGAATTCTATGAAGCAGACGGCACTCTTACCGACTACTACATCAAGGCTGGCGAAACTCTTACTGCAAGAGTATACGTCAAGAGTAATATGTACCTTGGTGAAGCAACCCTCATGCAGTTCTTTGATAACAGCCTTTGGGATGTTAAGAAGGCTATCGCAGGCACTCCCACATACGATGCAAACGGCTACACCTCAGGTTCACAGGCTGAAAGCAACACGAATCATCCTATCTGGACTTCAAACGCATACAAGTGCATGGTTACCAGTATCAACATCACAAACGTTGGCTGGATCAAGAATACTTGCGGATTTGACGCAGCATATCTTGCAGGCACAGATCTTATTCAGGTTCAGACACAGGTTGATGCAGGTACCAGCTCAGCTGCATATCAGCCCACATCAGATGAATGGCTTCTCACTTATGTTGTAACAGCTAAGGCTGGTCTTGCAGACGGCACAGAGCTTCCCGTTACATCACCTGACGTTGTTTGGGGTTCATGGATCAATCCCTCAACCAATAAGCATGATACAAGAAAGCGTGCTTACATTCCTTGTGCACATATTACAGCAACAGGTATCAATTCAGTTTCAAACTGTAAGACAATGGCAAGCCAGTTAGACAGCGGCGCTCTCGATTATATCATCAGAGGCTTTGACCACACATTCCACATCGGCAATCCTCCCGCAGCAGGTTCATTCACAGCAACATTCAAGGTTGACGGCGAAACATACGACACCCAGAGCGTTGCAACAGGCGGTTCAATCAATGCTCCCGCAACAGCTCCCTCAAAGGACGGCTACAACTTCCTTGGTTGGGCAGTTGAAGGCGCAGAAGATACTATCCTTACATTCCCCCAGACCATGGGCAATGCAAATGTAACTTATGTTGCAGTATTTGCAGAAGTTGCTAAGTATAAGGCAACATTCATGGTTGACGGCGCTGTTTACGGCGAAGTTAAGGAATATGCAGAAGGCGCAGCAATCGTTGCTCCCGCAGATCCCTCAAAGACAGGTTACACATTTGCAGGCTGGAATCCCACAGTTGGTACTATGGGCTCAGCAGATATCACATTCACAGCTCAGTGGACTGCAAAGACCTACAATGTATCCTACTATAAGGAAACAACAGACACAACAGCTTATCAGACTCTTACTGCAACATTTGATGCAGCATACAGTCTTCCCACAGCACCCACAAAGCTTGGTTACACATTCAGCAAGTGGGTTGATGCTTCCGGTGCAGATATGCCCGCTAAGCACACAGTTGCAGCCGATGTTAAGTTCTATGCATCATGGACTGCAGGCACATTCAACGCAACCTTCAAGGCTAACGGCGGTACATTCGCTGACGGCTCAACAGAAAAGGTAGTTCCCACAGTATTCGGTCAGGCTATCGTTGCTCCCGAGGCTCCCACAAAGGCCGGCGGCGTATTCGAAGGCTGGTCACCCGAAGTTGGCAACATGACAGCTGAAGGCATGACCTTCACAGCTCAGTGGTCAGCAGCTCAGATCGGCGTTTACTTCATGGACGGCGAAACACAGCTCGCAGCTCTTACCGGCGATTCAGGTTCAGATATCGCTGCTATGTCACCCAACCCCTCAAAGGATGGTTACACATTCAAGGGCTGGCAGTATGCTGACGGCTCAACAGCTGACTTCCCCATCACTCTTGGTATTGAACCCGTATATGTATACGCTGTATGGGAAGCTAAGTCATACTACATCGAATTCTACGATGCAAGCGGCAACTGGCTCGATGGCGGCAACCAGCTTTGCGGTAATCCCATCGTTGCTCCCACAGCTCCCACAGTAAACGGCAGCACATTCATCGGTTGGTTCGATGAAGACGGCAATGCAATGCCCGAAACAGTTCCTGCTGTTGACAATCAGGTTTACCATGCCAGATACGAGGCAGCTAAGTACACTGCTACATTCTATGTAGACAGCACTAAGGCTGAAATCCACGACACATACGAAGGCACATACCAGAGCGTTATCCCCGCTCCTGAAACTCCCGTTAAGGAAGGTCACACCTTCAAGCACTGGAGCCAGGAAGGCAGGACAACCAAGGTTAACTTCACAGCAACAGCTCCCAAGATGCCTGTTAACGGTATCAACTATGTTGGTCAGTGGACAGTTAACAGCTACGATATCGTTTACTATGTAGACAACGTAGAAGTTAACAGAGAGACCTACACCTACGGTGCAGCTATCACTCCCTGGACCTACACTCCCGCAGCCGGCGAAACATTCTCAGGCTGGACAACAGAAATTCCCGCAACAATGCCTGCAAACGAAGTAAGCATTTACGGTTCAACAGGCACTGCTGTTTACAACGCAACATTCACAATCAACGGTGAAGAATATAAGGTTGTTCCCGTTGAATTCGGTGCAGCTATCGTTGTTCCCGAATATACAGTTCCCGAAGGTCACACATTCAGCGGTTGGGATGTTCCCGCAACAATGCCTGCCGGTGATCAGACATTCGATGCAACTCTCACAGCAAATACCTATAACGCAATCTTCTATCTTGACGATGCAAAGACTCAGGAATACACAAGAGTTCCCACCGTTTACGGTCAGGAAATCGCATTCCCCGTTGCTCCTGAAGTTCCCGGTAAGGAATTCATCGCATGGGATAACAGCGCAACAGTAATGGGCGCCGGCGATATGGAATTCGTTGCTATGTTCAATAACATCGAATACTTTATCGAAGTTTATGACGCTGAAGGCGAAATCGTTGACGAATGGGTAGCATACTACGGCGACGAAGTTGCTGCAGATGATCTTCCCGAAGTTACCAAGGAAGGCTTCGACTTCGTTGGTTGGTTCGTAGACGGCGTTCAGGTAACATTCCCCTATGTTATCACTGCTGATACAGCATTCGAACCCGGATTTGACGTTCAGAGCCTCAAGGTTATCTACTATGTAGACGGTGCTCAGTATGAATTCGATGCATACGATTTCGGTGCACCCATCACTCTCCGTGACGCTCTTGTTAAGGAAGGCTACACCTTCTCAGGCTGGAAGGATGCAGACGGTAATGATGCTGTTCTTCCCGAAACAATGCCCGCAGAAGACATCAAGGTTTACGGTACATTCACTGTTAACCAGTATCCTGTAACCTTCAACGCAGGCGAAGGTGCTTTCGCTGACGGTTCAAAGGAAATCACAATTAATGTTGACTTCGGCACAATTCCCGTTGCTCCCGAAACTCCTGCTCTTGCAGGTTACGGCTTCGGCGGTTGGGAACCCGAACTTGCTCCTGTAACTGTTGACGGTGCAACATACATCGCTAAGTTCTCAGCAGGTATGGTTAACTACACAGTTGAAACCTACACAATGGATACAACAGGTGCTTACGGCGAACCCGTTGTTGAAACAAAGAGTGCAGAAACAGACGCAACTGTTACTGAAGCTCCCGTTGCAGCAGAAGGCTTCACACTTGACACTGCAGCAAGCGTTCTCGAAGGCACAGTTGCAGCTGACGGCTCAACAGTTCTTAAGATCTACTTCATCCGTAACCAGTATGACCTCACAATCACCGTTGACGGTGTTGCTGATACAAAGACATACTACTATGATGAAGAAGTTCCCGCAGTAGAAGATCCCGCTAAGACAGGTTACACCTTCCTTGGCTGGTCAGAAGAAATTCCTGCAAAGATGCCCGCAAAGGATCTTGATATCACTGCAAACTTCAAGATCAACCAGTACACAATCACATTTGTTGATACCGGTGATGTTGCATATGAAGAAATCACTCAGGATTATGCAACAGCAATCGCTGATGTAGCAGATCCCGTGAAGACAGGTTACACATTCAACGGCTGGGATGTTGAAATTCCCGAAACAATGCCCGCTGAAAACCTCACAATCACCGCACAGTGGACTATCAACCAGTACACAATCACATTCGTTGATACCGGTGATGTTGCATATGAACCTATCACTCAGGATTACGCAACAGATATCGCTGACGTAGCAGATCCCACTAAGGAAGGTCATAACTTCCTCGGTTGGACTCCTGAAATCCCCGCAACAATGCCCGCAGAAGACCTTACTGTCACAGCTCAGTGGGAAGCAATCATCTATGATGCAACATTCATCATCGACGGTGCAACAACAGTTGTTCCCACAGCATTCGGCACAGTTCCCGTTGCTCCCACACCCACTAAGGTTGGTTATACCTTCACAGGTTGGGAAGAAGGCGAAGTTGTTGCTATGGTAGTTGGCGGTGCAACTTATACTGCAATCTTCGAGGCTAACACATATGATGTTATCTTCGACGCAGCAGGCGGTCAGTTCGCAGACGGTCAGGCAACAGTAACTGTTCCCACCGTATTCGATCAGCCTATCGTTGCTCCCGCAGATCCCACAAGAGAAGCTTATATCTTCGCTGGTTGGGATAAGGAAGTTGGCAACCTCACAACTGAAGGCATCACCTTCGTTGCACAGTGGACCAACGATACATCATTCTGCCGTGTTCAGAGTGTTGAGCTCGTAGCTCCCACAACTCTCACAAGCATCACCAAGGCTGCATACGAAATCAAGGTTATGGAAAGCCCCGTTAAGATTCAGATCGCAGGCGGCGAAGACTACACCTTCACATGGACCTATGACAGACTTGATGAAACAGTTCCCGGTGACCTTTCAGAAGCAGGTCTTGTAGCTATCAAGCAGTATAACAAGGCTGACGAGCTCATCACTGACGAAACAACAGATAAGACTGTTGCTTACGAAAAGTGGACTATCGTTACAATGCTTTCAGAAGGCGCTTATAAGGTACGCGCAAAGGTTGGCTACACATCAGCTGATTGGGAAGACATTAACTTCGCATACGACTACGCAGTTGAATTTGCAGAAGTTGAAGCTGCAAGCGATATGATCGTTTCAGTAACTCCCGCTGCTAATGTTGTTAAGCGCGGTAACAACTCAACAATCACAGTTGTTGCTAAGTCAGAAGTAACAAGACTCAGACTTGTTATGACTAACGCTGAAGGCGAAAGCCTCACAGTTTCATACTCACCCACAGCTACAACTTATGCAACCGTTACAGATAACGGCGACGGCACATCAACATGGGTACTCCAGATGAGATTCACATACACCGGCACTGAACTCGAGCAGGATCAGAAGTGGGTTGTATGGTATCGCACAGAAGGCGGCGACTCATGGCTTGAAACCGATAAGGCTGCAGAAGTTAAGGTTACTAAGTATGAGCAGACTGACTCACCCTCAACATCATACGATGCATATTCAATCGTATCCGTAACACCTCCCACAGATGCTGTTAAGGCTACATATGCACCCGTAGTTGTTGTTACAACTTCCGACGTAACTAAGGTTCGCCTTGGCTACAACGGCAAGACCAGCACATACCTCCAGACTTCAAACAACGTAACATACGCTGACAACGGCGATGGTACAGCTACATGGACTATCAACTACAGATTCGCAACTGCAGGCGAGCAGACATGGACAGCACAGTGCCGTGGTAACAAGTGGTCAGCAGCAACAGAATTCACATTCACAGTTGCTGAAGCATAATGCTTGTTTGATGTAAAAATTGCATAAATTTTTGGCCGCAGGGGCTTGCTCCTGCGGCTTTTTTCTTTGTCTGTAAAGGGGTTTTGGTTGTCAGAATGAAAGTTGTATCACAAACGCACAAAAGCTCTTAAAACGCCTCAGAAAGCCCGAAACAAGCAATTTAAACACAAGGCAAGCACCGGAAGGTGATGATATGTTGAAGAGAAATAGTCTGATGGAGAATAAATCGTTTAAAATATATCCGGAATTTGTTGAAATACAGCAAAAAAGACGCTGAATATGCCCTGAAGCAGGGGAGAAAAAAGAAATTTATTTATTCAGAAATGAAAAAAACAGGCAGACAATGAACCTGAAAATTCTCAAAAGTAATTCGCAATTAATAAAAAATAATACTGAAATAATATAAATAATATAAAGAAAACAAGTCTAAAAAGATACCTGAAGTATGGTGAAAATGGTGTGACATCAGCATAAAATTAATGCTCAGACTGCAAATAACAATGCCTGAAACAGCAAAAAAAGGTGTTAAAAACATCAAATTGAAGATGCTGAAAACCATAAAATTATGAATAATTTGTTCAAGTTTGCGGTTTTTATAAATCGGAAAAAATATCATAAATCAGAAAAAACAGGCTGAATCTGAACAAATGGCTCTGTGCCAAATATACAAAAACAAAGTGTCAGAACTGTGCAAAACAAACAAATGATTAATGGCATTTTTGTTTCCGGAAGGAATAAAAATCGGGGCTGAAAATGCGTTTTTTATGATGCAAAATCAAGGAAAATCGGTTAAAAATCAAGGTGAATACGATGAAAAAATATGTCTGAAAACGAAATAACGGTGAGCAAAAATATGAACAAACTGACGATGAAATTTTGAAATTAAATTGCGTAAATGTAAACGAATTATGAACAAAACAAACTTCGATTCGGCGTTATAAACAAAAGCGGGCAACGCATTTTGTGCATATGTGATAGGCTATAGAAATATAAATAAAAATTTTATTTATAATTATAAGAAAAGAAATAGCATAATTTATTGACACCGTTGACAGTAGGTGATATAATAACAACGTGTAATAGTGACCACCTATTTCATGTTCAAAATTTTTAATTTGGAGGGATTATTTTTGAGCAAAGCAAAGAAAATCATCAGCATGCTTCTGGCTGTTGCAATGGTTTTGACCGCAGCTCCCGTAACCGTATTTGCGTCTGCAGCTGACGTTGAATACACCTACGGTGACGTTTCGTTCTCCAAAACGGATTTTTCGGTCGACACCTCTGCCACAACAGACGTAATCCGTGTTGCTCATTCAGCCGGTAGCTTCTCGCTTCCGACGCCCGGCACCGCCGGTCAGATCGTTGCAGCAACACCCTCGGGTATCCCCAAGGCAGATACCGGTAACTACATTCAGGTTGCTTATGCTAAGGAAACCCCGGCATTCCCGCAGATCTCGTTCAAGATTACCGGAGCAACCCCCGACGCTGTTCCGACAATCGTTGCAACAGGTCTCAGCTCCAACCCCACAATCACACACAACGACGGCAGCCCCGCAGTAAGTGCTGACGGCAACACAAGAACCTACACATGGACGATTACCAATGGTACTGCCATGAAGGGTCAGAATGCTGTTTTTGAGATTACTTACAACATCAAGGGTACAGCTTACAAGGCATATGCCTTCAGCCATGTTGAGCACATCCTCATCATGGGCGGCTGGGTTGGTCATCTTACCAGGACAAACGGTACAAACGATCCCTGGCGTCATGCCATTATCATGCAGCTTCAGTCGAAGAACATGTATACCGACCACGTTGTTATCGAAAATGATACCGAGGATTACTACTCAGGTATGAATAACCCCGGCACCAACAATAACGCTATCGGTTACATCAACTACGCTTCCGAAGGTGCGATGAGCGGCGGATCGCTTAAAGGCTGCGGTAACGAAGATAACCTTAACGGTGAAACTGCCGCATACGCTGCTTCCGCTCCCATCACAACAATCCCCGGTACCGAGGTCGGTGCTCTTATCAAATTCCGTAAGGAACAGAGCGGCGGTCGTTACAACGGCTGCTTCGGCAACGACGGACACACCTCAGAGCCTATTGTTTATATCGACAGAAGAAACGAAAGCATCAGAAACCTCAACATGAGAGTTACCTTCCAGTACGGTGAACAGAGCGGATTCCAGAGCTTCACCGTTCAGGAAATGACCTTCCACACCTCGCCCCATACTTTCGGTAGTGAAGATTACGACTTCACATCATCGGCATCAGCTGCTCAGCTTTCAGCTGTTAACCTTACCTCGGGTACAACAAACTCGGCAACCGTCAATGTTTCAGCAGGCTTCGGTGCATATGTTATGGTTCCTCTTACAGGTACCGGCCCCGACTCGAGCACAAACGGTGATAACCCCTGGGGTATCACAGCCGATATCTACTGTAATGATACCTATCTTGCTGGTTCAATGAACCTTGATTTCAGAATCTACGACTCAACCGTTCTCTGGAATGTTTATTACGGTTGTCTTAACGGTAAGGCACTCGACGGTGCGCCTTCATACACAACTCCTTCAAACTGGGCATCAGCTCCCAACTTTGAATGTAACTTCAGCAAGGGTGCTCATCCTCAGGCTTCAATGTATACCGACGGCTGGGATAACTACCTTGCAAAGCTCAAGACAGCAGGCTCGCTTCTTGCAGCTCCCGACGTAACTCAGGCTCAGCTTGATACTGCAGCGGTTGAGCTCTATGTTGCTTATGATGCTCTTCAGGGCTACAATGCAAACGTTGAATGGGAAATCAAGCACTGCATTGAAGGCACAACTACGGAGCTTCTTCCCACTCAGACTTCTGACAGCATTGAGCCCATTGCAGATCAGCCTCAGCCCGCAGGCTCGGTATGGTATGCCGAAGCTGCAACAATCAAGGGCTATGAGCTCAGCAAGCAGAGCACACCCTCACAGCAGATGACAATCTCAGGCTTTAATGCTAAAGAAACCTTTATCTTCTATTATAAAGCAAGAGAATATAACCTTGTTGTTGACCCCAACACAGACACAACAAACGAAGATAACGTAACAATTCTTACACCTTATCAGGCAAAGGTTTATGAAGATTCTCTTGATTACGGCACCAAGGAGTTCTATACCTTCGATGGCTGGTACTATGATGACGGGGTTTGGTCACAGCCCGTTTTCAGTGATGATGTATCAGAAGGCGGCATGAGATATTTTGAAATGCCCAACACAGCAAAGAATATCTATGCAAAATGGATAGCAACTCCCATTGATATCGAATATGTTCCTATCGCAAACGGCGTTGAGCTCGAGCATGTATTCCTCGACGGCGATGAGGTTGAATTTGACGGCGGCACAACTGCTACCTTCAACAGACCTGCCGACCTCAACCTTGACGGTTACCTTTTCGTTAACTACTATGCCGATAAGGAACTCACAACAGCTGCAACCTTCCCCATGACATTCACCCTCGGCGAAACAGAAAATCCCTATAAGATTTATGTCCGTATGGTTGATGTCAACGGAAAGATTTCATTTGAATCAAACGGCGGTACCAACGTTCCCGATATCAACTTCACTGCAGGTCAGTCAGTAAGCCCTGAATCTGCTCCTTATCTGAAGGGCTATACCTTCGCAGGTTGGTATACAAAGGAACATGCGGATGCAGGTATCGTAGCAGATCCTCCCACTCCCGATTACTTCACAAACGGTACTCAGGCTAACGGTTGGACCGACGGTACTCAGTCAATGCCCAACAACACAGGTTTCATTGCCTATGCGATGTATACTCCCAACCCCTACACAATCAGCTTTGATCTCGGCACACCTTCATCAAAGTTTGATACCGAGTCACTCGAGTCCATAACCGGTCTTGCAGATTCGGCAATCAATCCCGATGATGTTCCTGCTGCACCCAAGAAGTTCGGTTATGTGTTCCACCATTGGGAGCTCAACGGCGAAAGATATGATCTTGTAACATATCCCACCGAAGACATCACACTTACTCCCTACTGGGTTGAAACCGATTACTCGGCATTCATTGATATCACCGCTTATGAAAAGCTTTCAGGTAACTACCATGAAGTTTCAACAGCTCAGAATGAAGATGTTATCACCTTCAGAATGACCTCACAGACCAACTTCTACACAGGTTCGTCAGTGTTTGTATTCATGTATGACAAGAGCTTCTTCGAGCTTATTGACACAGATTCGGCTGCTTTCGTTCTTAACGAAGACAATGAATATGTCAGCGGTATCAATGCAACTCACATCGGCGTAACAAACGATTCTGTTCTTCCCTGGCCCGATTCAATCATAACCGAAAGAAACACTTATCAGGCAATGATGATCGCTATTGATCCTCAGGTTACTGCTACTGACTACACAACCTCTCCCATGAAGGACGGCGAGTGGCTTGTTGAGTTCCAGCTCAGAGTCAAGGCAGATGCAACCGGCACAGGTAAGGTTTATATGTCAAATGACTGGACCAGAACTCCCGATAATATCATGGGTACTCAGTTCTACGGCTGGTCACATGAAGAAGACGAAGTATATAATACATTTAATAATGTAGTTATTCCCGACCTTGACCAGGCTGTTGCTGAAATCACAATTGAAGAAACAGTAACTCCCGATACAAAGGTTACTCTTTATCCCAACGGCGGTGCTTATGCAGACTCAGCTGAGTTTAAAGAATACACAGGCCGTGCGGAAACAGAGATTCTTGATTATGAAGCTCCCACTCGTGAAGGCTATGAGCTCATAGGCTGGACCAACAGAGCAGACAGCTCCGTTGTTACATGGACTGATGAATTCTACTATCCTCCCGAGGCTACTCCCGAAGCAATCTATGATGCTAACTGGGAAGCAAAGCTTTATCCCATAACCTTCTATCTCAACGATACTCTTTCAAATGTCTACTATAAGCTTGATGTTGCTTATGATTCATCTGTAACAGCTCCTCCCTCAGCTCCCGCTAAGGAAGGCTATGTATTCAGAGCATGGGTCAACACGGAAACAGGTGCAGACACAGCATTCCCCTACACATGTAACGGCGAAGCATCATATTATCCTGCATATGATCCGTCACCCAACACCAAGTTTGTTATCAAGGCAAACTACACCAACAACATGACCGGTGCGGCAGCATCAACAAGCAAGAACTACACCGGCACAACAGGCTACACCGTAGCTATCGTTGAAACTGCAGGCTCGGCAGCAAACACCGTTTACATTACTCCTGCTGATCTTCCCGTAATCAACGGCTATGAGTTTGATCCTGCCAATAACACACTTCCCATCACAGGCACAATTGCTCCCGACGGTTCACTTGTTCTTGAAGTTAACTACAAGGCTTCGATAATCAATGTTACTCTTGATGCAAACGGCGGTACTTTCGCTGACGGCTCATCAACAGCAACAATCAGCGGTCCCTTCCAGACAGCAATCATGGAAGAAGACCTTCCCGCAGCCCCCACAAGAACAGGCTATATCTTCACCGGATATCAGGGTCTTACCTTCACAGACGGTGTAAGCTCACAGAAATATGTTCCCAACAGAAACTACAAAGCAATCTGGGAAGCAGTCAAGTACACAATGACATTTGATGCAGGCGAAGGTGCTTATGCAGACGGTTCAAAGTCAAAGACTGCTGAAGTTGCAATGGGCGGTGCAATCGCAGCTCCCGAAGTTCCCGCTCTTCTCGGCTACACCTTCAAGGGCTGGTCACTCAACGGCGGCGATCCCACAGCATCACTCGGCACTCTCGATGCTGCTGAAGCAAGAAACTACACTGCAGTCTTCGAGAAGACTCCCTTCAATGTAACTTACTACATTGACGGCGTAGCAGATGATTCACGCTCAGAAATCAAATATATCGGCGACACAGTAACAATCGCAGGCGAACCCGCAAAATACGGTTATGATTTCAGCGGTTGGACCTTCGGCGACGGCAGTGAAGCAACAAACTTCACAATCACCGAAGAAGGTGACATCGACATTTACGGTGAGTTCACAGCAAAAACTCTCAACGTAACCTTCGATGCAAACGGCGGTATCTTTGATAACGACGAAGCAATCACTTCAAAGGCTGTTTCCACAGTATTTGATACAACAATCAAGGCTCCCGCAAGCAATCCCACAAGAGCCGGTTATGAGTTCCTCGGCTGGGCTGTTTCGGCTGAAGAAGCTGAAGCAAAGAACACCGTAACATCATTCCCCGTTCTTACAACAGAAGATGCAGTTACATACTACGCAGCATGGAACGCAACAATCTGGGATTACACAGTTGAATTCTACTATCAGGATGTAACAGGTGCTTACGGCGAAGCTAAGGATGACGAAACACTCACATATTCCGGTCAGGTAGAAAGCGTTGTAAGCTACAATGCAGAAGACAACAAGACAGGCTTCACACTCGACACCGCAAACAGCACACTTTCAGGTACTGTTTCAGTTGAGGATCCCCTCGTTCTTAAAGTCAAGTATGCAAGAAATCAGCATACATTAAATATAGTAGTTGATGATAAGACAACTACTACCGAGGTTTACTTCGGTGCAGCAGTCAATGTTCCCGCTGATCCCACAAAGGCAGGTTACAAGTTCGACGGTTGGAGCAACTACACCGAAGGCATGACAATGCCCGACACAGACCTCACAATCACAGCAACATGGACTGCAAATCAGTACACTGTAACTTACTATACTGACAGCACAAAATCAGAAGTTGCTTATACCAGAACAGCTGCTTATAACAGCGACTACACAGTTCCCAGCCCCGACAAGGCAGGTCATACCTTCGCAGGTTGGATGAACAGTGACGGAACTGCTTCAGGTCTTGCAGCGGGTTCGACAACTCAGATTCCTCTTGACGGTGCAGAGTATTACGCAACATGGACCGTAAACAGCTACAAGCTTGTTTACCGTACAAACGGCGGTACTTTCTCAGACGGAACAAACACCAAGGAATACATGATTCCTTACGGAACAGCAAAGGCTGACTGGGATGTTCCCGAAACACCCGTCAGACCCGGCTACACATGGAATAACTGGAACACAGCATCCGCTCCCGCAACAATGCCTGCAGAACAGGTTAACATTGTTGGTCAGTGGACTCAGGAAACCTACAAAGTAATTTTCGCGGATTCACTTTCCGACGAGATCTACAGCGAAGAACCTCTTACATACGGTGCTATGGTTTCAATTCCCGAGCCCGAAAAGGAAGGCTATGAATTCCTTTACTGGATGGATGAAGAAGGCAACGAAGTAACTCCCATGGATACCATGGAAGACATCGGTGCAAACGGTGCAACAGTAACCTACACAGCTAAGTGGAACGCTCTTCCCTTCACAATCACCTTCGTTGATACCGGTGATGTTGCTTATAAAGCAATCACCAAGAACTTCGGCGAAGCAGTCGGCACAGTAGCTGATCCCGTAAAGACAGGCTACACCTTCAAGGGCTGGAGCACAGCAATTCCCGAAACAATGCCCGCTGAGGATCTTACAATCACTGCAAATTGGCAGATCAATCAGTACACAATCACATTTGTTGACACAGGTGACGTTGCTTATGAAGCAATCACCAAGGATTACAAGGCAGCAATCGGCACAGTAGCTGATCCCGTCAAGACAGGTTACACCTTCGATGGTTGGGATACTGATATTCCCGAAACAATGCCTGCTGAGGATCTTACAATCACTGCAAAGTGGATTGTCAACACCTATGTAATCACATTTGCTGATACAGGCGATTCATCAATCACTCCCATCACTCAGGCTTACGGCACAGCAATCACAGCTCCCAAGGATCCCACCAAGACAGGCTACACCTTCGACGGTTGGGATACCGAAATCCCCGGCACAATGCCCGCAACAAACATGACCATCACTGCAAAGTGGAAGGTTAATCAGTACACAATCAGCTTTGTTGACACCGGCGATGTTGCTTATGCAGATATCACCAAGAACTTCGGCGAAGCAGTCGGTACTGTTAACGATCCCGTGAAGACAGGTTACAGATTCGTTGACTGGGATAAGGATATTCCCGAAACAATGCCTGCTGAAGATACTGTAATCACAGCTATCTGGGCAATCAACGAATACAGCATCAGCTTTGAAATGGACGGTGGCGATGCAATCGCTCCCATCGTTCAGAATTACAACACCGACATCGACGCATCTGCAATCGTTCCCACCAAGACAGGTTATGTCTTCACAGGCTGGGTAGATGCAAACGGCGATTCAGTTACAATTCCCGAAAAGATGCCTGCTGCAAACCTTACTCTCACGGCAACATGGGAACTTGATCAGTTCACATTCACATTTGTTGTTTACGACGGTACAGAAGTTGCACCTCTCACTCAGGATTACACATCCGCAATTGATGCAGATGCACTCACAACCGAAAAAGAAGGCTACACCTTCCTCGGCTGGTCTCTTAAGGAGAATCCCGCAGAAGCAGATAAGGCAGACCTTCCCGCAACAATGCCCGCAGAAGACAGAACCTACTACGCAATCTGGAAGATCAACGTTTACACAGTTACCTTCCTTGATGCAGCAGGTGAAGAATTCTACTCAACAGAGCTCGAATATAAAGCAACAATCGAAGCTCCCGAAGGAACTCCCGATAAGACACACTACAGCTTCGTAGGCTGGTCACTCACAGAGGTAGCTCTCGGCACAGCAGATACACCCGTTGATACAACAAAGCTTATCGACTTTGTAAATGCTGCTCCCACAGTTATCGCAGACGATATGACCATCTACCCCGCATTTGACAGAGTAGTTGTTACTCTTACTCTTGTTGCAGGTTCAACAGCAGTTGTTGATACCGAAAGAGCAACAGATCCCATCACAGGTTACATTTACGGTCTCAGACAGAAGCTCAAGGTTGCAACTCTTACAAGCGAATACCTTGCAGTTGAAGGTGACGGCAGACTTGAAGTAACTCCCACAATGTACGGCCGCTGCGGTACCGGCACAAAGGTTGAGGTTATCGACAACGTTGAAAACGAAGTTGTTGAAGTTTACTACATCATCATCTTCGGCGATGTAAACGGTGACTCTGCAATCGACGCAGCCGATATCACTGCAGTCACAGCAGAAAACGCAGCTATCACAAACTGGTCAAAGGTTCTTGTTACCGAAGAATATGACTACTGCAAGGTTCTTGCAGCAGATATCGTAGGTATGAATGACCTTGACGGTGACGGCATTGATGATGACGGTCATATCGGTGACACAATGATTACCGCTAACGATGCTACCGAGCTCAACCTTGTTGTTCTCGGCTACAAGGAACTCGACCAGACTTCAGGCGTAACCGCATCAATCTGAAATAACGCTGGCTAACTAAAATCATTAAACTTGCGGGCAGAAGCCCTGCCCGCAGGTTTCGGCAAAAAGCCGGTTTTAACAGCAGTTATTTATCGGCGAATTTTGGCGAGAAAGAGATAATTTTTCAAGGAGGAAACAGAAGCATATGACAAAAACAAAAAAAGTCGTTGCCCTCATGCTTGCTTTTTTGATGATTTTCAGTTCTGCTTCAGTGTTGGCATCCGCCTGGGATGCATCCGTTGATGACGGCAGCACACTTGAAATCAGCACTAAATTTTTCAAAGAGGTAGACGGTCAGTGGGTTGAGACCGAAAAGGTCAGACCCGGCGACAACGTCAAAGCAAGAGTATATCTGGGAACGGATTATTACTCAAACGGCAGCACCTTGCTTTTCTTCTACGACAAGGATTTCTTTACCCATGCATACAGCACCTCAAGTCCTAATGCACTTGCAGTCAACCCCGCAATCAGCAATGTTTCGGGTTCGTTTGCTGCAGATTATGACATGAGCAAAAAAGCTGCAGACAACGGAGTAGATTCAGCATTCCTTGCTGATAATTCGGCAATGTATGTAACTCTTGTTGTCAACGACGGTAACAACATGATGTTTAACGATTCAACATGGATGTTTGAATTTGATTTTGTTGTTGCAGGCGATGCAGACGGCGAAGGCGATCTCTTCGTTAAGGAATCAACAATTCAGAACACATCAAATGAAGATGCGCTCGTTAACGTACCCAAGGGTCCCGCAGGCGGCAATTCACTTACCGCATGGCCTATGTGGCTCTGGGATGCAACACCCGTTCTCGACAGTCAGCCCGTTTCAACCATCAGCTCCGTTACATTCAATGCTAACGGCGGTGAGTATGAAGACGGCACAGACACTTATAAGGTTGAAGATCTTATTGATGCAGCAATTGACGCTTCAACAATTCCTGCTCCTTCAAAGACAGGCTACAGCTTCATGGGTTGGATTGATGCAGCAGACACAACTCCCACTTATGAAGAAATCATTGAAATCCCCGCAGCAATTCCTGAAAACGACCTCGTTCTCAATGCATATTGGATGGAGAACGTAACAATCACCTTCGAAACAGGTGAAGGTACTCCCATTGCTCCTCACGAAAATGTAACACCTTATGCAGATTTTGCAGATGTTACTCCTCCCACAAGAGACGGATACACATTCGTTGGTTGGGATGTAAGAGGAAACATGGAGCTTCCCGAAACATATCCTGCAGAGAGCACAACCTATACCGCAATCTGGGCACTTAACGTAACAGTTTCGTTCAACACAGACGGCGGCACAGAAATCGCTCCCATCAAGGGCGTCGAAGGCGAACCCTTTGATGCATCAGCAGTTGCTGACCCCACCAAGGCAGGTCACAACTTCATCATGTGGGATCCCTCACTTCCCGAGAAGTTCCCCGAGCAGGACACAACCTATAACGCAATTTTTGAAACAAGAACCTACAGAATCTGGTATTACGCTGTAAATGCACAGGGCAAAACAGAAGCTTCGGCAGTTGTTCAGCGTGAATACGGCTCAGCCGTTCCCACCAGCATTCCCACAATGAAGCTTCCCGAAGGTAAAGAATTTGCTTCGGAAACATGGTATACGGATGCAGCTTGCACAGTTGCTCTTGCAGACGGTGCAGTTGTTACCGATAACATGAAGCTTTACAAGAAGACTCAGTATGCAACATATGATGCAATCTTCATGGTTGACGGTGAAGAATACAGAAGAGTTCCCACCGTATACGGCGAAGAAATCGCTATTCCCGAAAATCCTGCAAAGGCCGGTTATGTATTTGACGGCTGGTCACCCGCAGCTCAGATTCTCGGTGAGCCCAACGATATGATCTTCAAGGCAGCATGGAGAGAAGCAGAAAACGAAGTAATCTACATCAAAGACGGTTCAGAGTACGAAACCTATAAGATTGAAACAGGCGAGCTGTTTGATGTTCCTGCCGATCCTTATAAGGAAGGCTACACATTCAAGGGCTGGACAGATGTTGAAGGCGGCACAACTGCAGTTGAGCTTCCCGAAACAATGCCTGCAGTCGCTTCGCTGACCTACTATGCTATCTTCGAAATCAATGAGTATACCATCACTTTTGATACCGATGAAGGCACAGCAGTTGATTCAATTACCGAAGATTTCGGCACTGCAATCACAGCTCCCGCTGATCCCACCAAGACAGGTTATACCTTCAAGGGTTGGGCTCTTACAAAGGGTGCAGCAGAAGCAGATAAGGTTGCTCTTCCCGCAACAATGCCTGCAAAGGACCAGACATATTATGCAATCTGGGTAATCAACGAATATACAATCACCTTCGTTGACACAGGCGATGTTGCTTATGAAGCAATCACTCAGGATTACAATACTGCAATCGAAGAAGTTGCAGATCCCGTAAAGACAGGTTATACCTTCAAGGGCTGGGATACTGAAATTCCCGCAACAATGCCTGCAAAGGATATGACTATCACCGCAACATGGGAAGCAAATTCCTATAAGGCAACCTTCCTTGCAGACGGCGGTGTATTTGAAGAAACAGGCAATGCCACATACGAAAAGAATTTCGCATTTGATTCGAATATCGTTGCTCCCAAGGATCCCACCAAGACAGGTTATACCTTCGGCGGTTGGACTCCTGCAGTAGGCAAGATGGACAGCGTTGACGGCAAGACCTTCACCGCTATCTGGAATGCAAACGGCAACACTGCTTACACAGTAAGCATCTACACAATGGATACAGAAGGCAATTACGGCGAGCCCGAAGTTCTTGACTTCACAGCTGCAACAGATTCTCCCGTATCCTATGCTCCCGAAGCCAAGAACGGTTTCGCTCTTGACGATGAGAATAATGTTCTCAGCGACACAGTTGCTCCCGACGGTTCAACAAACCTTGTGGTTTACTACATCCGTAATCAGTACACCTTCAAGACTGTTGCAGACGGTAAGGAAACAACAGAAACTTATTACTTTGATGAAGCAGTTACAGCTCCCGCAGCTCCCTCCAAGACCGGTCACACCTTTGACGGTTGGGATGGAGAGGTTCCCTCAAAGATGCCTGCAAATGATGTAACTCTTACAGCAAAGTGGACTGTAAATCCCTACACCGTAACATGGATTATTGACGGTGCAGAAAAAGAAGAAACCTATAATTACGGTGCAACAATCGTTGCTCCCAAAGCTTCAAAGACAGGTTACAGCTTCAAGGGCTGGACTCCCGCATTCGTTGAGGGAACAGCAATGCCCGCTGAAAACCTTGAATTCACAGCAGTATTTGAAGCAGAATTCTATGATGCAACATTCCTTGCAGACGGCGGTGTATTCGAAGAAAACGGTAAGGATACATATGTAGTTTCAACCGCATATGATTCAGAAATCGTTGCTCCCAAGAATCCCACCAAGACAGGCTTCGTATTCAGCGGCTGGACTCCCGCAACCGGTATGGATAAGATGGATACAGTCGGCGGCGAAACCTACACTGCAACATGGTCAAACGCAAAGAATACTCCCTATACCGTTAATGTATACACAATGGGTACAGACGGCGTATACGGTGTAGCCGATGTGAAGAATCTCACAGGCGAAACCAATACAACCGCAAAGTATGAGCCCGTTATCACCGACGGCTTCAAGATCAACGCATCAAGCGTTCTTGAAGGCAACATCGAACCTGACGGCTCACTTGTACTCAATGTTTATATCGACAGAATTTCTTACACCTTCAAGGCAGTTTCAAACGGCGAAACAATGGCTGAAGAAACAGTTCTTTACGGTGCAAAGACTCCTGCAGTTGCAGATCCCGAAAACAAGGTAGGCTATACCTTCGTTGAGTGGAATCCTGAAATTCCCGCAACAATGCCCGCAGGCGACCTCACTGTTGAGGCTGTATTTGAGGCAAACAGCGACACCGAGTACAAGGTAGTTGTTAATTACACAGACCTTGCAACAGGTGCTCATGCAGAAGAATTCTACTATGCAGGTACATCAGATAACGCAATCGCTATCGTTGATGAAATTCCTGACCCCGCAGCTGACAACACAGATTACGTTCTTATGAGCGATCTTGCAGTTGCAAACTACGTTCTCGACACAACAGCTGACAACGACCTTACAGGCACAGTTGCAGCAGACGGCACAACAGTTCTTAACCTCTACTATGTAGCAGTTAAGTACACAGCAACCTTCAACGCTGTTGACGGTGATTATGTTGCCAAGTTTGAGGACGGCGACACATCAAAGGCAGTAGAGCTTCCCTATAACTCACTCGTTAAGGCGAATGCTCCTTCAGATCCCGTAAGAGAAGGCTATACCTTCACAGGCTGGAACGGTCTTAACGATGCAACCAGACTTACCGGTAACAGAGCCTTCACTCCTTCATGGGATGCCAATGCTTATGAAATCACATGGGTGCTCGACGGTAAAGAAACAACAGAAGAAGTTGATTGCGATGCTCTTATCGTCAAGAAGACAGCTCCTGTAAAGACCGGTTGGACATTCCAGTATTGGGTAGATGCTGAGGGTAATCAGACTGAAATTCCCGACACAATGCCCGCAAACGATCTTTATTTCGAAACATATTACACAATCAATCCTCACACCGTAACATGGATCAACGACGGTGCAACCGAAACAGATAACTATGTATACGGTGACACAATCGTTGTTGATACTCCCGTTAAGGATGGCTACACATTCGACGGTTGGTATGATGATGAAGGCAAGAAGCCTGAGGATTATGTAACAGTTCCCGATAAGGATCTCACCTTCACTGCAAAGTGGAATATCAATCAGTATACAATCACATTTGCTGATACCGGCGATTCATCAATTCCCGCTATCAAGCAGAATTTCGGCACAGCAATTACTGCTCCTGCTGATCCCACAAAGACAGGTTATACCTTCGACAGCTGGGATACAGAAATTCCCGCAACAATGCCTGCAAAGGATATGACCATCACTGCAAAGTGGAATGTTAATCAGTACACAATCACCTTCAACGCTGACGGCGGTGTTGCTGATTCAACAGTAACAGCTGACTACAAGTCACCCGTTGCAGCTCCTGCAGAACCCACCAAGGCAGGTTACACCTTCAAGGGTTGGGCAACAACCAAGGGCGTAACAGATGCATCTCAGGCAGTTACATTCCCCGTTGAAATGCCTCTTAACGGCACAACATACTACGCAATCTGGGTAGTAAATGAATACACAATCAGCTTCGATACCCTCGGCGGTACTCCCGCAGTTGATTCTGTAACAGCAGATTATCTTTCAGCTGTTGCAAAGCCTGCAACAGAGCCCACCAAGACCGGTTACACCTTCAAGGGCTGGTCAGAAACAAGCGGCTCAACAGCAGCTGTAACATTCCCCTATGAGATGCCTCTCGGCGGCACAACTCTTTACGCAATCTGGCAGATCAATACCTACACCGTAACATGGGATAACGAAGGCGACAAGTCAACAGTTGACTATGATTACAACGAGGTAATCGTTCTTCCCACAGAGCCCACCAAGACCGGCTACTCATTCGGCGGCTGGAACGGCTACACAGAAGGCATGAAGATGCCTGCTGAAGATGTAACCTTCACAGCAGTCTGGACAGCAAACAATTATCCCGCAACCTTCAATGCAAATTACGGTGCATTCGCAGACGGCGAAAAGTCAAAGACCATTCAGGTTGCATATGATTCAAACATCGTATTCGCAGAAGAGCCTGTAAGAGCAGGTTATGAATTCAATGGCTGGACTCCCGCAGTAGGCAAGATGGATGATGTCAACGGCAAGACATTTGAAGCAACATGGCTTGCAGATACCGATATCACCTACACAATCGAAACCTACATCATGGATACAACCGGTGCATACGGCGAGCCTACTACCGATAAGAAGGCAGGCACAACAGATGCTTCCGTATCCACAACACACGAAACCAAGGAAGGCTTCACACCTGACCTTGGCAAGAGCGTTCTTACCGGTGTTGTAGCTGCAGACGGTTCAACAACCCTCAAGGTTTACTACATCCGTAATCAGTACGCATTCATAACTGATGTTGACGGCGCAACAACCTCAACAAATTACTACTACGAGGCAACAGTTGCAGCTCCTGCAGATCCTGAGAAGACAGGCTACACCTTCGCATCATGGAATCCCGCAGTTCCCGCAACAATGCCCGCAAACGACGTAACAGTTACCGCAACATGGACAATCAACAAGCATGACGTTATCTACATGGTAGACGGTGTTCAGTACAGCAAGGTTGAAGATGTTGAATTCGGCACACTTGTTACTCCCATTGCAGCTCCCGTTCAGGAAGGCTACACCTTCAGCGGATGGGATAAGGCAGAGGCATTCAACATGCCCGATGCTGATGTAACAATCAGCGGTACCTTTACTGCAAACGAATACACAATCACATTTGATTCAAACGGCGGTTCAGCTGTTGGTTCAATCACTCAGGCTTACAAGTCAGCCGTTACTGCTCCCGCAGATCCCACCAGAGACGGTTACACCTTCGCAGGTTGGGAAGATGCAGACGGCAATAAGGTAAGCGTTCCCGCAACAATGCCTCTCGGCGGTGCTGCTCTCAATGCAACATGGACCGCAATCGACTACACAGTAACCTATTATGTAGACGATACAAAGACTGAAGTTGCATACACAAGAACAGCTGCTTACGAAAGCAACTACAATGTTCCCACTCCCACCAAGGAAGGTCACACCTTCGTTGCATGGATGAATGCTGACGGAACAGAATCGGGTCTCAATCCCACAGACGTAACCACAATTCCTCTTAAGGGTGCTGAGTATTACGCAACATGGACCGTAAACAGCTATGAGCTTGTTTACCGTACAAACGGCGGTACATTCTCAGACGGTAAGAATGTCAAGACATTCATGATTCCTTACGGAACAGCTAAGGCAGACTGGGATGTTGCTGAAACACCCAACAATCCCGGCTACACATGGGAAGGCTGGAACACAGCAACTGCTCCCGCAACAATGCCCGCTGAACGCGTTACCATCACAGGTAAGTGGACTCAGGAATTCTACACAGTAACCTTCGTGGATTCACTTTCCGATGAAGTTTACAGCGAAGAATCACTTCTTGCTTACGGTGATCCCGTAACAGTAATTGACAATCCCGAGAAGGAAGGCTACACATTCCTTTACTGGGCAGACGCTGAAGGTAACGAAGTAACTCCTGCCGACACCATGGATGACATCGGTGCAAACGGTGCGGTTCTTACCTACACAGCAATCTGGGATGCAAACGAATACACAATCACATTCGTAACCGACGGTACTCCCGTTGCAGCAATTACCCAGGATTACGGCACACCCATCACAGCTGATACCACAACAACCAAGGCAGGCTATACATTTGCAGGTTGGAAGAACGAAGCAGGCAAGATTGTGGAAGTTCCCGCAACAATGCCCGCAGGTAACATGACTCTTACCGCAACATGGAATGCAAACGAAGGTATCGCATATACCGTTAAGACATTCGTAATGAATTCAGACGGTGCAACCTACGCAGAAAGCGAAGAAACTCTTTACGGCAAGGCAGGCGAAACTGCAACAGCAGCAACACCTGACAAGGAAGGCTTCACCTTCAACGCTGAAAAGAGCACCATCAGCGGCACAATCGCCGGTGACGGTTCACTCGTTCTCGAAGTTTACTACGACAGAAACAAGATTTCGGTTGACGTAAACGGCGATAAGGACGATTACTACTACGATGATGAAATCACCGAGCCTACAATCCCCGTTGATCCCAACGGCGGTGAATTCGACGGTTGGGAAGATGAAGACGGCGATCCCGTTGACTTCCCCTACAATGTACCCGACGAAGATGACAAGGAAATCATCATCACTCCCGTATACAACTACACAGTTGTTTACAAGTCAGACGATACTGAAATTTACAGCATCAAGGACAGAGCAGGCACAACCTACACTGTTCCCTCAACAGGCAAGACCGGCTATACATTCAACGGCTGGACACTTGACGGTGCAGACGCAGGTCTCACAGTTGGCGGCGAAGCAAGCATTCCCGTTGGCGGCGCAACCTACATTGCATCATGGCTTGCAAACGAAGGTATCGCATACACCGTTAAGACATTCGTAATGAATTCAGACGGTGCAACCTACGCAGAAAGCGAAGAAACTCTTTACGGCAAGGCAGGCGAAACTGCAACAGCAGCAACACCTGACAAGGAAGGCTTCACCTTCAACGCTGAAAAGAGTAACATCAGCGGCACAATCGCCGGTGACGGTTCACTCGTTCTCGAAGTTTACTACGACAGAAACAAGATTTCGGTTGACGTAAACGGCGATAAGGACGATTACTACTACGATGATGAAATCACCGAGCCCACAATCCCCGTTGATCCCAACGGCGGTGAATTCGACGGCTGGGAGGATGAAGACGGCGATCCCGTTGACTTCCCCTACAACGTACCCGACGAAGATGACAAGGAAATCATCATCACTCCCGTATACAACTACACAGTAGTTTATACATCAGACAATGCTGAAGTTTACAGCATCAAGGACAGAGCAGGCACAACCTACACTGTTCCCGCTGCAAGCAAGACAGGCTACACCTTCGCA
>JAFQRY010000021.1 GCA_017409845.1 Clostridia bacterium
ATGTCAAATAAACGAAAAAAATATGCGGCGGGATGAAGGCATCCCGCCCTACTCCTGCAGAGTTCTTGATGCGGGTCGTCGGGTCGCCGACCCCTACATTTATTTCGTTTATGTTTCAGCGACTTTATCGACAGTCAAAAACGGGCTGACCTCATTTCTGAAGTCAGCCCGTTTTTTCGTGGAGCAATCCGCTGATGTGCTATTGATGTTATTTCATTCAGAACCAGTATTCACAAAGCTCATCAATAAGCTTATCGTTAAGTTCATAAATACCGTCAACCTCATATGGAACAATACAATCTACCATACAATGCGGACATGCTGCGGTTTCTTCGCCTGAATTTTCTGTTATCCAACTGATAATTTCACCATAAGCGACCGCCTGCTTACAGCATAAACAAACATTGCTTTCTGAGTTCTGCAGTATTTTTCTGTTTTCAGATGAAAAAGAATGTATCAATTCGTAAAAATTTATTTTATCCGTCTTCATCCTGATCCCCGATGTTTTCAATTGCCGATTCCATATCATCAAGATATCCGTCAATATCGTCAAGAGCATCATCCCACTTGTCATAGGCATCGGTGCTTATGTTTTCGGGAATTTTGTCTTCAAGCTCATCGAATTTATCCTTGATTTCCTCAAGTTTTTCTGATAAATCCTCAAAACGGTCACGGATTGATTCTGCGGTTAATTCGCTTTCATCCGCAATCCTTATTCTGATTTTTGTTTTTTCCGTTTTCTTTTTTGTTACTCTTTCATTCATACTATTCACCCGTTAAAATGTGATTTTTACAGTTTCCGTATCAAAAACCGTATCCCAGCTTTCCATATCAAACACATGGAAATAAAGCTCGATTTCCGTAATATCGGTTATACCGTTATCTTCAAGGTCGCTCTGCATAAACGAAATGCTGTCAAAAGCTTTTTTGCCTGCCGTAATATCACACGAAAAAGTGGGATCAACCATAAATCCGTTGATTGAAACATCCCTGACCTGCACGGTAACATCTTTATCGGTGTTGTTTTCCGCATAAACATAAACATCCGCACCCCAGAAGCTTTCTTCGCTGTCGAGCTTTTTGACAACAAGCTTTATTCCGTCTTTGTCAACGGCAACAAAGCCTGAATCATCATAGCTCTGAACATATGAAGGGTCTGCATCGGTTTCGATTCTGATCACATCCGAATCAACAACGGTATCCCACGATTCCGCATCAAAGATATGGAAGCCGAATTCAATTTCCTTGATTATTTCAATACCTGCTGCTTTCAAAGCGGTGTCACTGATTGAAAGCTCATCATTTGCTTTTTTGCCTGCCGCAACATCACATGAAAAGGTATGATCCGCCATAACGCCGTTGACCGAAAGGTTTCTTGCCTGCACCGTAACATCCTGATTGCTGTTATTTTCAATCAGGAGTCTGAGCTCTGCACCCCAGAGACCTTCCGTATCAAGATCCTTGACGGTGATTTTTATTCCGTTGCTGTCAAAAACGACCTGCTCTGCCACTGATACGGCTTCTGACGGTTTTGCGGCTTCGGTTGCCGGTGCTTCCGAAGCGGTAACGGGTTCTTTGCCTTCATCGGTCTGCTGTGACACGCAGCCGACAAGAGAAAAGATGACTGTTAGTGCGGTAAGAATTGCGATAAATTTTTTCATTGGTATTCCTCCTTTTTATAAATGCACGGTTTTTCACGATATCCTCAATATTTTTGCCGTGCCGTAATCCGTAACAAGAAAAAAGCCGATTCTGACATCATATGATGTACTGAGTTCAAGCAAATCACATTTATATTTATTGAAAGTTTTGTTGCACCAAAAATTTGTCAGAACAACAATTTCCTTATAACAAGTGAAATCGTTATAACACGGAGCAGTCACTTCTTCAAGAAAACTTTTGAAATCTGCACTGCATTTGCAAACGCCAACGATAGTTTCGGTTTTCTGATTTAACACAAAAAGTTGTTTTGAATAAAACAAGTCCGCACGCATTTGGGTGAAATCAATATGACTGATTTTCTTTTTTATATCGAGCGCATCGGTCATATTTGTTTCGGTTTCAGTTAACTCCCACACGGAATTAACCGCTGTTTCAGAAAAATCTTCTTTGTGAATGCTGTAACACAAGTCGTCACGGATTTTAGCGGTTTTCTGAATATTCATTCTTCTGATTTCTTCGTTCTCAAACATAAAAACCTCCAAAAAAAATAATCCCTGCAACTGATTGCAGGGATATTTTAGCATATCTTATGGGTGCAAAAGCGGACATGGTTACGGGAGAAGGGATAAAACAAAATCTGTCCACGATTTTTGGTTATCAAATTTCATTTCGGGGTTTGCTGTGTTTATGAAATTAAAGCATGAATAGTTTTTTCCGTTCAGACGTTTGTCAATTATTCTTCTTGTTTCAGTTATATATCCGAAACCGCCGCGATGCGATTCACTTTCTTTCAAAGAAATATACCCCAGCTTCAGCTTCGGATTTTCCGTTGCCATTCTTTTATATGAGTCTATCATATTTTTTAAAACGGGACAGTTATCCATGTTACCGTCATCATACGAAAAATCGGCTTTTTTATAAAACAAACCGGATGTTTTGAATTCAACCACCGCAACTACCCTTGACGGCTCAAAAACATTAAGATTCATAATATTTACAGCATCTTTTTCAACAATAAGTGCATCCCACTCAACTCCGTATCCGTCAATAAATGAATTGGATGGCGAAACTTTATACGGAAGTTCCGATGAATCAATAACAGCCTGCATGTATTTGATAAGAATATTTGCTGTTATGTTGCCGTGAAGTTTCTTTTTGTCGGAATTTGTTTTTGTTCTTGAATCAATCAGCTTTGAAACTGTTTCATATTCGTTTATTATTTTATCTTCAAACGTTTCGGGAACCACAGGTATTATATCACAATCATCAAGAAAAAGAGCTTCATCAATTATATCTTTCAGTTCGGAATTGTTTTGCAAGTCGGTTAACGGTTGAGATGCGTTGTATCCGTTTTTGGTCAGCTTTTTCGCTTTTATTCTTTGTACGGCATGATAAGATAATGCTGTAAGCTTAAGTTTTACCTTTTTCTTAAAAACTGTATCTGATGTTTTGATTACATCCAGAACTTCAAGAACGGTTGCAACATATGCTATGGTTTCTGTTTCGCAAAAAACAATCTGATTATCTTCCGCTTTGCAAATATAGATGTAAAGCACATCTCCTGAATTAAGTCTGTTTTTTGCGTGAGAAATGTCCCACACAACAATTCCGTCTGTATCAAATATGTCCTGAACTGTAGTTAAATCAGGCTTGATTCTGTAAATGTATTCTGCCATCTTAACCTCCGTTATATTTCTCATTCATCGCCCTGACTGCATCCGCAATTGCCGTGCGGAGCGATTCGGGTTCAAGCACTTCAACATGTGTTCCGTACTGCATTGCCCAATGGAACATTGCTCTTTCGTTGACCTTAACGCTGACATCAACGGCTTCTTCCGTTTCATCTGAGAATTTGACTGCCGTGCCGAACCAGTCAACGATATCGTTGACAATATATTTATCTGCTCTGAATTTAACTTTGACACTCTCGCCGCAGAACATATAAATGTGCTCCGCCATGTGCTTGGGTAAATCGAGACCGTTTTTGAGTCCGTTGACCTTTTTCATAGGTTTAACAGCCTCATCGACAATCTCTATATCAATGATTCTGTCAATTCTGTAATGGGAAACATTATCGAATTTATCGTAGTTTCCGACAAGATAATATCTGCCGTTTGAGGCAACCATCTGATAGGGATTTATGATATATTCCGCAGGCTTGCCGTAGTGAATTCTCGTTTCTCTTTCAAGCTTAAGATTAAAATCGGAATAATGGAATTTAACCTTTTTGCCCTGCTCAATCGCTTCGTCAAGAATACCGATTGTGTAGAAAAGCTCCTTGTTTGCAGGCATGGTAACAGGCAGATTGCGTACATGACGCACCTTTGCAGAAAAATATTTATTGGATTGTTTTTCGAGTTTTTCAATAAGCTCCTTGCATTGACTGTACGGAATATATTTTGAAAAAAGTATGCTGTCGATAAGCAGACGGAGCTCGCTGTCATCAAACGCACGGGTTATGTACCAATCCGAAAAAACGGTTTCGTCCTCACCGCTTTTTGTTTTGCGGATACGCTCGGAACAGCCGACATCAAAGCCCATGTCAACCAAATCCGTAAGATTTCTTTTGACGGCTTTTCTGTCAAGCTTAAGACCGTATTCGGATTCAAGCATATCCTGAATCTGCTTCTGTGTGAGCGTATGCTCGCTGTCGGTATGCTTTTTGAGAATATCAATAATGCAGAGAATTGCGGTTTTCTTTGAGTTGGCCTGATACATAAAAAAACACCTCAGAAACATAATAATGCTTCCTGGGTGTTTTGTCAATGATGTCCGCTTTACGGAACATCATGCGGAGTCAAAAATCCTCGATATTATCCTGAATATAGCTGACCACTATGCCGCTGAAATCGGGTTTCCACTCTTCATCGGGTGTGTATAAATCCATATATGCATTGTCAAATTCATCAAATGGCATGCTGTTTTCAAATTCGGAATATTCATTGCTGTTTCCGATCTCAACCGATTTAAGCTCAAGGCCGTTTTCCGCAGCAAAGGTATCAAGCAGCGCTGCCTGCTCATGTGCACCGACGGTACGGAGGTATTCCGTGATTTTAATGATATTTTCGTTATCCTCGTTGACGAGATACTGACACAGTCCCCCGTTCTGAATTTCAGAATCGAAATTGATAACCGCCAGAACCGCCTTCTGCTTTTCATTTTCCGCTTCTCCGATTACATCCCTGATGCCGTAAAGACCGTCTTCATAATATGCTTTTGCAAATTTTTCTTCGTATATACAAAAATCATAGGTATCCCATTCAAGCTCACCTGACACATAATAATGAAGCCAGAAGGTTTTCTTCGTTTCTTCAAGATAAACCTCAACCTGATAGCCGACATATTTTGCATCATAATCAACATCAACTATCACGGGATTCATCCCGGAATAGTTTTCGGACACATATTTTTCCGCCACACGCTCAACATTCTTTTTGTCAACGGGATTTCCGAAAAGATCAAGAGCTGCCGAAACGGCAAAGCCGACAACAAAAAGCAGCACGGTTGCAATCACCGCTGCAGTAATTATTTTTTTAATTATTTCCATTTTTATCCATCCTTACGGGATATGATACACACCCCGAGAAGCAATAAGCTTACGGGGTGTGTGTCAATTGAAGTATCAGAATCCGAAAAGACCGAACGTAAGTATTTTGATAAGCCATTGCCAGAAGGTGTATCTGACCTTGACTCTGAAGGTGTCGCTGTACTGACCGTAATTCACCTTCACGGTTTTGCTTCCGGGCTCTGAGCTGTCAAATCCGCTGACTGTGAGATATTCGGTATCCGTAACTTCCTTTTCGGTGCCGTCGGAGTTGACAAAAACGATTCTTATTCCGCTGAGGTCGATTTTTTCACCGCAGGCATAAACCGTTTTTGCGGGAAGTGCAGTTATTTTTATTAAAGGAGTAACCGCAAGAACCTCAAACTCGCTGAAGCTGCTTACTTCAAAGACAAGATATCCGTTTTCAACTCTGAGAGTGCCGTTTGCGGTTGAAAGCTGTTCTCTTGTGCCGTCAACAAATCTGTGATATACAACAAAGCTTGTTCTGTTTGCATAAGCCTCGGGAAGAGCAAGCCTGATTGTTACCCTGTGACCTTCATTGGGCTGAACAACCGTTTCGGCTTCGTTGACAGCCTTGATATTATAAAGACCTACCTGATTATAATTCTTACCGTCAACCATATAAACTCCGCCGGGTTCTCTTTCGCCCTCTACTTCTTTGACATCGAGCGAAATGGGTTCATCAAAAGCATCAATGGAATAGGTTGCGGAAACATCATAGCCTTCTGCCTGAGAGAAAATGTTATAAACGGCAGTGAAGGTCAGACCTTCGGAAGGCATAACTTCGGGAATTTCGGGGCTCCATCCTGCGAAAACATAGCCTGATTTTTCGGGAGCCTCAGGTGCTTCTATTACGCTTCCTTCTTCAACAAAACTGTAGTCAAGGGTTTCGCCGTCAACAATCCATTCAATGCCGAAGCTTCTTGCAAGAATGATAACCTCGCATTCCGCAGAAATATCCGTGCTTCTTATTCTTGCGGTTATGACTGCCGTGCCCGGTGCTTTTGCAGTTACCTTGCCGTTTTCGTCAACAGCAGCAACAGTTTCATCGGATGAAACAAATTCTATATCGTCTGTGATATTTTCGGTTACGGTAACCGTAAGCTTCTTTGAGGTTTTGTTGTATATTCTGATTTTTCCGGGATTAAGTGAAATATCAACCTCAATACTGTCAAACGTATCACCGCAGACGGAGCATTTGCCCGAGAAGGTATTACCGCTTTCATATTCCCATTTGCCGAAGGTGTGGGATACTTCGGGAATCGCTTCCTCTTCAACCGTACCGCAGACGGTGCAGGTTTTTGTGAGAATCCCCTCTTCGGTGCAGGTTGCTTCTTTTGTCACGGTTTCGCTGAAGGAATGACCGATGGGATCAAGCACGGTTATATAGCCTACTGTATCACCGCAGACGGTGCACTTATTATAACGCTTGCCCTCTTCGGTGCAGGTGGGCTCAACGGTTACAGTTTCGGTAACATGACCGACCGTGCTTCCTTTTTCTTCATGGTAATAGTAATCGCCGCAGGAACTGCATCTGTAATACCACATTACGGTTGTGCAATCCTGATTGATGATTGTGCCTTTATAATTGTGTCCGCCGATTTCTCCCTCTACTCTGCCGAGCTCTTTTTTACAGTCCGCACAGAAAATTATTTCAACCTGAGGCTGAGTGCAGGTTCCTTCCTGAAGAATTTTTCTTTCACCTTCAGTATGACCGGTTGCTTTATAGTATTCGATAATCTCAATGGGCTCATCGCAGTTTCCGCAGGCATAGAAAAGTCCGCCGTCTTCCGTGCAGGTGGGTTCAACGATTATTTTTTTATCGGATTCAACATGACCGATAGCAGGTGCATTCTTATCTTCTTCAAAGATTTCCGCTTCACATCTGCCGCACTTATAAAGTGTGCCTCCCGCTTCTTCGCAGGTGGGAGCGATATACTCAACAAACACCTTGTCATGACCGAGTGCGGGTGCTTCCTCTTCAAAAACATCCTTTTCACAGCGGTTGCATTTATAGAGCGTACCGCCCACAAGCTCGCATGTAGGTTCAAGATATTCAACAAAGACCTTATCGTGACCGAGTGCAGGAACTTTTTTTCTTTCAAGTGCTGTTCCGCAAGCGGAGCAATAAAGCTCCGCTCTGCCGGAAGATTCACATTCGGCGGGATCAATAATTCTGTATTCCTCCTCGGGAATGTGACCCGTTGCGGGAATCAGGGATTTATATTTAAATCCGCAGGAACAGATATACTCATCATAGCCGTACCAGTTACAGGAGGGCTCGTTGACATTATGGGTTGCAAGAACATGCACACCTTCGGTATAAGTATTGCAGACCTTCACGATTGAATTTGTGTAGCTTATCCAGCCCGAATCCGAACCGTTGACCGTAATGGCTTCCCAGTCTTCACGGCTTCCTTCGTAGCGGATATTTGTGATACATTCAAAGCCGCCCATACCGAAAGCAAAAGCACCGATATCGGTAACATCAGACGGAACATTGACACATTCAAGCTTCTGAACATTATTGAAGGCAAACTCGCCGATTTCCGTTACTCCTCTCGGAATGCCGTAGCAGATGCTTGCATTGCCGACGGGATAAGCGATAAGCTTTGTTTCATCCTTGTTATAAAGCACACCTGAATTATCGGTGCTGAAATCATTGCTGTTTGCACTTGCATTTATTCTTTTGAGGCTTGTTGCCCTGCTGAATGCGGAGCCGCCGATGCATTCAACACTTGCAGGAATATTGACATTTTCAAGTCCGCTCCATCTGAAGGCACCGCCCGCAACTGCGGTTGTTCCGTCTTTTATGTCGTAATTTTTCTTGCCTGCTTCTTCTTTTGTTGCAATGAGCATATTGCCGTGATAGAAAACGCCGTCTTCATCATACTCTGCGTTTTCAAGGAAGGGTGTACCTTCAAAAACATCATGTCCGAAGGTGAAACCCAAAGCATCAATCTCAAGATTGATATCATAGCCGTAATCGTCTTTATCAAATACAAAGCTGATTTCCTTAAGCTGTGAATTTTCAAACGCCGCATTGCCCATCCACATGAAATTTTCGCTCCGGATGTCAACGGTTTCAACGCTTGAATTAAGGAAAGCACAGTCTCCGATCAATTGAACCGCAAAATAGTTTGCCGTGCCGAGTTTATACTGAGGCATGGTAACTGTTTTAAGGTTTTTCGTGCCGCAGAAAGCATAGGGCATAATTGCAATAATATTGTTGGGGACTTTATATGAGGTTGCCGGTGCATTCTGAGGATAAGAAACTATGCCGTACATATTATCGCAAAGCACACCGTTCTTTGCATGGTAGTTTTCATTTTCCTCCGCAACGGTAAACGACTGATTATTGAGTGCATATGCAAAAGCCTCGCAATGGATTGCGGTTACCGATGCGGGAATATGAGCCGAGCTGAACATACAGTCTTTGAAGGCACCGCTGCCGATTTCCGTAACGGGATAACCGCCGAGAGTATCGGGAATAACAAGAGCTGCAGTTGAATCCTTATATTCATAGGATTCGATTACCGCATTACCGTCAACAACATTATAAACAAAGCCGTTTTCAAGGAATTCTCCGTTTGCAGGAGAGTATTCCGCAGTATAACCGCAGGTGCATGAGGTATACTTTCCGTTATTGATTGTAGCGTTATGGGTAACTGCAGAAAAATCGTTGTAATGGATTTTTGCAACACTCTCTGCGGCGGTCATCTTCTCGTAATCTTCTTTCTGATGACGGATTGCTTCCCACTGACCTTCACTTCCGCCGAAATGGATATCGGTTACTCCGTCACCGCCGAGTGCAAGATAAGCCATTGACATATCGCCTGTTGCGGGAATATAGAAATTCTTTATCGGGCTGTTATAGAATGCATAAGAGCATATCTGTGCCAGTCCTTCATCAACAACATAGCAGGTCTGATAAACACCGTTGGGATAAGCAATAATCATTTCGTTATCTCTGAGCACACCATATTCGTCTACTCTGAGACTGCTGCTTGAGTCAACGCTAAAGTTTTCAAGGTTTGCACACCGTGCAAAGGGGTTTGAATATATCCAGTTGACACTTGAAGGAATATAAACCTCTTTAAGCGATTCCCACTTGAAAGCACCGCCTGCAACAGCTTTTGTGCCTGCTTTGATTTCATAATAAACCTTGTCTGCTTCGGGGAGGGTTGTAATGAGGTTATTTCCGAGATAAAGCACGCCGTCTTCATCGTAGTTTTCAAGATTGTTAACGAAAGCCGTACCTTCGAACGGCTCCCATCCGAGCCACTGAACCGGACCGCCAAGAGTAATACTGACATCCGAAAGCGATGAACAGCCTGAAAACGCATAGTCACCGATTATCTGCATATGTGTGCCTGAAACTCTTTCAAGCTTTTTTGCATTGTAAAAAGCATAGTTGTCAATAGCGTTATAAACGGGTCCCCAGACTTCAACCGATTTGAGGTTTGCCGCTTCCGAAAACGCAAATGCACCGATAAATGTCAGCAAATTGCTTGCATTGGCAGTATATGTTTCAGCAGGTGCATTCTTGGGATATGCAAAAAGATAGGGATAGCCCATATATGAAAGGTCACTGTAGATAACACCGTCTTCATCGGAAAAATAGTTGGGGTTATCTTCAAGAACGGTATATCTTTCGATATTGGGCATATCATAGGCGAATGCTTCGGGCGAAATGACCGTTACCGATGCTGGAATTGTGATTGCGATGCATCGGCAGCCCTTGAAGGATTCAGCGGCAAGCTTGGTTACGGGATAACCGCCGAGAACCTCCGGAATAAAAATTTCATCGGTTGACAGCTTATCCGCATAACCGACAACGGTAGCCTTTCCGTCAGACACCGTATAATAAAAATTATCTTCAATAAATTTGCTCTGTGCCGCTTCGGCATGGGAATGGGGCAGAGCGGTTATTCCGACTGCGGCAACGCCGAAAATCATTATGATTGCGAGGAATAATGATAATATTTTTTTCATGTTTATGCCTCCTTACAAATTTAAAATAGCATTGAACCGTTATTGTTTCAAGTGATTTGACAAACTGCTGATTTTTAATGCTGTTTTGCGGAAATAATTATCAATCCTCCGTCACGGCTGTAAGCCGTGCCACCTCCTTTTCAAAGGAGGTAAAAGAAACAGCATTCTCTCAGGCTCCTTTCGAAAGGAGCTGTCGAGCGTTAAGCGAGACTGAGGATTGAATTATAACTCCGCCGTGAAATTATAGGTTTGTCCGCCTTGGGCAACAGAACCTATCGCATCTCCGTAAACACCCGCCATGGCTTCATAGCCTTTGGTTCTGACGAGAGAAACAAGATAGTCACGGGTTATTTCCGTGCCCTCATCAACCGTTTCCGTTATCGTTGCAACAACGCTGTTATCAAAATCCGTAACTTCAATTATCAGCGTTGCCTTTGCCTTTGTTGTCGGCTCCGCTGTAGTTGGTGCGGTTGTTGCTTTTGCCGTTGTGGTTGCAGGCTTTTGCGTTGTTGTTTCTTTTCGTTCGGTTGTTGCTTCACGGGTAGTGGTTTCTTCCGTTGTTTCTTCGTGTGCTGTTGTTTCTGTCGGAGCGGTTGTTGTTACCGCTTCGGTGGTTTTTGCCTTGGTTGTTCTGACCTTTGTGGTCTTTTCTCTTTTTGAGGTCTGTTCGGTTTTCACTGCAGAGCTTGTTTCTTTCGCGGGTGCGGTTGTATGTTCTTCGGAACCTGCCCTGACGGTGGTCCGCTTTGCAGTTTCTCTTGTTGTTTCATTTTCCGTAGAGGAAGCAGACTCTGAGGTTGTTTCGGGAAAGGTTATTTCATTGAATACATATTCGGTTAAAATTTCGGGTGCTGTTGTGACCGCTTCGGTAACAACGGTTGTTGTTTCTTTTTCGTGGTCAGCATTTTTAACCACCGTCACAACGCCTGCCGTTGAGCCGCCTATCACCGCCGTTGCCGCAACACCAACAACTATTTTCTGAGCGACTGAAACCACCGCAATTTTTGCGGCTATGCCTGCTCCCGTTGTGGCGGCGGTTGTTGCTGCGGTTGTTGCTGCAGTAGCGGTTGCGGCAGTTGCAGCAGCGGTGGTTGCCGTTGAGGCTGCGGTTGTTGCCGCTGCAGTTGTTGCAGTTGCCGCCGTTGAGGCTGCCGCCGTTGCTCCCGCAACAATTTCAGCTGAAGCTGCACTTGCAAGGAATGCAGCCGAGGCTGTGACCGATGTTTTATTGAGCGCCCATACAAGCACTCCGCCGAGAGCCGCACCGTAAAGCATATTCCCGTTTTTCTCAAACCTGGTTTTAAGATCTTTTCTTGCCGTGTGGAGTCTGTTTTTAACCGTGCTTTCGGGCACCTCAATGATTTCGGCAATTTCTTTAACACTCATATCACCGAAATACATCATCATAATGCAGGCTCTTTTTTCATCGGTAAGCTCATCAATAGCCGCCATTATTTCAAGACGGAGTTCTTCCTGATTCAGGCTTTCTTCGGGACAGAATTCCGCTTTTTCTTCGGAAATTTCGTCAAAACAGCCTTCTTCTTCGCTGTCAAAAACAAAGCGGCTTTTGCTTTTCAGCACATCCTTGCTCTTGTTTGAAACAATTTTGAGAAACCATGAGCTTATATTCTGTGAGGTGTCAATTTCATTAATTTTCTCAAGAGCTTTTATGTAGCTTTCCTGCAGAACATCCTCTGCATCATGTTCGTTCTGCGTTATTTTGAGTGCAATAAAATAAGCCTTTTGACTTGTCAGATTATAGAATTCTTCAAATGCGGACTGATTCCCGCGCTGTATCTGCTTGATAAGACGGGCAATTCTTCTGTTTTCGTTTTTCATCGTCTCACCTCAATCACACAAGTTTTTCCTGCTTTTCATTATATCATATATCCGCACGCATTCAAGCAAATACAGTATTTTCCTTTTTCTTTTCACGGATATAATTCGCTTCGGTTTTATCCTTGTTAAGATAAACGATGCTTTTCTTGATGGCCTCCCGAAGATAATTGCAAGGCGAATCAAATTTTTCCGCATAGATAAAAGTTGATTCTTCACCGACAATCATTTCCGCAACAACCGTTCTGGATTTTTCATTGACTGCGATTTCAAGAGAATGCAGACCGTCAAGATTGACCCTTGTTATTTTTATGTCTTTGCTCATTTCACACCTCCGTTTCAGTCCTTTCATTACTATTACGATTGAAACTGCCGTTTGGTCTATCAAAATTCAAAAAATTTTTAAAAAACAAAAATCGCCACCCGAAAGTGACGATTCTGCATTTTTATACTTTTCCGTAAAGACATTTTGTCGGCTCTTTTTCGATTACCAGGCCGCAGTAGTTACACATTATGCATTTTGCTTCGGTCTGACCGTTTCTGAGCTTCTTTGCAAGGTCGGGCTCGCAGATAAAGGGTCTGCACATAGAAATAAAATCCGCTTTACCTTCAGAAAGAATCTTTTCCATATCGCTGACTTTATGTATTCCTCCGACAACGATAACGGGAATTGAAACATTCTTTTTGATTATTGCCGCATTTTCAACATTGAAGTTTTCAAGCGGCTTCGGCTGTTTGATAAGCGGATTTATGAGATTTGCGGCAGGAAGGGCAATTTTATTGAGCAGCTTCGGGAAGGATGCACAGGGCTCTCTGTATTTAAAAACAGCATCCATGGGCATAAGCTCGCTTCTCATGGTATTCATTCCGTCCTGAACAGTTCCGCATGAAACCTCAATTGCATCGCAGCCCGCCTTTTCAAGCCTTTTGCAGACTTCAACCGATGAGGTGATATTCATGCCGCCTTTACGATTATCCTCCGCACTGAGCTTTATCCACACGGGAAGCTTGGTTTTTTCTTTTATGCCTTTGATAATAAGCTCAACGATTCTGCATCTGTTTTCAAGGCTTCCGCCCCAGCTGTCTTTTCTTCTGTTGCCGTAAGGCGAAAGAAAATCGTGGAGAAGATAGCCGTGCCCGCCGTGGAGCTGAACCCCGTCAAAGCCTGCTTTTTCCGCTCTGACAGCCGCAGAAACAAAATCATCAATTATGCCGTAAATTTCGGCATTGGTGAGCGCCTTTGCCTTATCGGGATAAAATACATGAAGCACATCTGAAGGTGCAACCTTCTGCAAGCCTATGGCTTTTGAGGAGGTCTGTCTGCCACAATGAGCAATCTGAAGAATAACGGGTACACCGTGACGGTGAACGGCATCGGTAAGCTCCCTGTATTTACCAATAACTCCGTCATCAAAAATCTTCATCATCCTCGGATAAGGTGAAACTCCGTTTCTGCTGACGGCGGCATAGCCCGTTATGATGCAGCCGATTTCATTTTTTGCAAGCTTTTCGTATTTTGCAATCAGTTTGTCACACGGTGCACCGTTTTCATCGGCAAGTCCGTCGTGTGTTGCACTGCGGATTATTCTGTTTTTTACTGTAATACCCGAAACTGTTGTTTCTTTAAAAAGCATGGCAAATCAATTCCTTCTGTTAAATATGTTCAACGGTTTTATCAACGGCTTTTTCTATATCTACAGTTCCGACGCCGAAAATCGAAGTATGAATTTTTCCGTTGACCGGCTTTTTCCAGTATTCGTCAATTCCGTCGATTGTATTTCTCATTCCGAGAACAGACCCGACTGTTGCACCGTTGCAATCGGTATCAAAAGCCATTCCGACGGCAATGCAGATTGATTTTCCGAAATCGCCCTCACCGTAAAGCAGAGCGGCGGCAACTATCATTGCATTTGAAATGGTGTGGCACCAGCCGTGGTCTGTGTGCTCATCATATGCGGAATGAATGATATCAAAGCACTCATCAAGTGTAACGCCGTTTTTGTAGCCGTCAATGATTCCGGTTACCGCCACATAAAGCCTTGATGTGGAAGGTATTTCGGCAAGACCGCCGAGAATAATATCTTCAATACTGTCTGTAACAGCGGCACAGGCAATCATTGCCGAGGCAAACATCTCGCCGTAAATACCGTTTTTGACATGTGAAATTCTTGCATCATTGAATGCCATTTTCGCGGCTTTTTCAGGCTTTCCCGGGCAGATATATCCGAAATAATCGCCTCTGATCTGTGCACCTATCCATTCGCGGCAGACATTTTTATACATTGCCGATGCGGGAGGCTGGATGCAATTGATAAAATTGACATAAGCAATTCTTTCTGCGGTAAAATACGAATATACCGACTGATATTTCATCCACGCACGGGCAACATCTTCGGAATCGAAATTTTTACCGCATTCTTCAACAATCAGCTGTGCAAGAACAACATAATTCGTGTCATCATCAACGGGCATACCGTCTGCGCTATCACCGTAAACTTTGTTTTTCAGCCAGAATTTATAGTGAGAACAAATCTCATCCGTAACATCAGTGCTGAGAACATATCTGTGCATGGGATAATTGTCGGTTTCTTTCAGAAAAGGAATAAGCTCATCACTTCTTATGCCTTCAAGCGGCTTTCCGAGAAGACATCCGCACGCTCTGCCTGTCCATGCACCGAGAAGCTTTTTGCGGAGAGTTTCATCGTCGGGCATTCTCTTTTCAAAATCATGCGGTTTTCTCAACGCTCTGATTTCCCCGAGTGTTGAAGGTTCATTATATTTATAATCCGCCTGCATATCGGCATTAATAACCATGTCAAAGATAACATCACTCATGCGAGTTTTATATTCGCACGGTTCAAGTGCTGAAACAGCATCAATCAGGTCCTTGTATTTTCCAACATCAAGTCCTTCTTCCATAGACTGAACATATTCAGCCTGAAGATCCTGAGGGTATCTGTTAAGCTCATCTATATTTCTGTAATCAATTTTCATTTCGGAATTATAAGCTTTAAAAATCATATAAACCACCTCAGATTAGTTATATCATACCCGTTCATAAACATCAAGAAATATTTTATACTGTTGACTTTATAACATTGTTTGATGTATACTTTAACATGTAAAAATGCAATCACGGAGGTCGCATTATGAAAAAATATGATGTAATCATCATCGGTGCGGGCAACGGCGGTCTTGCAGCTGCCGCAACCTGTGCAAAAGCAGGTCTTTCAACCCTTCTTCTTGAAAGACACAATATTCCCGGCGGCTCGGCTTCTTCATTCGTAAGAGGCAGATTCGAGTTTGAGCCCTCTCTGCACGAGCTTGCAGGCGTTGGTTCATCCGAAACAGAAGTCGGATCAATCGAGGATATGTTTATCCGCATGGGCGGTGATGTTCAGTGGCACACACACGATTCAACATTCCGACTTGTTGTTCCCGCAAAAGAGGGCGATAAGGATGCATTCATAAACGAAGACGGAGTTCTTGTTTCTGTTGATGCAAGAATGCCCGTAGGTTTCCAGAATTTCGCACGCAAGCTTGACGAGATTGTTCCCGGCTCATATGACAGCTGTATGGCTGCGTTTGACCTTTCAACAAGAATGTTCAAAGCATTCGAATGCCTTGACGATCCCAAAAAGCTGCCCGGTTCAATCAAGGATATTCCCGACATTATGCGAATGGTATCCCACACCATGAAAGAAGGTCTTGATGCTCTCGGCATGCCCAAAAAGGCTCAGGATATTTTCAACACTTATTGGTGCTACATGGGCTCTCCCGCATCACAGTTCGACTTCCTTTACTATATGTGCGTTCTTCACAGCTATGTCAAGAACGGCACGGGTATTCCTCACATGAGAAGCCATGAAATGAGTATGGCTCTTGATAAAGTTATCAGAGATAATGACGGCGAAATCTGGTATAACTCCGAAGTAACCAAGGTTATTATGAAAGACGGCAAGCCTGCAGGTGTTGTTATCAACGGTGAAAAAGAGGTTTACGGTAAATATTTCATCTGTAACTCCTATCCCTATGCTGTTTTCAATGACCTTTTCGACAAGAAAGATATTCCCGAAAAGCAGCTTAAAATGCTCAATGCAAGAAAAACCGCATGCACTCTCACAACCGTTTATCTCGGCATGAATGTAACAAAAGAAGAACTCGGAATCACCGATTATTCCGTATTCATTGCTCCCGATTCGGATTCAGACAAGCAGTACGATGCAGCTCAGAATTATTTCAGCAACTACTGCATCATCAACTGTCTCAACGAAATTATCCCCGACTGTACTCCCGACGGAACATGTCAGCTTTTCCTGACCACCATGACCTTCGGCGATGTTATGAAGGATATCGAACCCAAGGATTATAAGAAATTCAAGACAAAGGTTGCAAAAGATATGATTGAAACCTGCGAAAGAGCGCTCAACATTTCAATCACTCCCTATATCGAGGAAATTGAAGTTGCCCTTCCTCCGACCTTTGCAAGATACCTCAACACTCCCCTCGGCACTCCTTACGGCTATATGCTTGAAAAGTGGGACAGCATGCTTCCCAGAACAATCCAGTATATGGGCGACCAGCCGTTTGATAATTTCTTCTTCTGCGGTGCTTCTCAGGAAAGAGGCGACGGCTACGGCTGTGCATATTATACAGGTGAAAAAGCAGGCGGAATTGTTGTTAAAAAAATGAAGGGAGGCAAATAATATGGCAGACCTCAAATCACTCACACTCAAAAAATTCGTACCCTTACTGAAAGACAGACAGGCAAGATTTGATGCGGCAGCCGCAAAGCTTCCCGATTTTCCGGATCAGGCATCGGTTATTGCCAAAGCACTCCACCCCAAACGTCAGTATCTTAAAATTTCCGAAATAAAGGATGTTTCTTCCGACTGCAAAAGCTTTACCCTTGTTCCCAACCCCGAAAAAGGAACAACCGCTCTTGCATATTTCGGTGCAGGAAAATATCTTACCGTTTTTGAAACCGTAAACGGTATGCCCGTAACCAGAGCATATTCTATTTCATCCTCACCCAAGGATTCTCTTGAAGGCAGATATGTGCTGACAATCCGCCTTGTTGAAGACGGTCTTGTTTCACGCCATATTTTCGACACATGGACTGTCGGAAGAGAGGTTGAGGTTTCCGCACCCTCGGGAAATTTTGAATATCAACCCCTGCGTGATGCAGAAAAGGTTATCTGCATTGCAGGCGGAAGCGGCATTACGCCCTTCCTTTCAATGGCAAATGCCGTTGCTGACGGCGATGAGGATTTTGAAATGACTATCCTCTACGGCAGCCGTGAATATGACAGCATTCTTTTCCGCGAAGAACTTGATGAACTCACAAATAAATGCGATAAAATCAAGGTTGTTCATGTTCTTGAAAAAGCAAAGAGAGGCTTCAAGGGCTCAGAGAAAGGATTCATCACTGCCGAACTCATAAAGAAATATGCACCCGAAAACGAACCCTATTCAGTCTTTATCTGCGGTTCGCAGCAGATGTATGCCTTTGTTGACAAGGAGATTGAAAAGCTCGGTCTTGCAAAGAAATATATCCGCCACGAAATGTTCGGCGAATTCCATAATCCGAAAACACAGGAGGACTACCCTGCAGGTGTTCCCGAAAAGGTAAAAATCACCGTTACCGTTCAGGATAAAACCTATATCATTTTCGGCAGCTCATCGGATTCGGTTATGCAGATTCTCGAGAAGAGCGAAATCCCCGTGCCCGCAAGATGCAGGAGCGGTGAATGCGGATTCTGCCATTCAAGACTGCTTTCGGGTGAAATTTATATTCCGAAGCACCTCGAATACCGCAGACTTGCCGACTATAAATTCGGAGGCTTCCATCCCTGCTGCTCGTTCCCGTTAACAGACCTTGAAATCATCGTTCCCGCTGCAAAATAAAAATTCCCGGAGGTTCATAATGAATATACTGAAAAAAGCAATCTGTTCCGTAATGGTTCTGATTCTTACACTCGGCCTGACAGCATGCGGCGGAAATGTTGCAGATGAGCCTGCAGTTGATTTTCCTTTTGCTGAGCTGAATGAAATATACGATTCGGATGACACGGCAAAAGGCGACAGATTCGACGAAAAGAATTCAGGCAGAAGATACATCGTCAACTCGGTTACCGTTAAAAACGTTTCCTTCAAAAGCAGTACGGAATACGATGTTTTCTGCTATGTAAAATCCGGCGAAAGAACCTTCAATTTCAGACTTTATGTTGATACTTCGCTCGGCGATGTTACGAGAGAATACCTTGATTCTCTTGAAAAAGATGATGTTATAAGCTTTGAAGGCTCATTCCTCAGTCAGACAAGTCGCTCTTACCTGAGCAGCTTCAATAACATTAAATTCCTTTAATACCGGCTTCGAATAAAGTATTGACAAAAGAATAATCTGTGTTATAATAAAATAAATTAATAGCACATTAAAGGGAACCAGCTGTCTGCAGAGGATGTTGGTTCCTTTATGTTTTTAATGAACACGCTAAAAATGCAGAAAAGGAGACGCCCTATGGAAATTCAATTACAGGAGCTTATTGATCAGATAAAGAAAGACGGCGTTGAGGCTGCGGAAGCTCAGGCAGAAGCTATACTCATATCCGCAAATTCCGAAGCTGAAAGAATCATCTCCGATGCACAGGCAGAGGCTGAAAAAATTATTGCCAACGCAAAATCCGAAAACGAAAAATATGTTAAATCCGGCGAGGATGCATTGCGTCAGGCCGGCCGTAATCTGCTTCTTTCCTTCAGAGAAAGCGTTGCCAGAGAGCTCCGTGCCGTTGTAAGTGAAAATGTCAGCTCCGTTTTTTCATCCGATGCAGCAGAAAAGCTTATAATCAACGCAGTTGAGTGCTGGACTGAGAAGCCTGATGCCGAAGATCTGACAGTAATATTAAACGGCGAAGACCTCAAAAAGCTTGAAGCCGCACTCACGGAAAAGCTCAGGGCAAAAATGCTCGGCGGTGTTACACTTAAAGCCAACGATAATTTTGACGGCGGATTCCGTATCGCTGTCAACAACGGTGCGGCATACTATGATTACTCATCCGAGGCTGTTACCGATATGCTTTCAAGCTATCTCAGTCCCGGTATAACCGCACTTCTGAAAGAGGCTGAATAATATGGCTGAATATTATCTTATATCGCAATTACCCTCACTTGACGGAATTTCCGAAAGCACGCCTCTGCCGGTTACCGAAGAAAGGTTTACAGAGCTTTGTAATCGTCTTTTAGGAAAAAAAGCCCTGAAGGAGCTCGAAAGAGTAACACTTATGCCGCCTAAAACCCATGAAAAATCAGGTTCAGCTCTGATTGACGCATGGAACGAAGGCGAACGCAGTCTGAGATTTGCTTTAGGAAAGCTCCGTGCAGAAAAAATGAATAAACAATTTGAAACGGACAACCGTTCCGTGCCCGTTTCGGTTTTGCAGGCGGCACGCAACGCGGTTGAAGCCGAAAGTCCCATGGAGGCAGAAAAAATTCTCAACCGCTTCCGTCTTGATTTTCTTGAAACACTCAGACCTACAGATTCTTTTTCGCAAGAATATGTTTTCTACTATTATCTTAAGCTGAAGCTTATTCTCCGTATCAGGCAGTTTGATGCGGAAAGCGGAGAATCGGCATACAGAAAAATTTACACTTCCGTTATCAACGGAGAAAGATCGGAGGTTATTCAATGACCGAAAATAAAGGTAAGGTTGTGAGCATCAACGGTAACCTTTTATCAGTCAGATTTGACGGCGATGTTTCAATGAATGAAATTTGCTACATCAACGTTGACGGCACACGACTTAAGAGTGAAGTTATCCGTATCCGCGGTGATATCGCACAGATACAGGTTTATGAAATGACGGGCGGCATCAAATGCGGAGATGATGTTGAGTTCACAGGCGATATGCTTTCCGCTCAGCTCGGCCCCGGTCTTCTCGGTCAGGTTTATGACGGACTTCAGAATCCCCTTCCCGTTCTTGCAAAGCAGGCAGGCTGGTTTCTTGAAAGAGGCGTTTATGCAGACGGACTCAACGCCGAGAAAAAATGGGAATTCTCTCCCACCGCAAAGCCCGGAGATATCCTTCGTGCAGGCGAATATATAGGAACCGTTCCCGAAGGTCCTTTTACACACAAAATTTTCGTTCCATTCTATCTTCTCGGCAATTACACCCTAAAATCAATTGCAGAAAAGGGTGAATATACCGTAAACGAAACCGTTGCCGTTCTGACAGACGACAGAGGAAGGGAAATTCCCGTTTCAATGTCATTCAAATGGCCCGTCAAGCGTGCTGTTAAATGCTACAGCGAAAGACTTGCTCCCACTGAAACAATGGAAACAAAGGTGCGTCTTATCGACTCCTTCTTCCCCGTTGCAAAGGGCGGAACCTACTGCACACCCGGACCCTTCGGTGCAGGCAAAACCGTTCTGCAGCACACAACATCAAAATATGCAGACGTTGATATCGTTATAATTGCCGCCTGCGGTGAGCGTGCAGGTGAAGTTGTTGAAACGATAACAGAATTTCCGGAGCTTACTGACCCGAAAACAGGCCGTTCGCTCATGGAACGCACCATCATTATCTGTAACACATCATCAATGCCCGTTGCTTCCCGTGAAGCTTCGGTTTATACCTCGGTAACACTTGCCGAATATTACCGTCAGATGGGTCTCAACGTTCTTCTGCTTGCCGACTCAACATCCCGTTGGGCACAGGCTCTCCGCGAAATGTCAGGCAGACTTGAAGAAATTCCCGGCGAAGAAGCTTTCCCCGCTTATCTTGAATCCTACATCGCCGCTTTCTATGAAAGAGCAGGCTGTGTCCGCCTTCCTGACGGCAGCAAGGGCTCGGTTACAATCGGCGGCACGGTTTCTCCTGCGGGCGGTAACTTTGAAGAGCCCGTAACTCAGGCTACTCTCAAAGTTGTCGGTGCTTTCCACGGCTTATCCCGCGAACGCTCGGATGCAAGAAAATATCCTGCAATTGATCCGCTTATTTCGTGGTCAAAATATAAAACCGTTACAGCTTCCGAAAAATCCGCTTTTTGCAAGAGCGTTCTTCATCACGGCGTTGAAATCGGCTCAATGATGAAGGTTGTCGGCGAAGAAGGCACAAGCCTTTCCGACTATATTATTTATCTCAAATCCGAAATGCTTGACGCTGTTTATCTGCAGCAGAATTCTTTTGATCTTGTTGATGCAAACTGCGGCAAGGCTCGTCAGCAGTATGTTACCGACAAGCTCGTATATGTTCTCGGCAGCGAATATTCACTTGACAGCAAAGATGATGCACGAGGCTTCTTTAACCGCATGCGTCAGAAATTCATCGACTGGAATTATACTGAATTTGAAAGCGATGCATTCCAAAAAGCTGAAGCTGAAATTGATGCAATGTACGCCGAAGGTCAGGGCAGCATAAGCCGTCAGGCAGAGCTTTTACTGAAGGGTGGTGAGTGATATGAACAAGGTTTTTAACAAAATTGAATCCATCACGGGCAATGTTATCACCGTAAGAGCGGAAGGTGTACGCTATAACGAGCTTGCACAGATCAACACCCGTTTCGGCAAATCACTTGCCGAGGTCAACAAAATTGACGGAAATCTTGTTTCGCTTCAGGTTTTTGCAGGCGGTCAGGGTATTTCTACAGGTGATGAGGTCCGCTTCCTTGGTCACGAAATGCGTGTTTCATTCAGCGAAGACCTGCTCGGCAGAATTTTCAACGGATCGGGCGAGCCGAGAGACAAAGGTCCCGCACTCACCGATAATCTGAAGCCCATCGGCGGCCCCTCAGTCAACCCCACAAAGCGTATTCTCGCAAATCGCATGATGAGAACAAACATCCCCATGATTGACATGTTCAACACTCTTGTTGTTTCTCAGAAGCTTCCGATTTTCTCAATTTCAGGTGAACCCTACAACCAGCTTCTTGCAAGAATTGCTCTTCAGGCGGAAGCGGATGTTATCGTTCTCGGCGGTATGGGTCTTAAATATGATGACTTCCTTTATTTCAAAGAGGAGCTTTCAAACGGCGGCGCATTAAGCAAAACGGTTATGTTTATTCATACCGCATCCGACCCGACCGTTGAATGCATGATGATTCCCGATATGGCACTTGCGGTTGCGGAGCAGTTTGCTTTGCAGGATAAGGATGTGCTGGTGCTTCTCACCGACATGACTAACTTTGCCGATGCGATGAAAGAAATCGCTATCACTCAGGAGCAGGTTCCCTCAAACCGAGGATATCCCGGTGACCTCTATTCTCAGCTTGCATCACGCTACGAAAAGGCGGTTGACTTTGACGATTCAGGTTCCGTAACCGTTCTTGCGGTCACAACAATGCCCGGCGATGATGTTACCCACCCCGTTCCCGATAACACGGGCTACATCACGGAAGGTCAGTATTATCTCAAGGGCGGAAGAATCGAGCCTTTCGGCTCCCTTTCCCGACTCAAGCAGAATGTTAACGGAAAAACCCGCAAAGACCACCGTGCACTCATGGACGCAATGATAAGGCTCTATTCTTCTTATAAAGAAACTCTTGAAAAGAAAAACATGGGCTTTGCCATGACACGCTGGGATGAAAAGCTTCTTAAATACGGTCAGCTTTTTGAAAGCAGACTCATGGATTTATCGGTCAATCTTTCTCTTGAAGAAGCACTTGACCTCGGCTGGAAGATATTATCCGACTGCTTTGAAAAAGACGAAACCGGAATCAAGTCCGACCTTACAGATGAATTCTGGCCCGTAAAGTAAGGAGGGACTGTAGTTTTGGCAAAAATCAAACTGACTAAAAATGAGTTGAAGATACAAAAGGATGCCCTCAAAATGTATCGGAGATATTTGCCTACCCTGACACTCAAAAAGCAGCAGCTCCAGGCTGAAATACGCACCGTTGAAGCAAAGGCGGAAGCGGTCAGAAAAGAAAGAGAAAACCTCGAAAAAGGATTCGGCTCATGGATTGCCGTTTTCAGCGAAAAAGATGCTTTCCCCGACGGAATAATAAAAGTAAGCAATATCCGCAAGGGCACAGGCAATATTGCAGGAGTTGCGATCCCCGTCTATGAAGGTGCGGATTTTTCCCGAGGTGACTACGATTTATATGAAACTCCGCTTTGGGTTGATATAGCGGCAAATCATATGGAAAAAGCAATATCTCTCGATCTTGAGGCAGAGGTTCTGGATGAGCAGGTAAGGCTTCTTGAAGCTGAGCTGCTTTCCACATCTCAGAGAGTTAACTTGTTTGAAAAGGTAAAAATCCCCGAAACAGAAGAAAACATCAGAAAAATCTCAATTTATATGGCGGATCAGCAGGTAAGTGCCGTTGTCCGCTCAAAAATATCAAAGCGTAAAATAGCAGCACGCGGCGATACATCTTCGGGAGCGGAGGTGTATTCGTTATGATAGTACCCATGAAAAAAGTGTCTCTCATTATAACGGGAGATAAAAAGCAGGAAACGCTCAGAAAGCTCCGCAAGCTCGGTATTCTTCACATTGAAATTACCGAGGGCACGGGCAAAAAGCTCGATGAACTCAAAAGCAGGATTTCATCGCTCGAAAACGCAGTTTTCAGTGCAGGAGAAATGAAATCAAAGAAGACAGAAAAAAAGGATGCAAGCGTTTCCGATGCACTTTCAATTGCGGAAGAAATCAATTCTCTTGCAAGCGAAAAGAAAAATATTCTTGCCGAACGCCTAGCTCTTAATGCAGAGCTTGAACGCCTCGGAAGCTGGGGTGAAATTGACCCTCACAGCATTGCCGCTCTGGCAGAAAAAGGCATTGAAATATCTCTTTACGAAATGCCCGAAAAAGAATATGAAAAGCTCGGCGATTGCGTTAAAACCCTGAGCATCCGTAAAACGAAGTCTTCCGTAAGATTTCTGCTGATAAAATCGGGAGCCGAGGGTGAGGAAGACGTTATCGGCTCACTGAAATCATTCCGACTTGAAATGCCTCAGATTCCGACAGCGGAAATGAAGGAAAAAGTCGATAATCTCAACGCTCGCATTGAAGAAATCGACAAAAAAATCGCCTCACTCGCTGCCTTTACCGACAGCATGAAGAAAGCTGTCAAGGCTTGCGAGAAAGAGATTGAATTTGAGGTTTATGCAACGGGCATGGCATCCGAAAACCTCTCAGCCGAGGGTAAGGTCAATGTTTCAGTTTCATATTTCACGGGTTATGTTGAAGAAGAAAATCTTGAGCATCTCAAAAAGACCGCAAAGGATAATTCATGGGGTCTTCTGGTTGAAGAACCGACAGAGGAAGACAATGTACCCACAAAGCTTAAAAACAATAAGTTCGTAAGTCTTATTTATCCTCTGACAGACTTTCTCGGAACGGTTCCGGGATATTTTGAATACGATATTTCGGGCTGGTTCCTCGGATTTATTCTTATATTTTTCGGAATTATTTTCGGCGACAGCGGCTACGGACTTCTTATCTGTGCAGTCACGGGAATTCTGATTGCAAAATCGGTTGCATCAAAGAAAAAGGTTCCGCCTGCATTCTTGCTTGTCGGTCTTTTCGGATTATCCACAATTCTCTGGGGAACGCTGACATGCACATGGTTCGGTCTTTCTCCCGAACAGCTGCCCGAATGGCTTCAGAAGCTGTCGGTACCCGTAATTTCAAATGTTTACACCGATAAAATATGGTATCCGTTCTGGACAAACGGCGAATACGGACTCACCACCGCACAGAATCTGCAGATATTCTGCTTCACACTTGCACTTATTCAGCTGACCGTTGCACACATCAAGGTAGCCGTCAGAAACAGAAAATCAATTAAGATTCTCGGCGATATCGGCTCAATAATGCAGCTTATCGGCATTTACTATGTTGTGCTCAGCTTTGTTGTCAATGCTGAAGTTTTCAGCTTTGGTCTTGTAATCGGCGGCATCCCCGTCGGCACGGTTGCACTTGCACTTGTAATAGCAGGCTTCGTTATGAGCTTTGTTTTCTCAAACTATGAAGGAAATATTGTTAAATCCATTCTTGCAAGCCTGAAAAATATTGTTTCGGTTCTGCTCGGCGTGGTCAATGTTTTCTCGGATATAGTTTCATATATCCGTCTTTGGGCGGTAGGTCTTGCAGGTGCGGCAATATCCGCAACCGTAAACGAGCTTGCAGGTCCCCTGCTCGGCAACTTCTTATTTATGATTATTGCGATTATTCTTCTCGTGTTTGGTCACGGACTGAATATGATACTGAACGTGTTATCAGTTATCGTTCACGGCATCAGACTCAACACGCTTGAATTTTCATCGCATCTTGATATGTCCTGGAGCGGACATAAATTCAGACCTTTTGAAGAACAAATTGAAAATTAAGGAGAATTATTATGAATTTAGGTTTATTGGGAACAGCATTGGCTATGGGTATTGCCGCAACAGGCTCTGCAATCGGTATCGGCATTGCAGGTCAGGCATCAATCGGTGCATGGAAAAAGTGCTACATGAGCAACAAGGCAGCACCCTTCATCCTCACTGTTTTTGCAGGTGCTCCCCTTACACAGACAATCTACGGCTTCCTTCTCATGCAGCAGATGACCTCTGCTGATGCTGACCCCGCATTTCTCTTCGGTCTCGGTATTGCTTCGGGTATTGCAATGGCAGTTTCAGCTGTTGTTCAGGGTAAGGCAGGTGCCGCAGGTGCGGATGCTCTTGCTGAAACGGGCAAAGGCTTCTCTCAGTATATCACGGTTGTCGGTCTTTGCGAAACGGTTGCACTTTTCGCTCTCGTTTTCAGCATGGTTGCACTCGGATAAGAATTCACCCACATACAAAAAGAGGCTGTCTTCAAATGAAGACAGCCTCTTTCCTTTTTGGTTTTAATCGGGAAGAGCATTGAGCATTTCACAAAGCTCAATATAGAATTCATGGGTTTCATCGGCAGGTGCAAACAGACCGATTGCCGTGCCGTGATCTCCTCTTTCAACGGGCATAACATTCCAGATACCCTTTTCTATGTTTCCGCTTTCAAAGTCTTTGTGCGGTTCATCAATAGGATATTTTGCACTCTCGGTATTAACCAGAGCATCATTCGCAAGCCAGTCACCGTCATAAACCGTGCCGAGAACGGGATCGGTGAATTTACCTATTCCCATTGCAACAGAGGTAAGATAAATGACGGGATTTGTTCTGATATCGGGCAGCTGAACACCGAGAACATCATGGGTTGTTGAAAAAGCATAAGAGAAATAATAGATATCATCATTGATATCAAGAGTTTCATTCATCTTTTTTGTGCCCTCGGGAGTAAGGTCATACTGACACGAATCATCCTTGTTTTCAAGAATAAGCTTCAACGCCTTAAAGAACATATCGGCTTTTTCTCCGCCGGGAATATCTGTCAGCCCGAACTGCTCAAGATAGAAGTCAACTATTCTGCCGTTGAGATACGATCTGCCGAGAAGACCCGCGTAAATATAGCTGAAGGTCTGAACGAAAATATCAAGTCCGAGAAGCTGAAGCGGATAATAAACAGAAGCGCTGTTGTGGGGGGTACATATTGTTGTAACACTCTTGACCCAATCGGATTTACCGCCCGTGAAAAGCGGTGAAATATCATCTGCAGGGGTTGCGGCCATTTCTTCCGCCGAGCCTTCGCCCAGAAGATGAACAAACATTCTTGCCGTTGTGCCGCCGAAGCTGTGACCGATAAGATGAACCTGCTCAATCTTTCCGTTTTTGTCGAGCTCACCCCAATCCTTTACAAGGGGCTGATGGAATGTTCTGCCGTATCTGTCATGATTATGTGCCTTTGCATGAGCTTCTCCGTAGTCAACGGTTGTTCCCGTAAGCTGAGCATAGAGCTCGCAGGCTCTGTCCCATGCACTGCTGAGCGGTCCCACGGATGCAGAATAGCATTCATATCCTTCGCCGCGGAGATAGTCCATAAGGTCGCCGGTTGTTGCACCCCAGTATGGGATAACACCGTTGATACCCTCAGAGCCGCCCCAGCCGTTGAGGCCGTGAATGAAGATAAACGGTTCTTCGTTTTTGGCTTTCCATTTTTCACTTACCGCAACAGCGGAAATACTGACGGAAGCAACGAGAATTGCAATTGCAAGAAAAAAACTGATAAAACGGTTTGCTTTCATAATCACACTTCCTTTCAACATGACAATATTGAATTATACGAGTGTTAAAATTTTGTTAAGCTTCAGTTAAGATTACCGACTTTTCTTATAATAGCCGCAAGCTCATCGGTATCCATAATTCTGGGAACGGGATAAAGAGGATTACCTTCTTTGTTTGCACGCTGAGCAATCGTTGCAACATCCTTTTCCTGAAGAACATCAAGATGCTCGGGAATGTTGAGAAGCTTGTTGAGCTCCCTGACCTTTGCGATAAAGAGCTCAGCCTTCTGAGCTTCGCTCATGCCTGCAGTCTCAAGTCCTGCAATATCAGCAAGCTTTGCAAGAGGCTTGTGAGCGGTTTCACCGAATGCATCAAGAACATAAGGAAGTATAACGGCATTTGCAAGACCGTGAGGTGTTCCGTACATACCGCCGAAATTATGGGCGATTGCATGAACATAGCCGACATATGCTCTTGTGAATGCAATACCTGCAAGATAAGATGCTTCAAGCATATTTTCTCTTGCAACGATATCCTTACCGTTTTCGTAAACCTTAAGAATATTTTCAAAAATCATTTTTGTTGCCTTCTCGGCAGCAGCAGCGGTATCCTTGGTGTTGCTGTGTCCGATATAAGCTTCAACAGCGTGGGTAAGAGCATCCATACCTGTTGTTGAAGTGATGTGAGGAGGCAGACCTACAGTAAGCTCAGGATCAAGAACAGCATACTTGGGACGGAGAACGGGATCCTGAAGAGCATATTTTTCATGGGTCGTGGGATCGGAAACAACGGCTGCAATTGTTGTTTCTGAGCCTGTACCTGCAGTTGTAGGAACGGCATAGATTGTGGGAAGCTTCTTGAGAATCTTGAGAGTGCCTCTCATCTTCTGAACACTTGTTTTGGGTCGTGCGATTCTTGCTGCCGCAACCTTTGCACAGTCCATGGGTGAACCGCCGCCGAATGCGATAACCGCAGAGCACTTGTTATCAACATAAAGCTGTCTTGCTTCTTCGATGTTATTGATGGTGGGATTGGGCTGGGTGCCGTCATAAACCGCATACTTAACGCCTGACTTTTCAAGACCTTCAAAAAGCCCGTCAAGAAGATGAAGACCCATAAGGCCCTTATCGGTAACAACAAGAACGCTGTTATGACCGTTTGCCTTAACAACCTCGGGAAGCTTTTTAACGCTGCCCGCACCCTTTACAAGCTCGGGTTCTTTCCAGTTAAGGAAATTGACTGCTACTCTGAAAATGCCCTGATAGGTTCTGCAATAAGCTTTAAAAAGTTTTGATGCTGCCAAAATAATTACCTCAATTCGTTAAATATTTTTACATATTAAAGTATATCACACAAATTTTGATAACGCAATAGAAACATATCTGATTTTGTAACACCTGAGAAATTTATATTGCAAAATAAATATATAATGATATAATTAATATGGAATATTTTTGAAAGGATGCTATAATATGCTGAAAATCTCAACATCCGGAACCCGTTTTGTTGACTCCGAAGGAAGGCAGAGAATTTTCAACGGTATGAACCTCTGCGATAAGGGCTACAATAAGTCAGAGGGTGAAAGAAGAACATATGATGTTCCGTTTGACGAAAGCCTGATTTCAACGCTGAGCAAAAACGGCTTCAACATTATCCGCCTCGGTCTTACCTGGGATGCGGTTGAGCCCCAGCCCGGTCAGTATAACGAAGAATATCTTGATAAAATCCAGAAAGTTGCCGACCTTTGTGCAAAATACGGTATTTATTTCTACCTTGACATGCACCAGGATTTATATGCAGGATTTTATGAAACCGCAGGCGACGGTGCACCCGAATGGGCATGTCTTACCGACGGTGCAAAGTTCAAAAAAACCAAGCTCGTCTGGGCAGAAGGATATTTCTGGGGAAAGGCAGTTCACAACTGCTTTGACAACTTCTGGGCAAACAAGGAATATAACGGAGTTCCCCTGCAGACATACTTCTGCAATATGTGGAAGCATGTTGCCGAGCGTTTCAAGGATCATCCTGCCCTTTTCGGCTTTGATGTTCTCAACGAACCCTTCCCCGGCAGCGACGGAGGCAAGGTTTTCAGAAATCTTATTATAAATGTTGCAAAAACGGTATTAACCGACAAACGCTGCAAGAAGCTTGAAATGCTTAAAAATCTCGTTTCGGGAAATGTCATTAAATGCCTTGACCCGTTTGATGACCCCTCACTTTTCCGCAAGGTAACAAGTGCAGGCGATTCACTCATCAGAAAATTCGATACGGGTGCATACTCCGAATTTATAAACAGAACCGCAAAAGCAATCAGAGAGGTTACGGATAACGGCATTATCATCATGGAAAACAGCTATTATTCCAACCTCGGCATCCCTTATTCAGCTCCTGCGGTCAACTACGACGGAAAGCGTGAAGAAAAGCTCTGCTTTGCTCCTCATGCATATGACCTCATGGTTGATACTCCCGCATATAAATATGCAAGCAACAACCGTGTCGGTTCAATCTTTGACGAGCACAGACGCTCGCAGGAAAGACTCGGAGTCCCCCTTATTGTCGGCGAATGGGGCGGTCAGTCGGAAGGAACAGACTGGCTTTATCACATTGACTATCTTCTTGACAAGTTTGACGGCTATCAGTGGGGTCAGACCTACTGGGCATACTATGACGGTCTGCTTGAAAATCCCATTATGTCATGTCTTGTCAGAACCGCACCCGTTGCTGTCTGCGGAACAATCGAAAACTACGCTTTTGACAGAAAGAACGGTCTTTTTGCTCTCACCTACAATCAGGATAAGGAGTATTCCGTTCCTACCGAAATATTTATTCACAAAGAATACAAAGAAATCAGATGCGACGGCGAATATACCGTTGAGCCCGTAAACGAAAACGGTGCCACCATGCTCAGAATCACGGCAGCACCGGGTAAACACACGGTTACTATAAAATTTTAAATAAAGAGATAGCTGAATTTCTCAATTGATGCAAGCGAAAGGGCTTCATCCCCTGCAATTATGAAATGATCTGAAAGCCTTATTCCGACCGGCGTAAGAATGCTTGCAAATTCATATGTCAGCTCGAGATCGGCCTTTGAAGGAACGGCAATGCCGTTGGGATGATTATGTGCAAAGATGATTTTATCCGCATGATTTCTCAGTGCGGTTTCAAGCATTGTTCTTTTATCCACTACCACAGTTCCGGAGGAGCCCTCACCCAGCTTGCAGCAATTGATGAGATTGCCTACGCCGTCAAGGCAGAGCATATAGAAAACTTCGGTTTTGCAGCCGTAATATTTCTTGACAAGATAATCGTTTACCGCCTCGGCAGTGCTGAGATTTATCTTCTTTTTATCGGTCATACCCTCAATATATCTGCGGCAGATTCCGGGAACAAGCGACAAAAGCAATGCCGAGCTTTCGCCCACACCCTCTACCTCGGCAAGACGTTCATAGGATGCATCAAAAACGCCGTTGAGTGAGCCGAAGGTTTCAATCAGTCTGTGTGCGATTTCGTTTGTATCTTTTCTCGGAATCGAATAAAAAAGCAACAGCTCAAGAAGATTATGGTCAGGCATTCCGTCAACGCCTGCTTTTCTGAAGGTTTCACGGACTCTTGCTCTGTGATTCTGATGCAGATTGCTGCTCTTACTCTTCTTTTCGTTCACGGAAACACCACCTTTTCAATTCTGAATCATTATATATCAATTCCGTCGGTTTGAAAAGCTTTTTATTAAATTTTCTTTTTAAAAATTTTCGGGAGGTAAAAATTGAAAACTTTCACCATTTCAAAAAACGATTCGGGGCAAAGGCTCGACAAATTCATTTCAAAAGCTGTCCCGGCACTTCCCAAATCGCTTATGTATAAATACATAAGAACCAAAAGAATAAAGGTCAATTCAAAACGCAGCGACATTTCAACAAAGCTTTGCGAAAACGATGTTGTTGATATGTATATCAATGACGAATTCTTTGCACCTGCAGACGAGCACTATGATTTTCTTTCGGCATCAAAGAATATAGATATTGTTTATGAGGATGAAAATATAGTTCTTCTTAATAAAAAGGTCGGACTTCTGTCACATCCGGATGAAACGGAATACAATGATACCCTGATTACAAGGCTCAAAAGATATCTGTATGAAAAGGGCGACTACAACCCGAAGGATGAAAATTCATTTGCTCCCGCTCTTGTCAACAGAATAGACCGCAACACGGGCGGAATAGTTATTGCCGCAAAAAACGCTGAAAGCCTGAGAATTCTCAACAAAAAGCTCAAGGACAGAGAAATGGAAAAATATTATCTCTGTGTTGTTCACGGATATCTTAAGAAAAAAAGCGGTACGCTCACGGGCTGGCTTATCAAGGATGAAAAGAAAAACAGAGTTGATGTTTTCAAATCCGAAAAACCGGGAGCAAAAGAAATCCGCACAAAATATGAGGTTATAAGCGAAAAGGACGGTCTGAGTCTTGTTGAAATCGAGCTTCTGACAGGAAGGACTCACCAGATAAGAGCACATTTTGCAAGCATCGGTCATCCCCTGCTCGGTGACGGAAAATACGGCACCAACGAGCTCAACAAAAGTCTCGGATACAAAAAACAGTTTCTTTATTCATACAGACTCAAGTTCACATTTGAAACAGAAGCAGGCTGTCTTGAATACCTTAACGGCAAAAGCTTCGAGGTAAGCGACGTCTGGTTCCGCACCGAATTTCTCAGCGGAAGCCTTACATCGGGCATAAAAAACAAATAAAAAGCAAATATATTATAAATTTTTATAAAAAAGCTTGTAAAATCTTTAAAAATAGTATAATATATATTCATTATGCTGATTTTGTTCGCTCAGCATTAAAACATAACAGAAAAGGAATGAACACAAATGGCAAAAAATGAAAGCACAAAGAGCAAAGCTGAAGTTTATCGCGAGGAGCGAAAAGCAAGAATTGCCAATGCTGCAAAAAAGAATGCCAAGAGCATTGAAAAAAGAAATTCATTTGCAAAAATAGCCAAGAAGGCTGTTGCAATCATCCTTGCAGTTGCAATCGTCGGCGGCATCGCATGGAAAACCATTGACGAGCTCGGCGTTATCGAAAGATTTGCAACCGCAGTCACAATCGGCGATGAAAAGATCTCCGCCGCACAGTTCAACTATTACTTCTCAAGCCAGTATAGCCAGATGGTTTCTCAGGCTAATTATTACTCACAGACATACGGCTATGACATCGGCTTCGACACAACCGTTCCTCCCGATGAACAGAAAACAACCGATGCTGAAGGTAATGAAACAACCTGGAGCGAAGTAATCAAGGATAACGCTGTGGATTATGCTCAGTTTGTTGAAGCATATTACGGTGAAGCAGTTGCCAACGATTACAAGCTTGATGAAGAAGCTCAGGCAGAGGTTGACGAGCTTATCGAAAACTACAGAACTCAGGCTGCAACCAATAATTATTCTCTCAACGCATTCCTCAGACAGAATTTCGGCCCCGGCTTCAACGAAAAAGCCTTCACCGAGCAGATCACCAAGGAATACCTTGCAGAAAACTACTATTCAGACAAGCAGACAGCTCTTGCTGACGGCATTACCGATGATGTAATCAAGGCTGAATACGAAGCAAACAGAAAGAAATATGACTATACCGATATCCGCTATTATTCATTTACCTTTACAACTCTCAAGGGTAACGAAGGCGAAACAGAAGAACAGCTCAAGGCACGCCAGAAGGCAGAAAACGATAAGGTTATCGCAGAAGCTAAGGCAGTTTATGATAAGGTAACAAACGAAGCTACTCTTATCTCCGCTGTTAAGGAATACAAAAACAAGGATGTCGAAAAGCCCTCAGATACAGACTACACAACTCTCACAAAGAACGCACAGTACGATGCAGTTGTTACCGCTGTTTCCGAAAAAGGTGCTGACTGGGCATTTGATGCAGCCCGTAAGGTCGGCGACAAGACAATGATTACCGGCGATAAGGCTGTTTATATCATCGTTACCGTTAATCCCCTCTATTCAATGAACAGTGTTGACGTTCGTCACTGCCTTATCAAATTTGATGCTGCAGACGAAAACAATGTTACCGAAGCAGAAAAGAAAGCAGCACACGCTGAAGCTAAAGCTCTTTACGATTCATTCATGGCAGGCGACAAGAGTGAAGAAGCCTTCACAAAGCTTGCTACTGAAAACACAGAAGACGAAGGCTCAGCTGCAACAGGCGGTCTTTATGAAGGCATCAGAATCAGCGACAGCTATGTTGAGCCTTTTGAAGCCTGGAGCTTTGATCCCGCAAGAAAAGCAGGCGACTGCGGAATAATCGAAACAGAATACGGCTATCACATCATGTATTTTGTAAGTGACAACACCGATGACCTTGACTGGAAAAACACCATCAAGGCTTCAAAGGGTTCGGAAGCCTTCACCGAATATCAGGAAAAGCTCCTTGCAGATGACGGTGCATACAAAGTTACTGCTAACGATACATGGACAAACCACGCTGCAAATGATTACTGCGACAGAATCAGAAAGAATAATGCATATTCAGCAGCTTACGGTGCATAAGAGATTGCCTCTGCAAGCGAAGAACAAAAGAAACTGAATAAAAAACAAGCGACTTACATTGAATTTTATCTTTGTAAGTCGCTATTATTTTTTATTTCCTTTTAGCTCTTTTCCCGAACTCGATGTATACTCATACCTTCGTTCGGTAAAAAGAGCTTATTCATCTTGCAGAGACAATCCCCTGACTTAATCAAAAAGGTAAACTCTTGTTTCGTAAGGCTTTGTCATAAATGTATTGAGCGTATTATCAAAAACATCATAGTTTGAAAGCACAAGCTTGCCCTTGCTCAGGTCAAAGCCCGAGGGTGCGGTAAAATTAACAGCTTCGGGAACAAAAGAATTGATAACGAGCATTCTCTTGCCTTCATAATTGCGTTCATATACAAAAAGCTTTCTGCTGTTCTTATAATGAAGCTTGAAATCGCCGTAGATGCAAACTTCATTTTCCTTGCGGAATTTAAGAAGCTTTCGATAGTAGTTGAGAATTGAATTATCGTCCTTTTCGGCTGCTTCAACATTAATTGCAGTATAATTCGGGTTAACCTTGAACCATGCCCTGTCGGCAGTTGTGAAGCCCGCATTCTTCTCTGCAGTCCACTGAACGGGAGTTCTTGAATTATCACGGGAAGCACGGTTTGCAAGCTTAAGGAACAAGCCGTCGCTGAAGCCGAGCTTTTTGAACAGCTGATATGTGCTCTTAACCTGTGTATCGGTATATTCATCAATACTGTTCATCTTTATGTTGAGCATACCGATTTCCTGACCCTGATAAATAAACGGTGTTCCGCTCTGGCAGATATACATTGTTGCAAGCATTTTTCCGCTTTCAACTCTGTATTTTTCGTCGCCGTAACGGCTGATGATTCTGGGCTGGTCATGGTTTTCGATATAGTTTGCATTCCAGGCAATACCGTAAAGCTTATTCTGCCATCTGTTATATGCATTCTTGAGCTTTCTGAGGCTGAACGGCATGGGAATCCAGCTTACCATGAATGAATCTGCTTCCATATGCTGGAAGTTAAACATCATATTAAGAGTCTGTCCCGCACCCTCTTTTATAAAGCGAAGTGCAAGCTTCGGAGTCATCATAGGTGCTTCGCCGACGGTCATACAATCATACTCATCCGTAACCTTACGGAATTCCCTGAGGTATTCGTCAAGATGCGGACCGCATTTATAATGCTCCATACCGCATGCCACGGGAATCGGAAAGCCGTTGGGAAGCCCTTCCTTCTTTGAAATGAAGGTTATAACATCCTCTCTGAAGCCGTCAACACCCATATCAAGCCAGAAACGGATAATATCCTTTATTTCCTCACGAACCTTCGGGTTATCCATATTAAGGTCGGGCTGCTCTTTTGCAAAAAGAGTAAGATACCACTCGTCAAGATTTTCGTTATAATGCCAGCCGGGACCTGCGAAGGTTGACAGCCAGTTATTGGGCGGTTTCTTTCCGCCGGCTTTTTTTCCTTTTCGCCAGAAATAATAATCGTGGTAGGGGTTATCGTGGCCCTTTTGACTTTCCTTGAACCATTCATGCTCATCGGAGGTATGATTGATAACAAGGTCCATAATGATTTTCAAACCCTTGCTGTGCGCGGCATCAAGAAGCTCTTTGAATTCTTCAAGAGTGCCGTATTCGGGTGCTATTGATTTATAATCGGCTATATCATAGCCGTAGTCATTCTGAGGTGACTTATAAAGCGGTGAAAACCAGATTGCATCAACGCCGATGCTTTTGATATAGTCGAGCTTTTCCATAACGCCCTTGATATCGCCGATACCGTCACCGTTGCCGTCCTTGAAGCTTCTCGGCCATATCTGGTATACCGCCATTTCTTTATACCAATGCTTTTTTATCTCTGCCATATTTCTCTTCCTTTCAGCGTAAATCCACAGAAGCTGTGTTGATATTTGTTTCGATTATATACTCCCCTGCTTCGGTTGTTTCTCCTGCAACAATGCTGATGACGAAGCTTCCGAGTGTTTCTCCGCTGCGGTCAACAACGGTTGCATTTCCGCTTCCCTCAGGAGCAACAAACGAATATGTTCCGTCCGAGAAAACAGTGTGAGAAACACCGTTATAAATTATTTCATCCGCTTCACCGATTATTTTTCCGCTGACAGTGCCGACCTGCGGATTTGCTCTTCTGACAGCTTCTTCAACCGAAAGCTTCGCATTCACAAGAGGATAATCCATAAGCTTAACATCGTAAATATACGGTGTGCTTCTGTTGATTTCCGCAACAGAATCGGTTGAGGTACAAACAATTTCCTTGACCTGGGCTCCGGTAAATTCAGGATTCACCGACCAGACAAGCGATGCAACGGCAGTAACTATGGGTGCAGCCATTGAAGTGCCCGATAAGTAATCGTAGCCGCCGTCAACTGAGAGGCTGTAAACACTGTCACCCGGAGCTGCAATATCAACTCTTTCGCCTACATTTGTATATGAAGACTGCACGAAGCGACTGTTTTCTCTGAAGCCGACACTTGCCACAACAATAATTCTGTTGACGATATCCTCAGGCGAAACATTGTTTGAGCCCGTGAAAACATTATCCTCATTAATTATCGTAAAGCATCCGTTATTGGCAGCATCAACGGGATTTCCGTTAATATCACCGTTGCCTGCCGACTGAACAACCACAAAATCATAGCCCTTTGCGAGAAGCGAGCTCATCACATAGGAATATGCAGCAGGAGTAATAAGTCTTTCAAAAACAGTCGAGGAATTGCTGAATTTTGAAGCTGATGTTCCGAGTGAAAGATTAACTACCTTTGCACCTGCTTCAACAACCCTTGAAAAGCCGAAATAAATCTCAAGATCGGGAATCCAGAGTTGAGGAAATTCAGGATCCCAGTCAACACATATTAAGTCGGAATTTTCGCATATTCCCGCAATACCCGCACCGTTGTGGTGTGCACCAATGATGCCGGCAACATGGCAGCCGTGATAGTCCTGACGGTTTCTGTTTGCTGACTTTTCATCGGGGAATCGAATTTTTCCGCTGAGCTCGGGATGGTCGGTATCAAATCCGCTGTCGATAATTCCTATATTAATTTTGCTAAAATACTCCGAATAATCCCAAGCCTGTCTTGCGTCAATTGCTTCAAGCCACCAGTTTCTGCCTTCAGGTTGCAATTCATCCCACTGAGCATAAACATTACTGTAATTAAAATCATCTGACGGCGTTTTATCGAGGTCAAGCTTTGATGCGGTAACGGGAATTGCAAGCTCAACCGCTTCGTTGAGTGCAAGTGCCTTGCATTTTGCCTCAACTGCAGCATAAGTCATCTCGGGATAATCAATAACATACAGGTCAGCAGGCGTACTCCAGCCGACAACTCTGCCGCCACATGAATTAAAGAGAGCAAGCTTTTCTCTGAAGGATGCTCCGGAATTCACGAAAACGGCAATTTTATCGTTGACAAAACCGGTTTCGCCGTCAATCGGCTCAACATCATCAGAACCGATACTGCTCAAAAAATCATCCTTGACAGCCTGAGCAGAATACGGCAGACCGAAAACAAGCTCGCTGAGCGAATCCATCATTCCGTTGAACGAGTTATATGCAAGACCGGTTATTGACATAACATATGACATTATTACGGATATTATTTTGTTGAGCATCTGTTTCACTCCTCAAAAATTATTTTCTCTTCAGACTGAATTTTTCCGCGGGAATCTGGGTTAAAAGAATTGCAACAAACATTACCGCACAACCGATTGTTTCACGGGTATTGAGTTTGTCATCAAGTAAGATAAGACCGAAAATAACCGCAAAAACAGATTCAAGACAAAGAAGAATTGACGCAACCGTCGGGTCGGAATACTTCTGACCGAAAATCTGTGCCGTAAAAGCTACACCGCAGCTCATAACACCCGCATAAAGAATCGGAACCGCAGCATTCATTATATCCGCAAGATTGGGCTCCTCAAAAATAAACATGCAGATTATTGAAAGTAAACCTGCAACAAAAAACTGAGCACACGAAAGTGCAATATTGTTTACCTTTGTGCAGAAATAATCAATAACAAGGATGTGTGCCGCAAAAGCGAATGCACCGCAGATGGCGATTATCTCACCGCCGCCTATTGAAAATCCGCCTGCAGGAACGCTCAGAAGATAAAGACCGACAACTCCGCATGCAACGCCGAGCCAGATGTTGAATTTAAGCTTTCTCTTCATAAAAATACCGGCTACGGGAACAAGAACCATATAAAGTGCGGTTATGAAACCTACCTTGCCGGGTCCGAGGTCAAGATAAAATGCATGCTGCTGAAGATTTCCGCCCGCAAAAAGTGCAAGTCCGCAGCAAACACCGCCAACCATGACATCCTTCAGAGGAAATTTCTTTTTCTCAGCCGCAGGCAGCTTTTTGTTTTCACTTATATGGCTTATTGCAACAAGCGGAATAAGCACGATACCTCCGATAAGCGTTCTTATTCCGTTGAAGGTAAAGGTTCCGATACTTGCACCTTCGCTCTGGGCAACAAACGAGAGTCCCCAGACAACGGCAGCAAGTATACAGTAAAAGGGTCCGAGAATTTTTGCCTTATTTATAATTTATCACTCCAAAAACACCGATTGACAAAAACCGCCCACAGAAACTCTGCGGGCGGCAAAAATTTTAATTATTCTGCAGCTTCTTCTGCCGCAACTTCTTCAGCTGCTTCTTCAGCTACTTCTTCAACAGCTTCTTCTGCTGCTTCCTCAGCGGGCTCGATGAGAGCACGGATTGAGAGGCTTACACGCTTCTTATCGTAGTCGATAGCAGTAATCTTTGCAGTTACTGTTTCGCCAACCTTAAGAACATCCTGAGGCTTGCTGATATGGCGGTCAGCAATCTGTGAAATGTGGATAAGGCCGTCGATGCCGGGGATAACTCTTGCGAATGCACCGAAGGTTGTCATGCCGACGATTTCAGCTTCAACAACTGTTCCTTCGGGATAGTTGTTCTTGAGAATTGCCCAGGGATTGTCTTCGTCTTTTCTGTAGCCGAGAGAAATCTTCTTGTTTTCAGCGTCGAGTGACTTGATATAAACATCAACTTCCTGACCGATTTCGAATACCTCTGAGGGATTCTTGATGCGCTTCCATGACATTTCGGAAATGTGAACCATACCGTCAACACCGCCGATATCAACAAATGCACCGTAGTTGGTCATTGACTTAACAACGCCGTGATACTGCTGACCTTCTGCTGCCTGTGCCCAGAAAGCTTCTGAAGCTGCCTTCTTCTGTTCCTTGATGATAGCACGGATTGAACCGACAGCTCTTCTGCGCTGCTTATCAACCTCGATAACACGGAACTGAACGTTCTTCTTGAGAAGATCTTCGAGAGCCTCGTCACGACGCTCTGTTGCAAGTGATGCGGGAATGAAAACACGGGCACCGTTTGAAACAACGCGGATACCGCCTTTTACTACTTCTGCTACTGTGCCTTCAAGGATTCTGCCGTCTTCTGCTGCATCGATGATGTCAACCCAGGACTTCTGAGCATCGAAGCGTTTCTTTGAGAGCATAACAGTTCCTTCAGCATCGTTTGTCTTCATTATGATAAGGTCGATTTCATCGCCGATTTTAAGCTCCTTTGCTGCATTTGCAGTGGGATCAGCGCTGTATTCGTCCATAGGAACAAAGCCTGCATGCTTTCTGCCGATATCAACCTGAATTTCTGTGGGTGTAATACCCATAACAACGCCCTTAACTTTCTGATCTGTGCTCATTGCGTTAAGGGAAGCTTCAAGTGCTTCGGAGAAATTCATCTCATCTGTGATCGCTGCTTCAGAAGGCACCTCCTCTACCTGCATATTTGTGGTTTCCTTTACGATTTCGGACATTTCTAAAAGTACCTCCTTAATTAATGCGGAAGGGGTTGAAGCCCCTGCCGTGACGCCGATTCCGGCGTGATTGGAAAAATTTATGGTCCTGAGCTCGTCAGCTCTTTCCACCAAGTATGTTTCACAGTTTTTCTCGCACACGGATTTAAGCTTTACCGTGTTGGAACTGTGGCGACCGCCGATAATAATCATAAGATCGCTTTTCTTTGAAAGCTCCTCTGCTTCATCCTGCCTTTTACGGGTCGCAAAGCATATTGTATCAAAAATTTTTGCGTTTGTACAGTCTATTTTTATTTTTTCTTTACAAATTTTCCATACATTTTGCGAAAATGTCGTCTGAGAAACAACTATTATTCTTTTTTTGCATAATTCTCTGTTTTCAGACAATATTTTTTCAAGTTCTTCGCTGCTGTTGAAAACAAAAACATCACCGTTGCAATGTCCGGTTATTCCCATAACCTCGGGATGATTGGGGTCACCTGCAATCAGCACGGGAACATCCGCGGCTGAGTTTTCGTAAACAATATTATGTATCTTTTTTACAAACGGGCAGGTTGCATCGCATATCTGTGCTCCGCTTTTTTCAAGCTGCTCATAGATTTTTTTTGAAACTCCGTGAGCCCTGATGATAACGGTTTCGCCTTCCTTCGCCTGCTCCGGCAGGTCGATGGTGCGAACCCCCATTTCTTCAAGCTCCGTGGTGACTCTCGTGTTATGGATAAGCAGCCCGAGAGTTGCCGCCGGACATTCTTTTTCTGCAAGCTCATATGCCATGTTGACCGCTCTGTCAACTCCGAAGCAGAAGCCCGCCGTTTTTGCAAGAGTTATTCGCAATGTCCCATCTCCCAGAGCTTCTTGATTTCTTCCATAACATTCTGGGCACAACCTCTGATTTCTTCCCTTGAGCTGTCATCATTTATTCCGAGCTTTTCATAAGGAATATACTCGCCGTATCGGATAGTGAGCTTCGTTCCTTTTTTCATATCATCCGAAGTGTAAATAGAAACGGGAAGAACGCCTGCTTTTGCTTCTTTTGCGATTACGGCAACACCCGATTTTGCTCTTGCGGGTTTATAATCCTTTGAGCGTGTTCCTTCAGGAAACATTCCGAGAACATAGCCTTCTTTAACTATTCTGATTGCGTAGTTGAGTGCCTCTGAATCCGCACCGCCTCTGACGATGGGGAAGCCGTTGAGCTTTGAAAGGAAGAACTTCACCACGGGATTTTCAAAAAGCTCCTTCTTGCCCATGAAGTGAAGCTGTCTTTTGGTCATTCCGAGGGCGATAAAAACGGGATCAAGTGCATTGACATGATTTGATGCAAGAATGAAACCGCCGTTTTCGGGAATATTCTCTTCTCCGACATATTCGATTTTATAAAGCATCTTTTCAAGTACTTTGCCTACAGGTCGCATTACATCGTAAAGCTTACCTTCGCTTACCTTTGAATAATCAAAACCCTTCATTTATATTGCCTCCCTGATAATTCTGATAATTTCATTTATTGATTCCTCAAGATTGAGGTTCGTTGTGTCAACAATAACGCCGTCCTCTGCAGGCTTGAGCGGTGCAATTTCACGGTGTGAGTCATTATAGTCTCTCTGAATCAGGTCTTCAAGAACATCCTTATATTCAACCTGAGTCCCCTTTTCGATAAGCTCCTTGTATCTTCTCGTTGCTCTCGATTCGGGAGAAGCGGTAAGGAATATTTTTACCTTTGCATCGGGAAGAACAACCGTTCCTATATCCCTGCCGTCCATTATGCAATTGTTTCTTCTTGCTATATCACGCTGAAGGTCAAAAAGAAAAGCTCTGACCTCGGGAACAGCCGAAACATCCGAAGCTGCCATTGATGCAGGCGGAGTTCTGATTTCCGCTGAAACATCCTCGCCGTTGAGGAGCACCTTCTGCTCTCCGTTTTCAAAAACAAGGTCAACGCTGATATCGCTGAGAGTTGCCGCAACGGCAGGCTTATCTTTTGTATCAATTCCTTTTCTGAGAGCATTGACGCCTACAGTTCTGTAAAGTGCACCGGTATCAACATAAATAAAGCCGACCGTCTTTGCGGCAGCTCTTGAAATAGTGCTTTTTCCCGCACCTGCAGGACCGTCAATAGCTACATTTATAATATTGTTATTCATAATAAACACCACGCTCGTTTTTTTTTTCTTCGGCAGCACTGAGACCTGCAAGTCTGCCTGTTGAGAATGCAATCTGAAGATTGAAGCCTCCCGTATATGCATCAACGTCGATAACCTCGCCTGCAAAATACAGACCCTTTATAAGCTTCGATTCCATGGTTTTGGGACTTATCTGTGAAATATCAACACCGCCCGAGGTAATAATTGCCTCGGCAACGGGACGGAAGCCCGTAACGGTTACACACATGCCTTTGAGAAGCTGAACAAGTGCCGCTCTCTGCTCTCTTGTTATCTGATTGACTTTCATTGAAAGCGGAATTCTGCTGAGCTTTACGATTACGGGAACAAGCTTTTTCGGAAGCAGTGAATTGAGTGCATTGATAAAATTCTTATTTGTGTTCTCCGAAAAATCACGCAGGATTCTCGCATCAAGCTGTTCGGGAGTAAGTGCAGGCTTCAGATCAATATAAATCTTGTATTTTCCGCTTTTCATATTTCTCATGTGAGCGGATGCACTGAGTATCATGGGGCCCGAAACTCCGAAATGAGTGAAAAGCATTTCACCGAAATCGGTATAAACCGTTTTTTCGTTTTCGGTATCAACAACCTTTATCGCCGTATTCCGCAGGGAAAGACCCATAAGCTCACTGCAGAAGCCTTCATGGATTTCAAGCGGCACAAGCGAAGGAACAAGACTTGTTATTTTATGACCCGCCTGCCTTGCAAGCTCATATCCGTCACCCGTTGAACCAGTGCCCGGATATGAAAGACCGCCGGTTGCAACAATTATTTTTTCAGCAAAAATTTCGTCACCTTCATCGGTTTTCACTCCGATAACCTTTTCGCCGTCATGCATGAGCTTAACGGCTCTTCCGTGCATGAACCTTGCTCTTTTCTTCGCATACGCAACAAGAGCATCAACTATATCAGCGGCATTATCCGAAACGGGAAAAACTCTGTTTCCCCTCTCTGTTTTGAGTTCAACGCCGTTATTTTCAAAAAATTCAATGACATCAGAAGGCATGTATCTTGAAAACGCCCCATAAAGGAACCTTCCGTTGCCCGGAACACTTGAAATAAGCGTCTGAAGGGAATTGCAATTATTTGTGACATTACATCTGCCCTTACCGGTAATCATAAGCTTCCGTGCAGGGCGTTCGTTCCTTTCAAGTACAATTGTTTCAACACCTTCATGTGCCGCCGTGCCCGCAGCCATAAGACCTGCGGCACCTCCGCCGATTACGAGAAGAGTTGTTTTCATCAGCTGTTTTCTCCTCCCGTGCGGTAAACATGATATTCTTCCCAGATTTTTTCAAGCTCACGGAAATCGTTATAGACATCATCCTGCTTCTTCCTTGCGGCGGCCGCAACAAGAGCATTTATAAGGCTGAGCGGTGCAACAAGAGAGTCAACAAACGAAACCATACTGCTCTTTGCAACAAGAAGATGAGTTGCAAGCTGAGCAATGGGTGACATTTCACCGTCGGTTATAGAAATAATGGTTGCTCCCCTGTCCTTTGCAAAATTAAGAGCCTTGACTGTCTGGCTCGAATATCTCGGAAAGCTTATTGCTATACAGACATCCTCGGAATTGATATGGAACATCTGTTCAAATATCTCGCTTGATGCGGAAGTATCAACAAGAACAACGTTTTCATAAAGAAATCTGAAATAAAAGGCAGCAAAGCTCGCAAGAGCCGCAGAGCTTCTTATGCCGAGAATATATATTTTTTTTGCATCGTTTATTGCCTGTGCACTCTTTTCAAACGCATCTCTTGAAATGCCTTCTCTTGTTGCCTTTATCATTTCAATATCGGCAGCAAAAGCCTTATCAAGCATATCATCATCCTCAAAACGGCTTGCGGCAACATCCATTCGCTGAACGCTGGTAAGATGGCTTTTTACGATTTCCTGAAGATACTTCTGAAGCTCAGGATAGCCGTCAAATCCTATGTTTGAAGCAAAACGGACCACCGTTGACTCGCTCACACCGACCGCTTTACCGAGACTTGCCGCGGTCATAAACGACGCTTTTTCGTAATTATTCTTTATGTAATCTGCAATTTTTTTGTGTCCTTTTGAAAGACTGTTGTAAACATCATCTATTCTCTGACTGAATTTTTCTGACATGACGATACCTCATTTCATACAGAAAGTATTTTACAACAAAGAATCTGAAAATGCAAGTCAAAAAATGAAATCCTGCAAGATTTCTTTCATTTTAATTATTCTTTATATTCATTGACTGTTTATAATGTTTGTTGTATAATAATTTAAAACTTCCTCTTTTCAGCAAGGTAACAAATCATGAAAAAATCCAAACTATTTAAAAAATTTTTTAAAATCATACCACCTTTTACAGCGAAAATGGTACTTTTAGCTTTAGTTCTGTATTTGTTTGCTTTTCTGCACTATGATTGGGTTGATATAAACAAAAGTGAATCACACGATGTTATAATAACCAATTTGAAATACGGTTCAGATCGACAAAAAGCTTGGGCAACTTTTGATGCATCAGGATCAAAAGCCTATTTTGAATTTGAAAGTCGCAAAGCTGCAAAATCGGGAGATTTTATCCAACTTGAACAGTTAGCTAATCAGAAAAAGATAGTAACGATAACATACACCACATATAAAGATTGGTTGAGGCTTATTGACTTTGACGGTCGAAAGCAGGTAGTTGATATGAGAATATCAGACAATATAATATTTGATGTTAGTGTGTTTAATCAACGAATGACAGGTAACATCATAATGTGGTCAGCTATTGCGACATTTTATTTAGGATTAGGCATTACTCGTTTTATATTTTACAAAAAACTTAAATTTTAAAAACTAAAACATTCTATAAAAGGAGAAAATACTATGTCATCATCAACACTTTTATGGTATAACTCCCCTGCAAAAGCATGGACTCAGAGTCTTCCGATAGGCAACGGTACTCTCGGTGCCATGATTTACGGCGGTGCTTCAAAAGAGCTTCTCTGTCTCAACCATGACGAGCTCTGGACCGGTATGCCGAAAAACACGGTAAAGGAAGGTGCACCCGAAGCCTTCAGAAAAGCCCGTGACCTTGCACTGAGCGGCAGACTCAATGAAGCTCAGACTGAACTCGAAGAAAACTTCCAGAGCGTGTGGAGTCAGGCATATATGCCTCTCGGTAACCTTGAAATCAACTTTGCTCTTAAGGGCAGAGTCAAAAATTACAAGCGCACTCTTGACCTCGAAAATGCACTTTCAACCGTTGAGTTCACCTGCTCGGATGTTACATATAAAAGAGAGTATCTTGCATCATATCCCTCAAAAACAATTGCCGCAAAATTCTCTGCAGAGGGCGGCAGAATGAGCTTTTCATTCGGTCTTACTTCAAAGCTTCGCAGCAGAAGCTTCGTTGAAGACGACTGTGTTATTCTTGAAGGCGACTGTCCCTGTGAAAACAACAAGGATAACGATTCCTGCAACCAGGTTTACGGCGATACTCCCGAAACGATGGGTATTCATTTCAGAGCTGTTGCAAAAATTATAACCGACGGTGCAAAGAAGCTCACGGAAAACAGACTTGAAATAACAGACGCAACCGAAGCCGTTATCTTTTTCACCGCTGAAACAAGCTTCAACGGCTTTGACAAGCATCCGTATCTTGAGGGCAAGGAATATGTTGCTCCCTGCATGAACCGCATCAATGCTCTCAGCGATTATGAAGCAGTCAAGAAGGCTCATATTGACGATTACAAGGCTATCTACGACAGAGTTAATCTTGATATCGGTGAAGGCAGAGATGATATACCCACCGACAAGCGTCTCAATGCATTCAAGAGAAACAAGAATGACTTATCGCTCATCACCCTTGTATATAATTACGGCAGATATCTTGCAATTTCTTCATCAAGAGAAGGCTCGCAGCCCTCAACTCTTCAGGGCATATGGAATGACAGAATTATTCCGCCCTGGCACTCAAACTACACGGTTAACATCAATACCGAAATGAACTATTGGCCCGTTCTTATGTGCCGCATGCCCGAAGTCAACCTTCCTCTTATAAAGATGGTTGAAGAGCTCAGCATCAGCGGCGAAAAGGCAGCAAAGGGTCAGTACGGTGCAAAGGGCTGGACCTCACACCACAACGTTGACCTCTGGAGACTCTCGACTCCCGTTGCAGGCAATGCACAGTGGGCATTCTGGCACGGTTCGTCAGGCTGGCTCTGCGAGCATCTTTTCGCACATTATGAATATACAAATGATGTTGACTATCTCAGAAACACAGCCTATCCCGTTATGAAAAAGGCTGCTGAATTCTATCTCGATATCATGGTTGAGCACGAAGGAAAGCTTGTGCTTGCTCCCGGCACCTCCCCCGAAAATTCATTCTGGTATGAGGATAAAAAATGCAGCGTCGGCAAATACAGCACAATGTCAATGTCAATTGCAAGAGAGCTGTTTGAAAACTGCATAAAGAGCTGCGATATTCTCGGCATTGACGGAGATTTTGCCTCAACGCTCAAAGAAACAGTTGCAAATATGGCGGATTTCAAGCTCGGCAGCGACGGTCAGCTTCTCGAATTTGACGATGACTATGCAGAAACGGAAATTCATCACAGACATGTTTCTCATCTTTACGCTCTTCATCCTGCAAATATTATCACCGTTGACGGCACTCCCGAGCTTGCAAAGGCTTGCCGCAGAACTCTTGAACGCAGAGGCGACAACGGCACGGGCTGGAGCCTCGGCTGGAAAATCAACTTCTGGGCAAGACTTTTTGACGGTGACCATGCACTCAAGCTCATTGAGCTTCAGCTCAGACCCGTAAAGAGCGTCGGAATCAACTACACAAAGGGCGGCGGCACCTACGAGAATCTTTTTGATGCTCATCCCCCGTTCCAGATTGACGGCAACTTCGGCTTTGTCAGCGGTATTACCGAAATGCTCATGCAGAGCCGTGACAACAGAATTTACATTCTTCCCGCACTCCCCTCAAAGTGGAAGAACGGCAAAGTAAGCGGTCTCTGGGCAAAAGGCGGCGTTATTGTTGATATAGAATGGAAGGACGGCAAGCTTCTCAGCTGCAGCCTTGAAGGTAAAGGAAAATTCACCGTTATCATCAACGGTTCGGAAAAAGAAATTGAGCTTGACGGCAAGAAGGTTACTGTCAATGCCTGATAACAGATATGACCTTTATGATTTCGACAAAACGGTTTATCCGCAGGACAGCGAAACGGTTTTTCTCTTTTACTGCATTCTTCACAGACCGTATCTTATTCTTATCACTCCATGGCTTCTGCTGAATCTGATTCTCTTTTTTCTCGGCTTCGGCGATAAATTCAAGGGCAGGTGCTTCTCATTTCTGCGTTTTATTGACGGAGAAAAGATGGCTGAGAAATTCTGGAAAAACCAGGAGAAAAACATCTATCCGATATTCAATCCCGAAAACAGAGAAAGACCTGTTGTTGTGTGCTCCGCATCTCCCGAATTTTTTCTCAGACCCATCTGCGAGAAATATAAGGTTGATGTTCTTATCGCAACAAGAATGAATCCGAAAACGGGAACAATCGAAGGATTCAACTGCAAGGATAAACAAAAACCCCTGCGACTTGCAGAGGCTTTACCGGATGCCGAATATATCAATGTTTACTCGGATTCTTTAAAAAACGATATCCATATTTTCGAGCTCGGTCAGAAATGTTTTCATGCAAAAAAAGGCACACTGACCGAAATGACTATAGAAGAAATCCGAAGCAAAATTAAAAATTAAATTTCAATTATCACGGGATCTGCTCCGAGAGAAGGCAAAAGCCTTTCGGTCAGATCCTGTGTTTTTATTCTGAGAGTTGCGGTATTATCGCTCGGATGACAGCATATATATTCTTCTTTGAGAATATCTCCGTCGATTGCAAGCCTCACTTTCTTTTTCTCATCAAAAATAAGACTCGTAACACTCAGCGAGCCCGGCTGTGTGTTTAGAAGCTCAGCCATTTTTTCTGCGGATGCAAAGGAAAGGCGTGATGTGCCGAGTTTCTTTGATACATCCTTTGTCACAAACTTCTTTTCACCCGGAAGCATCAGCAGAAAGCAAACGCTTCCCGTGGTTGTTGTCAGCAAAAGATTCTTGCATATCCTGCCATCAATGATTTCTTCTATTTTTCTGCACTCTTCAATAGTAAACGCAGGGTCGTGATGACAAATCTCATATTTTATATCCGTCTTTTCAAGATAATCGCAAACGCACTTTATATTATTTTCCATACAAGCTCCCTTCCGCACAAGAAAAAAGCTGCATCGTTAAACGACGCAGCCGTAATCTTCAATTTTTACAATCAAGCGAAAAGTGCTTCAACTGTTGCAACGAGATCAATGATACCGATGCAGATTGTTTCCATAAAAGCATCAATGTCTGCAAAGAAATCGTTGAGACCTGTATCGAAAATAATATCGCCTGAACCGCAGTTGTATTCGTCAACGAAAGGTGCAACGAAATCTGCAAAAGCAGAAGTGATATCACCGAAAATACCGTTGAGTGACTCAACTGTACCCGCATCTGTTGCAAAGCCGCTGACAGCCATGATTGATGCAAGTGCTGCAAAAACAAGCATAATTGAAATTATCTTTTTCATTTTAAAAAACTCCTTGTCATAAATTACTTTTAATATTATATATCATTTTGTTTCTGTTGTCAATGGTGATTTTAAGGCTGAGCATAAAATGCCGAAGCATAATCCGACTCTCTGATTTTTACGGATTTCCACGGACCGCTGCTGCAATCCTCATGGGTAAGAACACCGTCGGAATAGGTGTGGATATTGGAATATTCCGATTTTCCTCTTGCTATTACCCAGCTTTCGGAAATATCATTATCATCATTCCCGAAAACACTTTCTTCAGTTGAAAACTCACCGTTGCGAAGCTCTCCGCAGCAAAAACGGACAATTTCATCCTCGCCGTTGAACTCTATTATACAACGGGTTGTCCGGCTCTGAATAATATAAACTCCGTCTTTTCCGGATATGAATTCAAGGAATTCCCGTGTTTCGGTGCCTTCTGTTTCTTCAACGTTAAAAATATATCTGAAGCTGTCTGCTTTCTCATTGTATTCAACACTGTATTCCTCAGCTGTTGTTTCCGAAAGAAAACGCAGACTGAAAAAGCTCTTGCCGTCCGTGTCAAAAAAGGTTTCTTTTCCGTTTGCCTCCTCGCGGAAGATATTACCGGCGTTTTCTTTATCGGTTACAGATGCAAATTTTTGCGTTATGCCGAAGGTTTCCGACACAAACGGTTCAAACGAAGTTAAAACATAATCATTTTCAAGAAAATACTCGCCGTCCGCATTCGCCTTAACCGAATTGTTATGGGCATTTTCAAGAACATTGACCTTAGCTTTCATCGCCGACAGAACAGATTCCATTCTGCTGACACAGCCGAAATAATCGGCATCGGTATTGGTTATGTCAAGCATATCCGCCGTTTTGTTTTTCGGCGTTTCATTATTTCCCGAGCATGAGCTGAAAAGCAAAACAACAATGCTCAGAACAGCAATAATTCTTTTCATCTTTACTTTTCACCGAGAAGCTTTGCAAGCTCATCCATGAAGGTGTTGATATCTTTAAACTGACGGTATACCGAAGCAAAGCGGACATATGCAACCTCATCAAGTTCCTTGAGCTTGTCCATCGCAAGCTCACCGATATGAACAGAGGTTACTTCTCTGTCGAGTGAATTCTGAAGAGTTGCTTCAATCTCATTGACTGACGATTCGATTTTTTCAAGAGAAACGGGACGCTTTTCACAAGCTCTGAGCATTCCGTTGAAAAGCTTGCTGCGATCAAAAACCTCTCTCGATTTATCCTTTTTTACAACAATAACGGGAACACTTTCGATGATTTCATATGTAGTGAAACGCTTCTGACAGCTTATGCACTCTCTGCGGCGGCGTATGCGTTCACCCTCATCGGTAGGTCTGGAGTCAATAACCTTGCTTTCTTCGCAACCGCAAAACGGACATTTCATAATTTTATTCTCCTTCAATACACAATATTTTGTGTTTAATAATTTCAGTATAACATATTTTCATTGTTTTTCAAGTACAATTTATAAACTTTGCACATATTCAAAAGAATCCTTAAGCTCCTTTAATTCACCGTAACCGTCACGATAGAGCTCGATTATATAGTCACCCTTATAATCCGCCGATTTCATAATCTCAAACAGTCTTCTGAAATCAAACTGTCCTTTACCCGGAGGAAGGCAGTCGCTTTCGGAATTATTATCGCTTATATGAATTCTGATTATATCATTTTTGAATTCTTCCGCAAAGGAAAACGGGTCATTCCCCGACCGCACCGCCTGCTTCACATCAAAAACAAGGCTGAAATCCCCGCCGAGTGCCATTTTCATTTTTCTGAGAAACTCCGGTCTTGCACTGTAATGACCGTTAACATTCTCCTGAGCAACTCTGACACCGGCTTTTTTTCCCTCCTGCACAAGAACGGAAAATCTTTCAAAATATACATCGTCCAGAAGCGGTGCACTTTGTCTCAGGCCGTGGATAATCGAAATATCCGCACCGAGCATAGCGGTTACTTCATAACATCTTTTATAGAATTCAACGGCATCAAGATAACGCCTTTCGTATCCTCCGAAAAGCATGAATGTTTCCGAAAAAGATGAAAACGGATGCACGGCTGTTATTTTCATTTCGTAATTATCTTTTATTCTATTGAGAATTTTTGTGAACTCCGGGGTGGTTTCGCTGAAAGAATTAAGAAAAACCTCGCAGGTTTTGACTCCTGATTTTCCGAGAAGCTCAAGTGCTTCTTCGGTCTGCATGGGATAAAGGCATGAAGTTGATATTCCGTATGACATGATAAATTATTCCTTAAATAGCATTATTTTAGATTTGAAAAAAGCCATGAGTTTCTGTATACTTTTACACAGGAGGTTACTATGAAAAACTCAATTAAAATCCATCGCAAATCAAAGCATTTTCTCGTTACGGGAACCGCTGCAGTCATTGCTGTTCTTTTTGCTTCAACGCTTCTTTATCTCGGTGCGGGAAGAATGTTTGATTATTATATCGCAACCGACATCAGCGAAAAGCTTCTCGCGGGTGTCAGACCGCTTTCGGTGGCGGTTTGCAGCGGAGCTCTGGGAATCGAATATTTCTTTAAGAGAAAAGATACAGACAAATTATAACATACCGCTCTTAAAAATTCAACAAAATGAAAAAGTCGGGAAAATTTTACTTTTTTCTCGACTTTTCTATTTATATATGATATTATAAATTCAATAATACGCTTTTATCAGGAGGCAATAATTATGCTCAGAGTTGCTATGCTTTCAAAATGGCACGTTCATGCCGCAGGCTATGCCAGAGAATTTCTTTCAAGCGGCAAAGCTGAAATAAACGCAGTTTGGGATGAAAAAGCCGACAGAGGCAAAGAATGGGCGAAAGAACTCGGCTGCGATTTTGAACCCGATCTTGATAAGCTTCTCGCAAGAGATGATATTGATGCAGTCTGCTGCTGTGCCCCCACAACCATGCACAAGGATGTGATTATCCGTGCCGCCAAAGCAGGAAAGCATATTTTTACCGAAAAAACTCTCGCCTGCACCGTTGCCGAGTGCAAGGAAATCGCAAAAGAAATTGAAAAGAACAATGTTACCTTTGTTATTTCCTTCCCCGATAAGGCATGGCCGATTGTTAAATTCGCAAAACAGCACATTGAAAACGGCGATTTCGGCAGGGTGACAAATATCAGAATACGCAACGCACACAACGGAGTAAGCGGAAACTGGCTTCCCGAATACTGGTTTATCAAGGAAGACTGTGCAGGCGGTGCAATGATGGATCTCGGCTGCCATGCAATGTATCTTCTTTCTCATCTTTTAGGCAAACCAAAAAAGATAACGGGCATTGCAAATTCTGTTTTAGGAACACCCGTTGACGAAAATGCAATTTCGGTTATCGAATTTGAAAACGGTGCTATCGGCGTTTCCGAAACTTCATTCCTCGCATTTTCTTCACCTTTCACCATTGAAATCCACGGCACAGACGGTATTCTTCTCTGGCAGAACGGAGAAATCAAATACAAAACCACCGAAACAGCAAAGCTCAACAAGGGCTTCATTACCCCCGACAATCTGCCGAAGGAGGATGAGAAGCCTATCCCCCGCTTTATTGATGCCTGCATCAACGGCACGGACTCACCCGAAGGACTCGGCATACAGGATGCAATTGAGCTTGCAGTTCTTCTTGAAAATTCTTATATTTCCTATGAAACGGGAAAAACAGTTGAGATAAAGGAGTAAAGCCATGAAAACAGAGCTTCATTATTATGACATATTCCCCAAGGTATTCCCCGCCGGCAAAGAGGTTACGGTAACAATAAAGCCTCTCGGTGCTCACGCGGAATTTAAAAATCCCGACGGAATAGTTCTTAAGATTTTCGGTCTTGACGACGGAAATCCCAGAGATTATCCCCACAGAAAGAACGGTCAGGCTGTTCCGTTTGAATTTGACGGATGCATCAGGTTCACTCACACTTTTCCCCGTGAACAGCAGTATTACATCCGTATTTTTGACAAAGAAACAGATAAACGCCTTCTTCAGCTGAGTGTATACGCTCTTGACGAAGACCTTTGCGGAAGATATCCGCTTATCGGCGACCTTCATATGCATACCTGCCGCTCCGACGGAAAGCAGGCTCCCGCAATAGTCTGTGCAAACTACAGAAAGCACGGCTATGACTTCTTTGCAATTACCGATCACCACCGTTACTATCCTTCACTTGAGGCGATTAATGCTTATAAGGATGTTCCGATTGAATTCAACATTGTTCCCGGTGAAGAGGTTCATCTTCCCGACCTTCCGCCCGACCACATCAATGATGTTCACATCGTTAATTTCGGCGGAAAATATTCGGTTAACGCAATTCTTAAGGATGAATATTCAGACGAAACCGGCAACGATATCGACAAACGCCGTTTTGAAGGCTTCCCCGCTCCCGACCAGCTCGACGAAGACGGCTACAGAGCAGAGGTTGATGCTCTTGCAGCTACTCTTGACATTCCCGAAGGCATTGAGCCGTTTACATATGCAAGCTGCGTATGGGTTTTCAATCACATCAAAAAAGCAGAGGGTCTCGGCATTTTCTGCCATCCCTACTGGCTTTCAAATGTTCATCAGGTTCCCGAAAATATCACGAACTACATGCTCAGAACCCATCCGTTTGATGCTTTTGAGGTGCTCGGCGGCGAAAACTACTACGAGCATAACGGCTTCCAGACTCATAAATATTATGAAATAAAGGCTCAGGGATATAATTTCCCCATTGTCGGCAGCACCGACAGCCACAGCTCAATAAACAACGAAAATGCTTATGTTGCATCAACAATGGTATTCTCCCCGGAAAATGAAAGAGTTGCCATAATTGATTCAATCAAAAACTATTATTCAATCGCCATCGACGGCATCAGCAAGGAATTCAGGCTTGTCGGCGATTTCAGGCTTGCACGCTATGCAACCTTCCTTCTGCAGGATTATTTTCCGCTGCATGATGACCTCTGCTATGAAGAAGGCAGAGCCATGAAGGATTATGTGTGCGGCGTTGAAGGTGCAAAAGAAACTCTTGAATTCATCAGCGGAAGAATTCAGAAACAAAGAGAAAAATATTTCGCATTCTGATCGGAGGTAAAAATCAATGGCTAAAGAACGCTCACTCGAAGCTGCCGAATTCAGACATCCCAACAAAATCGGCATCAAGGAAGGCATAGGCTATATGCTCGGTGATGCAGGAAATCTGTTTGTGCTGACCTATGTTTCTTCGTTTCTTAAGGTATTCTATACCGATGTTTTAAAAATTGCAGAAAGCAAGGTTGCAACCCTCTTTCTTGTTACAAGACTCTGGGATGCCGTCAACGATCCAATGTGGGGTGCAATCGTTGCAAAAAAGAAGCCCAACAAAGACGGAAAATTCAGACCCTACCTCAAATGGCTTGCTGTTCCTCTCGGAATTTCGGCAATGCTGTGTTTCATTGATTTCAGGACCTTCACCTCAAGCGATGCAATGGTACTGATGTTTGCATACATAACCTATATCATCTTCGGCATGCTTTATACCGGAATGAATATTCCCTTCGGCTCGCTTGCATCGGTTATCACCGATGACCCCGACGGCAGAACTCTTCTTTCAACCTTCCGCTCAATCGGCGGAGGCATCGGCGGTGCTGCTCCCCTGCTTATTGCTCCGTTCATCATCTATAAAACGGTCGGTGTCAACAGCGAAGGTGTTCCCGTTGAAGCTGCTGATGCAAACGGAATGATGATTTTCGGCATTATCATGGGTGTTCTTTCAATCATATTCTACTTTGCCTGCTTCAAAACAACAAAGGAAAGAATTCCTTCAGAAGCAGATCCCAAGGTTGATATGAAGAAAACCTACCTCGGAATGTTCAAGAGCAGACCATTCGTTACCTGTGCTCTTGCAGGTGTGCTTATCAGCGGTCAGCTTCAGTTCGCTTCGCTTAATCAGTATCTTTACAAAAACTACTTTGAAAACACAAGCCTTTCTGTTATAGGCACCATTGCAAACTATCTCCCGATGGTAATTATGATTCTCCTTATGCCCAAGCTTGTTAAAAAGTACGGCAAAAAAGAGCTCTGCGGAATCGGCACATTCTTTGCTGCTGCCGCATCAATACTTATGTATATCATTGTTCCGAAGTGTGACAGACTCACATCTGCACCAATTGTGTTTATGATATTCCTTTTCATCATCGGCTTCGGCTATTCGTTTGTCAGCATCACAAACTGGGCCGTTGTTGCAGATGTTATTGATTATCAGGAATATAAAACGGGAATCAGAAGCGAAAGTGCAATCTATGCTGTTTATACCTTCTGCCGCAAGCTCGGTCAGACTGCTGCAGACACAGGCGGACTTCTTCTTCTCAACAAGGTTGCAGGCTACGACGGTGCAACCATGGGCGATAAGGGATATATTCCCGAGGTCGGCGAAGGAATTCTTTTTGTATGCACGGTTATCCCTGCAATCGTTTACACTCTCGTATTCATTCTCATGCAGTTCGGATATCCCCTTAACAAGAAAAACCTTGAACCCGTTTACTCCTATGTAAGAAACGCAAGAGAAGTGTCAGAAGAAGCATAAAAAATGAAGGACACATTTGAAAAGGATGTGTCCTTCATTTTTTTGGAGGGCTTATGCAACCGTAATTTTCTTATATGCAAACATATTCATCAAATCCTTACGGGCGGTCCACAGTCTGTTTTTTGCCGTGCTGACGGGTATTCCGATAATTTCCGAAATCTGAGTAACGGTAAGGTCATCATAGTATTTCATAATCACGCATCGGCGTTTCTCTTCGGGAAGACTGTCAATTTCGTGTCTGATTGCTTCGTTAAGTTCTGCTCTTTCATAGGTTTCCTCAACCGAATAATCATTTTCGGGCTGTGAATAAACATCAAAATCCCTTTCCTCACCGTTTGAAAAAAGAACGGGCTTTTTCTTTTTCATATAATCTCTGCTTTTATTGGCAACTATCCTGCCAAACCAGCTTTGCACGCTCTCTGTTTTCTGAAGCGAAGAAATCCTTGAAAGCAATATCATATAGCTTTCCTGAACAATATCTTCTGCATCAAACTTGTTTCCGCAAAGCCTGTATGCTGTAGAAAATGCTTTTGAAAAAGTGAGTTTATAAAATTCGTTAAAGCATGAACGGTCTCCGTTTTTAAGCTGAAATGCAAGGTCATTTACTTTTTCTATACGGTTTTTCATATTCTTCTCCTCCGTTTCCGTTTTATTACTCCGAAAGCTTACTTTAATCAATCAAATATAAAGAAAAACAACTTTTTTGAATCTGATAACCGCATATTTATCACCTCACCCACATATTACACAAAAATATTACACATTAATATCAAAAATGCGGTATTTATAACAAAAACTATTGATTATTTCGCAATAATGTGATATATTTTTCTCGAGGTGAATAATAATGAACGCTTACGGCATTAAAATCAAGGTACTTCCAAGCTCAAGGCTCTTTGACGAAAGAGAATACGGAATAGTGCATACACCTTATGAAATCGAAACCGCATTTTACTCAAGCATCGGAAGAGGAAACGTTGAAGAAATGCAGAAGCTTCTGCAAAAACTGCTTGAAAGCGGAATTGTTACGGGAAAGCTTTCATCAAACAACATAAGGCAAATGCAATACTGGGCGGTATGCTGCATTGCACTTGCCACCCGCTACGCAATAGCCGGAGGTCTTGACGAAAACAAAGCATTCAACTATTCCGATGAATGTATTATAAAAATAGACAGCATGACCAGCGAAAAAGAAATATTTGATTTTCTTATTGAAAAAAGCACCTGCATAACAAACATGGTCAGTCAGAGCAAATACGGCTGCTACCCCAAAGCCGTCAGAAAATGTATTCAGATAATCAACGCACGGCTTTTTCAGAAGCTCAGCCTCACGGAAATTGCCCGGGAATGCGAGGTTTCAAAGGATTATCTTTCTCAGCTTTTCAAGGATAATCTCGGAATTACCATTCCGCAATACATAAAAAAAGAACGCCTTGAGGCGTCAAAGGAGCTTCTGAGGAACAAAATGCCCGTTTCTCAGATTGCATACACTGTCGGTTTTACAACCGAAAGCTATTATATAAAATGTTTCAAGGATGAATACGGTGTTACTCCTCTTAAATATGCCGAAAAATAAATCCGCATGTTATTACATTAATTTTAAAAAAATCAGGACTGTGTAAATTCAGTCCTGATTTTTCATTATATATAATTATTATTCATTCCAGAACAACTCATCAAGAGTTTTTCCGAGTGCCTTGCAAATTGAAATGCAAAGATTTATGGTAGGGTTGTAATCCCCTTTTTCGATGGCATTTATTGTCTGGCGTGACACACAAACCGCATCCGCAAGCTGCTGCTGCGACATATCCATTGCTGCACGGGCAGATTTCAGTTTAAGATTCTTCATTCATTTCTCTCTTTTCTTTTGACTTGTCTGACGAAAGCTTGAGCAGATAATTGATAATCAGCACAAGCATTACCGTTGCACACATTGCATTTATAAACGGTGCAAACAAATGAGTTGCCGACAGATCGGGTATCTTTGATTCAAAAGGAAAGCCGACCAGCATTTTCAGCAAAGAATTTTTATCAATTGCAGACCCGTATTCATATGAAAAGCAATAATTATAATAATTTAACGCAGCAAGCAGATAGTTTGAGAAACAAATAAGAGCAGAAGATATGAGAGTTTTTTTGGGATTCTGATAAAGCGTAATCCATGCATCCTTCCAGATACAGACACAGCCGAAAATGCCGAGCGAAACGAAAGCAATAACAGCAATGGGGAAAAGCAGATTAATATTCAGCCCCTTTTCGGCGGCAAAAAGCTCAATCATAAAAAGAATAAGGAAACCGACCATTGCAGCAACAAAGCCGATCTTTCCCGCTTCTCCTCTTGCAGTCCGCTGACGCTCATCATATGTTTCTTTTGATTGGGATTTTCTTACCGTAAACACGATAACGGCAATCAGAATAACCAGCAGAACACCAAGTAAAAATCCGATCATCCACATTTCCATAACCATACCTCCACAAAATATAATTCAATTGCAATTATTCCTGAGCTCATCTATAATATAACATCCGCATTACATTTTGTCAAGTATATTTTACATTATATTTTGTTTATTTTACTATTTGTAATGTTATTGACAATTCAGCCAATTTATCAGACCGCTGTAGCTGCCTCTGAAATAACAGCTGTTTCCGTTTTTGTTCATTCCGATTTTTGAAAGTCCGAGATGCTCAAGTATTCCTATGGATTTTTCGTTACGGATATTTGCAAAAGCTTCAACAAATACAATATCTGCCCTTATCCGAGGAATAACAAAGCTGTATAACGATCTGAAAACACCCTTGCCCTGATACTTGGGCTTCAGTTGAATTTCCTCCATCATAAATGTATCCGCATTGGTATAATACTGAAAATAGCCGATAAGATTATCATTATCCTTGATAAGAATTATCTGTCTTTCCGATCTTTTCAAACCCTCGCTCACGGAATCAGACCATAAAGCAAAATCTTCTTCACGGCTGTTGCCGGTAGGTGCAATCATTGTCATATTATCGGCAAGAATATCAAAAATCCGCTGTGCAAACACAGAAAAATCACGCTTGTTCAGGTATTCAAAAATAATCATAAATCCACCAACCGGTATCATAATAAGAATTCGCCAATCAAATAATCAGCTTTACGGAGCATATGTATCGAGAATTTCCATTATATCCTTCTTACAGATATTACTGCCGAGAATGTCGCCGTTCGCACTGAAGCAGATTGCACGGATATCCGTCGGGTCTTCATAATAAGGATTTTCTGTTTCTTTGCTCAGGTCAAAATATTCGCTCAGATATTTCAGTGCATTTCCGCTCGGGAAGATGACATTTCCTTCGCTCGCTTCAATGCCCGTTTGACTGAATGCATCAAGAAGCTCTCTTGTTTTTCTGTTATACGGATTATCGTCATCAGAACTGACAAGCCATGCGGGATGAACCTGCAGTTTAACACCGTGAATGTTAACTGCATCTGCAAACTCCCTGACATAGTCAAGCGGAATTGTTTCCTGATGAAACGCATCAACAGAAAGCAGGATTTCGTTAACGCCGCTTTCGGTTATCCTCTGAGCAACACACTTTATCATTTCGGAATCTTTGCTGAAATATCCGTTGGTTATGAGCTGCCTCTGAGGAATATTCATTTCTCTTGCGGCTCTGTGGATTTCACAAACGGTTTCGCTGCAAAGCAAGGGCTCCCCTCCGAAGGTCATAACAGATTCTATTCTATATTCTTTTGCGATTTTACGCACCGCATCTGCAGCTGTTTTTTTATCAATTCTGTCGTTATTTGTATGCTCACCCTGCGAGCAATGCCTGCATTTCCCGGTGCATGCCGTGGTAACAACAAATTCAATGCGCCTCAGATTTTTCAGAAATTCGTTCATTGACATTCACCTGTATTTCTTCATAAACTCATTAACCTGCCGCTTAGTTTTCAGCACAACGGTTTTATCTTTATAATTCTTTATAATTTCGGCATAGCTCTGCCGTCTTTCCTTGTTTCTGCACCCAAACAGAGTGAATTTCACAAACCACGGGTTAAGATCGTTTTTGTATCCGTCTTTTCTGCGTTCTCTTGCTCTTTTAACAACACGGCAGAAGCAAGTCATGCGTGGAAGCAGCAGAAGAATTATCATATCCGCTTCTTCAAACCGCTCATCATAAAACAGATATTTATAGTAGCCGTCGATTATCCAGTCATCATTTGCCATGAATTCCGAAACCTTCAGCAGGGCTGCCGCATCGTCAATCGGCTTCCATTCCCTTGTCCACTTAACCTCATCAAGATGAAGAACGGGGATATTTTTCTTTTCGGATATGTAATCGGACAGATAGGTTTTGCCGCCGCCCGCATACCCTGAAACTGCAATTTTCATAATTATATCCTTTTTAGAAAGCTTATATATTCATCAGCATCTTCCCGTGATTTGAAAATAACCACTTGTTTTTCTGCCTTATATTTTTCAATCAGCTCATATATCTTCGGCAAAGTTGATTGCGGAAATTCTTCAATAAATCTCATGAATTCGGGGTCAGGCTCTGTTTCAAGCCACGGCAGGTCATAATGCCATTTACCGATGCGTTCGGTTGCACCTTGTAAACAGACCTCTGTCGGTAAATCAAAAAGAAAAACCGTGTCGCATTCTTTAAGCCGCATCTCAATTGTTCTGTTATAATTCCCGTCAATTATCCACTCGGGAGTTGCAAATATTTCCGTTATTCTACGGTCAAACTCTTCTCTCGGAATATGAGTTTTATCCGGCTTATGCCATACAGCATCGAGATAATACAGCGGCAATCCCGTGATTTTATTGAGTTTTTCGGCAAAGGTAGTTTTCCCGCTGCCGGGACAGCCTATCACAATAACCTTTTTCATGTTATCCCTTTCTTGCTTTTATAATCAAAAAGTTGGGCTTTATAAATTCCTTTGACCACGCAGGCACTTTTTCAATTACCCATTCTTCGGGTACGGGTTCGCATACCGCTTCAACAACAAAACCTGCATTTGCAAGTGCATTGATAATATCGCTGAAGGTGCGGTGATATTTTATAACGCCGTCAACATACCAACGGATTCTGCGTTCTCCCGGTTGGTTGTAGTTTGAGAAAGTGTAAGAAACTTTTTCGCCGTTTTCATTTTTGTTGAAATGACCTGCACCGTCAACGGTTGAAGTGATAATCGGATGCTCCTGAGAGAACAAAAGCAAACCGCCTTCGCTCAGAACAGAATACATATCATTTGCGAAAGCATCAAAATCTTTAACATAATGAAAAGCAAGTGAGCTGTAAATGAAATCAAACTTTTCGTCAAGATCTGAAATATCCGTCATACTCATGTTGCGGTATTCGATTTTGACATGTGCGGATTCTTCTTTGGCAACAGCAAGCATCTTTTCAGATATATCAATACCGACAACCCTTGCCGCACCTCTGCCCACAAAATCAATGCAGTTGTGACCGTAACCGCAACCCAGATCAAGAACGGATCTGCCGTTCAGATCGGGCAGGAGCTTACGCATTGCAGGCTGTTCAATCAGATCATTGGCATTGCAATCACTGTCACGCAGAGCCTTGTAGCCGCTGAAAAATGTTTCGTTGTCAAATATATTTTGTCTGCTCATAATTTCACCTTAAACCCCTTTGGCGTGTTCGTCAGAATTCGCTTTGATAACCCGTCTTTCTCTGTCTGTCAGACTCCAGATATGAATACCCGTATCGGAAGTATTGAAGAAATAACCACAGTCAACCGGCATGTTAAAGAATGAACGGTAAAGCTGATTTATCATTCCGCCGTGTGAAACAACGGCAATTGTTTCGTCATTCTCAGCTTCTTCCACAATTCTTGAAAGAGCGTTTTCCGCTCTTTGTCTGAACTCTACCTGAGATTCCTGACCGTAAACAGCTTTGTCAATCGGCAAATCGGGAACTTCGGGATATTTCTCCCTGACCACCGCACGGGGTAATCCTGCAAGAAGACCGTTATTGAACTCCATCAGGTTTTCATCAAAAACAACGGTAATTCCGGTTTTATCAGATAAATGCTGTGCTGTCTGTTTTGCTCTCGTCAAAGTGCTTGCGTATATTTTTGAAACGTTATAATTATAGGCAACATAATTCGCCATAGCTTCAGCTTGTCTGTGACCTCTTTCGGTCAAGGCAAAATCCGCTCTGCCTTCGTGAACATCAAGCAAATCCGCTTCGGATTCGCCGTGTCGGATTATCAGTAATTTCATTTTTATCCTCCTGCTTTTGATAAATTCAGTTGTTGATTCTCAAATCTCTGTAATATAAATCTTCCCGTACCGCAAAACCTTGCTTCTCCCAAAAGCTGTTGCCGAGAGTGTTTGTCTTAAACGCAACCAAAACGACCTTGTTTATACCTTCGTTTCTGATTGCATCAACAGCAGCATTTACTAATTTTGTTCCTATTCCCGTTTCTCTGTGTGAGGCTGAAACTGCGGTGTGATGAATAAAACCTCTGTATCCGTCGTGACCTGCTAAAATAGCACCTACAATTTTACCGTTTTCAACAGCAACAAAACTTGTATTGGGATTTCTTTGAAGATATTTTGAAATGTTTTCTTTTGAATCGTCGGGATTAACACCTACACCGCTTGAACTTGTCCATAGTTTTGCTACGGAATCGTAATCATCGGCGGTCATTACTCTGATTTCCAATGTCATCACCTATCTTTCAACCACTCCACAGATTGCTTCAATCCGTCAATCGTTTTTGTTTCCAAAACCACACGGCAGTTATGCTCATTGGCAAGACTAAAATATTTTTCAATATCTACTTCGCCCGTACCGAGTGCGAGGTGATTTTTCTTGCCCTCTGCATCGTGCAGATGAATATGGTGCAGACGGTCTTTGTGTTTCATAATGAATTCTTCGTTTGTGCCGCCAATACCGTGATTATGTCCTATGTCGAAAGTCAGAGCAAAAACCTTGCTTTCCAAAAGCAATTCAATAGCTTCCTTTTGGAAATCTTCATAGCCATCGCAGTTCTCGATACAGATTTTAATATCAGCATTGCCGATAGCGGCTTCACACTTATTTCTAAACGCAGTAATACTTTTGAGATATTGCTCTTTGTACTCCGAGAAAAGATAAACTTTTCTGTCGGGCAGGGTGAAATAAACACCTCTTGCCATGTGCATATTAATCACTCTGACACCAAGCTGTTTTGCAATTTCAATAGTATCTGCAACGGTTTTTATGTAAGCTTCTGCAACATAAGGATTGAAATCACTGATATTCAGATTTTCGTCAAGGTGAATGGTGTAGTAAATGCCGTATTTGTCAGCGATACTTTTGAAATAATCCACATCAATTTTATCAAGCTGATATTGCGGCATATTCATATTGAGTTCGATGAAATCAAGTCCCAATTCAGCACACAATTTCGTACATTCTTCAAGCGTACTTGTTTCAATCAATGTGGGCATACCGTAGTTTGTCAGTTTCATAATTCACCTCTGTCGGGCGTAATTCTTAAATTCCTTGTTGATTTTACTGTAAGAAAAGTTTGCAATCTCTTTTAATGAATGGGATTTCATAAGATATTCAACAAACCGACAGCCGAGATAATATCCGACGTCGGAATAGCCGTTATATGAACACCAATCTCCGAAAAAGTCCTGAACACTTTCCTTTGCATCAAGACGGCGGAGATATTCCTTTTTGATTTTGGCTTCATTTTCACGGCACCAATCAAGCCAATCGTCTTTATCCTGATGATAAAACTCATCGTCACCGCAAAGAATATGCTCACAAACCATAGCGACCCCTTCCTGATAAAGCTGCTGTATGGCTTTTCTTCGTTTTGTGAAATCGGGGATATACAAATGCCCATTCATTTTATGCCACAAGTGACCGATTTCGTGCAGAATCAAGGCACGCATATTTGTTTCATCGCCCCAATCAAGCTCTATGATTTTCTCAATTCCGAGAAGAACGGTGTTCTTGCCGTTAAGCGTAGTTGCCCAACCCGCACCGTTACAAAGTCCGAGATAGAGAATGATGTTTATATCGGGTTCTGTCTCAAAAAGCTTTGAAAGATTGGCATTCAGAGTATCAACAACAATCTGAAAATTCTTACTCACAAAATCAATTTTATCTGCGTTCAATGCGGATTCAAGAACAGGAAGAACATCTTTTTTGAAATTATAATCTTTTGCATCATTTTCACATTTTGACGGCAATTCTTTTGATATTTCGCCTGCATATTTTCTCCATACAGACATATCGAAGCCGGTTAGGAAAAGCGTTTTTATTCTATTGCAAGTGTTGATGATTTTCATTTTGCAACCTCATTCAAGCTGTAAATATATCTGAATGCAATTTTGTCGGAGGAATCGCTTTCCTGACCTTCGAGCTCTTCTTTCAGAGAGTTTCCTTTATCGATGATGAACCATATTGTTTTACATCCGTATTCCGCCGCCGTCGGCATAAAAACATCTGCAACCCATTTCGTGTCATCGGGATGGTTTTCAAAACCCGTGCGTGTGTCAGCAACATAGTCGCACTTATGCTCTTTGATTATTTCAAGTGCGTAGTATAGAGGCTCACGGTAGTTTTCGTGAGAACAAAACTTTTTCCATTTTACAAATACAACATTGTAATTTTCTTCGTAATGCACTTCGCAGAATTCGGATTTATGCATTTTATCACACCTTTTCAAGTTTGATTATTGACATTGTAGCATATTTTATATATAATTTAGTTAGAATAATACTACAAGGAGTTGGTTGTATGAACATTCGTCCGTCAGCAGCAATCAGACAGAACTATAACGAAATTGCAGAGCTTTGCAAAAAAACCGGAGAGCCGATTTATCTTACCAAAAACGGTGAGGGCGATTTGGTTGTTATGGATATCGAAGCATTCACAAGGCGTGAAAAAATGCTTGCACTCCGTGAGGAGCTTCTTGCGGTTGAAGAAGCACGAATGAACGGTGAAGCAGGCTACTCCGTTGATGATGTTGCTTCGGCTATGAAGGCGGCAATTTCGGAGGTTTACAATGGATAATGATTTTTATTCTGTAATTGTATCCGAAAAATCAAAGAAGATGCTTGTTTCGCACGCAGCATTTTTAGCAAAGGTCAGTCCTACTGCAGCCGAAAAGCTTGTTAAGGATTTTCAGGCAACAGCATCGTCTTTGCAGAATATGCCTAACAGATGCCCGTGGTTTTCGGGTGCGTACATTCCTAAGCATCAATACAGATATATTGTTTTCGGCAAAAGATATATGCTGATATACCAGATTGTTGACAAAACCGTTTATGTTGATTATTGCATTGACTGCCGTCAGGATTACGGATGGCTTTTAAAATAACTTGTTAACCGAGAGGCTGCGGCTTCTCGGTTTTTTGTTTTCAGAGTTTATAAATCAACATATTTTATTGAAATACATTCGGCGTTTTGAAAAGTGAATTCAACAATCCACGGCATAACGGTGCGTATTTTCTCAAAATCTTCATATCCGAATGATTTATCATAACAGTTGATTATTGTACTCAAAGCTGTGCCGTGACTGCCGATTACAATGTTTTTGCCTTTGTATTTTTCAAGGACGCTATTCAACGCAGAAATATTTCTGCTTTGAACTTCATTCAAACTTTCGCCGTCAGACAGTTTATAGTCAAAATCTGCCCATTGAGCTTTGCTGAAAGATACAAAATTCTCTATCCAGATGCTATCCACCTTGCGTTCTCTGAAATCATCAATTATTTCTATGTTCAAGCCCTTACTGTCGGCAAAGTGTACAACAGTATCAAATGCTCTTTTAAATGGACTTGATAAAACGACCTCAATATTTTTATCCGCCAAAAACTGCGTAACAAGTTCTCTGTCAACCATTCCTTTGGCGGACAGTTCTCTTGACAGATCATCACGGTTGTTATAATTCGGTTCAGCGTGTCTGACGAAATAAACTTTTGTCATTGTCAAACCTCCAACTCCATAAATCCGACTGTAAATGGTAAATGCTCAAACTTACGTGTTGAAATATGTTTAAAACCAAGCTTCAAATACCATTCTTTTAATTTTGTGTTTTCTTCAATTATTCCGATTGATATTTTATTTCCATCGTAGTTTTTTACCCTTGCAACAGCATAGTCAATCAGTGCTTTACCGATTCCTGAATGGCGAAATTCAGGTAATACTGCAAGGTTATTAAGTTCCCATTCGCCATCATTGCATTTTGTAAGCGAAAAGTAGCCAACAGGAATATCCTCTTGATAAAACAGAAACATCGGTCTGCTATCATCAAACTGTTTTTCAAGTTTATCAATAGTCATAAATGCAGTGTATGAAGGACAGTTGTTTTCAGTCAAATCGAATCCCTTCGCAACCGTTATGAAACTGCTACGGATTATTTCAAGACAAATATTCAACTGTTCCTTGTTTTCAACTTGGATTAGCACAAAATCACCTTATTTCACAGCAAATGTAGCAATATACTGCGGATAATATTTGCCGATTATGTTTCCGCCTTCTCCGTCACGGTCTTCATACAATGCTTTGAGTGTAAATCCTGCTTTCAGCTGACCGCCGATTTGTTCATCGAGAGTGTGGCTGAACTGTACGCCGTCACCGTTTGCAATCATTGCGTCAAGCCGTTCTTTCGGCATTTTGAGAGGATTGAACGGCAAGGAATTAACCACTTTCAACGGATCATCTTCTTCAAACAAATAGTCAATACCGTTATCAAGTCCCGAAAGCAGTCTGCCGCCTTTTTTAAGAATACGGTAACACTCGTTCCAGACGTGATAAACATCTTCAACATAGTTGTTTGAAACGGGATGAAAAATCAAATCAAAGCTTTCATCTTCAAAAGGAAGCGTTTTTGACATATCTCCTTTGATGATTGTGATACTGTATCCTTCTCTTTCGGACACCATTTTCTCAGCTTCAAGCTGTCTGTCGGAATAATCAAACACCGTACACTCCGCACCAAGTTTTGAAAGAACGGGCATCTGCTGACCGCCGCCGCTTGCAAGTCCCAACACCTTTTTACCACTCAAATCACCGAACCATTCGTGAGGAACGGAAATGCAGGGAGTGAGAATAACCGAAAAATTATCGGGAGTAATTTTCTCGTATTCCTCGTGACTTATGGGCAAGGTGTATTCGCAGCCGTCTTCCGCCCACGAATCCCAAGTTTCCGAATTTATTTTAGTGTAATCAAGCATTTTGTTACCTCATATTGTTTATGTAATTGTCAGCTTCTTTTCTGCTTTTGAAAATTATTATATGTTTTTCCTTTTTATATTTTTCAATCAGCTCATATATTTGGGGGAGAGATGTTTTTGGAAAAGCTTTGATGAATTCTTCAAATTCGGGGTCTAATTCTTTTTCTAACCACGGCAAGTCGTAACGACCCTTACCGATACGCTCAGTTGCTCCTTGCAAGCAAACTTCTGTCGGTAAATCAAAAAGAAAAACTGTATCGCACTCTCTGAGACGCATCTCAATTGTCCTGTTGTAATTGCCGTCAATTATCCATTCGGGTGTTGCAAATATTTCTGATATTCTTTGGTCAAATTCTTCCCTTGGAATATGAGTTTTGTCAGGCTTATGCCATATAGCATCAAGATAATACAACGGCAATCCTGTTAGTTTATTAAGTTTTTCTGCAAAGGTTGTTTTTCCTGAACCGGGACAACCAATCACTATAACTTTTTTCATTATTATTCCTCAGCAGAATCAAAGATTTTTTCCATTATTGCACTTCCGCCATGATCTTCAATTACTTTAAATCCGTTTTTCTCATACATTGCATATGATACGGGAGTATGCTTAAAAACATTGAGTACCATCTTTGAAAATCCTTTTTCACGGGCATCTTCCTGAAGCTTCACAAACGCACTCTTTCCGTAGCCTTTGCCTCTGTATTCCTCTTTGATAACGTTCTCGGTTACAAATGCGGCGTTTTCTTCAAACGGACTTTTCTGATAACCGATAACACCGATTTTCTCGTTCTTTTCATTCACTACAATATAAAGATAGTTATCGGCGGAATCTGCACCTTCGGGAAACACGTCACGGAACTCACTTTTTGCCGCTCTTAACGCTTTGAATCTGAATCTCTCATCTCCCGATTTTATCAGGTGATCGGCATAAGCTTTCGCTGACCATTTTGAATATACACGGAATTCATCGCTGTTCATACGTTTGAAACTGATTTGTTTTAAATCGTTTCCCATAATAATCCTTCTTTCTTGTTATATAAATCACAAACAATCTGAGTTTTAATGTTTTCCTTATTATAAATACTTCTGCATATAAACCTTGCCTTGATATGTGCCGTTCTTCAGCTTATATGCTTTTGGTGCAACAGAAGCAACTTCAAATCCGAATTTTTTATAAAGAGCAATAGCACGCTCGTTGCCTTCAAAGCATTCTAGCTCCATAATTTCAGAGCCGTGAGCTTCGGCAGCTCTGATTAATTCGGGAAACATGTGTGATGCAATACCAAGGTTCCAGAAATCTTTGCGTACTGCAATATCAATAACCGCCCTGTGAGATGTTTTAATTGCACTCGGGAACCTGACATCACAGTTTCCTGCAATTTCCCCGTCAATAAAGCATGTTATATTCAGAATGTCATCGGTATTTCTAAAATGATTTATCCAGCCTTTTTCCTGCTCAATGCTCATTGTCCATTCCTCGGGATAGCGAGATAAAAATTCGGTTTCACCCGAAACCAGCTTTAAAAACGCAATCATTTTTTCGGCATCATCAATCTCAGCAGTTTTAAGTAATGCTTTCATGCCGTCTTTTAAAATTATTATCTTTTCATCAAATATCATTTATTATTTCCTCTCTTGAATATATCATCATTTTACAAATATTTCTGCATATAAACTAAATTCTGATAGGTACCGTCTTTGAGCTTGAAGAATTTCGGTTCTACCGAAATAATTTTAAAACCAAATTTCTCGTAAAGTGCTTTGGCACGGTTGTTTCCTTCAATAAATTCGAGGTCAACAATTTCTGTACCGTTGTGATCTTCTGCCGCTTTTATCATTTCATTAAACATCGCTGAACCGATACCGATATTCCAATAATTTTTCTGAAGAGCGATACCCACTGTTGCTCTATGGGAAGTCTTGCTACCGGTCTTAAAAGTGATATCACAATTACCGGCAATTATACCGTCAATATAACAAGCAATGAACAATGTGTTCTGACTTTCACGAACATTATGAATAAAATTCTCTTCACTTTCTACAGTAACGCTCTCCCAGTCTTCATTTGAACGAGAAAGAAACTCTGTTTCATTGGTTGCGGTTTTAATACTGTTTAGTAACATTTCAGCATCTTTTATTTCAGGTGTTTTCAACATGGCAGTTGTGCCGTCTTTTAATATTATTTTCTTCTCATCAAATATCATATAATATCCCTTATCTTACAATTTTTTCAAAGCAAGCCAATACTAATCCCGGCTCAGTTTCAAGCCTTTTTCCTGTGTCTTTATAACCGCATTTTATGTAACATTTTCTGTTCTTATCCAGATCAGCAGGAAAATCAACATAAAGCTTTTTGGGCTTTTTCAAATAAACCTCCGATTGTAATATCGCCTGTGTTGCTATTCCCTTGTTCTGATATTCAGGTGAAATAAAAACTCTTCCGAGATAATATTTTCCCCATCTGAGATTTTTCACAAACGGTGTTGATCCTTTGATTCTGTATAATATTCCACCGACAATTTTATCATCTGAAAGAATTGTTAAATACAGAAATTTCGGATTGTTCAATCTGCAAAGTATATCTCGCTTATCTCTTAAGCACGGATTTCCTTCATCATGATATTTTTCATATAGCGGCTGAAATGCTTTTTGCTGAATTATTGTGAGAATATCTGCATCTTCTGCTGTGGTTAGTCTTAATGAAATCACTATTATTCCTCCAAACAAAAAACTCCCCTGAAATAAAATCAGAGGAGTTAAGAATAATCATTATAATATATGTAAAGTTATATTGCTGACAAAACAACATCTGATTTGATATTAAAATTTAAATAATAAAGAAAATAAAATGTCATTTTGTCCACCTGCCAATCAGTAATTTTACTCTATTCTAACAATACAAGAATAATTTGTCAAGGGAATTATAATATAATTCAAAAATGTTGATATAAAATGCAAAAGTGTTATAAAAACAAAAAAACCGCCTCGATTGAGACGATTAATTATCTGGTATTCAATACACCCTGAAAACTGAACAAAGATAGGAACGAAGCAATGAGAAAGGAACTAAAAGAAACATTGGTCAAGCCCTCGACCTATTAGTATTGCCAAGCTGAACGTGTCACCACGCTTACACATGCAACCTATCAACCTCATAGTCCATGAGGGGTCTTACTGGCTTACGCCATGGGATATCTTATCTTGGAGGCGGCTTCACGCTTAGATGCTTTCAGCGTTTATCCGTTCCGCACTTAGCTGCCCGGCTGTGCTACTGGCGTAACAACCGGTGCACCAGCGGTGCGTCCATCCCGGTCCTCTCGTACTAAGGACAGCTCTCC
>JAFQRY010000022.1 GCA_017409845.1 Clostridia bacterium
CTTTTTATTGTGATTGTATCAGAAGCAATAATAATTTATCATATCGTTGATAAGTTGAAATGTTATTATGTGGGTAGTATAATAAACCCGATAACCAATAACACAGAAGGTCGGGAAATTAGCTGAGCCTTTTGGTAGAATTAAGACAGACAAGGAGGGATAGATATGGATTGGATTGTCGGAATACAACGAGCTATTGACTACATTGAAGAAAATCTGACAGAAACGATTGATTATGAAGAAGTTGCAAAGCAGTGTTATTCATCGAGCTATCATTTTCAACGTGTGTTCAGTATTCTTTGCGGTTATACCGTCGGCGAATATATCAGAAATCGCAGGTTGACTCTTGCCGGTAAGGAATTGGCAACAACTAATGCAAAAGTGATTGATGTTGCATTAAAATACGGATATGAAAGTCCTGACAGTTTCGCAAAAGCATTTCAGAAGTTCCATGGTATATTACCGTCACAAGCTCGTAATAATGGCAGCAATCTCAAATCTTTTTCCCGTCTTGTATTAAAATTTTCTTTGGAAGGCGGTACAACTATGAATTACAGAATTGAAACGAAGCCTGCACTTACACTTATTGGCTACAAAAAGAGGTTCAGCGGAACACCTTACGACGCATCAAGAAAACAGCAAGAAGGGGATTTCTTCACATCCACACGAGCATCACAATGGATGCTCAAAGGAATGAGCAATGATAAGATGTCAGATTATTGCGTTCTTACTGATTTTGATGATGACGGCTACGACTTTTATATTGCTGCAACAACAGACGATTACGAACGCAACAATTTATATAACAGCGAAGTTACGGGAATTGACTTTATGGAAAAGTTCATTTTTGAAGAAATCCTTATTCCCGAAACAACATATTTTGTTTTTGAAACAGAAAAAACAAAAATGCCTATTCCCGAATATTTTGAACTCCGCAAGCAAATTGCCGCAGAGTGGTTATCTAACGACGAGTATCGGATGATAAACGCACCCGAACTTGCAGTTTATCATTGGGGAATCGCAGGCGGATATACAGAAAGAACGATAGAAATATGGATTCCCATTGAAAAGAAATAATATTACACTTGCAAATCCGAAATAATATGTTATAATTTATTCAAATCTTAATTGGAGGAAATCGTATGTTCTTTATCTCTATCCGACGCAGACGAAGATAGCTTGTATCTTGTATTGGGTACAGGCTTATTATGCTGTGTGCCTGATAGAGTGATAGAGAAAAGTTTACCTTTTATATTACTGTTAACGGCATATAGCTGTTAACAGTATTTTTTATTGTGAAACAACAAGGTTCCGGGGCACCCACAGAAATCTTTGATTTCGTTGTGGGTCGGGTTCTTATTTTTGGAGGTTATATAACATGAGCAATAATAAATTCTTGTCATTAAATAAAGCTGTTTTTGAACAAATAAAATTACCCGATAATGCGGTGGTTGCAGACTTGGGTTGCCGTGATGCGGGGTTTCTTGTGGGATTGAAGCAAGCATTTCCTGATAAAATAAATCAGGCTATAGGTGTTGATATTACCGATAAATGGTTTAAAGATGTGAAATACCAAAGTCCCATTAAACTCAGAATAATGGATTGCTCAAAGGAGCTTGAGTTTGAGGACAATACATTTGATTTTATATTCTCTGCCGATATGTTTGAATGCGTGTCCGATAAAGATTTATTGGTAAAAGAAATCCACAGGATTTTAAAACCGGACGGAGTTGTAATTTGCGTAAACTGCGACTGGGACAGTGTTTCATATAACGGCGAAAACAAAGACCTTATTTCAAAAGCAATTCATTCTTACGCCATAACAAAACAGCCTTGGATGGATGACATTGACAGTTGGATTGGCAGAAGGATGTACGGGATTTTCAATAAGAGCAAATTATTCGAAAGTTCTGTATATGTCCATAACGTTGTTGAAACGGAATATAAAGAAGGTACATTCGGCTATGATTTGAGTATGGATATAGCCTGGCTTCACAATGAAAACACGGGTACATTAACCATGGATGAATATGATGAGTTTATTGATAATCTGAAATCGGCACAGCAAGACGGAAATTACATATTCACAAAACCGTATTATATTTATAAAGGAATTAAGGTAAAATAAGAAAATGCAGTCAGCCATACTTTGGTCTGACTGTGTTTTTTATAAATAATCAAAATTGGTATTGACAAATTGACTCCAACTGTATATACTGTATATATACAGTTGATAAAAGGGGGCGGTGCCGTGTGAATATATTAATCAACAACAAAAGCGGACAGCCGATTTATGAACAGATTTACACGCAAATCAAAGCCAATATAATAAACGGCACGCTCAAAGAAGATGAGGCGTTGCCTTCAATCCGCAATCTTGCAAAGGATTTGCACATCAGCGTTATCACAACAAAACGAGCCTATGACGAGCTTGAACATGAGGGTTTTGTTTATACCGTTGCAGGCAAGGGATGTTTTGTTGCAGCAAAAAACACAGAGCTTCTGCGTGAAGAAAATCTGAAAAAAATCGAGGAGCATATGCAGCAGATATCAGCTCTTGCGGCATCCTGCGGACTTGGAAGAAAAGATATTGTTGAGATGTTCGGAATTATTTCGGAGGAGGAATAAAAAATGAATGCAATTGAAATAAAAAACCTTTGCAAAAAATACCGCCGTTTTTCGCTTGATTCAATCAGCCTTGAGCTTCCGAGCGGCTGTATCATGGGACTTATCGGTGAAAACGGAGCAGGAAAAAGCACAACAATCAGACTCATTCTTGATATCATAAAAAAGGATTCAGGAAGCATAAAGCTTTTCGGAAAAGAAGTTTCGGCATCCTCAGCAAAGCTTCGTGATGATGTCGGCGTTGTGCTCGATGAACCGGGCTTTCCCGAAGTGTTCAACGCAAAAAACATAAATAAGGTGATGAAATATACTTATTCTAACTGGGATGAAGAAAGATTTTTCTCTTTGCTGACCCGTTTTGATGTTGACGAAAAGAAAAAATTCAAGGCTCTTTCAAAGGGTATGAAAATGAAGGTCAGCATTGCCGTTGCACTTTCTCACAAAGCAAAGCTGCTTATTCTTGATGAACCCACAAGCGGACTTGACCCCGTTATCCGTGACGAAATTGTTGATATTTTTTATGAATTCACAAGAGACCCGTCAAACTCAATTCTCATTTCTTCTCATATCGTCAGCGACCTTGAAAAGCTTTGCGACTATATTGCTTTTATCCACAAGGGAAAGCTTCTTATCTGCGACGAGAAGGACAGACTTCTCGAAAAATACTGCATAATAAGATGCTCAGCGGAGGATATCGGAAAAATCAATTCAGATGCAATAAAAAGTAAAAAAGAATCGCCCTACGGTGTTGAGGCGATCGTTGAAAGAGATGCAGTTACCATTGACTTTGAGATAAATCCCGTCGGAATTGAAGAACTCTTTGTTTCGGTTATAAAGGGGGAAAAATAAAATGAAAGGCTTGCTTTTAAAAGAATTTTATCAATGGCTTAAAACAAGGGCGGTATTCACCGCAGTTTATGTGATTTTATTTATCTTTTCGATGTTCACATCAGAAGACAGAGTATTTACATTGCCGGTATATCTTTTTGGTGTTGTGTTCGGTCTTGCACTTAGTTCATTTATGCTTGATGAGAAAAGCGGCTGGAATGAATATTCAAGAACTCTTCCGTGTTCGCCTTTTCAGAGAGTGACGGCAAAATATATATTTTTTGTACCTGAGCTTATGCTTGTCTGCTTTGCTGAAATTGCCTCTGCAATTATCCCACAGAAATTATCGGAAGATTTTTATATACAGCCCGGATTATATTCTGAAGCACTTGTGTATTTTGCAGCATGGATGATTTGCATTTCTATCACTCTTCCTTTATGCATTTTTATCAAAGGAAACAAAAAATATGCTTTGGCTTGTATTCCTTTGTTACTGACCTTTGTAGTTTCCACATCAGCTGCATCAAAGCTTCGTTACAGTGTTATGCCTGAATGGCTTGGGGAAATACTTACCGAAAAAACCTGGCTTTATCCAGTGGTAATTCTCATTTCGGTCGGAATACTTGTTGTTTCATGGCTGACATCTGTTGCAATTGAAGCGGGAAAAGACAAGGCATACAGAAATAAATACTCAATCCGTGCTGCTGTGGCAGGAATTGCAACTCTTGCAGTTTTCGCTACATCAATCTTTAATTTTTATTCCTCAGGCTGTCTGCCTGATCCAACTTTCGGAGAAGTGAGCCGTGCGACGGTTGAAAAAATAAAAGCGGAAGCAAATCCGTATTATGATTTTATGTGCAGTGAATCAAACATGGGTAAAACACATGAAGAGTGTGTTGCGGTGCTCAAAAGTATAGGTTACAGCAACCAATCCGAAAGCAACAGGGGTTTCCTTTCCGATTCGGAAAAAATCATCGTTTCGCTGACGGTTGACAAAGAAACAAATCTTATAAAACATGTCAGCTTTTCTTCGAAGATAAACACAAAGTTGATTAAAGGCGGGGTTGACAGCGACTTTGAAGAAATAGCCGAAAACTTTACCGCAGGCATGACGGAAAAGGAGCTTCACGCAAAAATAAAAGAGCTTGAGCTTATTCCCTCAACAATTTCCGAAAAGATAAGCAAAGGAAAGCTTCAGAGAACTTATTATTTCAAATTTGCAACGGATAATTTTACCGGTGCAAGTCTGAGCAGCGATATACGCTCCGTATCGGTTAAGGTTATTAACAATGTTATCGACAAAGTTGAAATAACACATTATAAAGATGGTTCATCGTCTGTTCTTTCAGACTTTGACACGGTTTTGGCTCCCGAAGAGATGCGCATAATTCTTGATAATTTCTGCAGCGAAAATCATCTTGAGAAAACAACGGAAGATAACAAAAATGAGCTTGAAGCTCTCGGATTTATGAATCTCCGTTCCGCCTCGGGAAGTATAAACGCAAATGTTGTACACGATGAAGAAACCGGGCTGACGGATTATATATATATCAGCGGGAAAGTCGGAGAACCGATTATTAAAAACGCAACAAAAGAAGAACTCGAAGCCCTCTGCGATAATTTCCCCGATGATATGAGCGAAGAAGACCTGATTTTGAAATTCCACGAGCTCGGCGTTGTTCCTCACGAAATTCTCGAAAGCAGAAACTATGAGAAAAAGCATAAGAGAAATTACGAAATCACTTATTTGCTTGAAAACTATGATGGCGGCGATGATAAATATTACGAAATAAATATTGATGTTATTGAAGGCAAGGTTTTCGATGTGCGTACATACATTGAAGACAGTGCAGACTGATAAAACCGGCTTGCAAAGGAGAGAATCCTCTGCAAGCCGGTTGCTTTATTTATTGCATTTTTTCCTGTTTAACCTTGTGGTCAACTATGTGACGCTTTGCAAGCTCTGCGGAAACCTCATCAAGAGAAATACCCATTTCAATCATCATAACTGTGATATGATAGATCAAATCGGCGATTTCATAAACCGTTTCTGCCTTGTCGCCGCCCTTTGCACCGATGATAACCTCTGTGCATTCTTCGCCGACCTTCTTGAGAATTTTGTCAATTCCCTTTTCAAAAAGGTAGGTTGTGTATGAGCCTTCCTTCTTGTTGACCTTTCTGCCGACAAGCATCTCATAAAGTCCTTCATATGAGAATTCTTCGGTTTCGGGAGCAACGATATCCTCAAAGAAGCAGCTTTCGCTTCCCGTGTGGCAGGCGGGGCCTGCTTTGATAACCTCTATAAGGAGTGTATCCTTATCGCAGTCGGTGCGGATTGAAACAACCTGCTGAGTGTTGCCCGAGGTTGCACCCTTTCTCCAAAGCTCCTGACGGCTGCGGCTGAAGAAGCAGGTTTTGCCTTCGTTCATGGTGATTTCAAGGCTCTCTGCGTTCATATATGCAAGCATGAGCACCTTTTTGCTGTAGTAATCCTGAACTATTGCAGGAATAAGTCCGTCGCTGTTATATTTAAGTTCAATCATTTTATATCCTCATCTCTATGTTGTTGTCGTTAAGATAATTTTTAAGGTCTCTGATGCTCAGTTCCTTGAAATGGAAAATTGATGCCGCAAGTCCTGCATCCGCACAGCTTGCTTTGAAAAGCTCAAGGAAATCTTCTTTTTTGCCTGCACCGCCGCTTGCGATAACGGGAATTGAAACAAGGTCGCTTATCTTCTGAAGCATTTCAAGGTCAAAGCCTTGCTTGACTCCGTCGGTGTCTATGCTGTTAACCACAAGCTCGCCTGCACCGTTATTTTCGCCCATCTTTGCCCATTCAAGAGCATCAATGCCCGTGTCAATTCTGCCGCCTTTGCTGAATATATGAAATGAGCCGTCAACACGCTTGATATCCATTGAAAGCACAACGCACTGGTCACCGTATTTCTTTGCGGCTTTTTCTATAATAGAAGGGTCTTTGATTGCACCTGAATTTACCGAAACCTTGTCTGCACCGCATTTGAGAACTCTGTCAAAATCATCAAGAGTATTGATGCCGCCGCCAACGGTGAGGGGAATGAAGATTTCGCTTGCAACCTGAGTGAGAACATCCGTGAAAAGTGCTCTGCCCTCAACCGAAGCGGTTATATCATAAAAAACAAGCTCATCCGCACCGCTGTCGTTATAAAAATGAGCAAGCTCAACGGGCGATGCAACATCCTGAATTCCTTCAAAATTAACGCCTTTAACGACCCTGCCGTTTCGTACGTCGAGGCAGGGGATTATTCTTTTTGTAATCATTTCTGACCTCCTGCCGCTGCGAGTGCATCCTTAAGACTGAGTTTTCCTTCATAAACAGCCTTACCGACAATTGCACCGTAGATGTTCATTTCTCTGAGAGTTTCTATTTCGTCGGCAAAGGTTATGCCGCCCGATGCAACAATATCAAGTCCCTTGATTTCCGAAAGCTCTCTGTATATTTCAAGATTGGTGCCCGAAAGCATGCCGTCCTTTGAAATATCGGTATAGATAACGGTTGAAACGCCCGTGTCACGCAGCTTCTTGCAGAATTCAACAGAATTGACGTTTGTTGTTTCCTGCCATCCGCTGACTGCAACAAGACCTTCCTTGGCATCAACGCCTACAGCAACGGCATTGCCGAATTCTTTAACGGCTTCTTCAACAAAAGGATAGTTTCTGATTGCTGCCGTGCCGAGAATAACACGCTTAACGCCGAGCGAAAGATAATCCTCTATTCTCTGCATATTGCGGATGCCTCCGCCGACCTCAATGAAAAGTCCTTCGATTTTTGCGGCTTCCCTGATTGCATCAAAGTTAACGGGCAGACCGTCCTTTGCACCGTCAAGGTCAACCATATGTAAGTTTGTTGCTCCGTCTTTCATAAATTCCAGAGCCATTTCGGCAGGCGAATCGGCATAAATCTTAACCTGATTGTAGTCGCCCTTGGTAAGTCGGACTACCTTGCCGCCGAGAATATCAGTTGCGGGAAATATCTGCATAATTTTCTCCTTATAATTCCGAGAATGCTTTTAAGAGTGCAAGACCCTTTGCACCGCTCTTTTCGGGATGAAACTGCATTCCGTAAACGCTGCCGCTTTTAACGATTGCAGGCACTGCAACGCCGTATTCGGCGAAAGCAAGGGTGTTTTCAACGCAATTTCTTGCATAGAACGAGTGAACGAAATACATATAGTCGCCCGGCTCAATATATTTGAAAATCGGGTCAGACTTCGCAAGATTGAGCTTATTCCAGCCCATGTGGGGGATTTTTAAGTCGTTGGGAATCTGACCTTCAAGCGGACCAACATAGCCTTTGATAAGACCGAGACCCATATGTGCACCGTATTCAAAGCTCTTTTCAAAAAGAAGCTGCATTCCGAGGCAGATACCGAGAATGGGTTTGCCTTCACCTGCAAGCTCACAGATGAGCTTGTCCATTCCGCAGTCGCGCAGCTTTTGTGCCGCATCCCCGAATGCACCCACACCGGGAAGAATTATTTTATCCGCAGCAATGATTTCATCTTTATCGCCCGTTATTCTGCACTCAATTCCGAGTGCTCTGAGTGATGATGAAAGTGAAAAAAGATTGCCGCAGCCATAGTCAATTATTGCAATCATTATTATAAAAGTCCTTTCGTTGAAGGAATTTCTCCGCCGAGAGTTTTATCCTCAAAAACAGCCTTGCAGAGTGCTCTTCCGAATGCCTTGAAAATACCTTCAATAATGTGATGGCTGTTTTTGCCTTCAAGCTGTTTTATATGAAGTGTGATATCGCTGTTACGAACGAATGAAATGAAGAATTCTTCAACAAGCTCCGTATCCATGCCGCCGACTGCGGGAGTGGGGATTTTAACATCATAGTTGAGATAAGCTCTTCCGCTGATGTCAATGCTTGCAAGAATGAGTGTTTCATCCATGGGAAGAAGAATGCTGCCGTAGCGAGAAATTCCTCTTTTTTCACCGATTGCTTTTGCAAATGCCTGACCGAGAACTATGCCTACATCCTCAACCGTGTGATGATAGTCAACATGGGTGTCGCCAACGCATTTAACCTTCAGATCCATTCTGCCGTGACGGGCAAAAAGCTCGAGCATATGGTCAAGAAAGCCACAGCCGGTGTTTATTTCGATTTTACCCGAACCGTCAAGATTGAGCGAAAGCTCAATATCGGTTTCGTTTGTTTTTCTTTTGATTTCTGCTTCTCTCATATTATTTCTCCGTTATTTCTCTGATACAGTCAACAAGGGTCTGCATATCCTCTGCAGAGCCGACTGTTATGCGAAGATAGTTGTCAATTTTTGCTTTGTTGAAATATCTGACGAGAATACCCTTTTTGCGAAGCTCACCTGCAAGGTCGGAGGCGGATATTTTATCGCTCGAAGCGAAAATGAAATTAGCCTTTGAGTCAGTGCAGTTAAAGCCGAGTGCTCGGAGATCTGCAATAGTTTTTTCTCTGGTTTCAACAATGCGGGCAATTTTATCGTCATAATATTCGTTATCCGCAATCGCTGCAGCCGCCGCTTTGATTGAAAGGGTGTTGAGGTTATAGGGATTGAATGAATATTTGAGCTTGTTGAGGTCGTCGATTATCTCTTTTGATGCAATTCCGAAGCCGACACGCAGACCTGCAAGCGAATGACTTTTTGAAAAAGTGCGTGTAACAAGAAGATTATCATATTTATTGACAAGCTCCATGCAGCTTTCACCGCAGAATGCCATATATGCCTCATCCATGATAACAAGGTTATCGGGATTTGACGAAACGATTTTTTCTACTTCGTCAAAAGTGAGTGTAAGACCTGTGGGGGCATTGGGATTTGCAATAACTATGTTCTTTCCCTTGCCAATGTAATCGTTTGCATCAATTGAAAAATCGTCTTTGAGCGGAATCTGCTCAAGCTCAACTCCGAAAATATCGGCATAAACGGGGTAGAAGCCATATGATATTTCGGGGCAGCAAAGCTTGCCGCCTGCACCGCAGAATCCCATGATGGCAAATGCAAGCACATCATCCGAACCGTTTCCGCAGAAAACCATGTCGGGAGTAACACCGAATTGCTCTGCGATTGCATGGCGAAGCTCTTTGAGCTCGGGGTCGGAATAAAGATTGAGCTTGTCAATAATATCTTCGCTCAGAACTGCCTTTACCTTCGGTGAGGGAGGAAATGGCGATTCGTTTGTGTTGAGCTTTATAACTTTTTCGTTGACCTGTTCACCCGGAGTGTAGGGAACAAGCTTTTCGTAATTTTCGGAAAGAAATCTGCTCATGGGTTCACCTTATTTCTCAAATCTGATTGCTGCACTCTTGCCGTGAGCATGAAGACCTTCACGGTTTGCGAAAAGAACGATATTATCCTTAACCTTTCCGAGTGCTTCCTCGGTATAATAGATATACTGCGATTTCTTAACAAAATCGTCCACCGAAAGGGGAGAGCTGAATCTTGCCGTGCCTGATGTGGGAAGTGTGTGGTTGGTTCCTGCAAGATAATCACCGAGAGCTTCGGGAGTATTCTTGCCGAGGAAGATCGAGCCGGCATTTTTGATTTTATCAAGAAGTGCAAACGGGTCATCAACGCAGACCTCAAGATGCTCGGGAGCAATTTCGTTGGCAATTTCTATGCCCTGTTCAAGATTGTTTGCAATGATGATTTTGCCGTTTGTGTCAATGGATGCTCTTGCGATTTCTTCTCTGGGAAGAAGAGGAATCTGCTTTTCAAGCTCCTCACTTACCGCATAAGCAAGCTCCTTGCTGTCGGTAACAAGAACGGCACTTGCGAGCTTATCGTGCTCAGCCTGTGAAAGAAGATCAGCCGCAACATATGCGGGATTGCATGTACCGTCTGCAAGAACGAGAATTTCGCTCGGGCCTGCAATCATGTCGATGTCAACAAGACCGAAAAGCATTCTCTTTGCCGTTGCCACAAAAACATTTCCGGGACCTACTACCTTGTCTGCCTTGGGAACGCTTTCTGTTCCGTATGCAAGGGCGGCAACTGCCTGAGCACCGCCGGTTTTGATGATTGTATCAACTCCCGCAATCTTTGCGGCACAGAGAATAGCCGAGGGAATATTTCCGTTTTTGTCGGGAGGGGTAACCATGATTATTTCGCTTACTCCTGCGATTTTTGCGGGGATTGCATTCATAAGCACGGTTGAGGGATAGCTTGCGGTGCCGCCGGGTACATAAATGCCGACCTTTTCAATCGGAGTTATCTTCTGACCCGAAACGGTGCCGTCGCCGTTGTTGATTTCAAATCCCTCGTGAAGCTGGTTTTTATGGAAGTTCCATATATTGGCTTTTGCCATTTCAAGAGTTTCGATAAGTGCTTTGTCTTCGTTTTCGTAAGCGGCATCAATTTCTTCCTGAGTAACACGAAGATTTTCGATTTCAGCCTTATCAAATTTAAGACTGTATTCCTTGAGTGCCTTGTCACCGTTTTCTTTAACATTTTTTATTATATCGGCAACGATAGCTTCAACACCGCTTTCAAGTTTGATATCTCTGGTGAGAATTTCGCTTTTTTCGGCACTGTCTATGTTGATTATTTTTATCATTTTGCCAACTCCTTTGTAAGCTTTTCCATAAGAGTGTCAATATCCTTGCCCTTGAATTTATAGGAGGATTTATTGGCAATCAGCCTTGCACTGATTGGCATAATCTGCTCATAAACACGCAGGTTGTTTTCTTTGAGAGTTTTGCCCGACTCAACGATATCAACAATTACATCGGTAAGACCGAGAAGGGGAGCGATTTCAATTGAACCGTTAAGCTTTATGATTTCAATTTCACGGTTAAGTGAAATATAATAATTCTTTGCAATATTGACAAATTTGGTTGCAACCCTGAGGGGTCTGTCAAAATCCTCAACATAGTCATTCGGTGCAGCAACGCACATGTTGCATTTTCCGAGACCGAGGTCAAGAAGCTCGTAGATATCAAATTTTCCTTCTTCGAGTATATCCTTGCCCACAACGCCGATATCCGCTGCACCGTGTGCAATATAAATCGCAACATCCGAGGGCTTCACAAGAAGATAACGCACTCCGTTTTCTTCATTTTCAAAAACAAGCTTTCTGTTGTCGCTGTAAATCTCGCTGCAGTCATATCCTATCGAAGCGAAAAGCTCATAAACCTTGTCGCCGAGTCTGCCCTTGGGCAACGCAATGTTCAGCATGAGGGCACCTCCCTTAATGCACCGTTTTCAAATGAATAAACTGTCTTTGCTCTGTAGCCTTCGGGAATTGTGTGTTCAACACGAACGGAAAAGCCTTTTTCAACAAAGCTTTCAACGAGAGAAAGAAGAGACTCACTCTTGTTTGCAGAGTCAAAAACAATAAGAATGTCGCTGTCAAATTCACGCTTTTTCTTATAGTAGAGATTGAGATTATCCAGATAAACCGCAAAGCCGACTGCCTGGGTGTTTTCTCTCAGCTTTCCTGCGAGCTTATCGTATCTGCCGCCCGAAAGCACTGCTGACGGAGCCTTTTCAACATAACCCTGGAAGATAATTCCGTTATAGTATTCGGTGTTGTTGAGAACAGATAAATCAATGAAAAGTCTGTCGGCAAGATCACTTTTTCTGAGTGATGAAGCAATAAACTTAAGCTCATCGCACGCATTCTTCATCTCATCATTGCAGGCAAGAGTGCAAAGCTCATCAATTGCATCATCGAGCTTGTCGTTGATTCCCGCAAGCTTTGCGAGAAGCTCTGTTTTTTCTTCGCTTACTCCGCATTTGCTGCATATGTTGCGAAGGTCATGGATGTTTTTGCCCTTGACGCATTCAATTATATCTTTTTTTGCGTTTTCGCCGATTTCAAGCTCTGCGAGAAGAGAGGGGATAAATGCCATGTGAGAAACCGAAAGCACAAAATCCTTGTCAATTGTTTTGAGGCTCTTTGCGGCAAGCATGAGCATTTCCGCAAGAAGGTATTCATCAACCTTGCCGAGCACCTCAACGCCCGTCTGCTTGATTTCTTTATAGTCCATTGTGCTGTCGCTCATTCTGAACACGCTTTCGTTATAATAAAGCTTTGTCAGCGAATCCGAAAGCTTTGCGTTTTTTACGATTGAAAGAGTGATATCGGGCTTTAGTGCCATGAGGCGTCCGTCTGAATTGTTGAATGCAAGAATACCCTTGCCCGAAAGGAAGTCTCTGTTATCGCTGTAAAAGCTGTATTCCTCAAATTTTGCCATGCGGTATTCTTTATATCCCCACTGCTTATAGAGCATTGAAAGCTCATATGTGAGGCTGTCTTCTTTTGAGAGAGTTGAAAGAAATTCGTCCATATTATTCTCCTGATACTTATTGAAAAGCAGACGGCTTGCCCCTGCTTTGACTTTTTTGGTATACATCGTGCAGACAGTATACCACACTTTATTGTATTAGTCAATTAGCGATTTACCACGCTAAAACATTTCTTTTGGTTCTGTGTTTATGTAAAATATACAATAACAGTCAAAAAGCGCATGGCATATACCATACGCTGTTTTGTTAACGGTTGGTTTCGGCAACATGTTTTCTCAGGCATTCAAAGCTTTCCTGGCTGATAACATGCTCAATTCTGCAGGCATCAATTGCAGCCTGATCGTTGCTCACGCCTATACCCGTGAGCCAAGCGGTAATTGTTTCGTGTCTTTCAAAAACCTTGTTAGCTATTTCAAAGCCGCTTTCGGTGAGGGAGATAAGACCGTCACCGTCGGTAACGATATATCCGTGTTCACGGAGGTTTCTCATTGCAACGCAGACACTGGGTTTTGAAAAACCGAGCTCGGTTGCAATATCAACGGAACGGACAGTTCCTTTCTTTTTGCCAAGCATAAGTATGGTTTCAAGGTAGTTTTCAGCTGATTCACCCATTATCATTTGTTTCACCTTCCGTTCGTTAACATAGTTTTGAAATTATATCATATTCAAAGATATATTTCAATATTATTTTTATTAATTACAATAAATCTTTTGTAGGTTTACAATAGAAGTGTTACAGTGAAACAAAAAACAAATGACGAATGGAAAAACCTGTGCTACAGTTAAGTTGCTGAGACAAAACTAACAGGAGGTTAACCATTCGTCATGACAACTGTAACACAAACAATGA
>JAFQRY010000005.1 GCA_017409845.1 Clostridia bacterium
AAGACTCCGGCCTCTCACGCCGGCAACAGGGGTTCGAATCCCCTACGGGTCACCAGAAAGAGAAGTTAATGCGTTAAAAGCGCATAACGATAAATAGTCGGTGTTGATGACGTTGAGGGTCCACCCGTTCCCATCCCGAACACGGTAGTTAAGCTCAACAGTGCCGAAAATACTTGGCTGGAAGCGGCCCGGGAAGATAGGTCGACGCCGACACTTTTTAATTTTGCCTTAATAGCTCAGTCGGTAGAGCACGCGGCTGTTAACCGCGGTGTCACAGGTTCGAGTCCTGTTTGAGGCGCCAGAAAAAGAGCAGTTCATGCAAAGCATGAGCTGCTTTTTTCTGTTACTTTCAGCATGATTTTAATCTATGACATTGTGACATTAACAACTCGTCGCGGCTGTTAACTGGCTCACGGGCCTGCGCTCGCTGTGCGAGATACAGCAGGTCCGTGAGCAGGAAGAAATAGGGAGTATCACGATGCGCTCCAAGCGAGTGAGACGACCATATTTCTGATCGTTGCTGTCACAGGTTCGAGTCCTGTTTGAGGCGCCAAGAAATACAGATACCCACTTGGGTGTCTGTATTTTTTTATGTTTTGAAAGGACTCGAAGGGGAGCGGGAGTGAATGACAGTCCGGTGGACTGTCAGAGCCGCGACTGACCGAGGACCGCAGTCCGAGAGTCGAGTCCTGTTTGAGGCGCCAAAGCCTGATAATCCGAACCTTTTCTTTTTTCAGAATCGGTTCGGATTATTGTTTTTTTCTGATATTCATTTTCTTCTAAAAACGCAACGGAGCAGCAAACAAGCTGCTCCATTTTCGTTTTTTCGATAATTCAAAAACAAAAATCAGATTTTTATAGACCATTTCTCCGACATAATCGTAATATAAGTGAAGGGTGTTCCCATTCTATTTGTTCAAGATCGGAGGATTTCAGATGAAAAAAATAATAATCAGGAAAATTTCGTTCATCCTTGCAGTTATTATGCCGGCAGTTTCTTTGTTGCAGTCCGATTTTTCAGTGCAGGCAGCAAGTGGTTTTTCGGTCGGCGATACAGTTGCCTTCGGTTCATATCCGCAGACTGAAATCACAGATGAAAACCTGCTTGCAGAATTAAACTCACAGCCGCTGAACTGGATTTCTTATAATTATTATGCAGGCGACGGTAACGGAAACGAAGTTCCTCAGGATTTTATGAAATATGCTGATCTGGAATATAACGGCAGCAGATACCGTGCAGTCAGGTTTACAAAGCACAGACTGAGAGCTGTAATCCATGACCCCTTTGATTATTCCGATGATATGCAGCTTATAACAAAACAAGATGACTACGGCTATTTTGCAAATAATGTCTATTGGTTTGAGTTTGAGCCTCTGAAATGGAAGGTTCTTGATCCTGATGACGGATTTTTGCTTTGTGAAAACGTGATTGATGCTCAGGCAATATCAAACACCATGTATGTAATATCCGATTCTTCTGACCGGGACGGAGATACATTTGCAACATCTTATTTCAAAGATAAAGACGGTACAATTTACCTCAATGATTATTCAAAGAGCAGTATGAGAGACTGGCTTAATGATGATTTTTATTATACGGCTTTTAATGAAGTGCAACGGGATAATATCAAGATATCTGAAATTGATAATACTGCCGGCGGTAAATATGCATTTGATACTTATAAATATTATAACTGAGAAACAACATATGATAAAGTTTTTCTGCCTTCATACTTTGAAATGATAAATACGGATTACGGGTTCAGCAGCGACCCGAGTGAGGATGATGAGGCAAGAAAAGCAAAAGCGACGGACTATGCAAAAATTCAGGGTGCATGGGCTGAAACGGACGCAAAGGATAAGAATTACGGCTATTCACTTTGGCTTCTGCGTACAGCATTCAGCGAATCAAGATATGTCGATTATGTTTTTGAATCGGGAGCATGCTGGGCGTTTTCCATGGCTGAGTATATCGAAAAGGGAACCCGTCCCGCGATAAAACTCAGCGATATGAGCCTGCATATCAAATGGAATGTTCACGGTCAGGAGCTTGTTCAGATTTATTCGCAGGGAGAAAAAATAGTGCCGCCGCCGACACCTGAAATGCAGGGATATGTTTCAACATGGAATGCTGAAATTCCTGAATTTATGCCTTCGGAAAGTCTTGAATTTACAGCAAGCTGGGCTGCAAGAACAGATACAAAATACACGGTTAAAACCTTTACGATGAATGCCGACGGCAGCTACACCGAAAAAGCCGAAGTCTTAGAGGGAATGACAGGTGCACTTGCAAGAGCAAAATATGATGTGCCTGAAAACTTTGTTTTCAACAGTGCGAAAAGCGTTCTGAGCGGAATGATCAAGGCGGATAATTCTCTTGTATTGAAGGTTTATCTGGACAGAAAGAGATACTCACTGACAACAGTTATCGGTTCGGAAAGCAAGAAGGTCAGTTATTATCACGGTGCGGATATTCCCGAGCAGGCAACGCCGCAAAAGGACGGATATAAATTTATATGCTGGTCGCCGTATATGCCGAAAATAATGCCTGCGGAGGATCTGACAGTTACGGCGGTTTTTCAAAAGCTTTACAGCGGAGTGAAAATCACGGTTGCGACACCAGAAAAAAGATATATTGAATACGGCGAGACTGTAACCTTGCATGCATATGTTACCGAAATGCCGGTAAATGCAAAAATCAAGTGGCGGATTGCCGAGGGCAACGGCGTGTCATTAGAGCCGTCACACTCCGGAAAACTGTGTCATGTCACCTCGGTATCGGACGGCAACTGTATTATCGAAGCATATGTTGCTGATGAATACGGCAATGCGATATATGATGAAAACGGAGTCAGGGTTTGCGACAGAGAGGGCATCAGCTCTGAGGTAAATCTGTGGATGATAATTGTCAGATTTTTCAGAAACCTTTTCCGGATTGTATGAGCATGCAAGAGAGATAGCGGAAGTATAGTATAAAACAGACCGAACCTTTTCTTTTTACGGAAAGGGTTCGGTTTTTGTTGATTATTGCCGCCCGATATGTTATGATTATAAAAAAAGCGAGGGGGATTTATATGAGTGAAAGATGGGTTCAGGCATGGGGTCAGGCACATTCGGCCTTGTCTTATTTTTACTACCCCTCGTGCCCCAAAACATACAGAATGGTGGTATGCTCGCCGATATCAGGAAAAAGCCTGCGTATGGAATTATCAAACGAGTATGCCAAAAACGATGTTTATATCGGCGGAATAACTGCAGCGAAATGTGATAAAGACGGAAGTTTTACGGATAAATGTAAAACTGTTTCCGTCAAAACAGAAAAAGCCTTTTGCATGAAAAAGGGTGAGGTTATAACAACAGACCCGATTGATTTTTCTGTTGAAACGGGAGAATATTTCTGCATCAGCATATATGTTGAAAAAGGTTCTCTCAGGAGCGGAAATCTGATTGACAGCGTTGAGCTAATAACTGTCAGGGGCGACGTCACCAAGGAAAGGTCTGTCACAAATCAGCGGAGAAAAAGGGATAAGGTCAGAGAGGTTGCTTCAAATCTTCTCAGAATGTATTTTCATAAGCCCATACCTCTTTTTCAATCGGTAGAGCTTCTCAACGATACGGGTGCGGGTGCAATAACCGTTTTCGGCGATTCGATAAGCCAGCAGGGTTATTGGACGAACGCTTTTGAAAAGCGTATCCGCAGCGAGTTCCCGGGAAGATATTCGGTTATCAATAAGTCGATTATGGGCAACAGAACCCTTCGTGATTTCAGCACACGCTTTTTCTGCAAAGGACTTTTCGGCATCAGCGGACTTAACCGACTTGAGCGTGATGTTCTGAGTTATGAGGATACCGAATATGTGATTTATGCTTTGGGAACGAACGATTTCCTTCAGTATAACACGATAGCTGCTCCCAAAAGTGAAAAGCCGACCGCGAAGGAGCATTTTGATGCCGTTGCGGGAATTTCGGATCTGCTTGAAAAGCACGGGAAGAAGCTTGTGGTTTTCAATGTTATGAATTTCGGCGAATGCATTGATTCAAGACCCGAAAAAGAAGCTATGGTCAAGGAATATAATGCTATGCTCAAAGAAAACGCAGACAGATTTCATGCTGTTTATGACCAGGCGGAGCTGGTGCTAAATCCCGATAAGCCGCATTGCAGCAAAAAAGAATATCTCGGAAAAGACTACCTTCATCCCAACAAAAAGGGCGGAAAGCTTGTTGCGGATAATGTAGAGCTTGATTGGTTCAGATAAAAAATAATATATTAAGAGGTAAAACCATGAAAAACAAACTCAGAGTTGCCAATATCGGCATGAAATTCGGCATGTGTCATGTCGAGGGAGCCATGAGCTACGGTGCGGAGATTGTTGCTATCTGTGACAGCAACGAGGAAAACCTTCGCTTCGCAGGCGAGAGATACGGTATTCCCGAAGAAAAAAGATTTACGGATTATAAGGATCTCCTTGACCGTGATGATATTGATATTGTTACCGTTGCAATTCCCGATCAGCAGCATGTGAAGGTGTCGTGCGACTTTCTGCGTGCAGGCAAGAATGTGCTTTGCGAAAAGCCGCTTGCCCTTACCCGTGAGGATATTGAGGAAATGATAAGGGTTGCGGATGAATCGGATGCAAAATTCATGGTCGGTCAGATTTGCAGATTTACTCCCGCTTTTGAAAAAACCAAAGAAATCATTGAAGCAGGCACAATCGGTGAGCTCTATTTCATCGAATCCGAATATGCTCACGACTACATGAAGCTTTGCGACGATTGGCGTGCAGACCCGCTCCGTCACGGTGTTATCGGCGGCGGATGTCATGCGGTTGACCTTATTCGCTGGCTTGCAGGCGACCCGAAGGAGGTTTTTGCCTACGGAACTCACAGACTTCTCCCGATGGTTGACTATGATGATGCAACAATTGCTATAATGAAATTCAACAAAAATCTTGCAGGCAAGGTTTTTGTTTCAACGGGCTGCAAGCGTGATTACACCATGCGTACCGTAATTTACGGCACAAAGGGAACGATAATCTGCGATAACACTTCTCCGACCATGACTCTTTTCACCGTGGATGAAGAAGGTGTAACAAAAGAGCCGCAAACGATTGAGGTTGAGGTCAACAATCATAATGCGGCAAGAGAATTTGAGGTTTTTGCAGATGCAATTCTCAACGATAAGCCCGTTATAACCGATGCAAGGGAGGGCGCAAAAACCGTTGAAGTCTGCCTTTCAATTGTTAATTCGGCAAAAACGGGAGAAAAGATCTGCCCCGATTACAGTTTTTAATTACATTTTATAATCGCTCAATGCCCTGAACTCATATCCGTTTTCACGGGCATAGTCGATAATTCTTCCGAGAGCTTCGGCGTTGTCGGGCGAAACGGAATGAAGAAGAATAATTGCTCCCGGGTGGAGCCGTGCGGTGACTGTGCTGAATGCATGGTCGCCGCCTTTTTGTGTGTTCACATCCCAATCGGCATAGGCACATGACCAGAAAACGCTTGTGTAGCCCATTGAGCCGACAAGCTCAAGTGCGTTTTCCGTGTAGCAGCCTTCGGGAAAGCGGAAAAACGGTGAGGTGTAGCCGAAAGCACTCCGCAGATAATTGTCGCATTCAAGAATCTCTTCCGCCATTCTCTGACGGTCAATTTCCGCAAAATTCGGATGCTTTGCTGAATGATTTCCCACGATATGCCCCTCGTTTATCATCCTTGCAATAAGGTCGGGCGAGGATTTTATGTGCTCCAGTGTGCAAAAAAAGGCGGCAGGCACTCTTTTTTCTTTAAGAGTGTCAAGAACCTTGTCGGTGCAGCCGTTTTCCCATCCGCAGTCAAACGTCAGATAAAGAACTTTTTCTGAAGATTTGTTGTCATAACATACGGCATTATATTTTTTTGATTCGAAAAATTTCTGAGTATTAACGGAATTCATATGGGGCACGGAGTTTTTTGCAACTCCGTAGCTGTGTTCGATTCTTTCGGTCGGCAGGTTTCGTTTGTTTTCGGGGTCGTTTACGGTGAATTCTGCAGAGGCAAGAATCGGTCTGCCCGTCAGCGGAGAGGTTTCAGCGGCTGCAGTTGAGGGGGCGGCGGAAAAAGTGACGGTGCGTTCATCCTCAACGGTGACGGGTGCATTCACATTGTTGTTTTCAAGAGTTTCTCTGCCCGTGCACGCCGTGAGCAGAAGAACGGCACATAAAATCAATGAGATAAAAAGCTTGTTCATATTTAACACCTTGTTTTATTTTTTCTTTTCATGTATATTATTAACTGAATAATTTTAAAAATTCTCAAATTTTTTTAAATCGTATGCAACAAAAAGCAACGATGATGACACTTATTAATTGAGAGTGGTTGGGAGGGTAGAGATTGAGCGCTCAGATAAACGAACTTGTTGCTCGGGCAAAGAGCGGCAGTGCTGAAGCATTCGGCGAGCTTTATGAGCTTTATTATAAAGAAATGTATTGCTACGCCTGCTGTGTTACAGGCAGCGAGCTTCTTGCTCAGGATGCGGTTTCGGATGCGGTCCTTTCTGCTTTCAGACAGATACAATCACTCAAAAACGAAAAGGCGTTCAAGGGATGGATTTTCAAAATTCTTTGTGCCTCGTGTAAACGGTATTACACCGAAAACCAAAAAAAGAATTCCATGGTATATCTCGATGACGAAAACGGGGGATTCAACGAGCCCGCAAGCTTTGAAAGCGTTGAGCTTTCGGTCGAGCTTCGCCGTGCTCTTGACGGACTTTCCGCAGAAGAAAGAGAGATAGTCCTGCTCAGTGTTCTGGGCAATTACAGAAGCCACGAGATATCTGAAATTCTTGAAATTCCGCCGTCAACGGTGCGTTCAAAGCTCAGAAGGAGCCTGAAGAAGCTGCGTGATTTGCTCGGCGGAGAATTTTAAAATGAAAGGAGGGTAACCGATGAAGAAAAGCGATAAACAGATAATGGATATGCTTGAAAAAGAGCTGAAGGAAAGCGTTCAGACAGCCGATATTCCGCTCCGTCTGCAGAAAGAAAGCATGGTTGCGATGCTCAGGGATGCAGAGAAAACAGAAACGGATTTTTCAGATAAAACGGGGACAGCAACAAAATCAAAGAGCGGAAATGTTATTATTCTCCGCAGGCTGATGGCAACGGCTGCAATGCTTGCTCTTGTTGTTACGGGTACGCTTCTTATGCGAACCGGCGACGGTGTCAAGGTTGTTAAAACGGATTCATTTTATGAAGGCTATAAAAGTGCAAATCCCGTCATAAATGCTGAAAGCTACGAAGAGGTTGAAAAGGCGGTTGAAGAAATTCTTGAAGGAAAAACAGAAAGCAGACCTGCCGAAAAAACCACAAAAAAGTCCGATAATGCCGGCAACCCCGGCAAAGCCCCGGAAGCAACCTCCGCACAAGGCAAAGACAGCCTTCTTGAAGGCTACGGCGAGTATGTTGCGATTGCAAACGGAATTGTCGGCGGCATAATTGATGCGGCGGAGAAAAAGCACGCGGTCAACGAGCCTGACGGTGTTGCAACCTACGGTGATTTCAAGCCTGATATAGTCAAGAATGACGGCAGATATCTTTATATCACATCAACGGGCATAAATTCCGTGACGGGAGCGGCTGTTGAGCGGATAAAGATAGTGAAAACCGTTTACGGCGGCGGCCTTGAGGATGTTTCCGAAATAATTCTTTCAAGCAGCGAAAGTAAAGGAAATTTTGATGAATGCATTGAAATTTATCTTAAAAACAACTGCCTCACTGCGATTATGAAAAGGCATGAATACAGCGTTGCGGATTCTGTTTTTTATGATAATGCTTCGACGGTTGCCGTTTCTTACGATATAACCAACCCGTATGCTCCGAAAAAAATAAGAGAGCATATTCAGGACGGCGAATATGTTTCGTCAAATCTTTATGAAAACAGACTTTGCCTTGTTACGGCAAAAACACTTCCCGATAACGCAGGTTCACGGGAGCTTATTCCGGGGTTCAGTGTTGACGGAGTCGAAAAGAAGCTCAGAGCCGAGGAGATTTTTATTGCAGTCAACGATCCCGAGGCATCCTATCTTTTTGTAACCGTTACCGATATTGCCGATTTTTCAAAGGATGTCGGCTGTCTGGCTGTTCTCGGATGCGGAAATGAGATTTATTGCTCCTCATGTGCAATTGCGGTTGCAAGAGAGTTCGTTTCTCTTGAAGCGGACGAAAACAATAATCACAGCAGTCTTACGGAAATTTACCGTTTCAATATCAATGATACGGCAATTGACCTTTCGGGCTCATATATCGTTCAGGGCTCGCTGTCGGGCGGTGTTTCCGTTGACGAAAAAAGCGGTTACCTCAGGGCGATAACCACCGACAGCTCGGCAAGCTATGTTTATGTTCTTGACGAAAAAATGGCTTTCGTGAGCGGTCTTAAGGATATTTTTCCGGGCGAAAAAATTTCAAGCGTCAAGTTCATCGGCAGTAACGGATATGTTATCGTTGACGGCGAAGCCGACAAAACAATGATAATTGATTTTTCTCAGCCTGCCATGCCTGAGGTTGCAGGTACGATTGAAGAAAAAGCGTTTTCGGATGATCTTTATGCAATATCGGAAAAGCTTCTTCTCGGAATGAGCGAGGATGAAGACGGGCTTGTAACGCTTACACTTTTTGATGTAAGTGACCCGTCGGCTCCGGTTACGGCGGCCGTATATTCGCTTGAAGAAAGCTGCCGCCCGGTTTCATCGTCAGACAGCAGAAGCGTTATGCTTGCATCTGAAGAAGAGCTTTTCGGCATTCCCGTGCTGAAATCCGATGTTGAAAACGGAACCGAAATCTCTGCATATGTTATCTTTGATGTATCAGACGGGAAAATCGTTCCGCTCGGCACCTATAACCATGATCTTTCCTATATCGGCGATGCTGCCGTAAGAGGAACGTTCATTGAAGATATTCTTTATACTGTTTCGGGAGAAAAGATTGTTTCTTTTGATATAATCTCCGAAGCAGGAAAACTGACGGAATTTCCGCTCAATTAACCCGAATTTTTGGATGGACAGGGTAAGCGGAATTCTTATATAGCCGCATTCTTTGGGGAAAGAATGCGGCATGGGGACAAAAAATGGTAGTGGGAGGCGTGTATGGGCACAATGCACGCCTCCGCAAACCCAAAAAATCATGCCTTAAAGGTCATCGGCATCCTGAACGGGATAAAAATCGTCATAGGCGGTTCCCGTGTAGCTTCCGAGAACGTCGCTTTCGATTGTTTCCTCTTCGGGTCGGTCGTAATCCTTGCCGTTTTTACTGCCGAAATGCCATTGAGCTTTGTTGGTTTTATTTCTGTCAGGAAAAATAAAGGACATTTTATTGCTCCTTTCATATAAATTCATATTTATTTTTGCATTATCAATCCGAAAAATGCATATTATCAACAACAAATGCAGGAATTGATTTGCTTTTTTGGTAAATAAATTCGCTTGACAAACAAGCGTATAATGTGTAAAATTGATAATGCACTCAAATGACCGTACGGTCAAAAATAATTTTAAAGGATGGTATTAAGAAATGAAAAAGACAGTTTCCATGCTCCTTGCTGTTCTTATGGCAGCAATCGCAGTATGCACTTTCGGCGTTTCAGCTTTCGCAGATGAAACAACAGCCGCAGCAGCAAATGATGATCCCGTTGATAACTTCGTAACAGAAGCACCCACAACTGCAGCTCCCACTACTGCAGCAGCAACAACCGCAGCAGCAACAACTGCAGCTCCCACTACTGCAGCTCCTTCAACAACAAAGAGCATTGCTGAAAAGCAGAGCGAGCTTGATGCAGAAGCAACAGTAACCCGTGACCCCAGCAAGCACTACATTGAAGACGATGAAACAACTGCAGCTCCCGCAACAACAAAGAAGCCTGCTAAGGTTGAGTCAAACATCCCCTCAACAGGTTCAACAGTTGTTCCCGTTGTCGCTCTTCTTGCTCTTGCAGCAGGCACAGTAGCAGTTGTTAAAACAAAGAAGGAAGACTAATTAAATAAGTCATACCGAAATCAAACCGCCGTGGCTGATGCTCCGGCGGTTTTTTGTCGGCTTTTGGGGGACAACGCAGAGCAAACGGACATTATTGACTCGGCTCCTTCGTCTTTGGGTTCCTTTCGGAAGGAGCTTAAACTTTTTTGCGGAGCAATTATATTTTTCGGAGCGAAGCGACCCTTAACTTTTCACTTTTCATTTTTCACTCTTCATTTGTTAACAAATGCACCCTTGATTTTATTTGCATTATATGATAAAATCAAGGGCATGAAAAATTATAATGTAATTATAAAAAGAATATTGTCAATCCTGCTTGCGGCGGTTATGCTGTCAGCGGTAACGGGATGCTCAATCGGCAATGCCGACCCGCCCGAAAGCACGGTATCAACAACTTCAAATGTTGTGAGGGTAACATTCCCCGAGGGTACATCGGTAAGCCAGATTGCTCTTCTTCTTGAAGAAAACGGAGTTTGCCCTGCTGCGGATTTCATGGCGGAGGCAAATAATCCGCTTAATCTCGAAGGGTTTCCCTTTGAAATACCCAATCCCGAAGAGCGTGCATTTTTGTTGGAGGGTTATATTTTTCCCGACACTTATGAATTTTACCGCAACGAGAGTGCGTCGTCCGCAATAAAAAGATTTCTTAAAAACTCGGCTCAGAAGCTTACCGAAGAAATTACGGCACGGTGCACCGAGCTTGGTTTCACCCTTGACGAAATTCTGATTCTTGCTTCGATAATTCAGGAGGAGGCGGGCGACCCTTCCGAAATGGGCAAGGTTTCATCCGTTCTTCACAACCGACTTGAAAGCAGCTCATTCCCCAAGCTTCAATGCGATGTTGCTACCTTCTATCTCAGGGATTATGTGAAGCCCTATGTTGACGAAACGAGATATGAAGTCCTTGTGGAGCTTTATAATACTTATAACTGCGAGGGGCTGCCTGCAGGTCCGATAACAAACAGCGGAATTGATGCGGTCATGGCGGCACTTTATCCCGATGATACGGATTATTATTTCTTTGTCACAGATAATGACGGAGTTTATCATTATGCCGAAACATGGGACGAGCATGTTGAAAACTGCGATAAGGCAGGTCTCTGATAAAAAACCGAAAGGAAGCTTACTATGAAAAAAATTATTTCAGTTATTCTTGCTCTTGCAACGGTTATGATGCTTTTTGCTTCATGTGCCGTAAATAAAGATAAGGTTATCGTTTCGGGTAACTATACATATGTTGCCCTTGAGGATAACACCGCGAAAATCACCGCCTACAGCAGCTCGGAAAACCTTCTCGAGCTTGAAATCCCTTCGTCAATTGACGATATGACCGTTACCGTTATCGGTTCGGGCGCATTCAGCGGAGTTCAGACGATCGGTGCAGTTACTCTCCCCGACACAATCACTCTTATCGAGGAAAACGCTTTCAAGGGCAGCTCGATCAAAAAGGCATATATGCACAGATGCTCGGCACTTACCGAAATTCAGCCCTTTGCATTCTCAGAATGCCCTGAGCTTGTTCAGGCTACTCTTCCGAGAAGCCTTGAAACAATCGGCGAAAGAGCCTTCCATTACTGCGGAAAGCTTAAGGTTGTCAATTTCAGCGGCGATACGGCAAATATCCATGAATTTGCATTTGATGCATCGCCCGAAGTCAAGATTTATGCAAAAGCAGATGCAAAGAATGTTATCGCATTTGCGGAAAACTACGGAATCGAGCTTTCAAAATCATAAAAGAAACGGAGCTGTTCACTGAACAGCTCCATATTTTTAATCTATAAATATAATTCCCGAGGTCGGCACATTGATTTCTTCAATCGGTGTGCCGATTTTTCCTTCTGAAATCACTTTGCCCGTGCAGCTGACAACCTTATAATTTTTGCCGCATGCATCCTTGATGATAAGTGAGCTGTGCATGGAGGCATTGATTGCAGCCGCTTTTTCTGTTGCCGCAGCAACAACGGGATTGGTGAACGAAAGCGTAACGGACTTGTTTCCGAGGGTTGAGCAGGCGGTGCTGTAGTTTGATTCAGGATTTTTTGCGGTCAGTCTGCCGTCAAGAAGAACATCTCTCCATTCCTTCCAGAAAGAAATGTAGAATTTCAGCATTTCATAGTGTTCCTTCGGGAGCTTATCAATACGCATCGAAACCTGAGGAACGCCGAAAATAATGCTTGCAAACTGTAAAGCGGCGTTTTCAGGAGTGTCGTCGGGATTCCACATAATCATATCTGAATGCACGGCGGTTTTGCCCGAGGTCAGGCGAAGATTGATAATACCGATGCGGTTTCTGAGTGCGTCACACGGGCAGTCGCCTACACGGAGCATGTTGCCGTATTTGCGGATTGAAGGGCCAACATATGATTGACGGAATTCAATCATAATATCGGGATTGATTGCGATAAGCGAAGCCTTTATTTCGCTCATAAGAGCGTGAATTGCATCTTCGAGCGACTGATAATCACGCTTTTCGTCATGCTCAAGAGATTTGCCTTTGAGAATAAATGAATCAATGAAATCGAGCTTCAGACCGTCAAGATTCCACTCCTCAACCGCTTTTTTATAAATCGAAACAAGATATTTGCGAACCTTTTTATATCTCGGATCAAGACCGAAAAAGGTTTTGTCATCGCCCGAACCTTCGAGAAACATCCCCTCAAATTCCTTGAATTTTTCTGTGTATTTGCCCATAAACGGCACTGAATACCAGAGGATAACCTTCATGCCGATATCGTGTATTTTTTCAACAAGCTCAGCCATATCGCCTATTTTTTGGGGAGCAACCTGCCAGTCGCCGCAGTAGGCATAGCCTCTGCTGTTGTTGTCGGTCTGCCAGCCGTCGTCGATAATAACGGTTTCAAGACCGATTTCCTTTGAAGCCTTGCACTCTTTGATAATTTCGTCTTTATCAAGCATCTGATGGAAGCTGTACCAAAGCGAATCCATAGGCATTTTTGCACTTTCGGGCACACGGGCAGGCTTATATCCGCATTCATTTTCCCACCAGTCGGCGGTGTCATAAATGCTGTCGTAAAACGGGATTTCACGCATATCGAGTCTTACCGTTGCGGTGTAGCGGTCGGTCTGTGCCGTGGGCTTTGTGAAAAATTCGATTTCACAGTCGAGCAAAGCGTTTTCCTCGCAGATGCCCGTCCTTATGCTTATGGGAGTGTCAACATCCGAAACGGCGATGCAGAGCTTATTGCTGCCTTCGTTTGAGATGATTGACTGCACGGGCATCCATGACGCAAGGCGTGACTGAAGGGTGAGCTTGCTCCAGTCAACCGCAAGGGTGTGGATGTTGAGCAGGGACGGATTCCATGTGGAGTAACAGCCTGCCGCACTGAAAAACCACCTTATAAAAAACGGCTCCGGGATTTCGGGCGAGGGCAAGGTCATATCAACGGTGAGATAAAGAATGTCACCGATTTTGTTTTCGGTAAGGCTGAATGAGGCGCTTTTATTTCCGCCTGAAATTGTGAATTTCATAACAAAAGTCCTTTCGTTTAAGGATGAGTTGATTATATTTTTATCAGCATTTGGTTTTTGCTGTTTCGGCTCCCTCTTGAGGGAGCTGTCACGGAGTGACTGAGGGAGTTTAAGCGATTTTTGCGGAGCAATTATATTTTTCGGAGCGAAGCGACCCTTAACTTTTCACTTTTCATTTTTCGCTCTTCACTTGTTAATCAAAGTATACTATTTTTAATCCGTTAAATCAATACCGTTTGTCTTTACTTTCAGGATTGTTTGTTGTATAATTCGGGTATATTCAATATTACGGAGGCGGACTATGGCATTCTCAAAAGCAAAAGAGCACCTTGAAAAATACGGCATGGGCGGCAGGGTTATGGAATTTGATGTTTCATCTGCAACCGTGGGGGAAGCGGCAAAGGCGGTCGGAAGCAGTGAGGGCGAAATTGCAAAAACTCTTTCGTTTATCGTTGATGAAAAGCCGATTCTTATTGTTGTTGCGGGTGACTGCAAGATAGATAACGCAAAATACAAGGCGTATTTTCATGCAAAAGCAAAAATGATTCCGTTTGAAGCTGTTGAAGAATTAATCGGTCATGCCGTCGGCGGAGTCTGCCCCTTCGGGATAAATGAAGGTGTTGAGGTTTATCTTGATGAGTCGCTCAAAAGATTTGAGATTGTTTATCCCGCCTGCGGAAGCTCAAACAGTGCGGTGAAGCTCAACATCGAAGAGCTTGAAAAAACATCTGAATTCAAGTGCTGGATTGATGTTTGTAAAATGATGTGAACATAATACGGCGGTTCAATGGAATCGCCGTATTTTTTTATACCTGCTCCCTTAAAATTTTACGGTTATTTCAATAATTATTCATTGCCATAGAAAATAACTCGTGATATAATTTGAATGTATCAATGCAAAAGATTTAATCAGGAGGAAAAAAACATGAAAATGTCATTCCGCTGGTATGGCGAATCAGATCCCATTTCGCTCGAATATATCCGTCAGATTCCCAATATGAGAAGCATAGTAAGTGCGGTTTATGATGTTAAGCCCGGTGAAGTCTGGCCCGAAGAAAGCCTTGCAAAAATGAAAAAGCAGTGTGATGATAACGGCCTTGTTTTTGATGTTGTTGAGTCAATTCCCGTGCATGAGGATATCAAGCTCGGCAGGGGCGAGGTTGATAAGCTTATTGATGTTTATTGCGAAAATATCCGCCGCTGTGCAAAATACGGCGTTAAGTGCGTAACATATAATTTTATGCCCGTTTTTGACTGGACACGCACTCAGCTTGATAAAAAAGCTCCCGACGGCTCAACAAGCCTTGTTATGTATTGGGAGCAGATGAAGGGTCTTGACCCTCTCAAGGATGATATCCACCTTCCCGGCTGGGATTCAAGCTACACCCAGGATGAGGTCCGTGAGCTTATCAATGCCTACGGTGAAATCGGCGAAGAAGGTCTCTGGAAAAATCTTGAAAAGTTCCTCAAAAAGGTTATTCCCGTTGCCGAGGAATGCGGCGTGAGAATGGCAATTCATCCCGACGACCCCCCGTATCCCATTTTCGGCATTCCCAGAATCATCACCAACGAAGAAAATCTTGACAGAATGCTTGCAATCGTTGACTCTCCCGCAAACAGCCTTTGCCTTTGCACGGGTTCACTCGGCTGTGCCGCATCAAACGATGTTGTTGCAATGGTGCGTAAATACAGTGCGGCAGACAGAATTGCATTCATGCACATAAGAAACATCCTTATCATGCCTGACGGCAGTTTTGAAGAAAGCGGACATCTTTCAAAGTGCGGCAGCCTTGATATGTATGAGGTTACGAAGGCACTTGTTGAAACAGGCTTTGACGGCTATGTAAGACCCGACCACGGCAGAATGATCTGGGGTGAAACGGGCAAACCCGGTTACGGACTCTATGACCGTGCACTCGGTGCAGCCTATATCAACGGACTTTTTGAGGCTTGCGAGAAGGCTGATGCGTAATTAAAGAGGTGTTGGGAATGTCGAAATACTATTTTGCAATAAGAATGGCGTTGTGTAGTTTCGGCTCAGTGCTTGTTTGTATATCTCTTGTCTACTGCAAAATGACCGGATACAAGAATATCGGTGACGGGTTCCCTTACTTTTTAGTGCTTTTTGCGGTTATTGCTTTAGTTTTCGGAATAACAGCAATTATACTGTTTAAAAGAGCAAAGAAGAAATAAGTAGGGCGGCTTGCCCACAAGCCGCCGCAGGTAACAACGGTTTTTCGGCGGGATGAGGGCATCCCGCCCTACACTATAAAAAATAACTCAGGAGAATTTTTATGAATCAGATTTCAGAAAAAATAATGTCAATCGGCGTTGTGCCGGTTATTAAGTTGAATAACCCCGAGAGAGATTCCGTTGCTCTTGCAAAGGCTCTCGTTGAAGGCGGAGTACCCGTTGCAGAGGTAACCTTCCGTGCAGCAGGTGCGGCAACCGCAATAAAGCTTATGAGCGAAAATGTTCCCGAAATGCTCGTCGGTGCAGGCACGGTGCTCACAACCGCACAGGTTGATGAAGCAATCGCCGCAGGTGCAAAATTCATTGTAACTCCCGGTCTTGATGAAGAAATTGTTAAGTATTGCCAGAGCAAGGATGTTCCCATCTATGCAGGCTGCACCACTCCCACCGACTATCACACAGCTTACAGACTCGGTCTTGATGTGCTTAAATTCTTCCCTGCAGAGCAGAGCGGCGGTCTTGCAAAAATCAAGGCAATGAGTGCTCCCTTCCCTATGTTCAAGGTTATGCCTACGGGCGGTATTTCGCTTAAGAATCTCGGCGAATATCTTTCATGCCCCGTTATTGCGGCTTGCGGCGGCTCATATATGGTAACCGCAGACCTCATTGACAATCAGAAGTGGGATGAAATCATCGACCTTTGCAAGCAGTCGGTTGAAATTGTTAAGGAGGCAAGAAAATAATGGCAAGAGTAGTAACCTTCGGCGAAATCATGCTTCGCCTTGCACCCAACGGATATTACCGTTTCTTTCAGGATGACCAGCTTCAGGCTACCTTCGGCGGCGGTGAAGCGAATGTTTCCGTTTCACTTGCAAACTACGGCTTTGATTCCGCATTCGTAACAAAGCTTCCTGCCCATGCAATCGGTCAGGCGGCTGTAAATTCACTCCGCTATTTCGGCGTTGACACCTCAAAAATTGTCAGAGGCGGCGACAGAGTAGGTATTTATTTTCTTGAAAAGGGTGCATCGCAGAGAGGCAGCGTGTGCATCTATGACAGAGCACATTCCGCAATTCAGGAAGCAGACCCTTCGGATTTCGACTGGGATGCAATCTTTGAAGGTGCAGACTGGTTCCATTTCACGGGAATCACTCCCGCACTCGGTGCAAATCTTGTTGAAATCTGCAAGCAGGCTTGTGTTGCCGCAAAGGCAAAGGGTGTTAAGATTTCCTGCGACCTCAACTACAGAGGCAAGCTCTGGACAAGAGCAGAGGCAAGAGAGGCTATGAGCGAGCTTTGCAAATATGTTGATGTCTGCATCTCAAACGAAGAGGATGCAAAGGATGTTTTCGGCATCGAGGCTGAAAACACAGATATTTACGGCGGCAAGCTCAATAAAGAGGGCTATAAGTCAGTTGCAAAGCAGCTTGCTGATAAGTTCGGCTTTGAAAAGGTTGCGATTACTCTCAGAACATCAATTTCAGCAAGTGACAACGACTGGGCAGGCATGCTTTATGACGGTGAAAATTATTGCTTCTCGAAGGAATATCACCTTCATATTGTTGACCGTGTAGGCGGCGGCGACAGCTTCGGCGGCGGACTTATTTATGCTCTTCTTTCGGGCAAGGATACTCAGGAAGCAATCGAGTTTGCGGTTGCGGCTTCGGCACTCAAGCATTCTGTTGAGGGCGACTTCAACAGAGTCAGCGTTGCAGAGGTTGAAAAGCTCGCAGGCGGCGACGGCTCAGGCAGAGTTCAGAGATAAAAAGGTTAAAATCAATGCCCCGTGAAAAAATGCAACGCATTTTTTCACGGGGCATTATAATTTTATTATTCAACAACCATATATCCCATCGGGAATGGCTCTACCTCGGGTGAATCCGTCAAAGTTTTGAGCACGAGATAAAATGTGAAATCCATCGGCTTTTTGCCGTTTCTCGTCATCCAGTCACTCAGGTGATAGCTGCTTTTGAGCAACGAAATCAAATCTCCGTTTTCGTCCGAAAATGACTGAGTGTGAATGTAATCAAAATCAGGCAGGGGATAAACAGAAGCATAGTCGTCAATGCTTTCGCCGTGCGGAAGGGTCATGCCGATATCGTTTTTCATTCTCCATCGGAGAAACCTTATTTTGAATTCGGCTTCGCTGAGAATTTCTGAATCTGTCATTTTTCTATTCCGAGCTCACGGCAGCATTCCGCAACAACTTCCTGCATCTGAGCCATTTTCTTTTCCATATCCGCAACAAGGGCAAACTGGGTGCGGCTTCTGACAAGGTTATGCTCGGGATAGGCTGTTTTGAAATAAACGTCACCGTTGATGTAGTCGCCGAGAAAACGCATTCCGCATTCAAGGGTCATAAGCTTTGAAGAGAATGCAAGCTGATTGATTTCTTCTTTGGTAAGGCTTTCGCCTGCGGCGGAAAGATAGCCGTAAGCATATGCCTTGAAATATTCGAGGCTGAGAGAAACCTTTGAAACATCCTTTTCGTCCTCTGCGGCTGTGTTTGCACCGAAACGGATGCTGTCGCCGAAATCATAGAGCGAAAGTCCGGGCATAACGGTGTCAAGGTCAACAACACAGATGCCTTCGCCTGTTTCGTTGTCAAACATAACGTTGTTGAGCTTTGTGTCGTTATGAGTAACTCTCAGAGGAAGCTTTCCTTCGGCAACAAGGTCGAGGAGCACGGAGCAATCCTTTTCACGGGCAAGCACAAATTCGGTTTCTTCCCTGCAAAGCTCTGCTCTGCCCGAAAGATTATCGGTAACTGCCTTTTTGAAGTCGGCAAATCTTGAAACCGTGTTGTGGAAATTGGGGATTGTTTCCGTCAGGGAGTCAATGGGATAATCCGCAAGCATATTCTGGAATTTTCCGAATGCCTTTGCCGCCTTGCAGAAGGTTTCTGCACAGTCAACACTCTGGCAGGAATGGGTGTCATAAATAAAGTTGTAGCATCTCCAGCATCTGCCCTCGCCGTCAAGATAATAGGGCTTGCCGTCTGCGGTGGGGATAACGGTGAGGCATTCTCTTTTGATGTCGCCGCCGTTTTCGGTAACCTTGTTTTTGAGGAAAGCTGTAACACCCATAACATTTTTCATAAGACCGTCATAATCCTTGAAAACATAGGTGTTGATTTCCTGAACAAGATATCTGTTGAGAGTGCCGTCTGCATCACGGAAATCGAATTTATAGGTGTTGTTGATGTGTCCGTCGTGAAGCTGAGTTGAGCTTTCAAATTCGCCCTCGAAGCTGAATGCACCGAGAAGCTCTTTTATATTGCTGAGATTATCCATTGTAATCATGCCTTTCTGAATATGATATCACCGAAAAATTCGGGTCTGTGGAAGTCGGGATTTTCGGTTCTGACGGGGAAATGCGAGCCGTAATGCGGAAGCTTTGTGCTGTCGCCGCATTTATAGAAATTGCCTTTTATTGTTGTTTCACAAACGGAAAAATCCGTCTGATAGAGTTCTGAAATGAATTTTTCGGAGAGAACGATTTCGTATCCCCATGCTTTTTTGCCGTCTTCTTCAATTGCCATGGGATGAATGACGGGCTCAAGAGAGGTCAGCTCTTTGATAAAAACTCTGTCATTGCGGCAGGTGCCGATCTGCGAAAGATAAACGCCCTTGGGATTGACCTCAAAATTAATGTAGCGGTCATCGCCTGCAACGGGCATAAGAAAAAGCTCAAGGCAGCTGTCGGTGTAAACAGGGTCATCACGCTTTGTGCATTCGCAGCGGATGTCCTCCTCAAACGACCATAAAAGAGCGTGGATTCCTTTGCCCTCAACCGCAAACATTGAAGCATAGCTTTCGGGCTTGCAGCCGTTGACATCCCACATGAATGAGTCAATCGCCGCAACCGGAAAATCCTTTGCCTCTGCGGCTGAGCTGAATATCGGAGCAATGTATTCCAGAATTATCCCTCCGTGATTTCATTATTAGATTATTATACATTAATACAAAAGAATAGTCAATAAATAAAAACGGGTACGGCAAAACCGTACCCGTTAATTTTATATGATTACATAGCCTCAACGATAGCCTTTGTATCTCTTGCGATAACAAGCTCTTCGTTAGTGGGAAGAACATAAACCTTAACCTTTGAATTTGCGGTTGAGATTTCGCCTTCCTTGCCTCTTCTCATGATTTCGTTTGCTTCTGCATCAAGCTCAACGCCGAGGTAGCCGAGGTTGTTACATACATCTGCACGAAGGTCAATTGTGTTTTCACCGATACCGCCTGTGAATACGATAGCGTCAACACCGTTCATGGCTGCAACATAGCTGCCGATGAGCTTGCGTACCTGATACTTCTGGATGCTTCTTGCGAGGTGTGCTCTTTCGTTGCCGTTTGCTTCTGCAGCGGAAACGTCTCTGTCGTCACTGCCTACGCCCGAAATGCCGAGAACGCCCGACTGCTTGTTGAGGATTGTGTCGGTTTCTGCGGGAGTCCAGCCTTCCTTCTGCTGAAGGTAGGTGATAACCGAGGGGTCAACCGCACCGCAGCGTGTGCCCATGATGAAGCCGTCAAGCGGAGTAAGACCCATGCTGGTGTCGATGCACTTGCCGCCCTTGACAGCGGTGATTGATGAACCGTTGCCGAGATGGCAGGTAACAATCTTGAGGTCTTCGATATTCTTGCCCATAACCTCTGCACATCTTGCGCTTACAAAGCGGTGTGATGTGCCGTGGAAGCCGTAGCGGCGAACCTGATACTTCTCATAATATTCATAGGGGATGGGGAAAATATATGCTTCGGGGGGCATTGTTGAATGGAATGCGTTATCAAAAACAACAACCTGGGGAAGCTCTGCACCGAAAACGTCGATACATGCTCTGATACCCTGAATGTGTGCGGGATTGTGGAGGGGAGCAAGGTCGCAAAGGCTTTCGATGCCTTCAATAACCTTTTCCGTAACAAGGGTGCTTTCCTTGAAAAGAGCACCGCCCTGAACGATTCTGTGACCGATAGCGGAAATTTCGCTCAGGTCGTCAATAACCTTTGATGCACCTTCGGTAAGAGCCTTTTTAACCTGAAGGAAAGCTTCGGTGTGGTTTGCCATGAAAACGGGAGTTTCAAATTTTTCGCCGTTTGCAGAACCGCCGATAAAGCTTGTTTCGTTACCGATTTTTTCACAGTTGCCTTTTGCGAGAACAGTTTCGTTTTCCATATCAAAAAGCTGATACTTGAGCGATGAACTGCCGCAGTTAATAACAAGAATTTTCATTTTAACACTCCTAATAGTGATTATTTGCTTGATTTTAGTCCTACAAATGTATATTATATACCTATCGGATAATTTTTTCAAGTATTATTTAAGGAGAAGACGATGAAGGTTGCAGGCATTATAGCTGAATATAATCCGTTTCACTCGGGGCATGCGTATCTTGCACAAAAAGCAAAAGAAAACGGTGCGACCCATGTTGTTGCAGTTATGAGCGGAAGCTTCGTGCAGAGAGGTGCACCTGCTGCCTTTGAGCATTCCGTGAGAACAAAGGCGGCTCTTATGAACGGAATTGATCTTGTTTTGCAGCTGCCTGCGGTTTATGCCGTTTCCCCCGCACAGAGCTTTGCAAGGGCAGGTGCGGAAATATTTGACGGCACGGGCTTTGTTGATGAGCTTGTTTTCGGCAGCGAATGCGGAGATATTGCAAAAATCGTTTCGGCTGCTGATGCTCTTGAAAATGACAGCCTGAAGCCTCTGCTTGACGAAGAGCTGAAAAAGGGTCTTTCCTTTGCTGCTGCAAGGGAAAACGCCCTCAGAAAAATCAGCCCCGACAGTGCCGATATAATCAAAAGCCCGAATAATATTCTCGGCGTTGAGTATGTGTCTGCTTTGAAAAAGCTGAAAAGCAGGATAATTCCCGTCACCTTCGGCAGGGTCGGTGCGGAGCACGATTCCCATGACACCGAAGAAAATATTGCTTCCGCTTCTTATATCAGAGAGCTTCTGAAGGGCGGAGAGTGGAAAAATTTCGTTCCTGAAAACACGGTTGAGCTATATGAAAAAGCTGATATCGCAGACATAAAAAATATAGAAAATGCAATCCTTTATAAGATACGCACCGCCGATGCTGCAGACCTTTCAAATGCACCCGATATCAGCGAGGGAATTGAAAACAGAATTATCTCTGCGGCAAAAGAAGCAAAAAGTCTTTCAGAGCTTTATTCTTTCGCAAAAACCAAAAGATATTCACACGCAAGAATAAGAAGAATAATTCTGAATTATTTTCTCGGAATTACGGCGGAGGATTTATCCCTGCCCGTGCCGTATATAAGAGTTACGGGCTTTAGCGAAAAAGGTGCGGAGCTTATCAGAATGGCAAAGGGAACCGCATCCCTGCCCGTTATCACGAAAGCGGCGGATATTGCTTCTCTCGGCGAAAACGCACAGCGTATTTTTGCTCTCGAATGCACCGCAGGGGATGTTTTTGCACTTTGCTTTGATGATATCCGACCATGCGGAGAAGAAAAGAAATTCAGACCGGTAATATTATAAACAAAAAACGACGGACAAGCTTGATGCTGTCCGCCGTTTTTCAGTATCTCAGAATTCTTCAACAAGCATGGGCTCCGAGTAGCCGTTATATGCTGCGATATAGCTGTCTGCTTCTTTCTTTGTTATGTATGACTGATAAAGCGTGATGAGGCAGGGAAGAACGGGAACGTAGAGAGAAGCCATCATAAATGCAACGCCGCCCATTACACAGAAAATGAGGTCAACGGGGAAAATGGGGATGAGGAACCATGTGATTTTGCAGCACTTGCCGAAATACTTAAGATAGCTGATGTTTGTGCAGATGAGCATTGCGGCAATGCCGATAACAACAAGCCAGCCGAGAATATCTTCTGCAGTCGTACCTTCAACACCTGAGCCGTAAATGAGCCATGCGATTGAGGTTACGAGGGATATTGCTCCGCAGATGAGCTTGAATCTGATTTTCTTGCCTTCTTTTTCGGCAACCTGCTTTGCCTGGTTGAGGCTTACGAATTCAGCACCCTTTTCGAACATTGTTTCCTTGGTTTTTGTTTTCTTTGACATAATCTTTTTCTCCTTTAATGAGTAATTTTTTGCAAGGATTCAATCTCTTCCTTGCCTTTTCACCCATTAGACGAGGGAGTTTTGATTTCGGTTCATTATTTTTTAAAAAAATTTTTTCGATGAAAAATGAATAATGAAAAAATAAATGTTTGTGCGTAGGGCGGGATGCCCACATCCCGCCGTTTTTAACGAAAAATCCATGGATGAAATATGAATCGGTTTGCAAAAAACCACGCCCCGACTGCGGTCGGGGCGTGATTCAAGATTATATCAATACCAAAGGAAACCGAGGAGGAGAATTCTGATAATCCATTGCCACCATGCATATGAAACGGTGACATCGAATGAAGTTGTTGCACCTTCATATTCAACGGTAACGGTCTGAGTGCCTGCTTTTGTGTTGTCAAAGCCTGTAACCTTCATTTTTGAGATGTCGGTTACGGTTTCTGTTGTACCGTCGGAATATGTAACGGTGAGTGCAAGACCCGAAAGGTCAAGATTTTCGATTCTGTAGGTGTATGATGCTTTTGCGGGGGCAGAAGCGATTGCGATTGATGAAACGGTTTTTATATTTCCTTTATAATTTATCACCAAAGCAAAGGGACTGAAATTGTCTGCCCATATATAAACATATCCGTTCTTTACTTCAATATTACCGTTTCCTTCTATGAAAAATTCCGGTTTATTGTTGTCTGATCTGTTGTGAATCACCATAAAAAGCTTGGGGTTGGCTTTTTCGTACTCTTTCGGGATCGGGAAACCGATTTTTACCTTTTTACCGTTTGCAGGCTGAATTTCACCAATGCGATTTTGACTGTCATCAACGGAATAGAATTTTATCTCATAGAAAAATATATCATCGCTTTCATTTGCATATCCTCTGAAAGCTTCTTTGTAATCATCCTTTGATTTGGTTATAACCTCAAAATCTATATTTCCGTCATAATCAAAACAACCGTTTTCGTAGGAATAGGTTATGTTTGTTGCGGTGTCTGTTCCTTTTACGGATTCATCTGTTTCAAGATCTTCGCCGTCATGACCCGTGCAGACCTTGAAATCAATTCTGTTGTTTTCTGCATACGTTTTTGCATAGCAATCCTCTGTTGTTGAACAGATATAAGCCGTTGTTTGTTCAAAAGCATACTCGCCGATTGATGTTACGTTTGAATTAATATGAACATATTCAAGAGCGGCACAAGAAAAGAATGCACCGTAGCCGATGCTTGTTACACTGTCAGGGATTTCATATTCTGTTTTTGTGCTGCCGGCAGGGTATTGAATTAATTCTGTTTTATCTTTATTAAACAATGCACCGTATTCGTCGATTGAATATGACGGGTTTGCCGTATCAACAGTTATGCTTGTGAGCGAGGGGCATTCGGAGAATGCACCGATTCCGATGCTTGTTACGCTGTTAGGGATTGTTACGCTTGTGAGAGAGGAACATACACAGAATGCATAACTCTCAATGGTTGTTATGCTTTCGGGGATTGTTACGTTGGAGAGAGAAACACATTCAGAGAACGCACCGACTCCGATACTTGTTACAGTAGCAGGTATTGTTATACTTTCCAGAGAAGCACAACCATAGAATGTAGTGGATTCTATGCTTGTTATACCATCAGGGATTGTTATATTTGTGAGATAAATGCAACGATAGAATGCACCATAGTTAATGCTTGTTATACTGCCAGGAATATCATAACTTGTTCTTTTGTTGCCGGCAGGATATTGAATCAACTCTGTTTTATCTTTATTGAACAATACGCCGTATTCATCGCTTGAATATATCTCGTTTTCCGAATCAACCATTATATTTGCAAGTGATGTTAAATAGCCTGAAAATGCACTGTTATCAATGCTTGTTACGCTGTCGGGGATTGTTACGCTTGTAAGCGAGGAACAGTCAGAGAACGCACCGACTCCAATGCTTGTTACGCTGTCAGGAATATCATAACTTGTTCTTTTGTTGCCGACAGGATATTGAATCAACTCCGTTTTATCTTTATTAAACAACGCACCGTATTCGTCGCTTGAATATGCCGTGTTTTCCGAATCAACAGTTATGTTTGTGATTGAGGGGCACTCGCTAAACGAAAATTTTCCGATGCTTGTTACACCGCTTCCGATAGTTGCCGTTTTAATAATGGAACGGTAATTATACCATGGAGTTGAAAACGTGTTAGTCCAATTTGTCATATCACCCGTACCGCTTATAACAAGCTCACCGTTTTCGGGGTTAAGTGTCCACGTGAGATTTTCACCGCAGGTGCCTGAATATGCTGCTTCTTCGGCGTTTGCGGTAATTGCCAAAGAATTATCTTTTGTGAGCTGAGCCATGGGGATATATGACAAGGTCATAATTGCAATAAGTAATATTGAAATTGTACGCTTTAATTTCATTGTTTTTTCTTCCTTTCATGTTATCTGCACGTTACCTCGAAGGTGTATGTTTCATTTGCAACCGCTGAGTTTGTTCCTTCACCTGAATCAACGATGACTATGGAATAACCATGGGTCTCTTTCATATGGTTTCTTATATAATCCTCATCAATTTTTGTTCCTGCAGCAACAGGAAATTCTATTGTTGTAGAATATTGAGAGCCTTCTTCTTTGGAAATAATAATTATTTTTGCTTCACCTATGGGTTCCGTCGCTATTGATGTGGTAGTATAAACAGCCGGTTTTGTTGTAGTCGTCGCAGGCTTTGTTGTCGCCGCTTTCGTTGTTGTAACCTTTTTGGTGGTGGTAACCTTCTTGGTTGTTGTTTCCTTTTCGGTAGTTGTTGCCTTCGTCGTTGTTGCTTTTTCTGTTGTTGTCTGTTTCGCAGCGGTGGTTGAGTTATCTGTGGTTGAAGGCTGCTGCTTTTTTGTTGTTGTGGCTTTTTGCTTTTTGGTTGTTGTCTGTTTAGCGGAGGTTGATGCCGTTTTGGCAGCCGTTGTGTTCTGACTGCTTCCTGCTGTTGTTGATTTTTCCGCCGCCGTGCTGCCACCTGCGGTTGATTCATTATCCGTCAGCTCCGTTGCTTCGGAGAATTCAACCGACCCCAACGCCTCAATTGCAAGCGTTGTTTCAAAGCTCGGCGAGGTTGTGTATTCTTCCGTGTAAGCGGTTGTCGGGATATCATCCTTTTTATCGTCGTTAACAACCGTAACCACTCCGACCGTTCCGCCTGCAACTACCGCTGCTACGGAAACGCCTGCAATAACCTTCTGTGCAACGGTCAGTGCCGCTATTTTTGCCGCTATACCCGTACCCGTTGCTGTTGCAGTTGCTGCACCTGTGCTGACTGCCGCTGATGCGGTTGCCGTTGCTGTGCCTGCAGCTGCGGCACCTGCCGCCGTGCCTGCCTGAGCAATGCTGATTTTTGCAAGCACGCTTGCGGATGCACCCGAACCGACAAACGATTCCGAAGCCGCATCCGACATAAAGCGGAATGCCCAGATAATAACGCCGATGGGAGCAACGCTGTAAGCAGAGGTAATTCCTCTTTTTGCGAATTTATCCTTCAGATCCTTACGTGCGGAAAACAGTCTTGTTTTGACCGTGCCCTCAGGAATTTCAAGAGTTTCTGCAATTTCGCCTACGCTGAGCTCTTCAAAATACATCATCAGCACGCAGGCACGCTTTTCCTCGCTCAGCTCATCGAGCACCTCCATAACCGCTTTCTGCAATTCGGTCTGGTCAAGGTTTTCTTCGGGGCTGAAGCTTGTGTCCTCATCGGGTAATGCTTCAAAAATCTCTTTTTCCTCTTCAGCTGCAAAAAGGGACGGCTTTTTCTTTTTGAGAAAATCCTTGCTCTTGTTGGCAACAATCTGATTGAGCCAGCTTGAAAAGCTTTCGGGCTTATCGAGCTCATTGATTTTTGAAAGTGCTTTTATATAGCTTTCCTGAAGGATGTCTTCGGCATCCTGACTGTTTTTTGTGAATTCAAGAGCAACAAAATATGCTCTGTCGCTTGTCAGCTTGTAAAGCTCATCAAAAGCGGAATTATCTCCGCTCTGAATTTTTGCCACAAGCTCTGCTATCCTCTGTTTATCGACTTCCATATTTCCTCCTTGGCGTTTTTTTCGCAATTAAGATACTCAATGCCTCTGCGTATTCCTTTTTTCAGGTAGTTGCAGGGCTCGTCAAATTTCTCGGCATAAATCATCACGGGGTCGTCATCGGGAGTTACAAGCTCCGTGATTACGGTTTTTCTTTCTTCGCAAACCGAGATATCAAGCGAGTGAATGCTGTCAAGCATTACTCTTTTTTTCGTTGAACCGACATTCATTTCCCTCCTCCTTTCACCCGTTAGACGAGCGGAAATAAAAATCGGTTCATTGAAATTCAAAAAAATTTTAAAAATTTTTTGTTTTACATGTTTTTGTTATGTTCAACCGCTTCTGCGGTTCTATTTTCGGGGGTGCAGGTTTTTAAACAATAAAATTCCCTTGCGGAATTCAGTATATCACAGACAGTCGGATTTCTCAATATATGCAGAAAAATAAAAATGCCCGTGTGGTATCTGATTATCCGATGATTTGTTGACAGTAAAATCCGCCTGTGATATGATATATTTTGCTAAGATAAGCCTGAATTTGACGGAGAAATGTTATGAGATTGAATATGTGAATCATCTTATGACACACAGTTGAGGGCAACGAGCAATCAGATTCTACGATTTTGACGGTAACTTGATTGAAGTGGGGACACCGGTGTAATCAACAATTTTCAATATGTCGAACAGACGGATAAATATATTTGTAGGATAAAAGCTATGATTAACGCTAACGAATACGGTTTTTTGCCTGAAAACAACGCATATCAAAACTCCGAAGCTCTTCAGAAAGCGATTGACGGCGGCGGAGCAATTGAAATTACCGCTGCGGGTATTTATAAAATTTCCGAGCAAATCGAAATCGGCGATAACACAAAGCTTGTGTTCCGTGAAGGAGTTATTCTTCAGCGTGAAGCGAGCGTGACAGGCATTAACGGCAATGCATTTATCAATAAAGGTGCACTTAACGGCGAATATAACCGAAACATCGAAATTATCGGTCTGCATCTTGAATGTAACGGTATTGAAAGCAACGACTTTGGTGTTGACAGCCGTATTGCAGGTTTGCGTGCACAGGTTGCGATGATTTATGTTGAAAACTTGAAAATTGACGGCTTTGAGTGTCACGGCTTGCTCGAAAAGGACTATGCAATTCAGGTCAGTGCATTCAAAAACATTGTGCTTAACGATTTATATATAACAGGTAACAAAGACGGGGTTCATCTCGGCTGGGGCGACGGATTTGTTATCAGTAACGGCAGGTTCCGCACATTCGATGACCCCATAGCACTCAATGCTTTTGATTATGCCACCTCAAACACTCACATAGGCTGGATTGAAAACGGAATAATCGAAAACTGTGTTGATCTTGACGATAATACAACAACGGGATTTTTCTGCAGAATTCTTGGCGGTGCATGGTGCAGATGGCAAAAAGGCATGCAGGTTCAGCACTCGGATACCGTTGCGGTTAACGGCAAAACATACCGTGTTCTGATGAATCCGAAAGACGGGAAGCTTTATACTTCATATACACCGCCCGGCCACGAAAAGGGAATTGCGGAATATGACGGTATTAACTGGGTTGTTGTGCGAAATACGGAAGAATTGGACTGCGGTTGCCGTAACATAACAATACGGAATTGCTCACTTCAGAAAAGGCGTGACACGGGAATTGCGATAAGTCTTAATTATGACACCTATGCACGAAGCTGTTATCCCGGCTGCGTTTGCGTTCCGCAAAGCGGAATCACACTTGATAACATCGTTCTTGAAAATGATGTGGACATTCTGCTGCATTCAACTTATCCTTCGGAGAACATAACGCTTAAAAACATGGATTTCAAAAGCTCAAAGCTTTGCTTTGATACCGTATTGCAAGCAGACGGTGTAATCTATCCTGAGGTTAAGATAAAAACAGAAAATGTTGTTTTTAATGATAACACTATACAAGCTACCCCGAAGCATCCGATAAAAATGATGTAAAAGCAATATGGCTTTATGAAAAAGTGCATAATTGAGCTGCGTCGTATCGCCTCAGGTTGTGAAAAAGTCAGCTCATTAAATAAAAATTTGCAGAGGTAATATTATGATTACATATTCGATAATTATGTTTTTGACAGCGGTACTTTTTGGTGTGCTTGGTGTTGCGATATATCGGGGAAAAACCAATTTGATTCATGATTATCATCAAACAAACATTACCGATAAATCCGCATACGGAAAATCTTTTGGAAAAGCTATGTTTGTTATCTCAACGGCACTTTTGCTCAGCGGCATAGTAAGTCTGTTGGGAGATTCGGAAAAGATTACCTTGATTGCGGTTGCAGTATTAATTGTTGGATTGATAATAGGATTTATCTGCATTTTTTGCGTGCAGAAAAAATATAATAACGGTATTTTTTAATTGATAAATTCCGATTCGCATAGAAACTTAAAGACAGGAAGAATGGATTATGAGTGGATTTGAAATGTTTTTGGTCCGCAGTATAACAGCGGTCATGCTGTTTTTTATGACTCTGACAAACAGCATTACGGGGGTGGGAACAATTATGAAGAAGCCAGCTGATATCAACGGCAAAACCAACGTTGAGAAGAACAGCGACGGAGTTTTTGCTAAAACAGGCGAAGCTGAAATCCGTTATGAGGGCAACAAACTGATGCTTAAAGTTTCAAAAACTCTTGTTGGCTCCGCTGACGGATTCACCTTTAAATGGGCAGACAATTATATTGAAAATGATGTGAATTCATTCTATACAAAGGGTGATGCCGCCCCTTACGGCAGACTTTGCTATCGTTATTAAACACGTTTTTTGAAAGTGAATTTTATATTGAAATAAAAAAGAACCCTTGGAATCGGCTGATTCCAAGGGTTTTCGATAATCCCCATTCGGGATAAATTATCTCTTTGAGAACTTGAGTGTGATTAAAGCATCTTGTTTTTGCTTGTCATAACTTGCCGTAATCTGTAAAATCGCTCAGATTGACATTGACAAACGGGCAAAAAGTCAATAAAAAGGCATTTGTCGTAACTTGCCGCAGTTTGTAACCGACCCCGAAAAAGTTCAAATATCCTGACTTATTGACAAAATATTGACATTTTCAATCAATCAGCAAGTGTGTATCTTGTAAGATTGCAGCTTTGGCGGCGTGCACCTCTGTCGAGAACGCAGAAAACAGGTTCGCCGTTTTCGTCGGCATAGACAGTCATGCCTTCAGCCTCGATCTCTGCGCCGACATTTCTTGTGAATGCTGCCTGAACGTCACCGCTTTCAACATCAACGCAGTAAATATGCTTATTGCCGTCCAGTTCATCGCAGGACATATAAAGCTTGCCGCCAAACATTTCAGCACCCTGAACTCTGTCTACGGGCTGTGAAAGAGGAGTGGTTTTAACAAGCTCTAAGGTGTCGAGGTCGAAAACGTTGAGAACAGTTGCGTTTGTCCATTCGGCGGTGTAAATATAATTCTTCTCGGCATCCACCGCACACCACGGCACGCCTTCCGTGTGAAGCTCATAGGGAAGAGGATAATATTTACCCGTATATTTCAGCGTTTCAGCATCGTAGAGAACAATGCACGAACGCTCATAATCGGGGCCGTCTTCAACGGCTGCATAAACAATTCCGTCGTGGCAGCTCAGACCGCCGATGTGGTCATAGCCCATATCTTCAAGCTCATCGGGGATTGCATTTGTGGTAATGAGAAAAATCTCGCCCGTTTCAATATCAGCCTTACCCAGATTCTTTTTGCCGCTGAAATAGAAATATTCGCCGTCATTTGTAACGCCCTGCGAGGTCATATGTTGATCATACAAAACATAGGTGGTCTTTGAAATGACCTCAGCCCCCACGGGTGCAGGGGTATCTTTTTCGTCAGCACCGACAACAAGCATCATAATTGCGGATATCAGTGCAACGCACTTTTTAAAAATAACATAAATCGTACCGAATGTAGCAGTCATAAAAGCATCTCCAATAATTTTTTACCATTATATACCCAAAATAAAAGCTTGTCAAACATTCAAATTCAAAATAAAAGTGCGCTCCGTCCAATAGCGAATAATTCACGAGTTTTACAAAAATATAAGCGAATATTTGAATTATATTACAAAAAAATGAGCGAATAATTCCGAAAACACGCAAAAACATGAGGCAACGCGAATGTTGACATCGGGTTCTGACAGAATTATAATTATCCTATACAGAAATAAAGGAGAAAAGCTATGAACACATTTGATAATCTTTTCAGCAGAAGATCAATCCGTACATATAACGGCGAAAACATAACGGAATCCGAACTCAATTTGATTCTCAAAGCAGCTTACGCATCACCTGTCGGCAGAGCACTTTTTGACACGCTGAACATCACGGTTATCAGCAACCGTGAGTTTCTGAACAAGTGGGAAGACTACTGCGAAAATCAGACCGAACACAGGCCCTTCTACGGCGCACCGACTGTTATTCTTGTTTCATCGCTCATTCCCTCAACAGACCTTAAAAGCGTTAATGTCAACTTCTCAAACGCTGCAATTCTTGTTCAGAATATGGCAATCGCCGCCACCGAACTTGGCATAGGCTCCTGCCACATCTGGGGTGCAGTCAGATTTCTCAACGATAATGAGGAGCTTCTGAAAGAACTCAACCTCCCCGAAGGGATGGTTCCCTGCTGTGCAATCATTCTCGGTCAAACAGACGAGAAATATGAACTCCGTGATATCCCCGAAAACAAAATCAAAACCAATTTCATTAAATAAACACAAATGCTCCGCAGAGATTTTCTGTGGAGCATTTTATGTCATGACCCTCGAAACGAAAGGAGGACGGAACTATCATATGAATGTGTCGTGTGTAAATTTTGCGCCTAAACGAAAACCGGAAACGAAAGAATCGGTGAGGCTTCGGCTTGTGAATTCAATGTATTTGTCCGTGTATTTCAGAAACAACGCTTTTTCATCACCTGTCAGCTTATCTGAAATCTGCTTTTCAAGCTCGGTCAGATCATTAAGTTTCCTCTTCAATTCCGCACCGAATTCAGGACTATACGACTGAGGCTCAAGGTTGCCATAATATAAATCTTCTATAAATCCCATATAATCTCCGTTCCGATAATTAATGTTTCTTCTGTAGAATATTATATCGAATTTCATCGCTCACGTCACGTTTCAAAGCGCACAATCTTTAACGCGAATTCAGCATTATGGCCTCTGTAGCGCACAAAAACTTCACACAAACAGAAACCTCTTAAGTTGTGGATTATTAAGCGAACTGAAAAACTTTTCTGAAAGTTGTATCGTCTGACTTTTCAAGAATGCCACACAACACAAGTTGGTTCAATCCTGCTTTCAATTCAAAATCAACATCCTCAATTTCTGGATATGTAGCTTGAATAGACTGTTTATACGCCAAAATATCTAACAATGAGAATTTCTCTTTTTTTATCGCATTTACTATATTGAAAACCATTCTTTCCGTTCCTTCTATGTTATCTATACTGTTCTTTACAAACATTTTACGCTTAGAATGATTTTCTTTTGTTAAATATGCAAAAGTAACTCGATAACCGTCAAAATCATCTGTTCTTGTGCGAACAAAAACACCTTCGATATTTTTTGATTTTAATGCATTGGTTATGTAGTTTTTATCCAAAATAGATGGCTTTTTGCCTGTTAAAGCTTCAATTGCATTGAATATTTCTTTGGGTGTACCATGACCGCCAAGATAATTAACAGCTTTAATAACATTATCAAATCTATCTGTTCCAGTTGTTCTAACATTATTAATTCTATTGCTTTCTTTTTCGATTTCTATTTCTTTTTCGCGTTTGATAACGAAACTTTTAATTTTGTCTTTTATAAACTCGTCATCACAGGCGTCGAACAAATATATACCACACAATGCGTTCGTATATTGAATGGTTTCGTTAAAAAGATTTCTATCTGCTTTGCGAGAGGTTTCTTCCTTAAACTCAAACAAAGCCTCAAAGAACAAAGATAAAATTCTATCGCTGTTTGACCAGTTTGAACCAAAAAGTGTGAAGCCATATCCGTTCAGGTCATTGGCCATATAGTCAAGTATAGCAAAATTGTTATCAAAGTTTTTCGAGAAAGTTTTGCGCCCATACCACCACAAGCGAGATACACCATTAATTAGATAGTTTCTTGTCGCTTTAAGAAAATAATTGTTTAGAATTTTTTGTTCATCTAAATTATTGCCCCATCGTTTTTGCATGTATTCATAAAAAACCGTATGGCACAAGCCTGCCCATAAGCGTTCATCAGAAGCGAAACTGTCATTTAAGTCCTTCATTTTCGAGTAAAGCAACTTTATGTTAAAAATATCCATTGAAGCTGGCTTGTTGTCATCGATTTGAAGTTCAAAATCTTCAAAATCCAAATCTGGAACTTCAACAAACGGTTTAGCTCCCATCTCCTTTTTTAACCAAACTTCCGGGTTCTCTCCGTCAACATAATAATGAACAAGTTTATTTAAATTCTTTTTTACATAATGTCAAGACTTTCACTAACAAAATCATTTTCTTTGTGCTGAAACATATAAGCTCCTCTTCTTTCGATGATTAATAATTTGTTATTAGAAGATGCTCTGCGTCTCTACTATTTCTATTATAAAAATTAACGCTATACTTCTTATCAAAGCATTTGATGTTAAACCCCAAATCATTATACAAATTGTAAATGAAGTCAGTGTTTTTTATTACAATCATTATTTTTGCAGGTATTTGGCTTAATTGATAAGCTAACCTAATTTGTTCATCTTGGTCAAAGGTTTTTCCATCATAATCACTAAACTCGCTATCATAGGGAGGATCCACAAAAATAAAATCTTCATCATTAAATTTAAATCGTTTTAAAAAAACGCCGAAATCCTCATTGTATATGTTGGCCTTTTCGATTGTATATCCTTTAATAAGTTCTATTTTTGCATCAAAATTTTTGGAATTATAACTGCTCCCACCATACGGAACATTAAAATTTCCCGTCGATGAAAACCTAAACATTGACGAATAGCAAAACTCGCGCAAGAAATAGTATGCAATTGCTACAACTATGGCATCATTTTTCTCTTTGTTGTAAATATGCCTAATCGTATAATAAAATGCCGCTTTAACACAAGTCGTTGCAATTTGCTCTGTCTCTATTTTAACACCCTTACCTTCCAGCTTTTTTAACTTTTTGTATTTTCTGTTTGTTTCATTTGCTTTATAATCCAGAAAAATCGAGTTAATGTTCGGGTTGGAGGATATAAACGAAAAATCAACCGAAGCAAAATTGTCCGCAGTTAAATTCTTCCAAGTTTCATTAAGCTGACATAGCTTGTTTAAAAATTTTTCATCGTGTTTTTGAATAAACAAGTAAAGCTTGATTAAATCACGCGAGGCATCATTTATGAATGACCTCGATATTTCCAAATCAAAGAACACGGAGCCCCCGCCAACAAACGGCTCAAAATATCTTTTAATTACAGGAGGTTTATTATTATTAATGATCTTTAATTCTTTTGCTTTTCCTCCAGGATATTTTACAAAAGTCTTCATTTACTATAGTCCTTTCGTCAACAAAAACTTACACATATACTTAATTAGCACACTTTAACCTTTACCCAATGAGATATAATCATCTGTTGCCCATATGACATTCTTGCAGTTTTGCCTTTGAGCAAAATCGCAAGAATTTTCACCAATTTGGTTTATTTTTCCAACACCGCCAGATACTCATCCAGTCTTTCGTTGACGTATTCTGCGATGAGGGCGGTCATTTTTGATGCGTCGTTATCACGGTAATAGGCATCAAACGCTTCGTAATAACGCTTGCGGTCTGTGAACTTGACGTTAATCGGCGGATAGCCGTTGCGGATGAGGTCAAGGTTCAGAATGAGCCTGCCTGTTCTGCCGTTGCCGTCGATAAAGGGGTGTATGCCCTCAAATTCAAGGTGGAAACGGGCAATTCGCTCGATGATATTCATTGTTTCGGCACGCTTGTTGTTTTCAATTATAAGACCTTCCATCGCAGGCTGAACCATATACGGCTGAAGAGGCTCTGTATAAGCACCCATAATGCGAACGGGGATTCTACGGAAAACGCCCTTATCTTCGGGTCTGTTTATCAGAACAAGGGAGTGGATGTTTTTGATTAAAGATCTTTTAAACAATCTTTAAGTTTAATGGTAGTGTTTCAAATAATATGACAGTCTAAATTTAAAACCACAGGTTCGGTTTAATCGCCGAATCTGTGGTTTTACTGTATCTGTTGTCAAAAACGGAAATGTAAAATTATATTATTGTCAAGTAAATTTTGTTTTTACTTGACAATGATTAATGTTTATGCGTATAATAATAACAGAGAAAAGTGTTAGGAGGTGTATAAAAATGAAAAGTAATCCGGTTGTAAAAAATGCTCTTGGAGAGTTTAGAGAAAATGAATTGATTATAGCAAGCAAGTTATATAAAGAAAAATTATCAGAGCAAATCAGCGAAGCAGCGTACTACAAAACCTTACAACGAATGTGCGAATCAGGTGAACTTGTGAAAGTTGCAAAAGGCACATATCATTTTCCAAAAGCAAGCAAATACGGGATTGTACCACTTTCAGAAAAAGAAATTGTTGCAGCATTTACCCAAAATGAAACCGGAACAATTATCGGTTATTCATTGTACAACGCATTGAACCTGACAACACAAATATCAAAAACTGTAACCGTTATGTCTTCTGAACTTGAAGGTTTAACAAAATCAATACGAAATGTTGTTGTTCATCAGATGCCTTTAGAATTTTCAAAAGAGATAACAAGTATGATCCATGGTTTAGAAGTTTTGCAAAATTTTAATACAATACAAGATATTAATTATTCTGCGTTTTTAAAATTTTCAGAAGAATTGGCATTTTCGTTCGATGCTCAGGCATTCGAAGAAATAATCTCAACCAAAAGCTATAAAAAATCCACCATATCATTTTTTGAAAACATTTTAAATTACTATGGGGTACAAAACAATCTAAAAAAACATTTATCTTCTCTTTCGGAATATAAGCATCCCAGAATGGAGGAATTATATGAAACTGCACGAGTTTTCGGATGAATTTAAAGATTTGATATCGATTGTCGCTAACGACAAACATTTACCTGAATCAGCTATAGAACGAGATTATTATATAGTTTTAATGTTAATGAATTTAGCAAACAGTGAGTATGCAGAAAAGTGTGTGTTCAAAGGCGGAACATCTTTGAGTAAGTGTTACCCCGGATCTATCGAGCGTTTTTCTGAAGATATAGACTTGACATTCCTTGGTATGGATGAGAGCGACAAAGTTTGCGATAAGACTATTAAAAAAATAGAAAAAGTTATGACTGTTGGTGCTGAAACCGAAAAAATTGATGCCGAACGCTCAAATCGAAGCAAGAGCATGCTGGTTTGGTTTGGTGATAAATCAAACCGTGTTAAACTTGAAATCGGCAGCAGCGTTCGTCCTGATCCCTATTCCCCCAAAAAGCTTAAAACTTATATTCATGAATTTCTCGAGGAGCACAACGGCACGGAAGATATAGCAAAATACGAGCTTCAGGAGGTTGCTCTGAATGTTTTAAATATTGAGCGAACATTTGTTGATAAGATTATGTCTGTAAAACGACACGCTATCTGCGGGACTATCCAGAAAAAAGTGCGTCACATTTATGACGTTACAAGGTTATTCTACATGCCGGAAATCACTGCTTTTCTTCAGGACAAAGATGAATTGAAGCGATTGATTAACATCACAAAGCTAACAGATTCTTTTTATCTTGAAAAGCGTCCTGTAAGCCAAGATTATAACCCTATCGGTGCATATGATTTTGAATCGTGGAAGCATTATCTTGATGATCAGGTTCGAACAACTTATGAAAAACTTCACGAAGAGTTACTTTATACAGATGAACGGCAAAACTTTGATGATGCCTTGAGTGCGTTTGTTGCGATTAATGAAATATTAATAAGTATAGGTGAGTAACAAAGGGTTAAGGAAGTGAATTTATTGATAAACATTAACAACAAAAGTTGGGAAAAATTGCGTTTTTCCGATATTGAAAAGGTGTTGTCAGGTTCAGATGATGAAACTTTCTTTTTTGAATTTAAAAACGACAACGAATCACCATCAAAGTTAATAAAAGAGATATCGGCATTTTCCAACACATATGGCGGTTATATTTTTTTAGGAATAAATGACGATAAAACCGTTGGGGGATGCAAGCAATGGACCGAACAACGGATTCATACAACTATTCACGACAGCATAACACCTATTCCTGATTTCGATGTAAAAAAATTCAAATCGAACGGAAAATTTGTTTTTGTAATAAAAATTAACGAAGGTTCTCTTCCGCCTTATATTACAAATAAGGGTCAAATCTACGAAAGAGTTTCATCGGGTTCATTTCCGATTAAGGATTCGGCGAAGCTTACACAATTGTATCACAAAAGGGAAGATCAGCTGAAGAGAATCAAAAATAAGATCGAGCTTGAAAATATAGATACAACAGGATCGTTTCCCAATAATCTTTGTGGATATCTTGATGTAGGTGTGTCTGTTGCTCGCTCGGAATATACCGAACTTCAAAAAAATTTTTATTCTATAGACTTGAAACCAATTGCCGATTATTTAAAAACCGCAGTTAAAGAATTTAGCATATCAAGGTTAGCACACTCATACCTCATTACATTAGGTAGACTATCTGCATCGGATCATAACGGTAATGAAATCAAGTTAAATGCAGGTATACAAAATTTTATTGAAATCATGAGTGATGGTAGTGTAAAATTCAGAATTGTTTTGCATAGTGATCCTGATGATGTACAAGCTGATATTACGGGGCTTATATATTTTAGAGATGTATTTAAAAATGTTTATTCGAAGCTCTTCGGAGACAATCTTTCCAAAATTTTTGTGTATGCACATAAATATGAACAACTGACAGTTATAAAACAATTCAGACCGTTTTACAGTTTGGGAGATGACGATACTCCTGAAGACAAAGCATTGTATGCGAAATATCTTATCAATCACCAAGAAAAATATGGGGATAATCTTATCGTCTTAGGTGGTCGATACCCGAAGAACGATTATTTGTTAATCGATAAAAGATATTTAAACAATTATAAAATTAAATTCAACACCAAAAACATAATCAATGAAATATTTTTATCACAGTTTACCAATTTAGGATATATTGATCGTATGGCTGTCGATTAAAATTTTGACATATAGTAAAAGGGTTAATGGAACCTGACCGAAAATATATAAACACAGGAAGCGTTTCCTGTGTTTTTTCTTAATTATTGACAAAATATTGACATTTTGGATTTTGAAATTATTCTGAAAAAGAAATGAACCCTTGGAACCGTTGAGATTCCAAGGGTTTTCGATAATCCCCATTCGGGATAAATTATCTCTTTGAGAACTGGGGTGCACGACGTGCGCCTTTGAGACCGTACTTCTTTCTTTCCTTCATTCTGGGGTCTCTGGTAAGGAAACCTGCCTTCTTGAGGGCGGGACGAAGATTTTCGTCATACTGAAGAAGTGCTCGTGCGATACCGTGACGGATAGCACCTGCCTGGCCTGTTACACCGCCGCCGCCTACACGGCAGATGATGTCAAACTTCTCAGCTGTGTCTGTGAGAGCGAGAGGCTGACGAACGATGAGCTTAAGTGTTTCAAGACCGAAATAATCATCAATTTCTCTGTCGTTGATGATGATCTTACCTGTGCCTGCATATACACGAACTCGTGCTACTGAGCTCTTTCTGCGGCCTGTGCCGTAGAAATAAGGATTTGATTCGTACATTATTTATAGCCTCCCTTTCTTAAAATTCCCATACTTCGGGCTTCTGAGCTGCATGAGTGTGTTCTGCACCCTTGAATACACGAAGTCTGGTGAGAGCCTTGCGGCCGATAACTGTGTCGGGAACCATGCCCTTAACAGCGAGTGTCATTGCGAAATCAGCTCTGGTCTTCATAAGAGTGCTGTATTTAACCTCTTTAAGATGACCGATATAGCCTGTGTGATGATAGTACATTTTCTGGTCGAGCTTGTTGCCTGTGAGAACTGCTTTCTCAGCGTTGATGATGATTACATGATCGCCGCAGTCTGCATGAGGAGTGAAGATGGGCTTATGCTTGCCGCGAAGAAGTCTTGCTGCTTCAACTGCAACCTTACCCATGGGCTTACCTGCTGCATCGATCACATACCACTTACGGGTGATATCGCCCGCTTTAGGCATATAAGTAGACATAACATTTCCTCCGTTTAATTTTTTCGTGCCTGCATATATTATCATAAGGTTCCGATTTTGTCAACAGGTTTTTTTGAATTTTTTAATTTACATTTAGCAATCTCTCGTTTCCTCGTTTTTTCTCTTGTTTTCATAGCAAAAGCTCACTTGCGATTTTTAAAAAATGTTTGTTCTTTGTTGCAGAAAATGAAAAAAGATGGTCGGCGCGGTTGAGAAAAAACGCTGCAGACTCAATCGACGGGTTATTGAAATACGGTATGACGGATGTATAATGTAAATAAAGAGCTCTGAATCGACAAATAAAGGAGAATACATATAATGATTAATATTAATAAAGTGGGTGCACAGATTGCGGCACTAAGAAAAGCAAGGGGACTTACTCAGGCTGAGCTCGGTGAGAGGCTGAACGTTTCTTTTCAGGCTGTCAGTAAATGGGAAAGGGCGGAGGCTCTGCCCGATATCGGTCTGCTTGTTGACCTTGCGGGGATTCTCGGAACCTCGGTTGACAATATACTCACGGGCGGAGAAAAAATTCTGAGCTACAGAGGAAAAATTACCGTTTCGGATATGAGAGAGGGGATTGCGTGCATTGAAAAATGCGGCAGGCTTCTCGGAAGGGATAATCTTATTTACCGCTGTGCGGTTGAAGGTATCAACGAGGGTATGAATACCGATATTGAAGAAAGCTTTACGAATGATTATATTTTTGAATGCTTTGTTGCAGAGGCAATAATTCAGAGTCTCAAAGCGGGCTCTTATATCGACCTGACGGATGTGAAAAACGGTTTTAGGCATAAGCATTTCAGAGATATTGTTATGAATTATGCGGAAAGCTACGGGATGAAATGAGCAACGGGGCATCAAAAGATGCCCCGTTGCTCATTTATAATAATATTGTATCAGAACGGATTGAAAAGTCTGTCAAAGGTGATGGGATTATATCCGAGAGCGAAATATTTGAAAATCCAGATAACGGGATTCACTCTGAAGAAAACAAGGTCAACAACCGTAACAAGCTTTCTGAGGAACCAGGGAAGGTCATAAACTGTTTCGGGAACCTCAACGGGCTCGAATTCTTCGCCTTCAACATTGAGGACGAACGGCTGTGAATAGCAGATGCCGTTTTCGCCTGTTATGTAAAATCTTACATAGAGATAAGGCTCGTCAAGAAGCTCGGAATGAAGGTCGAGAGTTGCTGTGCCGCTTGTGATGTTGCTTTCGCGAAGGATAACATTGCAGTCCGAAACCCATGTGATCTCGTTAAAGTTTGTGCCTTCGATTGTGATGGTGTCTTTTTCGTTGTCAACGGTAACGCGGGTTACCATCGGAGTGTTGTCGAGAAGATAGCTCTTGCTGTCTTCAACCTCTTTTTCAACGAAATCGGGCATTTCCTTCATTCCGTTGAGTTCAACGCCGTTTGAATAGTGAGAGATTGAGAAGAATTCGCCATTTTCAAGGCAGGTGCGGAAGCCTTCAACGGTAAGCTCAGGCATGAGCGACATTGTGTATGCATCGTTGATTGATCTTTCGTTATGCGAATCCGCAAAAGAGTTAGCCCAGGGCACAACGCCGTTGGGAATTGTTTTCTGAAGAATCTGGTCATAGAGAATTCGGTCGCAGCGTGTGTGAGCATCGGTTGCACTGTTGATGCCCATACCGAGGCTTGAGCCTTTATAGTCTATGAAAAGGCGTGCGAATTTTGTTGCATAGTAATCGTCGACAGGCATGCCGACATATTTTTCGCTGTCTTTATCTGTGTAAACATATTCGCCTACATGGGAAAGCATTGAGATACCGCCGGCTTCCTTGACGCCTCTGGAGGGCGTTTCGTAGTCGCCGAAAACACCTGCAAGACCCTGACCGTATTCTGCATAATAGCCCGTCAGATGGCAGTCTGCAACGGGAGTTGCCATGTTGAGCTCAATGCCGAGAGGAATATCAATCATTCCGTTTTTATGGGTTCTTGTTTCGGAAGGTGCGGTGCCGTTGAGATACTGATGATAGAGCTCATCGCTTATGGGAATAACGGGCTCGTTCTTTGTTCTTTCTTTTTTGATGAGTCTCATAAGAGGAACGAGCTCGGGCTCTTTGTTCCAGCCTCTGTTGAGAGTACCGTGGTCTGTAAGAGCGACGATGTCGAAGTTGAGATCGTAATGCTTCTGAACGAATTCATCAATTTTAAGGAAACCGTCGCTTGCGGTTGTGTGGCAATGGAGCTGGGTTTTGTAAACGCCCCAGTTATCCCAGTCAACACGGGCATACGGGTCTGTGATTTTGTAGTCCTTTCCGGATACGGGAGCATCCGAAGGAGTGGAAATATCTGAAGGTGTGGCACTCATTCCGAGCATGGGCATAACCATGAGTGCGGCGAGAAGGATTGCCGTTATTTTTTTGAGCATAATGCATACCCCTTTCTTTAATGTCATAATTATATACCATGCATTGAGAAAAAATCAAGCGAAAATGCATAAAAATTATATATACAATGTCACTTTTTTGTGATATAATCATAAAGAACAACAATCCAGGGAGGAAATTATGAAAGAAATTGACATAAGAGAAATAAAGAAAAGTGCCGTTGAGCTTATCTCTGACGGCTGGGGACTTGTAACGGCAGGCGGCGAAGAAAAATTCAACACAATGACCGTAAGCTGGGGCGCAATCGGCGAAATCTGGGGCAAGGATGCGGCGTTCATTTTTATCCGTCCTCAGCGATACACCTATGAGTTCCTTGAAAAAAACGATATTTTTACTCTCACATTCTACGGCGAGGAATTCAGGGATGCTCTGCGTATCTGCGGCTCAAAAAGCGGCAGGGATATCAACAAGGCGGAGGTCTGCGGTCTGACACCCGTATTCACCGACGGCGGCGTGACCTTTGAACAGGCGGAATATACTCTCGTGTGCCGCAAAATGGCTTCGCAGTTTATCGACCCCGCAGGCTTTGAGGATGCTTCAATCGAAAATAACTATGCCGACAAAGACTATCACAAGGTCTATATCGGCGAAATTATAAAAGTTTATAAAAAATAAAATTTTTTGTCACCTTTTGCCCTTCTTTTCCGTTTATCTTATGAAGGGACAAAAGGTGGTTTGATTTTATGAAGAAAATATTTCTGATTATCGCCTTTATTGCTGTGTCGGCAGGATTTATCGCCTGGAGTGTTTGTCGGATTTATTATGATCCCGATAAATATACAGATGCGGCGGTTTATTATAACGGCACTTTGCTGGAATATAAAAACCTTGTTGCACGCAAAAATGATGATACGGGACTACGGCTTGAATATATCGGCACGGTTGATTCGGTTGCACCCGACACGGAATTACCTGACTCCGATTTTGAATGCAGCAGCAAAGCTTTTCTGTGTGCAAAGCTTTACACGGATGATTACGGCAGATATTATCTTTGCCGCAGCAACGGTGATTTGCTTATGCTTCAAAACATCATAAAAAACAATTACGCATTACCAATTCCTGATTAAAGAGAGGGGGCGGTTGTTTGCCCGATAAGAAGAAAAAAATCCCTCCCGATGCCGGAAGGGCGGTGGAGGAATACGGCAACAGCCTTTACCGTCTGTGCTCGGTTATGACGGGTAACAGGGAGGATGCTCAGGATGCCGTTCAGGATTGCTTTCTGAGATACATAACCAAGGCACCCGATTTCAGCGATTATGAGCACGAAAAGGCGTGGCTGATAAGAGTTGCGTCAAACATATGCCATGATATTCTGAGAAGCAGAAGGCGGACAAGCTTCGTCAGCCTTGACGAAATCCGCAATCTCGGCACAAGCGAGGATAATGCGCAAATCCTCGGTCTGCTGATATCGCTTGAAGAAAAATACAGAATAGTCATGCATCTTCACTATGTTGAGGGCTATAAAACAGACGAGCTTTCGGCTCTGCTCGGCATATCCTCTGCGGCGGTCAAAAAGCGTTTGCAGAGAGGAAGAGAGGCATTGCGTGAAATCTATGAAAAGGAGGCGAGGCAATGACTGATTTTGACAAGCTCAGGGAAGCAGCTGAGGAAATAAAGCTTGACGATTTGCAGAAGCAGCGGATTCTTGAAGCCTGCAAGGGCAAAAAACGAAGAAGAATAAATTATACTGCGGTTGCGGGAATCGCGGCGGCACTTATCGTGACGGTTGTTGTCTTTTCTCCCGGATTTCTTATGAAAGCAAAGGAAGCGGACAGTGCGGTTAACGAAGCGGCGGTTGAGGATTACCATGCCGCAGATCAGGAAATGCAGGTCATTCTTTCGGACGGTGCTTATTCACAGCATTCGGCGGAAAGCGGCAACGGCAGTGCGGATAACAAATACGCTTATACCGCCGGTGTGTGCACAGATATTATATTTGAAGCAGGAGGCTTCCGCAGCATTTATTCAATCATTCCGCAGAGCTTTATAAACCTTGTTGACCGTGACGAATATGATTTATGGGTATCGGATGTGTCGGCTGAAAACGGCATGGCGATTGTTCAGTTCAAGGATTATTTCGGTATTTCGCAGGAAGCCTTTGATGAGGCAAACAAAAGCTATGCAAAATATATAAGCGGGCTTTATGGGGTAATGCCTCTTTATTGCACAACGGTTGAGGAAAACGAAAAATATGAGATATTCAGAACGGACCTGATATATTCCTCCGACCGTGAGGCGGTTGATGAATATTACAGAGCTTTTACGGAATTTCCCGAGGGCACCGTGCATTCGTCGCCTGCGGAGATTATAGTTCCCGAAGAGTATTACAAATAAAAAAGAGCGGACTTCCGTCCGCCCTTATATAATTATTCAACTATGGAAATACCTAAATCTGCATAACGAGGGTCTGAGAAAATTTCATAAATCTCGTCGTAGGTGGTTTCTTTTTCGGCATTAAAATCTCTTTCAAAAGCAATCATTCTTGCTTCGGGGTCATCAATGATTTTCTTTCTGCTTTTATCGCTTTTTGAGCCGTTTGATTTGATGTAGTACGCATCAATATCATCAAAGAAATAGTAGTCAACAATCTTTTTGCATATGTTCTTTTTGTTCATAACATAGACCTGATAATGGTCCTCTGCTCTTTTAAGAACAAGCTGCTTTTTCTTTTCTGATTTGCCGATATCTTCGATGCTTTTGATGATTTTTTCTTCTCTTTCGGTTTCTGCCTGAATCGAAGATGCGATTTGCATGGAATATTCGGCTTCAACCTCGGAAACACGCTCAGCGGTTGTCTGGTTGTTTTTCATCTTGCAGGATGCAAGAGAAAAAAGCGTTGCAAATGCAGCGAGAACTGCCAGTATTTTCTTCATAGAGATTCCCTCCGTAATTTCTTTTCTATATATATTAGTGCCACAAAATCGGATAAATGTCAATGACTTTGCAGAAATTTAACATTTCCGCAAATCAGATATAACAGTTAAAAATAAAGAAAGGTGATTGAAATGAAAAAACTTTTTGCGGTTGCACTTTGTGTCATGTTAATGCTTTCGTTTGCGGCGTGTGCCAAAAGTGCGGATTCCGAGGCTATGATTGAAAACGGTGCATATGTTGTTGAGGACAGTGCCGAATTATATTCTGCAGATGTCAGTGCAGGCGGCGACCTGAAATACACCGCCGATTCATCAACGGCACAGTCTGCAGCGGGAGAAGCACCTTCGGAGAAAACACAGGAAAAAATCATCAAAACCGTTGATCTTTCAATCCAGACAAAGGAATATGAGGCATATATTGCCGCAATGACGGCAAATGTCAGCTCGCTCGGCGGTTATGTTGAGAATGCGACTAACCATATGGGTACTTACTATTCCTCAAATACAAACAGAAATTCAACCTACGTTGTCAGAATTCCTGCGGATAAGCTCGATGCTTTTCTCGCGGGTGCTGAAGAAAAGGGTAAGATAGTCCGCAAAACCGAAAGCCAGAAGAATGTCACTCTTGAATATGTTGACCTTGAAAGCCGCATAAACGCTTACAAAACAGAGAGAACAACGCTTACGGGTCTTCTCGAAAAAGCGGAATCGCTTGAAAATGTGCTTTCTATTCAGGAAAGACTTTCGGAAGTCAATTATGAAATCGAAACCTACACCGCACAGCTCAGAGTGCTCGAAAACAGAGTCAGCTACAGCACGGTCACGCTTGAAATAAACGAGGTTGAGCGTGTCACGGAAGAAAAGCCGACCATCGGCAGCAGAATAAAGAACACCTTCCTTGATAATGTTGATGAGCTTATCGAATGGCTCGGCGATTTTGTTGTTAACTTTATAGGCGGACTCCCCATTCTGCTTCCCGCAGCGGCTGTTATTATTGCGGTTATTCTTATTCTCAGAAAGATAATCAGAAAACGCAGAAATAAATAAAAAACATGCACATATCACACTCCGGAAGCACTGTTTTCGGAGTGTGATATATTTTTATTTTATTTTTCTTATAAAGAAAATATTATAATACTATTTTTGATATCATAATATATTGGAGAAATACAGAACGATCGGAGTGAGTATTTTTGGCAAAAACTCTCGTTTTGACCGAAAAGCCTTCCGTTGCAAGAGATATTGCCCGTGTTCTCGGCTGCAAGAAAAACGGCAACGGCTGCATAATCGGCGATAAATATATAATCACCTGGGCTCTGGGACATCTTGTTACCCTTGCTGACCCCGAAGCCTATGATAATAAATACAAAACCTGGCGTATGGAAGACCTTCCCATGCTGCCCGAAAGAATGAAGCTTGTTGTTATCGGTCAGACCTCGAAGCAGTTCAGGGCTGTGAGTTCATTCCTCGGTTCATCCGAGGTTGATAAGGTCGTTATTGCAACCGATGCAGGCCGTGAGGGAGAGCTTGTTGCACGCTGGATAATTCAGAAGGCAAACTGCAGAAAGCCCATGCTCCGTCTGTGGATTTCGTCACAGACCGACAAGGCAATCCGTGAGGGCTTTGCTTCGCTGAAGCCTGCCTCGCAGTATGATAATCTTTATCGCAGTGCACAGTGCCGTGCGGAGGCTGACTGGCTTATAGGTCTGAATGTCAGCCGTGCTTTGACCTGCAAGCACAATGCACAGCTTTCGGCAGGCAGAGTGCAGACACCGACTCTTGCAATGATTGTCAAAAGAGAAGAAGAAATCCTGAAATTCAGACCGAAGGATTATTTTACCGTCAAGGCTGATTTTGACGGCTTCTCTGCAATATATAAAGACAGAAACAACCAGGCAAGATTTTTTGATGCCGCTCAGGCACAGAAGATTGCCGATGATGTCAGGGGCAAGAGGGGAGTTATTTCCGAGGTTAAGAAGGTTTATAAATTCAAGGCTCCTCCTGCCGCATACGATCTTACTGAGCTTCAGAGAGATGCCAACAAAAAATACGGCTACTCCGCAAAGCAGACTCTTTCGCTCATGCAGAGTCTTTATGAAACCCACAAGCTTCTCACATATCCGAGAACGGATTCACGCTATATAACAAAGGATGTTGCCGCAACGCTTCCCGAGCGACTGCGTGCAATTGCCGTCGGACCCTACAAGGATTTCGCAAATGCCGTTCTGAGAGCAAAGCCGGTTCCGACAAAATATATAGTCAACGATGCGAAGGTTACGGACCACCATGCGATTATTCCCACCGAGCAATATGTTGACCTCAACAAGCTCACAAGGGAAGAACGCCATATTTATGACCTTGTTGTGCGTCGCTTCATTGCCGTGCTCAGTGCACCGTTTGAATATGACGAAATGCAGGTTACAATAACAATCGGCAGCCATAAGTTCTACACCAAAGGACAGTCTGTAAAATCGGCGGGCTGGAAAGCACTCTATGATTCAACGCTTGCCGATGACGATGACGGTGATGACGATATCGGCTCGCAGCGTTTGCCTGCTCTTTCTCAGGGCGCACCCGTATTTCCGAACGGTGTGCGTATCTGTGCAGGCAAAACCTCTCCGCCGTCAAGATACACGGAAGCAACCCTTCTTTCAGCAATGGAAAATCCGACGGGTCAGGTTGATGACGGCTCTCTGAAGGATGCACTCAAAACCGCAGGCGGTCTGGGCACTCCCGCAACAAGAGCCGATATAATTGAAAAGCTTTTTGATTCCTTCTGCGTTGAACGCAGGGGCAAGGAAATATTCCCCACTTCAAAAGGAAAACAGCTTATTGATATCGTTCCTCCCGACCTCAAATCCGCGGAGCTTACCGCAAGATGGGAGCAGAGGCTTTCGCTTATTGCAAAGGGTGGAGCGGACAGCAGAAAATTTATTTCCGAAATGCGTGATTATGCACGCTCGCTTGTCAGCTCCGTCAAAACGAGTGACTCAAAATACAAGCACGATAACATGACCCGTGAGCCCTGCCCCGAGTGCGGAAAATATCTGCTTGAGGTCAACGGCAAAAAAGGCAAGATGCTTGTTTGTCAGGACAGGGAATGCGGCTATCGCAAGAGCGTAACCGTTATAACCAATGCCAGATGTCCCGAATGCCACAAAAAGCTTGAAATGAGGGGCGAAGGCGATAAAAAAGCATTTTTCTGCGTCTGCGGATACAGAGAAAAGCTTTCCGATTTTGAAAAAAGAAAAGAAAGTGCAGGTGCAGGTAAAAGGGATGTTGCAAAATACATGCAGCAGCAGTCGAAGCAGAAGGCTTCGAGCAATCCTCTTGCCGACCAGCTTGCAAAATGGATGGAGGAAAACAAATGAGGCGTTTTCTTTCCGTGATTTGTGCGTTGGCGATGGTAATTTCGCTCGCTTCGTGTTCAAACAGAGGCGATAACGGAACTATTCTTTATTCGCTCGCAAAATCACCCTCAACCCTTGACCCTCAGTATACAAGCGAAACCGAGGCTCAGATTATTATCAATAATGTTTTTGAAGGACTTGTCAGGCTTTCCGCCGAAGGCGAAATCATTCCGGGCATTGCACAGACCTGGACCGTTTCTCCCGACGGTCTGACCTATACCTTCAGTCTGAAGCCCGGCACGGAATGGTATTGCCCGATTGCCATGAAGGGTGAATTCGGCGAAGAATTCTATAATAAGTTTTCAAAAGAAACGGTAAAGGCAGAGGATTTTGTTTTTGCAATGAAGCGTGCCGTGTCGCCCGAAACGGATTCGCCGGGTGCACACCGTCTTTTTGTTATTGAAAATGCAGCCGAAATCCATGCGGGCTATGCCGATATTTCTTCTCTCGGAGTAACCGCACCTGATGATAACACGCTTATCATCAGGCTCACGGAAGCGTGCCCCGATTTTCTTGAAAGGCTGACCGAGAGTGTATTCATGCCCTGCAACGAAGAATTTTTCAACGCAACGGGCGGCAGATACGGTCTGAGCCATAAGCATATGCTCTGCAACGGTCCGTTTTATGTAAGCTCATGGGATTTTGAAACCACGCTTACCATAAGACGCAACAATTACTATGCAGGCAAGCAGACGGTTATGCCGTCACTTGTCAACTTTGATTTTGATTATAATGCGGAAACTGTCGGCAATGATATTTCTCTCGGCAATGTCAGTGCGGCATTTCTTCCGCCGGATACTCCTGTTCCCGAAAATGCAACCGTAGTCAAAAACAACCCCAATTCCGTTTTCGGCTTTGTTTTTAACTGTTCGGATTCATTTCTGAGGAACGCAAATCTCAGAATTGCACTCGGCAGTGCGATAGACCGTGGCCTTTTTGCACAAGTTCCCGATAATGCGGAGCCTATGGAAGGCTTTATTCCGAAAAGCTGTACGGCAGGCAGCCTTAATTACCGTGATGCGGTTGGTGACCGCACTCCGGGGATAAATTATGATACCGCAGCGGCAAAGACCTTCTGGCAAACGGCTCTTTCCGAGCTCGGCACCGATAAAATTCAGCTCACCGTGCTCTGCCCCGAAACGCTTGATTCCGCAGTCAGAAATCAGCTTCAGATATGGCAGAAAACAATGGGCATAGGTCTTGCCGTGACAATCGAAAACAAAACTCCCTATGAAATCCGTTCCGCAGTCAGAAGCGGAAACTATCAGATTGCCCTGACGGGAATTGAATCTGCCTACGGAAGTGCGGTTGATTTTCTTTCATCCTTTGAAAACGGGGGAGTGTTCCGTTTTTCGGGAGACGATTACGGCATGATTATTGACCGCCTTATGACCGTCAGGAGCGATGAAGAGCTTCTCGGCGGCTGCTACACGGCGGAAAATTATATTCTTCAGCAGGCGATATGCTATCCTCTCTATTCGCGTTCAAGCTGCTTTGTGACTGCAGATGATATAGAAGGAATATCCGTTTTTGATTCCGAAAGCGATATCTGCTTTATCGGCACAAAGAGGTTTGATTGATGAAAAAGAAGATTTTTGCCGCGTTTTCATGGGCTGCGGTTGCGGTCTGCATGGGAATTATCTTTTTCCTTTCCGCTCAGAACGGAACGGAGTCGGGCGACACAAGCCACTGGCTTCTTGAGCTGCTCAGTCTTCCCGTGAGCGAAGCTTTTCTTCGCAATGCCGCTCATTTTCTTGAATTCACGGGTCTTGCGGTGCTGCTTTTCAATGCGTTTTATCAGACCTGCGGAAAGAAAAAACCGTTTTTATCTTTTGCAATTGCCTCGGCGTATGCCGCAACGGATGAAATTCACCAGCTTTTTGTTGAGGGGCGTGCATGCACCTTCTCCGATTGGCTGACCGATTCCTGCGGTGCATTGACGGGCGTTATTGCGGCTTGTTTACTGATTAAAATTTTCTCTTGTATCAAAAGGGGGAAAACAAATTGACAGACAGCGAAAAAATTATGATTGCAGGCTGTGCGGCGGGTGCCGCGGCGGCAACCGTACCAGCCGTTTACGGCTATATCAAAGCAACCGCAGCGGCAAAGCCTATTGCGGACACGGATTTTCTGCATGCAGAAAATGCCTCATTCGTTAACGAAAACGGCATCACTGCCGCTCTCAGGGGAATAAATCTCAACGATGATATTTTTTATTTTGCCAAGGCGGATGTGGAGTCCTCGGGAGGCTATGATGTTTTTTATGCCCTCGAAAAGCGTTTCGGCAGCTATGGTGCACGTCAGCTTGCTCTTAAATACTATGAAAATTTCATAACCCCCTCCGACATAAAGCTTATAAAAAAGCTCGGTGCAAACTGTGTCAGAATTCCTCTGAGATATAAGTATCTTTGCAAAAAAGACAGCTGCAGGGATGATATTGATTTTGAAAAACTCGATACCCTTATCGGAAAATGCAGAAAAGCGGGGCTTTATGTTATTCTCGAGCTTCATTCCGCTCCCGGATATCAGAATACGGATTCGGCATGCGGCAGCAGCGATAAAAGCATTCTTTTTGAATCGGGAAAAGAAGGCTTTGAGGCACGCAACGCAACCATAAGATTCTGGCTTCAGGTTGCATCGCATTACAAAGACGAGCCGACCGTTGCGGCATATGACCTTCTCAACAGACCGCTCAGCAGAATTGCCGATTGGGAAAGCAGGGTTGATACCCTCAACAAATTCTATAAAAGACTTATCAAGGCGATACGCACGGTTGACGAAAGACATATAATCATCACGGAGGCGGCGGGCACGCCCGATACGCTTCCCGACTCAACGGATATTCAGAATATCGCATACGGATTTTATTCGCATTTCCGCACAAGCTTTGAAACCGATGCGCTTCTCAGACATGTCCGTAAATATAAAAACAGCGGAATTCCGTGCATTGTCTGTAAAATAAGGGCGGAAGAAAATCTTGCGGCTTCCCTGACCGCACTCAATGATGTCGGAGCATCCTGGCTTATCGGTGACTACAAAGGCTCGGGGCTTAAATCTGCGTTTGTTTTCGGCGGAAGTGCTCCTGAAGCAGACCTTGATCTTGACAGCTATGATGTCATTGGCGAAAAATGGTCAAAGCCGCTTGCTACAAAGAATTTCACGGAGAATACGGAAATGACCGCCGTGCTTAAGGATGCATTCAGATACGGCTCCGTGACTGTTCTCCCCGAAGGAAAAACGAAGAAAAAACCGCAGATAAAAGTCAGAATCGGCTCAAAGCTGATTGTAGGTGAATAAAAAACCGACGGGACGGCGTTTGCCGTCCTGTTTTTTATCGGAATATATCAAAAATTACAAAAAACATGTCAAAAATTACATTTTTTACAAAAGGCTGAATTTTTGCGTTATCATGCAGATGTCAACGGGGAACACCACCCGAAAAACAAACAATGAAAATGAGGTAATGAAAAATGGTAACAGTAGCAACAACAGCAATCATTTGTGTAGCAGCAGTAATGGCAGTCGCAATCGTCTGCAGAGCATTTTAATTGAGAAGGAAGGGGTAATCATTATGAAAAAGATAGTAACAATAGTTCTTGTAATCGCAGTAATCGCAGGTGTGATTTCCTACGGCGTTGATGAGCTTTCTTCGGATAACAGCTATAATAATTATTATGTCCATGACACATACGATACGCATGACACACACGACACATACGGTTCATATGGCTCATATGATTATTACGAAAGCTATATACCGCAGTCATATAACTGCATTCTGTGCAACAACACCGGCAAGGTTTCATGTAACTATTGCTACGGCATGGGCTATAAAATGATTGATGCTCCCAACTACGGCGGCGGCTATAAACCTTCGGAAAAGGTTGACTGTGCTTATTGTGTTGACGGCGAAGCGGACTGCACTCTTTGCTGAGCACATTTTAATAAACGGAGGGTGAGAAACCGGAGACGCTCTGGCGGGCGTTCTTCGGTTCTTTTTTGAGATTTTTATTCTCTTCTTTTTCTGCTTTCGTTGACAAATTGCGATTTGCAAATTATAATGTATATAATTATAAATTAATGATACTTTTTATTACAAAATGTTGCTCGGTAAATACATCCGTAACATGTTTGCGGCTTGTGAGTAAATGGAGTTGTGAAAGGAAAAAACTATGATATCGGTTTCCGGCGTTTCAAAATCCTTCGGCAAAAGTAAAATCATCAAGGATATTTCCTTTGTTGCCGAAGCAGGAAAAATAACGGGTCTTATCGGTGCAAACGGCTCGGGCAAAACAACAACGATGAGACTCATTTCAACCATTTTAAAGCCCGATTGCGGAAGCATTCTTGTTGACGGTGCAGATGCCGTCAATGACCCTTCGGGTGCAAGAAAAAATCTCGGCGTACTTTTCGGCGGCGATGTTTCGCTCTATAACAGACTTTCCGCATGGGAAAACATCATGTATTTTGCGAAGCTTCAGGGCATGAGCGACGAAGAAGCGGAGCAGAGAATTAAAATTCTTTCTAATCTTCTTGATATGGATAAATTTCTTTTCAAGCGCGTGACGGGATTTTCGAGAGGTATGCGTCAGAAGGTTTCGTTTGCAAAATCAATAGTACACAATCCTTCTGTGATTTTGCTTGATGAGCCCTCGACGGGTCTTGATATTTACAGCATAAGAGATGTGCAGGATTTCATTCTTACCTGCAAGGAGCAGGAAAAAACCGTTCTTGTTTCAACCCACAATATGCACGAAATCGAGCGTCTGTGCGATAATCTTGTTATTATCGCCGATGGCAGAATAGTCAGAAACGGAACAAAAGAAGAAATCCTCAGAAATGAAGGAACAGATGATGTTATGGAAATGTTCTTTAAAATTGCGGAGGGCTCAGACTGATGTTTAATGATTACATATTGATTCTCAAAAAAGAGCTGACGGATATTTTCAGGGACCGACGCAGTATAGTTACTCTGTTTATTCCCGTTCTGCTTTTTCCGCTGATGTATTTCTTTATGGGTACTCAGCTCAGCGGAGGAAATCTGACAGAGAATATTCCCTGCATTGTTGACTGCAGAACCGACGGGGATCGCGAGCTTTACGAAGCGATATTTGACGGCACGAACATGATTGAAGAGGTTGATATTCAGGAAGATAAATATACCGACCTCAAAAAAGGCGGAGTTTACGGAATTATCGAAATCGACAACGGAAAAATCACCGTTGTTTTCAATCAGAATTCAACCAAAACGCTCACTTCGATGAGCCTTATAAACGAAAGAGTTGTTCTTTTTTCAAATTCTCTTTTTCAGCAGTCGTTGGTTGACCAGGATGTTGATTTTGAAGCACTCGACTCTCTTGACTATAACGGTGCAATGACCGACCTTTCGGAGATTATATCCGATACGGGCAATTCAATGATGGCTTCAATTGCACCGATGATGCTTGTAATGGTGATAATGAGCGGCGGTGTTTCCGTTGCGGTTGACCTTTTTGCAGGCGAAAAGGAAAAGGGAACCTTTGAAAGCCTTCTGACAACTCAGGTAAGCCGACTGGCTCTGCTTATGGCGAAGTTCACGGCAATACTTATTATCAGCCTTATGAGCATGGTTCTTTCAATTGCGGCTTATGTCATTTCTTTCAAGCTTAACCCCTCGGCACTGGGCATGTATACGGGAAATCTCAATGCCGATGCAAGCGACCTGCAGATTATAACGCTTCCGCAGGTGCTTCAGGTGCTCCTCGTATGCTTTGCACTTTCGGTTTTTGCCGTTTCGGTAATGACCTTCATAGGAATAAATGCCAAAACGGTAAAGGAAGCACAGTCACAGTCGAGCATGATAACGATTATCCCCACACTTCTGAGCGGACTTACAATGTTTATGGACAGTGCAAACATAAGTGATGCATCAATGCTTATTCCCGTTTTCAACACAATCGCATCAATAAAAATGGTTTTTCTCGGAACGGTTCAGCCGCTTCATATTGTTTTATCAACCGTGTCGTGTCTTGCATACTCGGGCGTGCTGTGGTTCCTGTGCGTAAGAATGCTCAACAGCGAAAAGCTTCTCAGAGGATAAAAATTTTCCGAGGTGTTATTAAGTGTTAAAAATTGCTGTGTTTGATCTTGAACAAAGTGCAGAAAAATTTGAGGATGTGCTGGTCAATATCCTTTTCGACAAATGCGAATTCGGATTTGAAGCCTACACCAATCCCAAGGAAGCACTTGAAATTGATTTTAAAAATGATTTTGACTTCGATATTGTTTTTATCGAAATCAACTCCCAGAGATTTCCCGGAATAGAAGTAGCAAAAAGAATCCGAGAAAGCGGCAACATCAAATCCGAAATCATCTTTGTTTCCGATGACGATTCGTTTGCACTTTACGGCTATAAGCTGAAGGTGTTTGATTATCTGCTCAAGCCCATTCCGATAAAAACAATCGCAGAAACTCTTGACAGATATTTTTGTTACTTTGAATCGGATGACGATAATTATTTTTCTTTTAAGGTTTCGGGTTCGATTCAGAAGCTGCGTCTTGATGATATTTTCTATTTCACGAGCAACGGCAGAAAATGCATTGTTGTCAACAAAAGGGCAGACTGCGAATTTTATTCGAAGCTTGACGAAATAGAAGCTCAGCTTGATGCCGATGAATTCATCAGGGTGCACCAGAGCTATATAGTCAACATACGCTGCATAAAAAGCCTGACCAAAGACGGGCTGACAATGAATAACGGTTTGTTTGTGCCCGTAAGTCAGCGAAGGCACGCCGAAGTCAAAAGCAAATTTATGAAATATCTCGAAATTGAAGAATAGGAGACCGGAAGATATGAAAGAGGTTAAAAGACTTATAAGATGCGATAACGGACATTTTTTTGACGGCGGAAAATATGATGAATGTCCTCATTGCAACAATAAAAAGACGCCTGAAATCACAGTTTTCGTGCCCGAAGCGAAGAATGAAAAAGATTATAATGAAAGCAAATATAATTACGGCGGACCTTTATATAATCCTCCTGAAGCTTCTGCAGATGATCCGGAGGATACCGTCAGCAAAATCACCGAAGAAGAAAAGAAGCCCGAGCCTGCGATAAAAGCGGCTCCCAGATTCTATGAAGAAAAGCCTTCAAACGGACACACCGTTCATTATTTCCAGAAGGCACTCGGAACCGAACCCGTTGTAGGTTGGCTTGTTTGTGTTGAAGGAATACATTCGGGCGAGGATTTTAAAATCAAGAGCGGACGCAACTTCATAGGCAGATCGGGTGATATGAATATCAGCCTCAGCGGCGACAGAACCGTTTCGAGGGATAAGCACGCCATCCTTACCTATGACCCCAGAAGCAACACCTTTGTTATTCAGCCCGGCGAATCTGCTGAGCTTACCTACCTTAACAACGAAGCTGTGCTTGTGCCTACAAAGCTCAAGCTTAACGACAGAATTGCTCTGGGCGAAACCGAGCTTATATTTGTGCCTTTCTGCTCCGACGATTTCAGCTGGGAGAAGCAGAAGCACGAAAACTGATTATGGAGAGATACTATGAAAATATTTAAAAAATCGGGAGATACCTTTGTTGGTTCGATAATGGGCCTGAGCGGCACATATGCGGATGCAATTTTCAGAATCGACCCCGATGAAAATATAACCATCGGGCGTGACCCGAAAACCTCTCAGATTGTTGTTGATGAGGGCTGCGAGCTTGTCAGCAGAACTCATTGCACCGTCAGAGGCAATGCCAGAACTGGTCAGTACAGCGTTATAGACCATTCAAAAAACGGAACCTTCGTTAACGGAGAAAGACTTCCGTGCGGAGTGATGGTTTCCGTGCCGAGAGGGTCGGTTTTATATATCGGCGACAGACAGAATTCCTTCAGACTTAATTGATTTCCGGGAGATGACATTCTTAAATGAACTATGATAATCTTTGCATGTCCTGTTTCCGTGAGGCGGGCGATGAAATCTGCAAATACTGCGGATATGTTGAACCGGAAAAGAGAAGAAGCTCTCTGCTGCCTGCAAGAACTCTGCTTAACTCACGCTATCTCGTAGGAGAGGTTACGGGTGTTGATAAATCCGTGGTTGAATATAAAGCATGGGATACCGTTAACAACTGCATGGTGGAAATTCAGGAGTATTATCCGAGAGGAATTGCTTCCAGGGATTCGGGCTCTCTTGATGTGACTGTCACATCGCAGGATGACCGCGATTCCTATAAAAAGAATATCCGCACCATCAGAACGAATGCGGTTAAAATGCAGTCTTTTTCGGGCTCGCCCTATATTGTCAACATATTCGACTGCTTTGAGAGCTATAACACCGTTTATATCGTCAAGGAATATATCGAAGGCATGCTTCTGAGCGATTTTATTGAATCATACGGCGGAAAGGTTGATACGGAGACGGCGGTTTCCATAGCTGTTCCCGTGCTTGAGGGGCTTTCTCAGCTTCATAAGGCGGGGCTCGTTCACCGTGCAATATCTCCGAAAAGTATCATTATAACCACCGACAATGAAATAAAAATCAGCAATTTCCGTTTCCTCAAGGATGCATCGCCTTATAAAGACGAAAACATGACGGTTCATTTTTCGATAGGCTTTGCACCTCCCGAGCAATATAAAACGAGAAGCAAGCAGGGTGCCTTTTCTGACATATATTCGGTCGGTGCCGTTCTTTATAAAATGCTTACTGGCGACAGACCCGATGATGCACTCGAGAGAATGAGTGCGGATAATCTTGTTTCACCCAAAAGTCTTAATCCCGATATTCCCGACAGCGTGAGCATATCGGTTATGAAGGCACTCAACATGACTCCTGAGCTTCGCTTCAAAACAGCGGCGGACTTCAAAAACTGTCTTCTCGAAAAGAAAGAAGTTGTTGATGTTGACAGCGAGCTTATAAACATGAAAACAAAAAAATTCAACAACACCACGATAGCTCTTCTTGCTCTTGTGGTTGCTGTTGCAGGTATCATTATATATTTTCTTTTGGATTAATCCTTCAATATGAGGAGTTGATTAAATGCAGCGTTGTTTCGGTTGCATGAGAGAATTCGGAAAGCAGTATGAGGTTTGTCCGCATTGTGGATATGTTGTGGGTACTGCCCCGAAAATAAAAAGCCATCTGTTCTGCGGAACGGTTTTGTCGGGCAGATATATGCTCGGCAAGGTGCTCGGTCACGGCGGCTTCGGCATCACATATATTGCGTGGGATAAAAAGCTCAACAGGCCCGTTGCGGTCAAGGAGTTTTTTCCGAATGCACTTTCAACGAGAAGTGAGGGCGAAACCCATGTTTCGTGCTATGACGATAAAGCATCAAAATTCTTCCGTGACGGTGTGAGAAAGATGCTTGATGAGGGAAACCGTCTTTCAAAGTTCACAAACAACGAAAATATAGTTGATGTTTATGACTGCTTTGAGGAAAACAATACCGCCTATATCGTCATGGAATATCTTGACGGAAAGGACCTGAAAAAGTATCTTGAAGAAAACGGAGGAAGGCTTGCACCCGAAAAAACGGTTGAAATTATCATGCCCGTGCTCAATGCACTTGAAGATATGCACGATGAAAAGCTTATTCACCGTGACATATCGCCCGATAACATTTTTCTTTGCAAAAAGGGCGGTGTGAAGCTGCTTGATTTCGGTTCGGCAAGACTTGCGGTTGAGGACAGCGATAAAAGTCTTTCCGTTATGATAAAAAGGGGATATGCACCCAAAGAGCAGTATGCAAGCCGCTCGAAGCAGGGACCGTGGACGGATATTTATGCCGTGTGTGCAACGCTTTATAAAATGATAACCGGAGCACTTCCGACCGAAAGTATAGAGAGGGATGAAGAACCTCTCAGAAGATTTTCGGAATTCGGCATCAGGGATTGTAATGCTCTCGAAAAGGTTGTATTCAAAGGCCTCGAGGTCGATTATGCCGACAGATTCCGGTCTGTTTCCGAGCTCAGAGAGGCATTGAACAGCTCGATAGGCAATGTTTCCGTGCCTGCACCTGCAGATTCCGGAAAAAAGCAGGAGCCCTCAAAAAAAGCGGATATACCTCCTGTTCAGGTGAAAAACATCATTCCCGAAGCACCTCCAAAGCCGAAAAAGAAAATCAATATAAAAGCGATAATCGCCGCTGTTGCCGCAGTTGCGGTTGTTGTCGGTGCGGCTTTTGCAATTAAAGCGATTAAAATAAAGGTTGATTCGGAGAATGGTGCAGGAACAACGACATCCAGCCCCACCAAGGTTGAGGAGCAGGGACTTTTAACGGGAATGAATAACGAGGCGAGTGAGGAAATGATTGCAGAAGCTTATGAAGCGTATGCTGCATATATTGCACCTTTCAGCGGCAAGGATAAAGACGGCAACAGCAAAATATCGGATGCATATGTTGTTGATCTTGATAAAAATAAAATTCCCGAGGTGATTTTTACATATTACGGTTCACACAATATGTATATTCTTTCATACGGTGAAAACGATGGCTTGAGTGTTATTTCTCCGGTTTTGCATTCCTCAACACCTGCCGAGGTTTATTTCTCAGAGGATAACGGCATTTTATATTACACCGATTCGGGTCATAATCAAGGCACGGCATGGTATCACGAGGGCGTATGCCTCAAAGCGACCGAAGAGGGCTTTGAAACGGTCGGAACTGTTTCGGGCGATGCGTGGGATAATGTGTCGGAAGAAATATGGCAGGATGATGACCTTTTCACAAAAACAGATAAGCAATATGACGAAGCTTTTGAAAAAAGCATGAAGGAGCTTATCGGTGACGGTGAGTATACCGATTTCTTTGATGTATGCGAAAGCGAGAATGCCGAAGAATATCTTGAAGAAAAGCTTTCTGCTGATTTTAACGAAAAGAAGAATGAGTATACACAGTTCAAACAAACTGCTGTTTCGGCACTCGGAGAAGAGCCCTTGTCAATCCTTGTTGACGACTACGACAGAAACGGCACCTACGAAGCTTTTGCGGTTGTAGGCGAAAAAAGCGAATATGCCGAGAATCTTCGTGTGGGACGAGTATGGTTTATTTCCGATAAAGCAGAGGCATCAGCGGTTTCTGAAGAAAATTATTATTGGATTGATGAAAAACTTGAGTGCCAATATAATACTTATTATCAGATCCATGTTGATGCAGGTTCATGGTCGCCATCGGAAGTCTGGATGGTCAACGGAAGCAAATGTGAAGAAATTACTGTTTTCAACGAAAACGGCGTTGAGTATTTTGAAAAAAAATCGGTCAACGGATATTCAAATTCCATTGTTGCGAAGGCAAGCAGATTTGATGCTTTTCTGACAGATGTTTATGATATTGACAGCGGGAGTCGTCACACTCACAAACCTTATTTCTTTTATGACACTCCTGACGGAATCAAAGAATACGGCGGAATTGAAATAACAAAAGCTCAGTTTGAAGCTCTCGGTGGAACTTATTATGTTGATTTGATAGAAAGCAGCGGCTGCACGATTCACAGTGTATATGCCCGAGATAATGGAATAATCAATGTCAATTATTATGAAAATGACGGCGAAGATAGTTTCATTTGTGATTATATAAATCTTAAAATAACAAGCAATGGTGTTTATGCAATCAGTTATGAGCTTTGGGCTGCCGCTACCCCATATACAATAGAAGAACGTGAAAGTGGTACAGGAATTTATGAAGCAGCCGCCGTTCCCGAGATTGCAACATATCCTGAGAATTATGAGTCAGGTTCAACATCAAAAGAAGCTGAAACTCAGCCCGTTTCAAACGATGCATGGAAAGAGGCATATCTTAATGTGTTGAGGAATGAAGCTCCGAAAAGCGAAAGAAGAACAGGGGAATACAGATTTTCTCTTGGCTATGTGAACAATGATGATATTCCCGAGCTTTTCATTTCGGAGGGCGGTGCACATGCTTACGGTGTTGAGGTTTATACATATCATAACGGAAAAGCTGTAATGTTGTGCAGTGACGGAGAATTCGGTTCTATCGGATATATGGAACGAAAGGGTTATATCTGTGGCTCGTATACAGGTATGGGAACAACAAGTGCACGTATTTATGAAATGAAGAACGGAGAAGCAGAGATTATTTATACTCTTTATGATGATTCCGGAGCTGTTCCCGAGGGCGGAGATGTTGTTCGCACAATCAATGATGTCAATGCTTCCGAAAAAGAAATCAATGAGTTCTCTGAAAAATATTTCGGAGATAACACAACATATTTCGGTTATGAAAGCGAAACCAATCCGGGCTATGAACCCACCGAAGAAAACTATAAAAAGTATATAACCGATTTTGAAGGATGAAAAACGGGCTGTCGTATAAAGACAGCCCGTTTTTTGACTGTCGATAAAACAAAAACCAAACTGAAACACCGTAGGGGACGACCTCAGTGCCGTCCCGTTCCTGCTTAGCCGATTATATAAAATGTGCAACTATGCGTAGGGCGGGATGCCTTCATCCTGATGCGTGTATTTTCGCTCATTCAGCCCTTTTTCTCAACGTTTTTAAAAAACACATCAAAAATTACAAAAAACATGTCAAAAATTACATTTCGCACAAAAGATGAAAAAATTGCGTTATTATACAGATGTCAACAGGGAACACCACCTGAAACAAATAAACTTTGAAAATGAGGTAGAGAAAATGGTAACAGT
>JAFQRY010000023.1 GCA_017409845.1 Clostridia bacterium
GCAGATTGTCTTTTCGTGCATCCCTTGGGCGGATATCACTATGTGTTCAAACGAGCGTGATTACACCGACCCGAAGCTCAAAGACGACACCGCACCGATTCTCGTCTGGGGTAAATATACAGAGCAAAACGGCAAGTACATCATCAATATGACACTCGATGTGAATCACCGATTCATTGACGGATATTTTGTCGGTCAGTTTGTGCAGAAACTTGAATCGAAAATTGCAGAGCTTAAAGGAGTTTGATAAATTCTGATTTGTTGAACAGTCAGATAAACTTATATTTACAGAACTGAATATATTAAAAAAGGAACTGACCCAAAATCAGTTCCTTTCTCTTTTATAGAATTATTTTGTTTTATATGCCTTTAAAAGACGGATTGTTTCAACAAGCATATAGATAAACATTGCTCCGCAGGCAAGTGAAATTACTTCGGGGCTTCCCGGCTGCAAAAGCATATTAAATATACCTGCAAGACCAAGGAAAATACCTGCCGAAAGAATGAAATTGACAACAAACGCCAAAATAATGCCTTTCTTCGTTTTACCTTTTTCAATTGCAACGCATGTGGGAAGAACAGAAGCAAGTGCCGCCAGTGCAAATACAGATAAGAAATAGAGAATTTCTATCCATTCAAGATAGAAATTATAAACCGCAATAAACAAAGGTGCTGAAATAACAGCGGCAAATATCGGAAGTGTTACGGTCTTTTTGCCTTTGATTACACCGATAACAAGCCAGACCGATGCCAGGAGTGTGGGAAGGACAAATATAATATAAGGAATATAGCCTCCGAATAAGTTGTGTTCAAATTCCATATCGGGCTGCAACTCGGACTCAGCATTATATGGCGTCTGACCGCCTGCTTTGTCAAGACCTATTACCGTGTCTTTGATTGTACCTGCCAGAGAATAATCCCATTCTTCAAAATTCAGGGCAAATGCAGGGCTGTCTTCTGCTAAAGTGAAATCAAAGTTAAGGGCATCTTTAAACATCGGGTCGGCAACAGTCGCAAAATGAATAAATCCCTTGTCCTGAGCCATTTCGAGGGTGTAAACATATTCGCTTGTGTTGAAATAAAGCTCATCGCCCTCTGTAAGGCTCCACATAAGATTGCCGTTATCATAGAAATGTGAGGGATTCAGCATTTCTATATAAATCGGTGCTTTGTTATATGTAAGGAAAATATTGTTATAATACATCGCCGTTGCGTGGGTTTCGCCTTTATCTATACCGGGACTCATCAGACCTTCTCTGCTGAGGGCGGCAATATTATTTCTGATAATGTTGCCTTCACCGTAGTGAACATTGAAGCTCTGGCTGCCGCATGCATAAACAAGGTTTTTCTCAACCGTCATAAAAGATGAGCCTTCGTCAAGATAAATGCCCCAGCCGCCGTAACCGCCTTCACCGGGATCAGCGGCAACATTATGAATAACGTTTTCACTTAAAACAGTTCCGGGTTGCTTGCCGAGCATATAAATACCGCCCATATCGGAAAGCCATCCCTGACCGATATTATAAATAAGATTTCGGCTGATATTTATATTCTTGGTTGCGTGGTAATTATAGCTCCAGAGCCAGCCGACAGAAATACCTGTATAGTATCCGTCGTGAATTTCATTATTTGCCACTTCAGCAGTATCGCAGAAGGTTATATGAATACCGATTCCGCTGAAGAATTTTCTGCCGTATTTATATATTTCATTGTTCTTGATTGTAATGTTCTGTGTATAGTTTTCGTGCTCGGGTAAGCAGTTTTCACCGCCTGCATAAACAGCGGTTGCGGCGATATTTTCAAAATAACAGTTTTCAACCGATGAATTCTTTACACCGAATCCGAATTTTACCGCAGTGCCGCCAAGCCAGGTGAATTCGCAGTTTTTAAGGTGAACACTTTCTGCGTATTTAACGGCAACAACTCCGTCAACGAATATTGCCGCCTGAGGGAAATCCATGTCATTTTCTTCCCACCAAGTTCCTGCATAAAATCCGTCGGCTTCGGGCTTTGCCCAATCGGTACGGGTGAAATGAATTCCCTCAAAGGAAATTCCGTTAACACCGTTTATATCAATAAGTCTGTCAACATTTGAACCGTAAAGAGTGAGCGTATCAGCTTTTTCGCCGTCTTTCGGCACATAATAAAGAACGCCTGAAACCTTATCGAGATACCATTCGCCCGGCTCATTGAGGGCTTCAAAAACATTTTCAAAATAATATCGGTCAATATCTCTTATTTCCATTGTAGAGGGTCTTGATAAGCCGATTTTTCCCGTTTCGGCATCGTAGGATTTAATATTCATCAGCTCATCGTGCCAATAATGGAGAATACGGATATTAACATCCTCTGAATTGTGAAACTCATCCGGGATATCATCGGTATTTGCATAAAAAGAACGCTGACCGTAAGTGAACTCCCAAGGTCTGTTTTCTTTATTCCAGAGGTCGTCTTCGGGTGCAGTTGCTTTAACCGTTAAATAGCCTTCTTCAGGGAAACGGGTTGTTCTGACTTCACCGTTGTCGCTGAAAAGAGATTTAAAATACCAATTATCCGCAGAAGTATCAAGCTGCTTTGTAAAAACCTTGACTCCGTTGGCTTCACTCTCTTCAAAACCGCTTATTTTATAAGCACCTGAGAAAGCAACCTGATTTTCATCATAAGCTTTATAAGTAACATTCTCCATATCTTCGGAATTGAAATATAAAGCGTCATCAAAATAATATGTTCCGCCGAGAAGATATACTGTTGCGGATGACTTTTCATTTTTCATGCCTTTAAGCTTCTCTTTTGCACCTGAAAGACTTATTGGTGACTGCAACGTTCCTTCGCCGTTATCTGCAGCATCGGGAGAAGCATATAGAACTGTATCGCTGTCATTTTCATTTGCCGCAAATGAAGTCAGACCGAATGCTCCTGAAAAGACAGAACATAAGCATAAAGTCATTAAAATGCAAACAATCTTTTTGATTCTGATGTTCATAATATCCCTCTTTTTGATTTTTGGTTATTGTACCACACAAAAGAACGGGATTCAACTGAATTTCACAACAGATTGATAAATAGTAAAAGTTGTTTTTGAATATTTTAAAAAAACAAGGACATTGACCGACAGAAAAAACTGCTCTGATCAATGACCTTTTTTGTTCTTTAAATCATCAAAAACGGCATTTTCAGCCGATAGTGTCCAAGGGATAAAAATAACAGAGAATTGATGCTTTAAGCAGACTTCAACCCACTTAAAAATCACTTCGTTAATATTGATTTTATTTTTACAAATGTTATAATGAAGTCGGTGATGATTATGTTTTCAAAAATTTTATCGATGTTTTTTATGATGTATCTGGCAATTTCTTCAGCATTCAACATTCCGATAAGCGGCTATGAATCAAAGCAGCTTTTCCGTGACCCTGATTTTGAAAACGGTTTTTCTGTTGTTTCTCAGCAGACTGAAAACGGTGCAGGAGTGAAACTCGGCGATTTTATATATAACGAAAACAGCACTCCATACTGGATGATTGCTCAGTGGAATTCTGGAAAATGTCTGTGGGCAGAAAGGGTCGGAAGTGATAAATATACTCTGACCGACGGATTAACAAAGACCGTTACATATGATCCTGCGGAAAAATCCGTTTCTATGCGTCTGAATGCGGCGAATATTTATAACGGAGCTCCTGCAGGTGACGGTGCATGGCCTCATCTTCTGCTCGAACAGTCGCCGATCTGCGATTATGCGTCACTGCCTGACAGCGACAAATCGTTTTATAACTGCTCAGCAGACAGATTTGTTGCGTCGCTTGATATAAAGCTATCCGATTTTGTTGATACAACAAATAAAGACGGCATAAATGCCGTCCAGTTTCTTGCATATTTCTATATGAAAGGCACTGAAAAACACGAGTTTATATGGTTTGGACTGAATCTGTTTGATGACAGAGGATATCAGGACACATACTGGGCACTCGATAATGCGAGCAACTGTATGATTTACAGCCTTTCAACCAAGGACACCTACGGATTCCGAAGCCGTTCTCTTTTCAGGTTCGGGGAGCCGTATGTTTCCGACGAGTGGGTTCATATTGAAATTGACCTTACAGAGCATATCAACGATGCCGTGAAACGTGCAAACGAAGATAATATTTTCGGCAGAGAAATTTCAAAAGATGAATTTTATTTCAGCGGAACAAATATTGGTTTTGAAATTCACGGCAACTATGATTGCACGGTTGAAATCAAAAATTTTAATCTGACTGCTTATAACAAATTATAAAGTTAGAATAATAATCATCAAAATCGCAGTTAAATCTCCCAAAAATCTCCCCCCGGCTGAGCCGGGGGGTATACACAAAAGTCACTTGAATCAAGTGAAGGTTTGATACTGAAAACACCGCATGATATGATATAGTCAATTCGACCAAATAAGAATTTGTACGGAAGGATAAAAAATCATGTTCAGAAAAAGTATGGTTTTTTTGCTTGTTTTAACCATGTTGCTCGGCTTGCCGTCAGTCGCATATGCCGAAGAATGTGTTCCCGAAAAAGAAGGCTATGTGCTTGATTTCAGCACAGAATTTAATGACGGCAATTTAAATACGGAGTATTGGTTACCGCAGTATCTGCCTCACTGCACTGCCAATACAGAAGGCTCCTCTGCAAGATACAAAATTGAAAACGGTTGTTTGAATCTGTATATCACAAAGGATTCTCCCGATTATTTCGGCGGTCAGCCCGGCTCGGCAGACCCCGATAATCTTCTGTGGATAGCCAACGGCATTCAGACTTGGGAAAAGAATCATCTTCATCCGGGCGGTGCTCAGCAGAGGGAAGTTGAGCCTTATGAAGGATACGCAACACAGTACGGCTACTTTGAGATAAGAATGAAAATGCCTGACACAGGTGGCGGCGGATATGCTTCATGGTGGCTTATCGGTGCTCAAGATGATACCGACGGAACAGATTCTGTTCAGAACGGTGAAATAGATGTCTTTGAAACCTTTTTTAAATCTCCGGGAGTGTTTGAACCGAAGGTCCATGCTTGGGATGATCCCGATCTTGACGAATGGGTAAGCAGGGTTGAATTGGATGGCGACCCAAGTGACTATGTTAATGAATTCCACACCTATGCTATGGACTGGAGACCCGAAGGAATAACATTTTATGTTGACGGAAAAGAAGTGGCACAGACGATGGAATCACCGCAATACAGAATGTGTATGATTTTGTCTATATATATAAATTCTGATTTCAGCGGTTGGGATGAACCTGAAAATGAATATCCTATTGAATGGTTTATTGACTATGTCCGTGTCTATAAAGATAAAAACGGTTATGACGAGAGCAACAGACTTACAAAATTTGAGCGTTTTATAAAAGATCTTGGTGACTCGCTCACTGCATTCGGACTGCGTATTTTATCATTTTTTCAAGACCTCTGCACACAGTGCCATCAGTTCTTTGAGCATTTATTCAGTATGATACCCGCTTTGTACAGAACAACATAATCCAATATATCGAACAGTTAGACGAATAAGAATTTGACGAGGAGAACGCATATGAAATACAAAGGAACGCTTATTGTTGTTAAAGATTGTAACCGTGCGTTAAAGTTCTATAGTGATATGTTTGGGTTTCAACTGCTTCAAGACAACGATGGGAATATGGAATTGACGAATAATGTATATTTACAGGAATCGGGATATTGGGAACAATTCACAAAAAGAAGTGTAATTTCAAACAGTAATCAGTCTGAGTTGTATTTTGAAGAGCCCAACATAGAACAATTTGCAGAGCGTCTTGAAACACTTTACCCTGAAATCGAATATGTCAATCACCTGATGACACACAGCTGGGGACAAAAGGTGGTCAGATTCTACGATTTGGATGGTAACTTAATTGAAGTAGGAACACCGGTGTAATCAACAAATTCCAATTTGTCGAGCACAAGCATTCCTAATCACATAAATATTTAAAATTAAACAAGGACATTACCCGGCAGTGAAAACTGCTCTGAGTAATGTCCTGTTTTTTGTTCGCAAAACCGCTTGAAGCAAGGCGAAAAAGCCTGTTTTTTCAAGAATAATGTCCAAGGGGTAAAAATAACAAAAAAGAAAAAAACTGAAACCGTTGAATATCAACGATTTCAGCCTTCTTTAAGATGGTCCGGATTGTGAGAGTTCTTGATTACGGTGAGGGGCTTGACAGCTCCTTTGGAATATGCCTGAGTTATAAGCTCCTGCTTACCACTGACCACCATTATTATGTGTTCATTAAACTTAATTTTTGACTGTAATAATTATATCACCAACAGTCAACTTTCTGAAAGGCAAAAGCAAAGCTTTTATATCTAAATCCATAGAATATACTATTTAGTATAGTATGAATCCAATATTTAAGATGTTCATAATGGGTTGTTATGCATTACAACTGTCAATCTGTACAGAAATTTGAGAAAGTTTTTATGATTTCACAAAACTAATAAATAAAACCACTGAAACATAGTCTCAGTGGTTTTAGATGGTACGGATGTTCATAAGGGATTTACTAAAAAACAATAACTTTCGGCAGTAACAAACATACTCTCATCCTTCCATAATGCTTTAAAGAGTTTGAATATCAATTATTCAAACGGAGGCTTGTATAATGTCTAATTTTATTGAAGATTTTTACTATGGAAACATTGAACCGCAGGAATTGAATTCCGAACTGTCCAGTAAGTTAAGCAAGAAATTGAATGCACTTACAAAAAAGAAGAACAGCTCACAGCAAAACTGACCGCAGATGATAAGGAACTGTTTCTTAACTATACAAATACATACAATGAGTTTTTGAGTTTAAGCAACTCTGACAGTTTTATATCAGGTTTCAGACTCGGTGCTAAATTCACATACGACACATTTGTTACTGATTGAAAGGAGTTATTGTTATGAATAAATCATCATTTGAACAGAGCGGCGGCACTTACAGAACAGTCGGCGATTACATAATCCCTAACATCGCATTACCTGCCGAAGCAAGAAAGCCTATCGGTGTATGGGGACTGAAACGCAAGGATTATCTTATTAAACATAAACGAGTTCAGTTCAACATAATGCTTATGACCGGAACATTGTGGACTCATCTTGCAGAGATTGATGAACAGGCATCAGATATGTTCTCTCGGCTGGTAGAACAGATGAAATTTGCCGAGGGCATCACGGAACAGTTCAAAGAAGAAAAAACAAATGGAGTGGGTTGCCAGTATGAATAATATAGAAGCAAGGGCAAGGGAGATTGTTAATCACGAGCTGATTTTCGCGGCATAAATACATCTTGAAATTAAAATCAGGTGCAACGGGATATACTTCTGCTGCACCTGTTTTTATCTTTTTATCTAAATATTTTCTGCGGGTTGTAAAGGGTGCCCCCTTTTATTGCGGATTTGAGGGGACAAATCTGTTGCTTAACAAGGCGAATGCCTAGGATAGTTACAGTGCTTATAACAAATTGAAATAAAATACTTGCATTGTGCGCAAGGACGCATTATAATGAAATCGGATATTATGCGTAATAACGCACAATGCGTGAGGTGGCAGGTATGAAAACAGATATGTTAACCGTTCAGCAAACGGCAGAAAAGTGGAATATGTCGGTCAGGGGTGTACAAAATCTTTGCAAGCTCGGCAAAATAACGGGCGCAGTACGCTTCGGAGCGAGCTGGATGATTCCCGCCGATGCACAAAGACCTGCCGACAAAAGACGCAAAGAAGTAAAAGAAAATGAAGCGGAGCCCCGTCCTCTAATCCGTAAAAGCCCTTTTCTTGATATGACCGATTTATATAATACTCCCGGAACTGCGGATGAATGCATAGAGGCTCTTTCTTTTCATCCCGAAGCGCAAGCGCTTTTTGCCGCTGAAATCGCATACAGCCGTGGTGAAATAGACAAGGTTTATGACTATGCAAACTACTTTCTTGAAAATCACAGCGGATTTTATGCCGTTGTTTCGGGCGGCATGCTGCTTGCTCTTTGTGCAATGTGGAAGGGCGATTTGCAGATGTGGCATAAGGCGAAAAACCATCTTTACGAAGCACCCTGCAAGGATGATACAGACCGTGATATTGTCACGCTTTCCGTTGCCGCAACGGACAGTGCAATCCGTGAAACAAGGGATTTTCCGGATTGGTTTAAACGGGGTTGTTTTAATAATCTGCCGCACGATGCACACCCTGCCGCAAGAGTATATTATGTAAAACATCTTTTGGTTAATGCACAAGAGCTTGCACTCGGAAACATTAAATTCGATGACATAAACGGTTTGGGTCTTATGAAAACCTTGCCCTACATAATGGAGCCTATGATTACGCAGATGGTTACGGATAAAATTGTTATTGCCGAAATATATCTTCGCCTGCTTTGCGGAATTGCTTACCATCAATCCGGCGACGACAAAAGAGCTGCATTACATATTGATAAAGCCATCGCACTTGCTCTGCCCGATAAGCTTTACGGACCTCTTGTTGAGCATCGCAGACAGCTTGGTTTGTTTCTTGACGAAAGGCTTGCATTGGCAGATGCTGAGGCTCTCAAAAAAGTCAAAGAGCTTCACAAACAGCTTCACATAGGCTGGACAAAGCTTCATAACGCCGTGCTCAAAAACAATGTTTCCGCATCGCTTACGGTGCGTGAGCGTGAGATTGCCCGCCTTGCGGCGTTCGGTCTTTCAAATGCGGAAATTGCAAAACAGCTTTCGCTTTCCGCACACACGGTAAATGCGCTCATTATTCAGGCGAAGAATAAGACCGGTGCAAAAAACCGCCTTGATTTGGGAGCATACATCTGAAAAAATATAGCTCAAAAATCGGTTAAAAATAGCGATGTTTTTTCAAAAAAATTCCTCTATACTGTTGTCATGGCAGTACGGAGGAATTTTTTGTTCCTCAGAAAAGAGGTGATGCAATGCACAAAGCAACCATTCCTCGTGAGGGTGATTTATACAAGGTGATTAATATTGAAAACAAAACATTTAATATTCACTACGGATATTATGAGGAAAACGAGAGGGACAAGGTTGAGCCCTTACCCGTTTTCCCCGATTTAAAGAAAAATCCTGCCTATACGGCAGACGGAAATCCGATTGTAACGGCGATTCAGGAGCCTTGCGAATACTACATTCCGTTAAACAAGGAACGCAGCGAAGAGTGGTGCGGCGATTGCATCAGCTATCTTGATGCAGACAAAGAAATAAGTATCTGCGGCTGCACGGAAAGAATGCTTGAGTAGGAACATATATTAATTAAGATTCAACAAACATCAAAATAAGGAGGTTTTCACCAAATGAAAACATCATTGTTCAAAAAGCTTATCGCAATAACCCTTTCATTAACTCTCATTATGTCCTGCATGATGATTGCCGCACCGCACGTTCATGCGGCAGACAGCATTGAGTTTATAACACGTGACGGAAAAAGAGTTGGTATAAAACAAATTACCATTGACGGCAAAACCTATTATGACATCAACGGCGGCGAGTCAACGATTGACCCGTCGGAAATATCTCCCATTGAGCTCTACAAAAAGCTGGTTGTTGCCGAACATAACGGCACCTCTCTTGCAAGAGCGTGGGCTAACATAGCAAGCCTTATTTTTGAAAGTGCGGGCAATGAGTTCGGATATAACAACAATTTAGGTTATTCTTCAAATTATGACGAGCATTATACTAATGACGGTAACAGCAGCATAGATATAAACGTTGTGGATGCCCTTTCAAAAGAGAATTCCTGGAGTTCGGGTTATGCAAAATCCACCGGATGGGCAACAACAACAACACTTAAAGCCGTTCAGGACAGCATGGTGAACGAAATTTGTTCCGCTCTTGATCGCTCAGGCCAGAACGGCGGTGTTTCCAGAGGCGCATGTATAGAATACTGTACGGGAAGTTCGGACGGTTTTCCTCTTCTCAACAATTCGGATAGCAGAACTGTTCTTTATAATATTGCCACAACCACAGATTACAGCAGCGGTTCAAACAAAGCTGCATTTTCATCATTCGGTCTTGTGCTCTATGATTTTGAACTTATTCCTCTTGCGGATGACGATCTTGCGTTCATCACCGCGGCAGAAGGATATGAAAGCCTTGATGCTGCTGAAGCAGACAATGCACCAGGTGTAAAATATAACAGCACCAACGGAACACCCAACACAAGTTTTATCAGCAACCCCTCCGCTTCGGACACAACCGTTTCGGCTGCTTACAGCGAAACATCTTCAACAACGGTTTCAAACTACATGGAGTCATCTGAAACATACACATTCGGTCAAAGCACCGAGGTTTCAACTGAGTTCGGAGTTTCCTTCCCCCTTGTTGCAGATGCAAAAATGAGCGTTTCTATCGGCTTCTCTGCTGAACAGGCAATTTCAACTGCTTACGGCACGGAAGAGTCACTCACAAAAGAAACAACCACCGAAACTGTTGCAGAGGTTAATCTTCCTGCACATACACAAATAGGCATCAGCCAGCAGTCTGGTCAGACAGAGGTTGAGCTTGATTATGATTGCCCTGTTTACTTTAATTATAAAGTTGCCATTTTCGGTATGAACGGCGAATTTTATGCAGACAGCGTAGCAACAGAATCCTGGAGTACAGCAGGCTATGATCAGGGCGGTATATGCATAGGCTTCGGCACCGACACAAGCACCGGCGGCATTTCGGCCATTGACAATCTCTATAACCGCGCAATCAAATTTAAGGATATGGACGGCTTTGAAGAGTCATACGGCAACTGCGACGGATACTATGAGAAACACGATGACGGCAATGCCTCGAAACGTTTCAAAGCAATTTCCTGGAACGATATTATTGATTCAACGCAAAATAACGGTCTTGACCTTACAGGCAAGGAAAATGTTTTTTATCTCAGAAACACTCTTCCTCTTTCCGCATCGGGCGGAACAATGTCATTCGTATCAACCAGCATGAACACCGATATTACCGGCATCGTTCCCCTCTACAATCTTGACTTTGTCCAGCTTGAGGGCGACGGAGTTTACAGTATTGCTCCCGGCGGCACGGTTGACTTCGGCAAAATTGCAACAGCAGGCTTTAATAAGCACAATGTTCCCTTCTACGGCTACATCAGCGATGGCGGCGAATGGGTTCTTTGCAATGCAGACGGAACGCAGACAGACTCCGTTGACGGCGGCTCACTTGATGATGTTTCAAACTATCAGGTATTCACCGGCACAAAGCCCGGCACCTACTATGCAAAATTCCTTATCGACGAAACGCTTTATGACAAGGTAGATGCTGAAGGCAAAATCAAGAATTCCAACCTTTCATCAACTCCTATGGTCAGAATCAACGTAACCGAAACGGGTCACGACCATATCTGTGCAGAAGGTCCCTGGCAAACAACAGTTGCTCCCACTTGCACCGCAGAAGGTGAGCAGCACGCGAACTGCGTAACCTGCGGCAGAGTAATGTATACACAGCCGGTCGCAAAGCTCGACCATGTTCCCGTAACAATCACAACTCCCGCCACCTGCACAAGTGAAGGCAGCATTAAAAATATTTGCGGCGTTTGCCTCGGTCTTATATCCTCCGAAACAACCGAAAAGCTTGAGCATGACGAAGGTGTATGGAAGATTGATTTTGAGGCAACGGCAGACCATCACGGTCAGATGAGCCGTTACTGCACAATGTGTGATACCGCACTTGAAAGCAGGGAATTTGACCTTCATACCCATCAGTTCGGATATGAAAGCATACTGCGTGAACCAACCTGCGTTGCTAACGGCGAAAAAGGACTGTTCTGCTCAATATGCAACGTAATGTATGCAACAGAGCAGATTGAAAAGAGTGGTCACGGTGCAATCACAAGTATCATCGGCAAGGAAGCTGATTGTACACACGACGGCGAATCGCATCTGTACTGCACAGATTGCGGAGAGCTTGTAGGCTCAAACACAATTCCTGCTCACGGTCATACAGCAGGTGCATGGGAAACCGTGATAGAGGCATCGTGCGATGTTAACGGTGAAAAGCATCAGAACTGCTCAATCTGCGGTGTGCTTCTCAACACAGATATTATTGAAGCACACGGTCATGCAGCGGCATGGATAACCGTTAAAGAAGCGGATTGTGAAACAACCGGCAGAGAAGAAAATGTCTGCACAATCTGTGATGCTGTTCTTGAAACAAGAGAAATCGCAAGAACAGAGCATATTCCCGGCAAATGGGAAATCACAAAGGATTCATCCTGCACACAGTCAGGTCTTATGCAGCAGACCTGTGCAATCTGCGGCGCACTAATAGGAGAACCCGTTGTTATTGATGCACATGACCACGATAACGGAGCTTGGAGAACAGTTCTCGAAGCAACCTGCACAACAGATGGCGAAAGAATTAAGGAATGCACAATCTGTAGGGGCACTATTGAATCGGAAGTTATTCCCGCACTCGGTCACGACGACGGAGTTTGGACAACAGCACTTGAAGCAAGCTGCGAAACTCAAGGCGAAAGACACAAGAACTGCACACGCTGCGGTCAGCTTATCGAAAGCGAGAGAATTGATGCTCTCGGTCACACTCCCGGACCCGAAATGACCTGCACAACAGATCAGGTTTGCCTCGTTTGCGAAGAGATTCTCGTTCCTGCGGACGGTAAGAGCCACACCTGGACAGAATGGGAAACCTATAAGGAAGCTAAGTTCTTTACCGAAGAGCAGCAGAGAAGAGTATGCACCTCCTGCGACCTTGAAGAATACAGATTTGTTAAGGGTACATCAAAATGCCACAAGTATTTCCCGCATTGCGACGGCAGCGGCGAAGACTGCTGGGCATGCAACACCTTGAGCAACACAAACGGCTTCTTCCGTAACCTTGGCAGATTCATCGTTTGGTTCTTCACTGAGAATATAGTTTCGATCATTCTTTTCCCGTTCGCACACGGACATTTCCACGAGCATATCAACCTCGACGAAATATTCGGCTCGAAATAAGACGTAAAGATTATTGAAACCTGACAACATAATTCATAAAAACATAATATAAAAAAGGTTGATTAAATTATAATCAGGTGCAGTGGGAATACCCCGTTGCACCTGATTTTTTTAGTTAATAAACACATAATACAATTAAATTTTATCCGTTCATTTTTTCTGAACAACAATACATCGAAAAAACAAAATCCACCCGACAAAAGTTAATTCTGCAAGGTTCAGACCGATAAGAATCAGCAAAAAATATATAGCCTTGATAAAACACAACTTTTTGCCTTCCCGATTTTCGGGAGGGCATTTTTTTATTATCGGAAAGTATTTTTGAAATTAGGGTGTACAAAAGTATCTTCTAATTACAAACAAGCGAAGAGCGTTTGCAAAGTTACGGCAAATCTGCCGTAATCTTACAGCGAATGCAGAATGATTTTGAGTTTATGACGGCACTTTTGCCGTCAAAAAATTATTTTTAAAAAACTTTTCAAAAATGATGCCGAATTTGACTTCTCCCGGTGCAAACATAATGAGAGGACTTTTTGAATTCTTTGTAAATATTTCGGAATTAGGGCGTACAAATGTCTTCTCTCGGTGGGAATAAGTGAAGGCTATTTTAAATTTTTTTGCAAAACACCCTACAATTTGCCCTCTCCCAGTGCAAACATAATGAAGGGTAATTTTAAATTTTATGAAAACAGACTATACAAAACACCCTCTGAAATTCCAAATAAGTGAGAGAAGTTTTTGCCCTTCATCAAAAAAATAAGGAGTTGATGCCTATGATTTAGTACCAGCCGAAAGGCAAAACAAACCCACGGCTTTGTCCGTGGCATAAGTCTTAGCGAGCATTGGATTTGTGCATACAAATCCGCACGTTAGGGACTTCTCGCCTGACGGCTCGGTCGGTGCTTTTGAATGCAAAATGCATTCAAAGGTCTCCACCGGAGACCCGCACCCCTAATACCCGCAAAAAGGAGGTAAGAATGAAATATACCAAAACAATATTCTTCTATCTTGATGATGAAGAACTTAAAGACCTTAATGAAGAAGCTGAAGTGGCAGGAGTAACTCGCTCGGAGTATATTCGCAGATGTATCAATGAAACGGTTATGAAGCCTATGGTGAAGATTAACTATGTTGAAATTACCCGTGAGGCTACCGAACTTGTTGAACGCTTTCGAGTTGTTGCTGACCGTGCCTGGCACAGCAGAGTTCTTGATGTTCCGATGTTTCGGAAAGTTATTCAGGACACACAAATACTTATGACAAATATCAAAAATGAATTAATAAAGGAGATTAACCATGAGAAACAGAAATAACAGAATTGCAGTAAGAGTTACAAACAAGGAATTTGACCATATCAATGAAATGGTAAGTAAAAGTATATTCCCGAAAGAAAAGCTGATTCGACTTATCATTGAGGGTTATCCAATACAGGAAAAACCTTCGGCAGATTATGTTCAGCTTTGGTGTGCTTTAACTACACCAAAGATACCCGTGGAGATTGTACTACACGTCACTATATCCGTGCAGATGCTATTGAAGCCATAGTAATCCTTGAACTCAAACATCTTGCAAGCTATCTCAAAAATGATGAAGAAATACTTGCGGATATACTTGAAAAGAAAACCAACAAGGATTTTCACGAACAGCAGAGATTTATTGAGAGTGAACTGCAAAACGCAATCTCCCGTCAGCAATCTGTAAACACACTTTACGAAAAGCTGTATGAGGATAATGCAGTAGGAAAAGTAACTGATGAATGGTTTATGCACATGGCTCACAAGTATGAAACAGAACGAGTTGCACTCAAATCCAAGATAGCGGATTACAGAACCAAGCTCGCAACAATGAACACTGTTCAGCAGAGCAGAGATATGTTCCTAAAAGCTGTGAGAAAAGTGATTGAAATGGAAAGCTTAACAGCTCCACTTGTGAGAGAGCTCATTGACCACATTGATGTTTACGAGACACAAGGAAAAGGCAAGAACAAAACACAGCGGGTGGTAATCCGCTACAGATTTGTGGGGTATATTGAACTGCCAACCAAGGAAGATGACTTTTACAAAAGCGACACACGGCAGGGAGTGCAGGTCAGCTATATACCGAGAGCATTACCGGAAAGCATAACGGCATAACAAAACAGAAAAGGTCGCAGACCCAAACAGTCTGCGACCACATAAAAACTCTTTTTAAAGCAAAAAAATTGAGTGTTCATAGGCAAATCCCTTATGAATACTCAATATGGTCCGAGTGGCGAGACTTGAAAAAGCCACCGTACCTCTCGCGATTTTTCGCAAAATCTGTAAACTCTTGTATATCAACATGTTCAAGGTGCAATTTCTTGTTATTTCGAATAATCTCTTGTGATTTTTACGAAAAATAATGTCCAAATAATGTCCAAGAACGCCCCGAAAAAACGACCCGAAAAAACGACCCGATTAAAACGATTTGATAAGTTCAACCGTTCCTCTTATCCATTTTATCGCTCCGTTCAGACGGTAGCCTTTGAAACCTGATTCAACGAGAATTTCATTGACTTCTTCGTCCGTAATATCAAGATTTATGAGCTTTGTGAAATCGACACCCTCTTGGGCAATGTCGCAAATGTAATCATAATAAGTGCCTGAGTATCCGAAATTTGTTGCATACATTTCGATGTTCTCAACAGCATTCTCAACGGTTTCTTCTGTATCTTCATAGAAAAGGCTGCGTCCGTTATCGTAAAGCGGATAGAAGCTTTCACCTTCGGATGTCACTTTGACCGCCATGTTTGAGAGATGTCTGTCATCCTGCCTTGTTATGAAATCAAGCAGAATCATACGGATAAAATCATCCTTATATTGAGGTCTGACAGCAAGCAGGTTTTCATATTCGTTATCGGAACGAGCACCGTCAAAAAGTCTGCGGAAGTGTACGATATATTCATTTGAGAAATCATAAAGAAATTCCGAAAAAATTGTGTTTTTATCGTGGAGATAAACGGGACAGCAAGTCACACCGAGCTTCTCTGCGAGTTTATAAACAGCGATTTCAGATTCAACATCGGTCACAAGAGGACTGATTCGCTGCTTATAAATGCCGTATTTACCGTCCATAACACCGTATCGTTTGATGTTGTAGCCTTCAGGAGTGTCGACGCTGTCGCCGACAAGGTCGATTTTCTGCAGAAAGACAGATTCAAAAACCTCTGTCATTATCTCGTCGATAGTTTCATCCACGTTGTGAGCAATCCAGAGCAAATCCTTGGGATGAATGCCTCGTGTAACCTTGGCAATCCTCAAAACATCGTATGCAGAAAGTCCGCATCTGAACAAGATTTTCTCAATATCACGTCTGTCGCGGTTTACAACTCGCTCAGAAAGAAAGCCGACAAACTGCTCGTGAGTCCAGTTGTTCTGACCGTGAGTGTATAGTTTTACAACATCGTTGTATTCGGGACTGATGAAATGAACGTTATAGGCAGTGTCGATAAGACCAATAATATCGTTACCCCATTTAAGATAAAACTCTGACTGACCGACGGGATTTTTCATTCTTCCGTCAGTCGGTTTTTTTGCGTCAACGGGGATTCTGTAGGTCTTACCCACAAGCACGGCACCCTCGATTTTACCTTCTTTACAAAGGGTGCGGACACGTCTGTCGCTGATATTCCATTTTTCTGCAGCTTTGGCAGTAGTCATAAAGTCCATATCATCGCCTCCAAACGTAGTATAACATATTATCGGAACAATATCAATAGTATTATTCCGATATCCCTTTCATCACTCCGAAATTCTGATTTTTGCAACCGTAATTTTATAGGTTGATTCATAACACGGAGGGTTGTTGATGTAGTAAAGCGTTGTTCCGTCTTCCGAGAAAAAGAGCGATGGACTGTAACCGCATTTTACGTAAGGATCATCGGTCTGATACGGAATGGGATTATCAATCGGAGCAAAGGTTTTGCCGTAATCAAAGCTGATGAACATATCCGCACCCGTGTCGCTTTGCCCTCTGACGGAGTGTTTGCCTGTAACAACAAGTGTTCCGCATTCACCGCCGACGGGTGACCACGCAACGCACGGAGATGAGCCGAAAGTTTTGCCGCCTGCGGAAACTATCTTGCCGTAATCCGAAACGTCGCCCCAATTATCGAGAGAAGTTGACCTCTTGCAATAAATCGGATTCATAAAAATACCGACCATCTCATAAACTATCAAGTATTCGCCGTTGCCCATCTTTGCAATCGAAATCATACCCGGTCTGAGCGAAGAATCGGAACAGGCAACGCATTCAAACTTCTCGCTCCAATTAACAAGGTCGGTTGTGTATTTATAAACAAGCTTCTGCGAATGCTCGGGGTCGGAATCGTCTGAATAGAAACAGAAAAGTCTGCCTGTTTCTTCTTCATAAATCAAATACGGTTCCCACACGCCCCACTCTATTCCGCCTGCTTTGTCAACGTTGCAGAAAGCGTTGAACGATTTGCCCGCATCGTTGCTTGAATAAAGGGTTATCGTGCTGTCGGTTACCCCTTCGCCGTATATTGACGTTGCGGCAAGAATGACCGTGCCCTTTTCAAAATCGCCGATATCCGCAGGCAACTCATAAAGGAACGGCATCCATTCGTTCCAGTAGCCTTCGTTAAGGTTGTCTTTCACCGTGCAGACGTATTGCCACGTTTCAGCATCATCGTTGCTCTCGTATATGGGATAAGTGTCGCCCCACTTCTCAAATGTTGCAAGCAATTTGCCGTTATCAGCTTCATTCTTCTGATAGCGGAGCTTTATGATTGAGGGATATTCAACCACGTTTGCGTTGTTATCCGCAGGAACGTATATATCGTTCACGGACTCAATCTCAAACTCAATCGGCAGATGCTTATATTCAAAATTCAGACCTGCACTCGGAAACAGCGTTCCAAAAACCGTCAGCAACGCAAGCAAAAAACGAAAAAGAACCATTTTATCAGCCCCATTATTTAAAAATATGGATACATTATATCACAAAAGTGTTCCTTTGCAACAGGTTGCATACTGAAAACACACAAGCTCCGCAGAAAAAAACTCTGCGGAGCTTGTTATGTCATGACCCTCGAAACGAAAGGAGGAGGAAACTATCATCTGAATGTATCGTGTGCAAAATTTGCACCGAGACGAAAACCGGAAACGAAAGCATCGGTGAGGATTCGGCTTGTGAATTCAATGTATTTGTCCGTGTATTTCAGAAACAACGCTTTTTCATCACCTGTCAGCTTATCTGAAATCTGCTTTTCAAGCTCGGTCAAGTCATTCAGTTTCTTCTTCAATTCCGCACCGAATTCAGGGCTGTAAGCCTGTGCATCAATGTTTCCGTAATATAAATCTTCAATAAAACTCATAAAATCTCCGTTCCGATAATTATTGTTTCTTCTGTAGAATATTATATCGGATTTCATGGCTCACGTCACGTTTCAAAGCGCACAATCTTTAACGCGAATTCAGCATTATGGCCTCTGTAGCGCACAAAAGCCCGTAGCAATGACGGGCTTTCCAGACTGTTAACCCAAAATCGGTCTGACTAAGTTTCTGAATATAATGTAGACTGTCATAATCGGAGCCTTGATTATATTCAGAATGTTGAATACAGGCTTGATTTCGCTGTTGTCTGTTTCGGGATTATAATGCGAAGAATGAGCCATCAGCCACGAAATCATTCCTTCAGGATACGAAAGAACAACCTCGTTTCCGTTTCCGTCAACAGTTGCCATATGAGGATAAGCTCCGTTATCCGTGGTGAACATATCTGCCGTTACAGCTTCCCATGAATAATGCTCTGTCGGAGCTCGTGAACCGTCAGGAAGGCAAACCTTGCTCAAAGTTGAAAATCTGCATTCCTGCAAAACGTTTGACGTTGAGCAGATATTCTCCCAGTTGTTAACCGTTCCGCTGTAGCTGACAAGGTGGTCTTTTTTGCCTGCAACCATCCAAACGGGAACGTCTGCAAACTTTTCAGCATCCTGCTCAGAAACTGATATATAAGGACAAACAGGAAAGATTGCGGCAAACATATCAGGATAATTGATTGCCATTTTATACGACATCATACCGCCGAGAGAAAATCCACCCATATAGATCTTAGTTGCGTCAATGTGCTCACGGTTCTTTTCGATGAAATCGTCAATAGCCGCTTTTAGGGGTGCGATCATATCATCGTCCCAAGATAGTCCGATGTGTTCCGGTGACCTTACAGCCATAATATAAAATCCGTTTTCGGAACGGGACTGATACTCATCCGATGACCAGTTTACGATATCGTTTGATTTTATCTGGAAACCGTCATACTGTCCGTGAGACTGACCGTGTGCCCAGATAACAAGCGGATGCTTTGAGCCTTCGCTTGTTTCAGGTGCATAATATCTGTAATCAACAGAATAAAGACCTGTTTTAGGTTCTTTTCCGTATTCAAACTGCTCTCTGAGTGCCTCTTTGGATTCGCTGATTGAAACAGCACTCACTGTTGTTGCAAACGATGAAACCATCATTATTGATGCCAGTAATAATGCGATAATTTTTTTCATAGGACATCTCTTTTCTGAATAGAAATCTTAAGCCGCTGCATTCGCATTTATTTGGTCAATAATTCTTTTTATGCCAAGCCATACGGAAACATCAGTGAAAATATCAACAATGCTGCCTTGGTCGGAGAACGGTGTTTCTTTAAGCACAGAAAGATCTTTCATCATACCGTTGCGAACGATATACTCAACAATCTGATTGACGAAATAAATCTGTCTGCTGTCAAGACTTGAACTGTTGAGATATTCAGCAAAAGCTTCTTTTGCGGCATTCATATCAAGTCCGACTATACCTCTGACAAATTCGCCGAGAGGAACAGAGCCATAGTTTGCTTCGTAATCCTCTTTTGAACCTACTTCGCTCCAGAGGATTTCTTCGAGAGCCTTCACGTCGTCTGCATTGAGGGGAACATTGCTCTTCAGCTTCGCAATAACCTCGTTATCCTGATGCTGACGGATATAAAACTCTGCCTTTGCTTTGTAATCCTGCAAATCGTCATTCTCAAGCTCGGATTCGTTCCAATCTATTGATATGATTTCATCATCAAATGTTGTTGTGTAGGTCGGGTGTGAAACAATAATATATTTAATCAAATCACGCAGGTTTTCTCTGATATTTTCAAACTCATTGATGCCTGCGGTTTCAACGTAATCCGTATGCAGAATCTTATTTATCAGATCGTGCTGTGACATGATTTCGGGAATATTTGCTGTATTGGCAAGTGCATTAACCTTTTTAACAAGATCATTTCTTGCTTTGGAATACTTTTTGCCAACAAGATATGCGAGCTCGATTCCGTAGATAAGAGCATCGAATCGCAAAGCCTTCGCATCGTCTTCGTCGGGAATAACAAGCGGTGCGATTTCTTCTTTTATTTCGAGAGTATTCTCATATGTAAGCACATTGTAGTTATCGGGATTTGAGTAGAAATCAACATAACGGAGATGCTGTTTAACCGAAAAACTCTCTCTGTTAAGCTCCCTGACTTTGCGGACCATATCTTCAACAAGCAGTTTTCTGAATGCGATAAGCTCGTTTGTCTGGTAATCCATATCCTGCAATTTATAGGCAATTTGTGCTTTGAGGTTGAATATTGCACTCTGCAATGCAACGGCACTTGTTGTCTTGCCTTTGCCGCCCATTCTGAAGAATTCGAAGTTTCCGCAGAAATCGAAGATATAGAATATCTTTTTATCTTCGCCGTCGATGAGACTCGGGCAAAGACGGGTGCCTCTGCCGACCATCTGCCAGAACTTCGCTTTACTCATAACCTTCTTGAAGAAAACGAGATTCAGCACTTCGGGCACGTCAATACCCGTATCAAGCATATCAACGGAAATTGCAATCTGTGGCAGTTTTTTTGGGTCGCTGAAATCATCAATTGCACTCTGTGCATAGTTGGTGTAATTATCAATCACCATTGCGTAGCCGTTGAGGTGAGGATATTCCTTGTTGAATATTTCAAGGATTTTTTCGGCGTGCTGATGGCTTTTTGCAAAAATGATTGACTTGCCGATTTTATTGCCGTAATCAATTTTCAGTCCGTGAGTCATAAGAACGTTGAGAACTTCACGGATTGTATCTTCGTTGAACACCCATTCATTGAGTGCTGATGAATTGATTTTATCAGGCAATTCGCCGTTTTCATTTTCAAACGTGTTTTCGTATTCCTCTTTGTCTTCATCGGAAAGCTCGTCATAAACGATGCCTTCTTCGATGAATTTGAGCTTTGTTTCAACGGACATAAAATCAACCAGATATCCGTCGGCAACAGCCTGTGCAAGCTCATAGGCATAGGTGGGAATACCGCTTTGCAGATTGAAAATTTCATATGTATTCTTTTCAATTTCGTCTTTCGGTGTAGCGGTAAGACCCACAAGAGGAGCATCGAAATAGTTGAAAATATCTTTGTATTTATTATAAACTGAACGGTGTGCTTCGTCGCAGATGATAAGGTCAAAATGTCCGCAGGTGAAAAGCTTGCCTTCATCGTCTTTAATATTATCAATGCAGTTGAACATCGTCTGATATGTTGAGAAAACGCAATGAGCATTGTAGTTTTCTTTATCGGTGCAAAGATTCGTGACCGAGAAATTCGGAAGAAGATTCACAAACGCACGCTTTGCCTGTGTGACAAGCGAAGTTCTGTCCGCAAGGAAAAGAACGTTCTTGACCCAGCCGTGATTGAGAAGCACTTTTGTGAGGGCAATAACCGTTCTCGTCTTACCCGAACCCGTAGCCATAACGAGCAGAGCCTTGCGGCGATTTTTGCCGTCAAAGCTGTCGCATACAGCACGGATTGCGCCTTCCTGATAATATCTGCCTGCGATTGCAGGGTCAACGGTGATATTCTTAAGGCTTGTCCTCATTGAACGCAGATTAAACATCTTTTCAAGGTCACGCTTTGAATAGATAGCGGCAACCTTTCTTTCGGGATACTGACCGTCAACGATTCTTGTATCAAAGCCGTTTGTGAGGAAGATTGCAGGGCGTCTGCCGTATTTCTTTTCGATTATATCGGCATAGAGTTTTGCCTGCTGTCTGCCGACGGCAACATCCTTGCAGGTGCGTTTTGCCTCAATAACAGCAAGGGGTTTGCCGTCATCGCCGTAAAGCACGTAATCGGCATAGCCTACGCCTGCGTTGTTGGGCATACCTTCAAGCTCAACCTCATTGAGCCAGTTTTTGCCTTCAATCCAGCCTGCATCAACGAGCATTGCATCAATATATATCTTGCGTGTCTGATACTCTGTGAGATCAAGAGGCTTTGGAACATAATTCTGCTGCTGTTCCTCACGGCGGGCGGTGAGCTGTTCTTTGAGAGCTTTGTTTTCGGCAAGAAGCTGTTCAAAATTGATTTCAACCGCATTATCAATGAGAGTTTCGGTGTGTTTCTGAATAAGAGAAGCATCGAAGGTTCTTTCTTCATATTCGGCACCGTAGCAGCAGGCAACGAAATCCATAAAGATAAAAAGGTTTTCAAGGCAAAGCTCCGCCTGCCCGGCAGAAATCTTTTTGCCCTGATGGGCGGCGTTGTTGCCAAGCTTTCTGATAAGCTCCATCCTGCGCCATACGTCGTCGCTGACGATATCACGGAACTCATCGGTATTCATTAAATTGACGAGGCTGTCCTGCCACGGGAGAACAAGCTCCTTATCGACGGAATACATCCATTTGACTGCAAACTCCATGGCACGGCGGCAGTTGATAACGGCAGCCGCCGCATCGATATGTAAAATCTTTTCCGCCGAAACCGCAACAGACGAAAAACTGTCAAACTGCGGATCTTGCGTAAGAAAATCAAAGTTGGTCATAGTTTCACCTGCTTATTTATAAACAATTAGAAAATTGTCTTTATTATTCTTTCTGTTCCCGAAATCAATTCTTCGACTTCCTCTTTTGTTGGTTCTCTATCTTTGTTGTGATCACACAGATTTCTTAAGTCGCCGAGTCTTTGGATTCTTCTCCACTCTATTGTATCATAAACATTGTCTTTAAGAACTTCGTTATAGTCTGCTATTGTGGGGCTTTTCTTTTTTGTCGTTATATGATGGTTTTGGCATACAATTGAAAAGTGTTTTTCGATCAATACTCCGCAAACAGCACCTGCTGCACGAAAAAATCCTCTTTTAAGCAAATGTTTTGCCGAGTCAATTTCGGAGTCAAAAATATCTGCTTGTAAAAGGGTTTGAATATTGTATATTTTACTATCAAATGTATCTAAACATCCACATAGAATTTTATGCTGGCTATATATACAAGACAAAGCGTTAGGGGGGCCATAGGTTCTCCTACTGTTTCCGATTCCTCTCAAAGCATCCGAAACGGTATAGCTGGAAACATCCAACACTTTTCTCCTGTCATTTTTATAGAATAAAACAAAATCATTTAATCTTTCTGGTAACAGTGTTTTAACAACTGCGATAGCTTTTGAATACCAAACTTCATAGTTTAAGTAGAAATAACCATAGTCTGAACACTCACCATTTTTATCAGATTCAATTGCTTTACATAATTTATACCCTTCGTCTGTCAATTCTTTTAATTCTTTTTTCATGTCTTCATACTTGTTCATATTTATCACCTCATCCGAAATATTGTTGCATTAAGCTGTCAAACAGGGTTTGTGATTCGTCAAGAGCTTTCTGCACAGCAAATTTTGATTTATCGACTTGTTCAACAAAGGCTGCAAATTGGTTTTGAAGGTCGATTGGCGGGATAGGCATATCTATTTTCAACAAATCTGCTTTTGTTAAACTTGGTATTGTAACAGCTTTATTTAATATCTCAAAATCAAAAAGAATGCAGTATAAATACAAATAGTCAACTAACAACACATCTGGTTTTGGTTCTAAGCCGAAAGCGGTATCGACATTCCAATATTTTTCTCGCATTAAAATAGGCTTATTAATGTTTCCTTTTCTTCCTATTATAACAGAATTCTCTTTTGTAATATAATCATCTGCATATCCCATTACTCCACCACTACCACAAATAGGATACTGTCCGTTGGGATTTTCAACATTCTTTTGATTTCTACCGTTTTTTACAGACAAAACATCTGCCCAAGTATAAGTTTCCCAAGATTGAGTGTTTGTGATAACGTCGCCAAACATCTCGACAAATCGGGCTTTAACGAGTTCATCAAGTTTGGCAAGTTGTTGTTTTCTCATTTCAATCAAGGTGTCTATTTTTTCTAAAACACCTACAATCTTGAGTTGCTCATTAAGTGGAACAGAGGGAAAAGATAGCTCCTTCAATGCTGAAACTGTAAAACTTGCTTGATTAACCGATTTTTTTGTTATATTGGGAATCTGTCTTAAAAATGACTGTGACGAAAAGTAATAAAATGCGTATTTGCTTATAACACAATCTGTATTCGGCCTCAACAAAAGAAGATTCATTCCATGAATAACTTCTTCCCTATCATTTTTTTGATAAAGAGCTGTTTTAGCAAGATGTTTTTCGCTGTTTATATGCGACATCAAAATATCTCCGTCTTGCAAAACATAATCACGATATTTCGATAAATCATTTATGCCTGCATAGCCCATTTTGTTACGGTCAACAGTTCGATTCGATATTGTTTCTATTCTTGTTATGGGATAACCTGAATCATCTAATCCCTGTTTGATATTCGCACCATTTCTTATAAGTGCAAAAAAGTCACCTAATCTCGCCATCATCCTACCTCTTTAAACAATGCTATCAGTGCAACGATTAATGCAAACATTGACATAGTGTTCGAAAAAACTGTTGCAACATAATTTTTATCTTGTTCTCCATCCAAATCCTTAGCGGCCAAAAAAGTAAAAGCTGCCAATAAAAGAAGAAAAAATGCCCCTATTATGCTTATAGCTATCTCAATTAATGGCTTGTATTCTGCAGAATTAAATTCAAAAGTGAGTTTTATTCCTACAGCAAAAAGCCCTAAAGATGTCAGCAAGCAAAGAATAGAAAAACCATAAAGCAGACAAGTCGCAATGAACTTCATCCATTCTCTCGAACTGCTGTATTCAGCATTTTCATCATATTGTGTTTTTTTGTTTGCATTAACAATAGCATGAGCAAGCTTGTCATAATCTATTTCAATATTTACAGAATCAATATTATTAACAACAGTATTTCGCTTTTTCTTTGCCATTAAAGCATTTCCTCCAGCTCTTTAAGTCCATTGGTGATTTCGTCTTCAAGTGCAAAAAGTTCCGCCATAATCTCGCTTGTGGGCGGATATTCAACGGCAACGTATTCCGTTTTCTTGTATTTGTTGATTGAAAGGTCATAGTCATTATCAATAATTTCCTGCTTGGGCACAAAGAAGCTCTGCTGAGTGCGTTCTCTTTCCGCTTCGCCGTCAGGGTTTCTGAATCGGGCAATAATATCGGGGATATCGTTTTCGGCAATCTCCGAGCGCTTATCGTCAAGGCTGAAGCCGTCGGCTTTCATATCGTAAAACCATACCTTGTCCGTGCCGCCGTGCTCCGTTTTGGTGAATATCATTATTGCCGTTGATACACCCGCATAGGGCTTGAATACGCCCGAAGGCATCGAAACAATCGCTTCAAGGCGGTTGTTTTCTATTATCTCCTTGCGGATTGCCTTGTGTGCAGTCGATGAGCCGAAAAGTACGCCGTCGGGTACGATACAGGCGCATCTGCCGCCTATCTTAAGCATACGCAGGAACAATGCAAGGAACAAAAGCTCCGTTTTCTTCGTTTTGCAAACCTTGAGCAAATCAGCCGATACAGTATCATAATCAAGGCTGCCCTTGAAAGGCGGATTGGCAAGGATAAGCGAATATTTGCCCTTATCCGCATTCTGGTCGGAAAGGCTGTCACGGTATTCGATATAGGGATTGTCTATGCCGTGGGTCATCATATTCATCGCACCGATACGAAGCATCGTTCTGTCCATATCGTAGCCGAAAAACATATGATTCATATAGTGGTCTTTTGCAATGCGGTCAAAGAAGATTTCTTCTCTGCGATGCTCTTTGAGATAATCTCCTGCCGCAACAAGGAAGCCCGACGTACCGCAGGCAGGGTCGCAGATAACCTCGTCTGCCTTGGGGTCCATCATTTCAACCATCATTTTAATGATGTGTCGGGGTGTTCTGAACTGTCCGTTAAGACCCGACTGTGCAATCTTTGAAAGAAGATATTCGTATGTATCGCCCTTGGTGTCGCTTCCTTCGGCAACAGCCATAAGGTCATAAATCTCGTCAAGTGCAGTAACTACCTTGTCCAGCAGAAGGGGAGTAGGCAACTTGAATATTGCATCGCCCATGTATTTTGAATATGCGCTGTTTTTATCCGAATGAAGATTCTTGATAAACGGGAACACCATTTCCTGCATAACGGAATACATTCTTTCTGCAGGGAAATCGTGGAATACCGACCATTTAAGCTGATTGCCGTCTACCTTGCGGTCTCCGATTTCAACTTCACCCGAAAAAATGCTTTCAAAAGGCAAGCCGAGCATTGCACTCTCCTTGGCGTTGCGGTTATCAGCATCGTCAAGGTCACGGATAAACATAAGGTAGGTTATCTGCTCGATAACATCGAGGGGATTAACAAGTCCGCCTGCCGCAAAAATATCCCAAAGGGAATCAATTTTATTTTTAAGTTCGCCTGTAATCATAATCAATCTTTCTCCCTGTTCCAAGTATATGATGTGTATCTGCCGCCGCCGATTTTGATGATATCACCGTTTTTAACCAGTTCGTTAAGCGTGCGCTGAATTGTTACCTGACTGATATCGGGGCATTGCTCGGCAATTTCGGATTTTGTAACCTTGCCGAGTGTATCTTTGATGATGTTTCTGATACGGTCGGGTTTTGAGCCTGCGGTAAGAAGCTTCACCCTCGATGAGAATTCACGGTAAGCCGCCGCAATAACTCCGAGCATATAGCGAACAAACGGACCGTAGTCGTTTTTATTCTCGTGCCAACCAAAAGAACTTGACTGCAAAGCTTCGTAATAAGTCTCTTTTGTCTGCTCAATAATGCGTTCAATACTGATATATTTACCCACAATATAACCTGCACGGTAAAGAAGCAAAAGAGTGAGCAAACGGCTCATTCTGCCGTTGCCGTCATTGTGCGGATGAATGCAGAGATAATCAAGAACAAACATAGGAATAAGAATAAGCGGATCCGCATCGCCTTTTGCGAGTTCAGTATCAAACGCTGTGCAGAGGTTTTCGATTGACTGCTGTGTTTCCCAAGCAGGAACAGGCTGAAAACGCACAAAACGGTTGCCGCTTTCATCTTCTTCTGCAATAACGTTGTCGCTATTTTTATAGTTACCACCAATAGATTTACCGCTGAATTTATATAAATCACGGTGAAGCTGAAGAATAAACGAAGGTCTGACGGGAATATAGTCATAGTTTTCGTGAATGGTTGCAAGCACGTCACGGTAACCGGCAATTTCCTGCTCGCTTCTGTTCTGGGGCAGAGCCTTATTCATAACAATCTTTTTGATTCGCTCATCAGAGGTATAAATACCTTCAATCTTATTTGATGATTCAGCACTCTGGATTTTTGCTATATCAAGCAAGCTTGTTAAAACATCTGCTTTTGCTTCGATAAACAAAGCCTGCTCACCTTTGTATTCATGGATTGTTGTCAGCAGCGAAACAATATCGGGTTCCAGCAACAACTTCCAGTTTTTGAAATCGTAATTTCTCATTGAGTTAAACTCACTTTCTGTATACATAATAATCTAATTTATATTATAGCCACCAATTAATCAAAAATCAAGTTAATTTTATCAAATTTTCAGAAATGATTAAATTGAAATGTGATATGTAACAATTAAAAACCCTTCCGGGATGGTTAAAATGACCGTTTCGGAAGGGATTTTATCTTTGAGTTTTTGCTTGATTTTTTAAATTATATAATGTAATAAATTTCTTTCAAATATATTGTGCTTTCCAATCTTACATACTTTGTATGATACCGACGAGGCAACAGGAGTTTTATCTGAGAAATCGTCAAGGGAGATTTCTTGGATGATAAGTAATAACCTTGCCTTTTTATCGAATTGTAAAACCTCCTCTCTACCATAGAAGGATTTAGTTTTTTACAAAAAGGCGAGTAAAACTGTACTATAGGCAACCGACACAATTTTTTATAAATATTTTTGTATAACGAAAGGATATCAATTATGAATAAAATTCCAAGAATGAGAACAATTTCAGCGGCTATCAGGGAAATAAAAGAATCAGACCCAAACAGCTGCTTCACAGAGCACGCTCTTCGCAAAGCGATTTTGACAAAGCACATTCCAACTGTTATGGCAGGAAAGAAATATCTTGTTGATATGGATGTTGTTTATGCATATCTCGAAAACAACTTTCTGGCAGCATAAAACAAAACATACCATATAAAAACTCTTGAATACGAAAGGAAAATGAAAATATGAATAAGTCAAATGTTAATCTTCCCGATTTTAAAATTCCCAATGTTGATGTTCGCGGCGATGCTTACCGTATCAGAGTTTCTGACGGCTACGATTCAAATGGCAAACAGAAAATGAGATACAAGACATGGCACCCCGAACCCGGAATGACCGAAAAGCAAATTAAAAATGAGCTTCTTTGACAGCGTGTTCTTTTTATGGAACAGGTCAAGAAGGGTATGGTTGTCAACAGAAAAATACGCTTTGAAGAGGCGTTCGATGAATGGATTGCTTTTGCAGGAGAAATGAATATTATTACTCATGCCTCTGCTAAAAGATATAAAACCTGCAGACCGCGTCTTGTTGAAGAGTTAGGGCATTACTATTTGTCTGACCTCAGAAAAAAGGATATACAGGCATTTATCAAGAAGATAGGCACCGGCGACAAGAAGAATAAGGGTGCTTCTGAGAAATCTCAAAAAAACTATAAAACAGTTATATCCAACATTTATAAGTATGCCGTTGACAATGAATATGTTTTTGATAATCCCTGCAAAGATATTAAAATTGTCAAAAAAGAGACCAAACCCAGACAGATATACTCGGTAGAAGAAGTTCAGACAATCCTCAATCTGATGGCAGACGAGCCCCTGAAATATTTTTTATTTCACATTTTGGCTTTTTTCTGTGGGTTCAGACGTGGAGAATTGCTCGGCATTGAATGGGGTGACATTTCGTTTGAAGAAAGAAAAATAAAAATCAGAAGAGCTTCTCTTTACGCAAACGATATCGGTACATATACATCTACCCCCAAGACGGTCGGTTCAAGAAGAACGGTTGTTGTTTCGGGCGACGTTATTGATTTGCTGAAACGGTACAAAGCCGAACAGGATGAATACAAGAAGATGCTCGGCGATGCGTGGATTGACAATGACCGACTTTTCACTCAATGGAACGGTGCTCCGATGGGCACAAGCACTCCGCTTAATTGGTACAGAGAGTTCTGCAAGAAGAACAATATAAGATATCTTTGCACTCACTGCTGCAGACATTTCAACATCTCGCTGATGATAAAAAATCACGTTGACGTAGTTTCAGTTTCAGCGGCGGCAGGTCATAAGGATATTACAACAACTCTTAATATCTATGCCGAAGAATTTGAAGAGGCAAACGCAGCAAGCGTAGAAACAGTTTCAAGCTGTATTTCAATTCCTTCCGTAACCAAAACAACAGAGGAATAATGAGAATGGGCATTGCACAAGCTCGTGCAATGTCCTCTTTTCAAGCGTCAAAACCGCATAAAACAAGCGAAAACTCATTTGGATGAATGGAATGAAGTTGACAGTAAAATCCGCCCGTGTTATGATAAATTTAATTCAGATAAATAAAAACTTTAAAATTCAGAGGTATTGTTATGAAATATAATCTTGTTGTTGCAGGCGGAGGACTCAGCGGCGTTGCGGCGGCAGTCAGCGCCGCACGTGAAGGTTTGACTGTTTTGCTTGTTGAAAAATCAGGCTGTCTCGGAGGCGCAATCTCCAACAACCTTGTTTACCCCTTTATGCCTTATTGGACGAAGCAAAAAGACGGTAGCGATATCTGCAAAAAATATCTCTCTCAAGGAATTTTCAAGGAAATGAAAGTGCGTCACGACAGATATGTTGATGATTGCAAAGATCACGAATTCAATTCTGAATATTTAAAAATAGTTCTTGATGATATGACAGCCGAAGCGGGTGTTGACGTTCTTTTTCACGCTGTTGTATATGATGTAAAAACCGATAACAGAAAAATATCATCTGTTGAAATCACTGCAAAAGCACAAAAAATAACGGTTGAAGCAGATTTCTTTATTGATGCAACCGGTGACGGAGATTTGTTTTATCTTGCAGGTTGTGATTATCAGTTGGGCCGCGAAAGCGACAGCCTTTGTCAGCCGATGACAACCTGTTTCAGAATGAGCGGAGTTGACCTTGACCTTTTTACCGAAGAAAGACCCCGTCTGCAAGAGCTTTACAAAGAAAAACAGGCAAAGGGCGAAATAACAAATCCAAGAGAGAACATTCTTGTTTTCTTCGGTGTGGGTGAAGATGTTCTGCATTTCAACTCAACCCGTGTTGTAATGCTTGACCCGACAAATCCGTTCGATGTAAGCAAGGCGGAAGTTATTGCAAGAAAACAAATTCACGAGCTTATCGGATTTTTGAAAGAAAATTCAGCCGCATTCAATGAAAGTGCTTTGATTTCCGTTGCAGTCAACATCGGTGTCAGAGAGAGCAGAAAGCTTAAAGGCGTTCACATCCTCTCAGGCGATGAACTCATAAACTGCACACGCTTCGAGGATTCAATTGCACTCGGAAATTACGATATAGATATTCACAGTCCTACGGGAACAGGCACAAGCCACAGATATTTCGGTGACGGAGAATATTATACTATTCCTTACCGCTCGCTTTTGCCGAAAGAATATGATAATCTTCTTGTTGCCGGTCGTTGCATTTCTGCAACACACGAGGCTCAGGCATCGGTCAGAATAATGCCGATTTGCTGTTGCTTGGGTGAAGCTGCAGGCACGGCAGTTGCCATAGCGCATAACACAAATAAAAATGTGCATACAGTTGATACAAAAGCATTGCAAAAAAAGCTCACGGAAAACGGTGCAATGTTGTAATTACTGCACAGGTTAAGTGCATCAGACAAATAAGAATTTATCAGACAAAACCCGATCAGTATCCACACAAAGGCAACGGTATTTTTGCTGTTGCCTTTTTATTTATCAAAGTGGTATAATAGACTCAGAAAGTTGGTGAGCATAAAGTGAACGGAATAATATTTAACATCCAGAATTTTTGCATACACGATGGCGACGGTATTCGCACCTGTGTTTTCCTGAAGGGCTGTCCCCTCAGGTGTATCTGGTGCCACAATCCCGAAAGCCTTGAAAAAACACCCACACTTTCCTTTAATAAACAGAAATGCTCGTCATGTGGCAGATGCCTTGCAGGTTGTTCCGCACGCACAACAGAAAACGGCATACTGAAGATTAACCGTGAAGAGTGTATGAAGTGCGGCAAGTGTACCGAAATCTGCCTTAACGATGCCAATGAAGTTATCGGTAATGAAATGGCTGCTTCGAAAGTTCTTGATGAAGTTATAAAAGATAAGATATTTTATGATACATCAGGAGGCGGACTCACCGTTACGGGCGGTGAACCGTCATATCAGCCTGAATTTACATTGGAGCTTCTCGCTCTTGCAAAGGATGCAGGAATTTCAGTTGCCATAGAAACCTGCGGTATCGGTTCACGTGAATTCTACGAAAAAGCCGTCGCTCTCGGCACAACTTTTCTGTATGACATAAAATGTATTGACCCCGAACGCCACCGCAAGCTTACGGGCTCAGATAATGCTCATATTATTTCGAATCTTCTTTATCTTATGGACGAAGGTGCGGATATCATTATCAGGATGCCCTTGATTCCCGATTGTAATGACAGCGATGAGGATATTGCCTTGCTTGCTTATTTCCTTAATAAAAATAAAGCGCAGTACAGATATGCGGAGATTATGCCTTATCATACTCTCGGCATAGGAAAATCCGAAAAAATCGGTATCAACTCTCCGTATGTTCACGAAAGTGCAAGTGATGCGGATATATCCCGCTGGTGTTCGCTGTTTGCTTCTCACGGCACAGAAGTGAGAGTATCAACGTAAAAGAGGTGTCTTTATGACAGATATAGTAAAAATCGATCCTTTCCTTTACGGATATTTTCTTGATGAGACTCTCGAACACGGCGAGAGAGTCGGTCTTGCTCTGCTTTATGCCTCAAAGAATATCGAGATTAAGTTTTCACGCCGATTGCTTCCTGAAACAGCATTCGAATCAAAATACGGCAGCTCAGGTTACTCTCCGTCAGAAGGGCTTTGGGTTTCTGATGAAAATATTCTTAAACTTACAGAAGAATTCCCTGAATACAGAGAAACACTTAACAAATATCTGCGTGAATTAAAGCTTTTTAAAGATAAGGCAAAAAGACTTTTTTGCGATTCAACCGAAACTCTTGACCGTTCAGGTGCCGAATGGGGCGGCGGTTGGGGCGGCCATTCCAACCCGGATTACGGCAGAATAATCAATTACGGTACAGACCATATCCGTTCAATCATCGCCGAAAACCGTGATAAATATCCTGACGAGGCTTGGTTTTACCGTTCTTGTTCCTATGCCCTTGATGCAATAGATATCATCGGTGAAAGATACCGTTTATCTGCTCTTGAAAAGGCTGAAAACTGCGAAAAATCCGATGACAAAGCATTTCTTCTTCGCGTGGCAAAGGCATTTGAAACCGTACCTAAGAAGCCCGCTTATGACTTCACATCCGCAATGTGTTCTTTTATGCTCATCTTTGCCCTTGACGGAAGTGATTCTCCTGGCCGTTTTGACCAATATATGTATCCCGCATATTCAAAAACCGAAAATAAAGAAGAGATAAGCGATTTACTTGATAGACTGTGGGATTATTTCCACGACCACCGTTCCTGGAATCTCTGTATTTCGGGCAGCGACGAGAATTGGAATGACGAATCTAATAGGCTTACATATGATATTCTTGATATAGTAAGAAAGAAAGGCTACAACACGCCTAACCTGACTTGCCGCATTCACAGAAACACACCCGACAAACTCTGGAATGCCATTGCAGATACTCTTGCGACAGGAACGGGACTTCCCGCGCTCTACAATGATGATGTTGTTTGTGCTGCACTTGAAAAGATAGGCATTCCACCAGAAGACAGCCACGATTACTGCATGAACGGCTGTAATCAGATAGATATTCTCGGGAAAAGTCATATGGGTCTTGAAGACGGTGAAGTTGTTTTTGCCAAGTGTCTTGAATTTGCACTTCACAACGGCGTGAATGCAATGAACGGCGAAAAAGTTTCCATTAAAACGGGCGACCCGAGAACCTTTGCAACCTACGAGAGATTTGAACGGGCTTTTATGGATCAGCTCGAATATGTAACATATAATTCCTGCAGCAGTGCAAACACATATCAGCACCTTCGTGGTGTGTTTGAACCTCATCCTTTTCGCTCCTGTCTTATTGAGGGTTGTCTTGAAAAAGGTCGTGACTACCGAAACGGAGGTCCGCTTTATAATCACGGACAGATTCTTGCAGAGGGTATTGCCGATGCAGGCGACAGTCTTTATGCAGTTAAAAAACTTGTTTACGACGAAAAGAAATACACAATGTCAGAGCTTATTGATGCTCTAAGCAAAAACTTTGAAGGGTACGAGCAGCTTCACCACGATTTTAAGAACTGTGAAAAATTCGGAAATGACATTGAAAATGTTGACTGGATAACTGCACGTGCACTCAACCGTTTCTTCACCGTTCTCAAGCGTAACAATACATACAGAGGCGGAGTGTTCACAGGCGGATGCAGTACATTTAACCGTGCCGCAGGCTACGGATGTCAGACTGCTGCTCTTCCAAACGGAAAACTTAAAGGTGAACCTCTCCTTGCGGACAGTATCGCCGCAACACCGGGTCGGGATACAAACGGACCAACGGCACAAATCAAATCCGTTCTCAGGTATAACCACACCGATGCTTGCAGCGGATTTGTTTTTCAGAATAAGTTTGAAAAGAAAATGTTTAACAGCGAGAAAGGAAAAGCTTCTTTCATTGCTCTTGCAAAAACATTTTTTTCATATGGCGGTCAGCAATACACCGTTACGGTTGTTTCTCCCAAAGACCTGCTTGATGCAAAAGAACATCCTGATAACCACCGCAATCTTATTGTCCGTGTCGGCGGCTACAGCGATTATTTCGTAAACCTCAATGAAGCACTTCAGGATAATGTCATTAAGAGAACATTTACGGAAATTTGACTGCATAAATAAAAATCCGATGAGGTACAATTATGCCTTCAAGTAAAGAATATCTGGATTTCATTTTAGAACAGTTATCCGAATTGGATTAAATATCATACAAAGCGATATTGACGGCGGAATATATGACGACAAACTGTTTTGGAAACCCGTTAAATCAGCTGTTTCTCTTATATCTAACGCAACTTATGAATTCCCTTATGAGTGGGCAAAAGAAATGCTGTTGGTCGATGATGTTGATGACCGGGATTTCCTTGCAAAGATTTTAACGTTATGTATAATCAGCTTCCGCTACCGAAGAAAAAGAGATGGATAAACAAGAATTTGACGAGGTGAGTATACAACATGAAGATTCATAATGCACAGTATAAAATCGATGATAGGAGTATTTTGAACTACTATGAGGTTGGAACCGCAAAAAACAAATTATTACTGCTTCATGCCCAGGGGACAAACTCTTGTAGCTTTGATAATGTTGTTACAAAACTTGCAAAGTACTACCATGTGTACATGGTAGATTATTACGGACACGGAAAGAGTTCCCGCAATCCAGAAAAATACAATCTGGTCAGTATCGGCAGCGACATCATGGACTTTATTGAAAATGTGATTTGTGATTCTGTTGCCGTGTTGGGTCATTCGTCAGGTGGACTGATTGCAGCATACATTGCAGCACAATCTCCCAGATGCACCAAACTAATACTGGAAGACCCTCCGTTCTTTTCAAGCTGGGGCGAAAGAAGATATAATACATACAATTACAAGGATTTATCCTCTGTCTGCCATAATTTCCTTTTGCAGGATGTGGAAAAAGATTTCGTCTATTATTATTTCAAGAATCAGTATTGCTGGAATTTCTTCCCCGATGAATCCAGAGAAACTGTCAGAGAAAAACTGAGTGGTTTTGCATTGAAATACCGAACCAAACATCCCGACAATAATCTGAAAGTTCTGTTTTGGCCTAAAAAGTTTTTAGAAGGCTTTAATGGCCTGCAATACTATGACCCTCATTTTGGAGAAGCCTTTTATAACGATTCATTCAATGATACGGTTGATTACATTGACCTTCTTTCTAAAATCAAATGCAAAACTCTGTTTATGAAAGCAAAGACAACGATTGGTGAAAATGGTTTGTTGCAAGGCGCATTGTCTGATGAAGATTTACAAAAGGTCGGTGCATTGATTCAAAACATGAAAATCCAATATTTTGATTGCGGTCACGGCATTCACTCTGAAAAACCGAAACAGTTTGTGGAAGCGGTACTTTCAATTTGACGAATTCCAATTTGTCTAACAGCATATATCGGCACCCACTAGGGTGCCGATTTTGCATCTTAACAGAATTCATGATCCGAGCTGCTGTCCGAACAATTCGCCGGGACTCCAGTCGAAGCTAAAGTCGCTGCTACCTGCACTTTGGCAACGGCTTTCCAAGAAGTTTGGATTGAGCCGGATGCGGTCCAGGAAGTAGCAGAGCTCGGCGTGGGTTGCGTTCACGACTTCGCCCTCACCATAGAGGTATGCATCTGCATGGACTTGGACGGTTTCGTCGGAGTCGATGTCCAGGAGGAACCATTCGAGCTGAACGGATTCCGTCAGATCTTCGTACTCCTTGGGGATGCCGCTGATGAGGAAAGCTTCTGACTGATCAGCGGACTGGACTTTTACCTGGGAAAAGAGAATTGCTATAGGGATCACCTCC
>JAFQRY010000024.1 GCA_017409845.1 Clostridia bacterium
GGATTCGGGCAAAATCATTGCCGATGATACACCGAGAAATATCGGTAAGCTTCTTTACGAACAGAATAATCCCATGTTTACGGCAATGCCGACTCCCGTTCGTGTTTTCTATAACGCAGACGGCGACGGTGATTGCCCCCTAACAGTCAGAGAAGGCAGAGCGTGGCTGAGCAAAGAATTTGAATCCGAACCGAAAATCAAAGAAATCCCTTGCAAAAATATTGATGATGATATTGAAAATCCTGCATTGTCGCTCAAAGAATTATGGTTCAGATATGAAAAAGACACCCCCGATATTCTCAGAGGTGTCAGCCTTGATATTCCAAAGGGAAGTATTTCCGCAATAGTCGGCGGCAACGGTGCCGGCAAGTCTACAACATTGAAAGCAATTTGCGGAATCTGCAAACCTTACAGAGGCAAAATCAAGGTTTTCGGCAAACCCGTAAACAAATTCAGATCGGGTGAGCTTTTCAAAAACTGCATTTCAATGCTTCCTCAAGACCCCAAAAGTCTGTTTGTGAAAAATAAAGTTTCTGATGAACTTTCGGAAATGACAAAGGATAAAAACAAGATAAATGAAGTTGCGGAAACTTGTCAGATAACAGAACTGATGAATAATCACCCCTATGATTTATCGGGCGGTGAACAGCAAAGAGTTGCGCTTGCAAAAGTTCTCCTCACCGAGCTGAAAATCCTTCTTCTCGATGAACCCACAAAGGGTATGGACAGCTTCTTCAAAAAAATGTTTGCGACTATACTCAACAAACTCAAAAGTCAAGGCATAACAATTCTTATGGTGTCGCACGACGTTGAGTTCTGTGCAAAATATGCAGACAGAGTGAGCATGTTCTTTGACGGTCAGGTGCTTACAACCGAAACTCCGCAGAATTTCTTCGGCGGCAACAGCTTCTACACAACGGCGGCAAACCGTATGAGCAAACACATATTTAAAAATGCCGTTACCGCAGAAAATGTTGTTGAGCTTTACCGCAAAAACAAGGGAGGAACAGTATGAAAAAATCAAACGTTGCAATGCTGATTGTGTTTCTTGCTTTAATTCCTTTAACTTTGTTTCTCGGAGATAAATTTCCCGGAAAAGGCTACTACATAACAGGTGTTCTTATCATAATTGAACTTTCGGTTCCGTTTTTTATGGCATTTGAAAAAAGAAAACCGCAGGCGAGAGAGCTTGTTGTTCTTGCGGTTATGATTGCCCTTGCGGTTATCGGCAGAGTCGCAATTCCCATTCCCCATTTCAAGGCGGCATTTTCAATAATTATGCTCACGGGCATCGCTTTCGGACCCGAAGCGGGATTTATTGTCGGTGCAATCACTGCATTCGCAAGTAACTTTTTTTACGGTCAGGGAGCATATATGCCGTGGCAGATGATGGCTTACGGTGCAGGCGGAATGCTCGCAGGCTTTGTGTTCATTAAGAATAAAATCCCGAAAAAGCCGTGGATTATGGCAATATTCGGATTCCTTGCAGTCGTATTCTGGATAGGTCCTCTGCTCGACACATCGCATATTTTCATTATGATGCCCGAAATCAATATTTCAACAATAACAGCATCTCTCGCATCGGGATTCCCCGTGAATGTAAGTCAAGGGCTTTGCACCGCACTTATGATGCTTGTTTTCGGAAAACCGCTTCTTGAAAAACTCGACAGAGTGAAGCAGAAATACGGAATGCTGGAGGATGAAAATGGGATTTGAGCTTTGCCATCCTGCGGTTAACCTGATTTATTTTGTATCGGTATTGTACGGTATGCTCTGTTTCAGGCATCCCATTTTTCTCGCCATCTCGTTTCTGAGTGCTGTTGCATACAGCATTAAACGAAACGGTATGAAAGCGGTTATTTTTGATGCTGTGTTGTTGCCGTTAACAAGTGCGTTTGCTCTTTATTATAGTACGTACAATCACTTCGGAGTTACCGTTATTGAGCAGAATCTTATCGGCAACAGCATCACGCTTGAATCGCTGATTTACGGCGCGGTGATCGGTCTTACGGTTTCGGGCGCAATGATATGGTTTTCCTGCATTTATTCCGTATTCACATCGGATAAGGTAGTTTATCTTTTCGGTAAAGCAAGTCCCAAGCTTTCGCTTTTCCTTTCTATTCTTCTGAGAATGGTGCCGAGAATTAAATACGAGGCAAAGAAAATAAACACCGCACAGCGAGGAATCGGCAGAGGTATAAATCAAGGGAATATTTTTTCACGTATTCGAAACTGTATTCGTATTTTTTCAATAATGATAACATGGATAATCGATTCTCTTTCTCTGCAATCCGAATCAATGCAGAGTCGTGGCAGTCTGCTTCGGGGCAGAAAAGCGTTTTCAATTTATCGTTTTGATAACCGTGACCGTGCTTATGTTATTGCCATGTTTGCAAATATAACGCTGACGGTAATGGGCGTTATGCTCAAACAAACCGAAATAGTCTATGACCCGAAAATAATTATTACTCCCATAACTTCTGTGTCTTATCTTTTCTACATAGGTTATGCTGTTCTTTGTCTTATGCCCCTTGGTCTGGAACTCTACACGGAATACAGATTTACGAAATCAAGAAAGAATTTATAAAAAATTACCGCTTGAACAATTATTGTTCAGGCGGTATTTACATACGAAAAGTAAAACAAAAGAAACTTCAAGTGTAAAAAGTAGACAAATAGCCGTTCTGAAACCTTTGATATATAAGGGATTTGAAGTGCGGTAATTGAAGGGTGCGTATAGTTTAACCTGTACCCCCGATTTTGCATTTTATGCGTTACAAAGGCGAGATTTTAAGTTGTAAATTCTATTTGAATTAGCAAAAAGATAGCCGACAACACCACTTCAAATGATGTTGTCGGCTGAAATTTTATCTCATATCAGATAATGGCGTGTAATCTGTATTGTTTCGCAGGTATTCTTCCATCTTTCCGCTTAACAGTAATCTGACATAGCTCGTCGGTTCATTATAGATGAGATAATCAAGTTCAGATGTTTCGTACATATTGTTAGCATATTCATCTTCAACTGCATCGCAGTCGATTGATACCATTGAGCCGTCGGTGAGTTTGACTTCAACACAAGTTGTATCGATGTTGAACTCACAAGATTTAATACAATTCATATAGATAATCTCCTTGGTTACTATTAAAATTATAATACCGCCTGTATTCCTGTTAGGAATCAGACGGTGTTTTCCGTTTGCACCGTGAAACCGTCAGCTAACATTGATATGTTTTCTAATAGTTCCTTATCACTATTAACCCAATGGCTTCGGGGTGAACTTTTATTTGATCATAATAAGAGTAACCGCTGAAATAACAGCCTGAATCATGCAGAATCTGTAGATAACTTGAGTGTTTGACCAGCCTTTGTTCTTTCTGAAATGGTCGTGAAGGGGAGTGCGGATATTCTTGAATGCATTCTTCATTTTAAGGAAGCGGATGAGCGAAACCTTAACGATGCCCAGAAGTCCGTCAAGGCAGAGCATGAAGCAAAGAGGAATTGCAAGCAGGATATTGCCCGTTTTGAAAATGCAGATGCAAAGGAAAAGTCCGAGTGCTCTTGAGCCTGCATCGCCCATCATCATTGTGCTCGGCTCGGAATTGCTCCAAAGATAGGGGATGAGGATAAGAACCATGAGAATTATCATAAGGCTTGTGTTCGAATCCGTACCGAGGAATCTGATGGCAAAAAGTGCGGAAATCATTGAAACTATGCTCAGGCTGCCGCAGAAACCGTCAATTCCGTCGGAGCAGTTGGTTGCGTTAATAAGCATCCACACAAGAACTGTTGCGATTATTCCGAAAATAACGGGAGGAATTGTAAGCGAAAAACCGAAAAGGTTAATTCCCGTCAGATCCTGATTGAAATAAACAAAGTTTGCGGCGGTAAGTGCCGAAATAACAAGGTCGATGGCACCTTTTTTGTATTCACCCCAGGGCTTTTCGGAGCGGTCATCGAGATAGCCCGAAAGCATTCCGAGGAAAATGAGTATGTAATAGAAGATGTATTCAAGCGAAACGGGCACAAAAAGAAGGGCTGTTGCGATAAATGAGCATACGAAAACAATGCCTGCACCTCTTACCTTGCCTGCAGAAAGCTTTCCGTTGAAGGCGAATTCTCTGCCCTGGTCACGGGGAAGCTTGTTTTTGAAAAGCTTCAGAAGAACAGCACAGAGTGCAACGGGAACGAGTACCATGAGTACATAAAAAAGTTTTTGCGGTATAACATCAAAAAGCATAATTAACCTCCGTGGTTTTATTCTGCTCAAAATAATAACATATATTTCAAGCTTTTTCAACTGTTATCCTGCCATAATAAAAAATATCGGAGTGTTACAACTGTAACAGTTGACAATTCGGGCGAAATATAGTAAAATAATTACAGAAACAGATAAATAAATTACAGATTTTTTTAAAAAAGAAACCTACACTTTTTTCTTCGTGTGTTTATAAAAGCAAGAGCAGCAGGCTTTGTGCCCGCTGCTTTTGCTTTTTATTCATCGCTTTCTTTTTCTTTGATTTCAAAAGCGGGCTCGCCTGCTTTTTTCATGTGTTCAACAAGCAGCTCACGCATTGCCGCCCTCGTTTTTGAATATCCGGGATGTGCGGCAAGATTGTTTTTTTCGTAGGGGTCATGCTTCAGGTCGTAAAGGCAGTCTTCATAGTAAACATCGGAAAAAGCCTTGTCTGCATTCTTTGTCGAAACGGAATATTTCCATCTGTCCGTTCTGACAGCCCTGCCTATCTGACTTTCGGAAATCTGAATGAAGACGCTTTCGTGACCCTTTTTATCCGCAAGACTCTTGCCCATAAAGTGGTCGGGGATTTCCGCACCTGCAATGTCAAGCACGGTTGCAGGAAGATCAATAAGCGAAACAAGCTCGCTCACTTTTCCGCCGCCCGTGAACGCACCGCCCGTTATAACAAGGGGAACTTTGATGCTGTTTTCATGGCAGGAACGCTTGTATTCCATGTTGCGTGTTCTGAAGTGGCAGCCGTGGTCAGAGGTGTAGATGATGATTGTGTCGTCATAAATGCCCTCATCCTTGAGCGTCTGAATAAGCTTTCCGAAATTTTCGTCAACACGGTTACAGCAGGCGAGATATGACGGCATCTGCACTCTCCAGTCACCGAGAGTGCCTACAAGGTCGCCCGGTACTTCGTAATTCCTGAATTTTTTTGCAAGACCTCTCGGAGCCTCAAAACGAAGGCGGTCATTCTGATGATGAGGCTCAAGCTGAGAAACAAACATAAAGAAGGGCTTGTCGTGCTGTTTCTTTACATATTCAACGGCAAAATCATTGATTTTATCTGCTCTGTAGCCTTTGAAATTTATTTTGTTTTCGTTTTCGTCAAAAATGTATCCGTTGTAGCCGTGAGAAGTAAATTCAAGAATATCCGCCGCTCTCCAGTAGTCATAGCCGCCGCGTCTTTCCTTCGGGGTGGGCTTTGTTGCAAGCCTGTGCTCTTTGTCGGAGGCGAGATGCCATTTGCCGATATATGCCGTATCATAGCCAGCTTCCGAAAGGTAATGTGCAATACCTTTCATGTCGGTCGGCAGAGCAATGTCATTTCTGTAGCAGCCGTTTTGCGAAGCATAAACGCCGCTCTGAAGGCAGGCTCTCATCGGTCCGCAAACGGGTTGGCAGGTGAATGCATTCTCAAAAAGAGTGCCTTCCTCAGCAAGTGCATCGAGATTGGGCGTGACATCAAGAAGCTGACCGTAGCATCCTGCTGAATCAGCTCTCTGCTGGTCGGAAAAATAGAAAATAATATTCGGCTTTTTCATTGTATCTCCCTCTTATTTAACATTTCTGAGCTTGTCAAGCACATGCAGGATAAAATCCATCTGCGGACAGTACCCTGAAAGCTGATTGTAAAGACTTCTGTATCTTTTGCATCCTCCGCCGCAAACCGCTTTGACGGGGCAGCTTTGGCAGAGAGTATTTTTTTCTTCGTCATATGACATGAATTTTTTCAAGCCGTCGGAATTGAGAATGCCGTTTATATCCGTTTCGTTTATGTTGGCACATTCAAATTCATCAAGGCAATAAAAATCGCAGGGATAGCAGGTGCCGTCTGCCTCAACAACAAGCTGAGCATTGCATCTGCCGCTTGCACCGCATTGCTCCGCAACCCCTTTAGTTATCAGCGACAGAAGATTATCAAAATCACGCACATAAAAGTGATTGCCCTTAGATACCTCTGAAAACCAGAGATTGAAAAGTCTCTTTTTGAATCTTGCGAGCTGCTTTGCATTGAGGCTGCAGTCGCTTTTTTCGCCGCTGAGAGGATCAAGGCAGTAAATCGGCTGAACGGAACGGAAATCATTTCTTTTATAGAAGTCAAAAAGCATTGTAGCATCGGTTTTTGCGGTTATGACCGAAAGAATATTGAAATCAATGCCGTGTTTTTTCAGCAGCTCAATACCCTGCATCGCTTTATCAAATGATTTGCAGCGGTTTTTATCGTGAAGCTCTTTGTCGCCGTCAATTGAAACTCCGATAAGAAAATTGTTTTCTTTGAAAAGCCTGCAGAATTCCTCGGTGATAAGTGTTCCGTTTGTCTGGAGCGTATATTGAATAACGCTGCCCTGAGTTCTGTACTTTTCGGCAAGCTCAATGAATTTTTTAAAGAATTCATTGCCTGCAAGAAGCGGCTCGCCGCCCTGAAACATAAAGGTCAGAACAGAGTTTTCTCCGCAGAAGTCAAACATCTTTTTTATTAAGTTTTCAGCGGTGGAAATTTCCATTCTTTCCGCCGTGATTTTGTTTCTCGTATCTGCCTCATCGCAGTAAAAGCAATAGCTGCAGCGAAGGTTGCAGTCCGAGGATGCCGGCTTGATTAAAGCGGTCATCTGCCGCATAAAAACACCTCTTTTGCGTATTCTATTTCAGGTGATTGATTTATGTCGAAATTCAAAGAGTATCTGATGTGTTTTGCGATAGGTGCGGTTGCCTACGGGCTTGTTGAGCTATGCGTGAGAGGCTATACTCATTGGACCATGGCTGTCACGGGCGGTTGCGTCATGCTTCTTCTTAATCTGATTAACAAAACAAAAAATCTTCATATTCTGCTCAGGTGTCTTCTTGGCATGACGGTTATAACAAGCCTTGAATTTGCGGTCGGAATGGCGGTCAATATCGGTCTGGGCTGGAATGTCTGGGATTATTCCGACAAACCGCTCAACCTTTTCGGACAGATTTGTCCTCAATTCTGTGCAGCGTGGTTTTTTATAAGCATTCCCGCATATTATGTGTGCGGATATGTTGAAAAACGGCTCAGCTCTGACTGATATAATTCTTTATGCCTTCAACAGTGGCAGCAGCAAGGATATCTCTGTTTGCCGCATTCTGAAGCACCTGACATTCCGACGTGTTTGAAACAAAACCGTATTCAATAAGAATTGAAGGGCATTCTTCAACTCTTGCAACCCTGAAAGCATAGAAGCTTGCTCCTCTGCTGATTTTTGATTTGAAATCGGCTGATTTATCCTTGTAAATGTTGTTTTTATATGCATTGACAATGCTTTCATGCACCGATTTTGCAAGCGGCTGACCGTAGGCTCTGTAATAGTAAGCCGAGGTACCCATTGCGGATGCCGAGCCGCTTGAATCGCAGTGGATTGAAATGAACATATCGGGATCGTTTTCACGCACCGCACCATTGCGGTCGGTGTAGCAGACCCATTCATCGGATGTTCTCGTCATAAGAACCTTTGCACCCTCTGCTTCAAGAAGCTCCTTTACTTTGGTTGCAATTGAAAGATTGATATGCTTTTCGTTACCGAAGCTTGATGATGAAACGGCACAGCCCGCACCGCCGTCAATGCCGCCGTGACCGGGGTCAAGCATGATTGTGTAGCCGCTGAGGGTTGATGAAGGTTTATGCTTTACGGAAATAACCAGATTGCCGTCATTATCGAATTCATAGTGGAAGCCGTAGAATTTGCCGGCGTTTGAAAGCTGCATTGAAAGAGTAACGGTTGAAGCGGAAGCATCCGAGCTCCATGAAGCACTCTTTATCACGGAATCCATGAATGAAAGGCTGCCCTCTGCATTGACCGTATCGCTGAAGGTGAATTCAAGACCCGTGCAGTTGAGGGATGAAACGGAAACGGGTCTTCCGTTATATGAGCCGTAGGTCTGACCCGTGAGCTTTGCGGTGAACGGAACGGCTCTGTTCATTTCGAGTATGATAACGGTTTTGCCTGCCGAGGATTTGCATGAAAGAACCTTTATGCTGTTTTTCGGCATGACAAAGCCGTCTTTGATGCTCACATGGGTGATTTTTCCGTTGCTTCCCGAGCGAAGACGCTCTTCACGAACGGTGGGAACCTTAAGACCCGAAGCAAGAATATAATATTTGTCACCGTCAAGGGTTATGGGTGAGCCTTTGACATAGTCAACAGTGCCCTTGAGAAGGGGAGAGCAGTCGGGAACGGAATATGTCTTTGTGTCATTGCCGGGATAAACTTCAACATAATCGTCGATGATTTCACAGATTGTTGCGGAGCCGAGACCGTAATTCTCCGTGTAGAAATATTTTTCCATTGAATTTCCTGACGGAGGCTGAACATTCTGTTCCTGAGTTCCGGACTGAGTTTCTGTCGGCTGCTGAACATCGCTTGTGTTTTCCGATGCTGACGGATTCGTGTTCTCTGCTGAAACCGTTGTTGCTTCGGTGGCAGGCTGAGTTGTGGGTGCCTGAGTAGTTGTTACCGGCTGTGTAGCGGGAGGTGCGGTAACAATTTCCTTTGCCGTAACACTGACACTTGCTCCGCTGAGCGACTCGGTGAGTGAGCTGTAATGAGCGGTTACTTTGTATTTTCCGAGGTTCTGCACCTTTTCGGTGCTTTCGGGTGTTTCAAGCGTTGCGGTGAAGGTTGTGAAATCCGATGCACTGTCGGGAGTATCCTCACCGTCTGCTATGCCTGCCGTCATCTTATAATCCTTGCCGTTGAAAGAAACGGTCAGCTTTGCATCCTTGAGAGCGACTGCCGAAACCTCAACGAGCATTCCTCCGGGAACGGAAATATTTTCTGACGGAGAAACGGATTTGAGAAGCTTGATTTTGTATGTTACTTTATATGTGTAGGTTTTGCCCTTGTGTTCAAATTTAATTGTGTTTTCGCCGGGAGTAAGCTCACAGTCGAGAGAAAAGTCGCCGTTCTGAGCAACCGAAAGCTTCTGACCGTTGCAGATAAGCTCGTGTGCAGGGCTGCTTGTACCTCTGAAAGTGACGGTTGACTGCTCAACGGTAAAGCTTGTTTTTGAATGGCTGGTTATTGCGAATTCTTTATCCAGAAGATAGCTGTCACGCTTTTTAATATAGTTCTTGACGGAATCCGCAGCCTTGCCCGAAGCGTTTGAGATTTCGCCGAAGGGAGAAAACGAAAGCCCCTTGCACATTGACATGTCGGCAGATGCAGCCGCAAGGTCAATCATGCTGTTGGATTTTTCTGCCGTATATGAGGAAATACCGCTTAAGTCGTGGTTGAGCCAGAGAGGAGCGGTTTCTTCGTTCCATACCGCCTGTGCTGCCTCAAAGGAGGATTCTTTTCCTTTTTCGTGAGAAAGGAATATGAAATCCGCAATCTTGTTTCTGATGAGAGTCTTCTGCGTTTCTGCTGCCTTTGAGCTTATTATCGGCTCAAGACCTATAAGTGTGAGAGGGTCTGTCTGCCTGATTTTTTCACAGAGTATGCCTGCAGTTTCGCCGTAGGTCTGAGCTATTGATTCATCGCATCCTCCGATTATGACAAAATCAAGGTTGTTTTTTTCAACGAAGGCAGATATGTAGTCAATGTCCTGAGATGCATCGGCTTTAATTCCGTGATACAGTGAGTTTTTCTTTGCTTCTTCAAGCAGAGGTGCAACCGTTTCCTGATTTTTTGCAGTCAGTTCAAAAATAACTGTGTTGAAGCCCATTCCTTCAAAAAGAGCGAGCTCAAGTGCACTGTTTTCCGAATATGACGAATAAACCGATGCAACAACCGTTTCGGGTCGTTGGCTTTTTGGTCTGCCCGATATGGCAAGGGGTGCTTCGGTTGTTGATTCTGTAACGGCAGAAGTTGTAGTTTCTGCCGTTGCATCTTTTTTGAACGAATCGAATTTACCCGTTGCAAACATAACCGCAATAATGCTCACGAATGCAACCGCAATTCCTATCATTGATGTCACAAGAATTTTGTTTTTCATTAACTGTTCCCCGTAATGGTATTTTTAAGATTGTTTATTTCTGTTTTGCATGCGGCTCTGTTTAAGTCCTGATAAGAAAAAACAACGAATCCGCCGTAATTCTTATTGCCTCTGATTGCGTTAAGCTGGCGTGAAAGGATATCGGTTTTGTTTTTCCATTCCGAAGAGCCCGTGCCTGCAAATTTATCTGTTGTTGCACATTTATATGCTGCAATTCCGCATGCAAGCTCCACTCCCGCCGCTCTCGGAAGACTGCTCCACTTCTTCAGAAGTGAGCTGAATGCAAGTGTTTCATGCTCGAAGCCGAAATATATCTGCGGAATAATCAGGTCAGCATAACCTGCATGGGAGAGCCATAATTCGCAGTCTGCATAATATTCATCATAGTTTTTGTCAAGCTGACCTGCGGGACTGATGCTGACGGTGAGCGTTGAATCGGCGGATTTTACCGCAGAATAAAGTGCCGAAACAAAAGCGTTGACGCAGCTTCTTCTCCAGTCGGCAAGACCGAGAGTGCCGCCCTCGGCTTTATATTGAGAATATTGCTTTTTATCAACTGACGAATCGGTTGACGGATAAAAATAATCGTCGATATGTATTCCGTCAATGTTATATTTGCTTATGATTTCGCGGACACCGTCAATAATTCTTCCGTGATTTGACGGGCATGACGGATTATAGTAAATTCCGTTTGAAAGAATGCAGATTTCTCCGTTTTCGTTTCCTGCATCAAGAATTGCTTTGGCAGGATTATTTGCACTGAGCAATGACGGGTCATTTTTTGTTGAAACCCTGAAAGGATTTATCCAGCCGTGAACGGAAATTCCGTATTGCTTTGCACTTTCAAGCATAACCGCAAACGGGTCAAACGGAAGGTCTGCACCTTCCGTGCCTGCAATATAGGATGAATAGGGATAAATATCGGATTTATAGAAAGCATCCGAGAATGCACGCAGATGAACAAATGCCGTATCAAGCCCCATATTCTTTATGTTTCTGAACATGGTATCGGTTGATGCCTTGTATTGTTCTCTTGTTTTGCCTGCGGCGGAGATGTGGTCATAGCATGAAATCCATATACCGCGGAGCTCGGTCTGAGTAACCGGGGCGGCTGTTGTCTGTGGCTTTGTTGCCGCCTTGGTTGTTGCTTTTGTTGGCACTGCAGTCGGCTTTGCGGTTGGCTTTACCGTTGTTTTCTCAGTCTGTCTTTCTGTTGCAGCGACGGTAGTTTTTGACTGCGACGGCTTTACGGGTCTGATTGCCGCAAGAGTTGATGCGATTGATGAAGAAACGGCGTTTATTATGTTTGCTGCCGTGTGTTCCTTTGTCACCGTTTCGGTCACGGAGAGATACTCCGTAAAAAGAACGGATGCATGTTCTTCCGTAACGGAAACGCTTACTTCGGGAATACTGAAATCACCTTTGAGTTGACATGAGGTGAAAAGAAGCGTTATAATTAAAATCAAAGGAATAAGCTTTTTCATTCTTTTTTCCTTTCATTGTGTTTTCAATCTAATATATTAAAGGGGAATGATTAAAATGCCGTGGATCGGTCTTGTAATTATTTATCTTGCCGTTCTGGCTCTTGTTTCGGTGATTGTCACCGTTGCGGATAAAGTTTCCGCCAAAAGAGGCGGATGGCGTGTGCCTGAAGCAACGCTTATGCTTCTCGGTCTTTTCGGCGGTGCTTTGCCGATGTATGTAACGATGAAAACAATCCGTCACAAAACAAAGCACAAGAAATTTATGATAGGTCTGCCTCTTGAAATCGCACTTCATGCGGCGATCGTGTGTGCGTGTGTTTATTTGAAATTCAATTGATTTTCTTACCTCAGAAAAAGCGGCGTAGCTTTTCCTGAGGTAAATTTATTTTATTAAAGTGTGCTCAGATCATAAGGTGTCTGCTGATAAACAAAATAGTTGAGCCAGTTGGTGAAAAGCAGGTTTGCCGTGCCCTTCCAGCACATTTTAGGCAGCATGTTCGGGTCGTTATCAGGGAAATAATTATAGGGAACCTTTATGGGGAGCCCTTTGTTGACATCTCTGAAATATTCCTTTGCAAGTGTTTCTCTGTCGTATTCGGAATGACCCGTTGCGAAGAACTTTCTGCATGCCATGTCAGAAAGAAGATGCACTCCTGCCTGCTCGGAATAAGACAGAATCTGAAGATCCTTCACAAGTGCAATGTCGCTTCTTCTGTTTTCGGTGTGTCTTGAATGAGGAACATAGAAGGTGTCGTCGATGCCTCTCATCAGGGGATGATAGGTGTCAAGACATTTGTGGGGGAAAACTCCGAAAAGCTTTTCCTCAAGCGGATATTTGGGGATGCCGTAATAATGGTAAAGAGCTGCCTGGGCACCCCAGCAGATATGGAAGGTTGAGTAAACATTCTTCTGACTCCAGTCAAGAATCATGCACAGCTCGTCCCAGTAGTCAACCTCTTCAAATTCAAGATTTTCAACCGGTGCACCCGTAACAATAAGACCGTCATATTTCTTTTCGCAGATTTCATCAAAGGTCTTGTAGAATTTGAGCATGTGCTCCTCGGATGTGTTTTTTGACTTGTGAGATTTGACCTGAAGGAGCTCAACCTCGACCTGAAGCGGAGAATTGCTCAGAAGCCTTAAAATCTGTGTTTCCGTTTCGATTTTTGTGGGCATGAGGTTAAGGATGAGAATGTTGAGCGGACGGATATCCTGCGACATTGCTCTGTCCTCAGTCATAACGAATATGTTTTCGGATTCCAGCGACTTGTGTGCGGGAAGCTCATTTGCTATTTTGATTGGCATTGAATCACCTTATATTAAAGAATTTTCTTGTTTGCTGTAAGAAGTGCTTTTGAAACGGAGGATGCGATAACGAAGCCTGCGATTGCTTCAACAACTCCGTTAAGACCTACAAACCATGCAAAGAATGCAACTATGTTTGTTGCCGCAGACTGACCGTAGAGGTTTGCGAAAACATCGGTCTGACCGAAAAGAAGAATGAATCCGCCAACAAAAAGAAGAGTGTTGATAAGCGGACATGCAAGACCCGAAACGGTGCAGGGGATTGAATTGGTTTTGCATACTTTTGAAAGACCTCTGAAGATAAGACCCGTAAGCCAGCCTTCAAGAATTCTCGGCACAAAGCAGAGAATAAAGGTCAGAACGGGGCTGACATTGACGAGCAGCTCACCGAAGGCACTCATTCCCGAAACAGCCTGCCAGAAGCTGGTGAGACCGAAGATTGCACCGCATACTGCCCCGGCAGAAGGACCGAGTACAATTGCACCTATCGCAACAGGAATGATGTTGAGCGTTATTTCGATAACGCCGATTTTGATGTAACCGATGCTTGTGAAGCCGAAAATCAGCAACAATGCAACAAGCACGGAAAGCTGGGTAAGACGCAGGATTTTTCCTGCTTTTGCGGATGATTTTGACATATATATTCCTCCTTGCTGCTGCTCCGTAAAACGGATGCAACGCAAAATTTGACGAATAATAATTATTTATTTTTTATTCTTCTCATAAAGAACCTTGAGTCCGTAAAGAATCAGCTCTCTGTTGAAGATAATATCCTGCTTACAGCTTTTGATAAGATCCTTTGCAAGACCGCCGGTAGCAACTCTTGATTCGATTTTTTCGCCGAGCTCTTCCTCAAGCTTGTCACACATGCCGTCAATCATGGCGGCATAGCCGAAAACGGTTCCCGACTGCATGGAGTCAATCGTATTTTTTCCGATTGCTCTTGCGGGAGTTTTAAGACTGATTGCGGGAAGCTGTGAGGTTCTTGCCGAAAGTGCGTCAAGCGAAATGCCGATGCCCGGTGCGATTGTGCAGCCGCAGAATGCACCGTTTTTATCAATAACGCTTATCTTGCTTGCCGTGCCGAGGTCAATAACAAGGCAGGGCAGCGGATAAAGTGCCGCCGCACCGATGCAGCCTGCAAGAAGGTCGGCGCCGAGCTGAGCGGGATTATCAATCAATATGTTCATGCCGGTTTTTATTCCGGGGCCGAGAAGCATAGGCTTGCAGCCCGTGACCCTTTTAACCGCAGAGCTCATTGCTCCCGAAAGCTCAGGCACAACGCTGCTGATTGCCGCCCCTTCAAAGCTGTTGCAGGGCATTTCATAGAGCGAAAAAATCTGCTTGAATTCAACCGCATACTGGTCGGGAGTTTTGTAGCGGTCGGTTGCAAGTCTTGAAACAAAAACAAGCTCATCTTTATTGTAAACACCCATTGTTATGTTGGTGTTGCCGATATCAATTGCAAGAAGCATAATAAAATCCTCCCATTATAATCTTTTTAATTATACACTATAATATAAAATAATGCAACGAAAAATATCTTGCAAATGTTAAATATTATTGTATAATATATTAAAATATCGCAAACAAAGGAGAAATCGCCGTGAAATGTTCGGTGTGTCCGAGAAACTGCATGTCTGACAGAAATGAAGCATACGGCTTTTGCGGTGTCGGAGAGAAAATAAAAGTTGCAAGAGCTGCTCCTCATTTCTGGGAGGAACCGTGTCTGAGCGGTGAAAACGGCTCGGGAACCGTCTTTTTTTCGGGATGCAATCTCGGCTGTGTTTTCTGCCAGAATTACGGACTCAGCCATGATGCTTTCGGAAAAGAAGTCAGCGGTACGCAGCTGATGAAGATTTTTGATGCTTTGATTGAAAAAGGTGTCAATAATCTTAATCTCGTAACTCCTACCCACTATGCACCGATGCTTGCAAGGGTGCTTGAAGAATATAATTCTCCCGTTCCCGTTGTGTGGAATTCATCGGGCTATGAAAAGACTGAAACTCTGAAAATGCTTGACGGCTTGGTTGATATTTATCTTCCTGATATTAAATATTACGATTCTGCTCCTGCTCTGAAATATTCGGGGGCGGAGGATTATTTTGAATATGCTTCCGCTGCTGTTCTCGAAATGCAAAGGCAGGTCGGAACGGTTAAGCTCGATGAAAACGGCATTGCAAAAAGCGGACTTATTATCCGTCACATGGTTTTGCCCGGTAATATTTCTCAGGCAGTCGGAGTTTTTTCGTGGGTGCGTGATAATTTGCCTGAGGATACATATATCAGCGTTATGCGTCAGTATGTTCCTTTCGGAAAAGCAAAGGAAATGCCTCCGATAAACAGACGGCTTTCCGCAAGGGAATATTCAATAGTTAAGAAAAAAATTCTTTCTCTCGGCTTTGAAAATGTTTATTTTCAGAGCGGAGAAGCGGCAGAAGAAAGTTTTATTCCGAATTTTGACCTCGAAGGTGTTGACCTTTAAGAAAAAATTTGGTAAATTAATAAAGTAAACTGTAAACGGAGGTTTTGATTATGTCAAAAGCAAAAGGATTCTCAGCAGAATTCAAGAAGTTTATTATGAGAGGCAATGTTATTGACCTTGCAGTCGGTGTTATCGTCGGCGGTGCGTTTCAGGCAATCGTAAAGTCGCTTGTTGACGATGTGGTAATGCCTGTCATCAGCCTTGCAACAAAGGGCGTTGACTTTGCAAACTGGTTTATCGCTCTTGACGGCGGCGAATATGCAACTCTCGAGGCTGCTCAGGCAGCAGGTGCATCCGTGCTCAGCTACGGTAATTTCATCAGTGCAATTCTCAACTTCCTTATCATGGCATTTGTTGTTTTCCTTCTTGTCAAGGGTATCAACACAATCGCAGACAAGACGAAGAAGGAAGAGGAAGCTCCTGCAGCTCCCACAACCAAGGAATGCCCCTTCTGCAAGAGCGAAATCGCAATCGAGGCAACAAGATGCCCCCATTGCACATCTCAGCTTTAATATCGCAAAAAAACAAGGGCACAGAGCATGCTATGATGCTTTGTGCCGTTTTTCTTAGAGGTGAAATTTTATGAAACTCGGTTTTATTGGTGTGGGTAATCTTGCAAGCTCAATCCTCCGCGGAGTTGTTGCATCGGAAGAGATACCTGCAGATGAAATTATGATTTATGACCTCAGCCACGAAAAGCTCAGCGAGCTTTGTGAAGAGCTTTCGGTTGTGCCTGCTGAAAATGCCGTTGAGGTTGCGGCGGAATGTGAGTATGTTGTCGTGGCGGTCAAGCCCAAGGATTTTGCGTCACTTGCCGCAGAAATAAAAGAAGAAATCCGTTCCAATAATACGGTTGTTATTTCAACAGCAGCAGGCACGAGTGTTGATACAATAAAGAGCTATCTCGGTTACGACGCCAAGGTTATCCGCATTATGCCCAATATCAATGCTGCAGTCGGCGAGTCGATGACTGCACTTTGTGCTTCCGAGCGGGTTGTTTATGCAGAAAAGGAATTCGCAATGGATCTTTGCTCTTGTTTCGGAAGAGTAATTGATCTTGATGAAAAATATTTTTCAGCATTTACGGCAATTGCAGGCTCTGCTCCCGCATTTGCATATATGTTTGCCGATGCACTTGCAACTGCAGGCATAAAGTACGGTATCCCTGCAAAAAACGCTCAGGATATTGCTGCACAGATGCTTTTGGGCTCTGCAAAACAGCTTCTTGAAAGTCCGCTTTCGGTAAGCGAGCTTATCAGAAATGTATGCTCACCCGGCGGCACAACAATCGAAGGCGTCTGCAGCCTCAAAGAAACGGGATTTGAAAATTCCGTTATAACCGCAGTTGATAAAACTGTTGAAAAAGATAAATCAATGTCGAAATAAAGAGGTGACATTATGGAGCTTTTAATTTTGAGTTCACTTGAAAAGGTTTTTTCTGATGAAAAACCCATCGCCCCGGAATACAAGAGTTTTTCCATGCTCAGAAATGAGCGTTCATCTTTTCAGGCGGCATTCTGCTGTGAAAACAACGGAGAAGCTGCCGTTGAATTGACGGGAAGCCTTGCAGAAAAATCAAAGCTTTATTTTGTTAAGGATGTTCCCGTAGGCAATGCCTGCTATGATGATGCGGATGATCTTTATCTTCGCAAAACATCGGGAGATTATCCCGACGTTCTCACCCCGGTAAACGGAAAGGTTGATGTGAAGGCAGGTAAGTGGTACAGCTTCTGGATTGAGGTTTCTCCCGAAGGCGAAAAAGGCGAGAGCACTCTTTCCGTTAAAATCCGCTCGGGAAATGAAGATGCGGAGGGTACCGTAAAAATCGAAGTTATTGATGCACAGCTTCCGGAGCAGGATTTGATTTATACCAACTGGTTCCATTGCGATTCTCTTTGCAATTATTATAATATTGAGCCGTTCAGCGAGCCGTTCTGGAGCATCTGCAGAAACTTTGTCAAAACCGCTGCGGATCACGGAATGAACTGCATCCTTACTCCGCTTTTTACTATTCCCCTTGACACAAGAGTAGGCGGAGAGAGAAGAACCGTTCAGCTCGTGAAGGTTCGTCATCAGGGCGGAAAATATTATTTCGATTTCAGAAATCTCAGAAAATGGATTGCTATGTGCCGTGAGTGCGGAATCGAGTATTTTGAAATGTGCCATCTGTTCACGCAATGGGGTGCAAAGCATGCCCCTAAGATTGTTGCAATTGACAGCAAGGGCAGAGACAAAAAGATTTTCGGCTGGAAAACAAGAACCTCCAGCAAGGAATACGATAAATTCCTGCGTGCGTTTGCTTCTGAACTCATAAAGGTTATTGACAGCGAAGGCATAAGGGAAAAATGCTTTTTCCATGTTTCGGATGAGCCGAATATGAAGCATCTCGAAATCTACAGGAAGCGTGCCGCACTGATTAATGAAATCTTCCCCGGCTTTAAGGTTATTGATGCTCTTTCGGATTATGAATTTTATGAAACGGGTGCGGTAAAGCAGCCCATTCCTTCCGAAGACCATATAGAAAAATTTGTCGGCAATGTGCCTGAATTATGGACATATTATTGCTGTGCCCAGGGTAACAAATATGTTCCCAACAGATTTATGTCAATGCCTTCGCTCCGTAACAGAGTGCTTGGTATAATTCTTTATAAATATGGTGTCAAGGGCTTTCTGCATTGGGGCTATAATTTCTATAATGCCCAGTATTCCGTCAGGGATATTGACCCTTACAAAGTAACCGATGCCGGCGGCGGCTTCCCGTCGGGCGATTCATTTGTTGTTTATCCTTCGGAGGATGGTAAGGCACTTGAATCGCTCCGCCTCAAGGTTTTGTATGACGGTTTTCAGGATATGGCGGCACTCAGGCTGCTTGAAAGCAAAATCGGCAGAGAAAAGGTGATTGAATTCATTGACAAAGATCTTTTCAAGCCCCTTACCTTCAAGGAATATCCCCACGAAACCGAATGGCTTCTTGAAACAAGAGAAAAGATTAATCAGATGATTAAGGAGAACTGAAATGCCTATTATTTTTGACAGCGAAAAAAAGATTTTCAAGCTTGATACCGCCACATCAAGCTATGTTTTTGAAATTTACGAACAGAATTATCTTGTTCATCTTTATTACGGTGCGAAAATTCCCGATTACAATCTTTCGGAATTCCGTTATACGGGCGGCTTTGCATCCTTCAGCCCCAACAATATAAATGTTGAAGACTGGCGTTTTTCTCCTGATATAAATCCCTTTGAATATCCCGGCAACGGTGCAGGTGATTTCAGAACCTCGGCAATCGCAGTCAGAAATGCCGACGGCAACAACGTAACCGATATGCGTTATGTGTCGCATAAAATCTATGCAGGCAAGCCTGCGATTGAGGGCCTTCCCGCACTTTATGTTGAGGATGAATCCGATGCAACAACCCTTGAAATCTTAACCGAGGATGCCGTAACGGGCATTCAGACCGTTCTTTTCTATACCGTTTTTGAAAAGCTCGGTGCTATGACAAGAAGCGTTAAGGTTATCAACAATTCAGATAAAACCGTTGAAATCGAAAAGGTTATGAGCACCTGCGTTGATTTCCACACAAGCGATTATGAAATGCTCAGCCTTTACGGCAGATGGGGCAAGGAAAGAGCTCTTGAAAGAAGACCTCTTGCACACGGCAGACAGATGGTTTCAAGCAAGAGAGGATCCTCAAGCCATCATCAGAATCCGTTTGCCGCTATTGTTGATAAGGGAGCAACCGAAGACTACGGAAACGCTTACGGTTTTAACTTTGTTTACAGCAGCAACTTTGTTTTTGAAGCTGAAGTAAATCAGAATGCGGGAACAAGAGTTGTTATGGGCATAAATCCCGAAAACTTCGGCTGGCAGCTCAAGGCAGGCGAATATTTCTGCTCACCCGAGGTTGTTATGGTTTACACACCCGACGGTATCGGCGAAATGAGCCGCATTTTCCACCGCCTTTACAGAAAGCACCTTGTCAGAGGTAAATGGAAGGATATAAAACGCCCCCTTCTCATCAATAACTGGGAAGCAACGGGCATGGATTTCACGGGCGATCAGCTTGTTACCTTTGCGGAAAGAGCAAAGGAGCTCGGCATTGAAATGCTTGTTATGGATGACGGATGGTTCGGCGACAGAAACTCCGACAGAAGCGGTCTGGGCGACTGGCAGGTTAATGAAGAAAAGCTCGGCGGTACTCTTGCGGAATTCGTTAATAAAATCAAGGCTACGGGCATAAAATTCGGCATCTGGTATGAGCCCGAAATGATATCCCGTGACAGCAATCTTTACAGAGCACATCCCGAATGGTGTCTGCATGTTCCCAACCGTGAAAAATCAATCGGACGCTTCCAGTATGTTCTTGACTATTCAAGGCAGGATGTTCGTGACTATATTTTCGGTGAAATGTATAAGGTGCTTTCGAGCTGTGAAATCGATTATCTCAAATGGGATTTCAACCGCAACCTTACCGAGGTAGGCTCTGCAATTCTTCCTCCCGAGCAGCAGAAGGAGGTTTTCCACCGCTTCGTGCTCGGTACATATGATGTTATGGACAGACTCACCAAAGCCTTCCCCGATATGCTTATCGAAAACTGCTCGGGCGGCGGCGGACGCTTTGACCCCGGTACACTTTATTTCTCACCGCAGATCTGGACGAGCGACAACACAGACCCCATCGAACGCCTGACAATTCAGTTCGGCACATCGCTTTGCTATCCTGCATCAACCATGGGTGCCCATGTTTCGGCATGCAGACGCACGGGCTACGATACCAAGGGCAATGTTGCTCTCTGGGGATCATTCGGATATGAGCTTGACCCGAATAAGTTTACCGATGAGGATAAGAGAATCGTCAAGCGCCAGGTCAAGGAATATCATAAATATTATGATGTTATTCACTACGGCGACCTTTACAGACTTGTCACTCCCTTTGAAAATCCATACAGAGTTGCATGGGAATTTGTTTCGGAGGATAAGAGTGAAGCCCTTCTCACGAGCGTTATCATGCGTGAACCGCCCGACAGAGCATTCTACATAAAGCTTAAGGGTCTTGACCCCGATAAATATTATGTCGATGATGATACCGATGAGGTTTATTCGGGTGCACTCCTTATGAATGCGGGTCTTGCCTTCACAAGCCTCAGAAACGCAGACGGCGAAAGCTTTGTCAAGTATTTCAAAGCAGTTGAATAAAATATTACACCCCGAAACCGCAGAGTTTCGGGGTGATTTTGTTTTACCTTTTCTTTTTTAACAGCTTGACAATTCCGACCGCACCTGCAACCGCCGCCGCAACAACCGCAGCTTCTTTTACGGTTGTCACAACCTGCGAAACACTTGTGGGTGCATAGGTATAAAGTGCAAACTTCGGCAGATTTTTAACTTTTTTTCCGCAAAGCTCGCCGAAGGTGAGTGTTCTTGTTTCGTAACTGCCGTTTTCATTGATGTTGAAAACTCTTACGCCTCTGTCATAGCCGGGTCCGTAAACATTGAAGCCTGCACCTTGAGTGTAGCCGAGGTCAATGCCTTTATAGTCCGCAACAAAGCTGTTATTGTGGTCGTGACCGACATAAATGCCGAGAACCTCTCCCTTTTCAAGAAATGCATCAATCTGACCGGGATTCTTAAAAGGTGCAGCAGGGGATTCCTTCATAAAGTCACGAAGTCCGCTGTTGTGGGGGTCAAGAGTATAAAATTCATTTTTATGGTTGCCGTAAGCTCTGACGGATTTTTTTGTGAATCTCGGAACCTTTTTGATAACATCAAAGTATTCGGGGGTGGGTATGTGCTGAAAAACAAGTGAAGGCAGGGGATTTTCGTAGCTGTCACGCACCGAGCGATACCATTCAAGCTGTTCGGGGGTAACGTTGCTGTAGCCGCCGTCGGCATCCTTTGAATGGGTATCAAAAAGATAAATGAGAAATTTGTCGTCAATGCTCAGGCAGAAGGTTGCCTCTTCATCCTCGGGAATTTCATCCGAATATACAAAAACCGGTGACTGCTTATAAAGCTCAAACTGTTCATTTTTACGAAGAGCGGCTTCACCGTCGTGATTGCCGAAGGTCATTGTGAAGGGTATGTTTCTGTCTTCAAGAGGCTTTATAAGAGCTTTTATTGTTTCAGCGGCAGCTTTTCGTCCTTTTTCGCTGAGAAAAAATGAAGAATATCCCTTTATCTGGTCACCGGTAAATACCACAAGATCGGGCTTTTCTTTGTCGAGTGCTGCACAGATAAGCTTTATTGTGTCGGGTGACACGGCTGGAATTTCCTGAGTATCGGCAATCTGCATGATTTTGAAGTTGCCGTTTCTGAAGTTCAGTTTTCTGTTTTGCATATTTTTACCTCATATACACAAAAACCGCCGAAAGAGGCTTCGGCGGTGATTTTTTATTTGTGGCTTTCAAATCCGTATTTATCAAGAAGATTGTGGATTCTGTCTTTGGGGTCAAGAAGACCGCTGATGGATTCGTCGTGGTTGAGTGTGTCGATGATATATGAGCAGTATTTTGACATGTCAACGCTGACATACCAATCTCTTGCAAGAAGCTCGGGGGTTGAATAAATAAGGTTGGTTGTAAATACCTTATCAATAAGACCGTCGGCATATGCCTGATCAAAGGTGTCAAGACCGTTGCAGAAAAGACCGAAGGAGGAGCAGATGAAGATTCTGTTTGCCTTGAGTTCCTTGAGCTTTGTTGCAACTTCAATCATCGAATCGCCCGAGGATATCATATCGTCGATAATGATAACGTCTTTACCTTCAATGTTTGTGCCGAGGAATTCGTGTGCTATGATGGGGTTTCTGCCGTCAACGATAACTGAGTAATCGCGGCGTTTGTAGAACATACCGAGCTCAAGACCGAGAACATTTGCAAAATAAATGCATCTGCCCATACCGCCTTCGTCGGGAGAAATAACCATCATGTGTTTTTTGTCAATGTTGAGGTCGGGAATATTTTTGCACATTGCCTTTATCATCTGATAAACGGGCTGCACATTTTCAAATCCGCTCTGGGGAATTGCGTTGTGAACTCTGGGGTCGTGAGCATCGAAGGTGATTATGTTTTCAACACCGTAGTTGATGCAAAGCTCGCGCAGCATATCTGCACAGTCAAGAGATTCGCGGCTTGAGCGTCTGTGCTGTCTGCCTTCATAGAGCATTGGCATGATAACGTTGATTCTTCTTGCCTTGCCCGCAATGGCACTGATAGCTCTCTTGAGGTTAGCATAATGGTCGTCGGGGCTCATGGGAACATATTTTCCGTACATCTTATATTCAACGCTGTAGTTGAACGGGTCGCAGAGAATAAAGATATCAAAGCCTCTGACGGTCTGGTTGATTACGCACTTGCCTTCGCCTGTTCCGAATCTGGGGAAGGAAGCCTTGACGATGTAGGATTCTTTTTCATAGCCTGCAAACGGAAGAGTGAGCTTATGCTCGCTGTCTCTTTCTTTTCTCCATTTAACAAGGTAGCTGTCAATTTTTTTTGCAACGCCCTCACATCCGGGAAGAGGAAGGATTCCGAGCTGGCCGTAAGGGATTGTTGTGAAATCTGCATAATCAGGCATTGGGTGTTTCCTCCGATACTTAATTAGATATGTATTTATTCTACTATATTTTCTGAAAATTTTAAAGGCTATATTATAAAAATATCGAGAAAAAAATACACAATATTTTGTGGATGTTTTGGGTATTTTGACGATAAACGGCACAAGGCATAAAAAAACACGGCAGTACGGGACTGCCGTGAACATCTTCAAAAATGAACAATGAATAAAAATCCTCAGATTTTGCAATGCGGCTACACCACAATTGTTTTTTATGCTCTTGGAAAATATGTAAACCGTATTTTAAAATATCGAAAAATTATTCATTATTCATTAATTAATGCCCTTGTACGCGCAAGCAAAGGCATTCTGGTGCCGGTGACCGGACTTGAACCGGTACGGTGTTGCCACCGAGGGATTTTAAGTCCCTTGCGTCTGCCGATTTCGCCACACCGGCAATTTCGGGAAAAGGAACAGGCATAATATGCCCATCGCCCATGTCACCGACACAATTATAGTTTATTAATGCGTGTTTGTCAACACCATTTCAAAGAAATTAATATTTGCTATTGCGAAAGTGTCTGAAAAAGAGTAGAATGTGTATGTAATTTTTCACTAAGGAGAAACAGAAAAATGAAATTCTATCCGCTCGACCTCGCACAGCTCATAAAAGAAGGGGATATTGACGGAATATATGCCCTTGTTATTTCCAAAATTCCTCAGATTGTTGCCGCAGCGGCAATTATCGTTGTCGGTTTTATAGCTTCAAATCTTATCGGTAAACTTGTCGTGAAGGGAATGCAGGCAAAGGGTGTTGACCCTTCCATACATTCGTTTATCAGGACGATTGTTACATTGATTCTTAAGTTTGTGTTTGTTCTTTCTGCATTTTCAACCCTCGGAATTGATGTCAATTCCTTTGTGACCGCTCTCGGTGCCGCAGGTGTTACCGCAGGTATCGGTCTTCAGTCAAGCATCAGTCAGTTTGCCAGCGGCATTCAGATTCTCGTGAACCATCCGTTCAAAAGCGGAGATTATATTGATGTCGGCAATGTCAGCGGCAAGGTGCATGAAATCAAAATCATGTATACCGTGCTCATAACCGTTGATAACAAAAGGGTTATTATTCCCAACTCTTATATTACATCAAACAATATTATCAACTACAATGCCGAAGACAGACGCCGCCTTGACCTTGTTTTTTCTGTTTCCTATGATGCGGATATTGCAAGAACAAAGCAGGTTATCCGTAAGGTCATTGAAAAAAACAATCTTATCCTTACAGACCCCGAACCCATCATTGCGGTAAAAGAGCATGCGGCAAGCTCGGTCAACATTGCCTGCCTTATCTGGTGCCCGGCGGATGAATACTGGAATGTTTTCTATTATATGCAGGAAGAAATCAAGCTTGCTTTTGATGAAAACGGTATTTCGATACCCTATGGTCAGCTTGATGTTCACATTACCAAGGAGTGATTGATTTGACGGATTTTTTGCTTGGACTATTTATAGACGGATATAAAGCAGCGAAGTGTGAAGCCAAAAAATCAAAGGGAGCATCGGCAATTGCCGTTATTCCCGGAGAAAAAGACCGCCTGCGTCTCGGTATGCTCAGCGGCATTGTCGGAATAGTGCTCAATATCATACTTTCTGTTTTCAAGATGATATTCGGTGCAATAACAAAGAGTGTTTCGATCGTTGCCGACGGTGCAAACAATATTTTTGATGCGGTTTCGTCGATTATCAGCCTTGTCGGATTTAAAATTTCAGGCAAGCCTGCCGATGATGAGCACCCCTTCGGTCACGGCAGAGTTGAATATATATCTGCTCTTACACTTGCGTTTTTTATTCTTATTATGGGCGTTGAGCTTATCAAAACCTCAATTGATAAATTCACAAATCCCGAAGCGGTTATTTTCAGCGTACCTGCTGCAATAGTGCTTGTTTTTTCGATTCTTGCCAAAATCTGGCTTGCGTTCTTTAACCGAAAGGTAGGTAAGCTGATGAATTCGGTTGCGGTTGATGCCGTTGTTACCGACAGTATCGGCGATATCGCCTCAACAACCTGCTCGCTTATTGCTCTTGTTGCCTCGAAATTTACCGATTGGCCCGTTGATGCGGTTATGGGTATTGTTGTTGCCCTTGTAGTGATTTATGCGGGTATTGACATAATAAAAAGCACTCTCGGACCTCTTCTCGGTGAGCCTCCCGACAAAGATGTTGTTGAGCAGCTCGAAAAGCTGGTTTTGTCTTATGACGGAGTGATCGGAATTCACGATATGGTGCTTCACAGCTACGGCCACGGAAAAATCTACGGCTCTCTTCACGCTGAGGTGCCTGCAGATGTTGATATACTTCATTCTCACGATACCATTGACCTCATTGAACGCCATGTTGCAGAGAAGCTCGGAATTGAAATTTCAATACATATGGATCCCGTTATCAATGATGAACGCACACACGGGCTGAAGTCTGCGGTTGCAGATATTGTTTGCGGTATAAGTGAAAATTCAACAATTCATGATTTCAGGATTGTTGAAGGTCCGACCCACACCAACCTTATTTTTGATGCGGTCTTACCGAGAAATTCAAAGCTTACGGAGGAAGAATTCAGGTCTGAGGTTGAAAAAGGTGTGAAGCGGATTGACCCGAAATATTTTACTGTTATAAATATTGACAGAACTTATGTCATATAAAAGAAATCGTTAAATTTTACAAAAACATTTTTAACGGCGGCATAAAAACAGATAGATTGTAGAATCTGTTTTTATGCCGCCGAAAAAACTTGACTTTAGAAAAAATAAGGAATATATTTATTCTGTTATTTTAAATTATATAGGAGAATGAGTATGAAAAGCGTTCCCGATTATTTCGGCTGCATGGTGTTTGATGATAAAGCCATGAGGTCGAGGCTGCCAAAAGAAACCTACAAGGCAATGAAAAAGACTATTCAGGACGGCAAGCGTCTTGATATTGCTGTTGCCAATGTTGTTGCAAACGCTATGAAGGATTGGGCTGTTGAAAACGGCGCAACTCATTATACTCATTGGTTCCAGCCCATGACGGGCATTACTGCCGAAAAGCATGACAGCTTTATTTCTCCTTGCAGCGACGGCAGCATTATTATGGAATTTTCAGGCAAGGAGCTTGTCAAGGGCGAATCAGATGCTTCAAGCTTTCCTTCGGGCGGTATCCGCACAACCTTTGAAGCGAGAGGCTATACCGCATGGGATCCCACATCATATGCTTTTATCAAAGAAGGCGTGCTCTGTATTCCCACTGTTTTCTGCTCATACGGCGGACAGGCTCTTGATATGAAAACGCCTCTTCTGCGTTCAATGGAGGCTATCGGCAAGCAGGCAAAGAGAATTCTCAGTCTTTTCGGTCAGGATGAAACAAAGAGCGTTAAAACGACCGTCGGTGCGGAGCAGGAATATTTTCTTGTTGATGCCGATTTATATAATAAAAGAAAAGACCTTGTTTTCACGGGAAGAACTCTTTTCGGAACAAAGCCTCCGAAGAGTCAGGAGCTCGACGACCATTATTTCGGCTCAATCAAGCCCCGTGTTGCGGCATATATGAAAGACCTTGATGAAGAGCTCTGGAAGCTCGGAATCCTTGCAAAAACGGAGCACAACGAAGCCGCACCTGCTCAGCATGAGCTTGCTCCCGTTTTTTCAACAACAAACATGGCAATCGACCATAATCAGCTCACAATGGAGATTATGCAGAAGGTTGCAAAGAAGCATAATATGGTTTGCCTGCTCCATGAAAAGCCCTTTGAAGGCGTTAACGGAAGCGGTAAACACAATAACTGGTCAATTTCAACGGGTGACGGAATGAATCTTCTCGAGCCCGGCGAAACTCCATATGATAACGCACAGTTTCTTCTTTTCCTTTGTGCCGTTATCAAAGCAGTTGACAATTATCAGGATCTTCTTAGAGCATCCGTTGCAAGTGCAGGCAATGACCACCGTCTCGGTGCAGGCGAAGCACCTCCCGCAATAGTTTCGATGTTCCTCGGAGACGAGCTCAATGCTATTCTTGAATCAATCGAAAATGATACCGCCTATGAAGCTAACGAAAAGGTTCAGATGAAGGTCGGCGTTCATGTTCTTCCGAGATTCCCCAAGGATACAACCGACAGAAACAGAACCTCGCCCTTTGCTTTTACGGGCAACAAGTTTGAATTCAGAATGCTCGGCTCCGCAAGATCAATTTCGAGTGCCAATATTGTTCTCAACACCGCTGTTGCCGAGTCGCTCAAATCCTATGCCGACAGACTTGAGAATGTTGATAATTTTGAGGATGCACTTCATTCTCTCATCAAAAAGACAATCAAAGACCATAAGAGAATAATTTTCAACGGCAACGGTTATGACGACGAATGGGTTAAGGAAGCAGAAAAAAGAGGACTTTACAATCTTCCGACAACGCCCGATGCCATTCCCTGTCTTATTGCTGAAAAGAATGTGAAGCTTTTTGAAGATCACAAGGTTTTCACTCGTGAGGAGCTTGAAGCACGCCACGAGATTTATCTCGAAAGCTATTGTAAAACAATCAATATAGAGGCTCTCACTCTTCTTGAGATGGTTAACAGAGATATTCTTCCCGCAATCAGCTTATATTCGGGCAAGCTTTGCAGGAATGCGGAGCTGAAGAAGAGCTTCAATGCAGATATTTCTTATGAAGAAAGTGTTATTTCAAAGCTTTCACAGCTTTCCGCTTCGGTTTTCGGAAAGGTTAACGCTCTTGAAGATGAGCTTTCAAAAATAAAAACCGCACACGGCGTTGTTGCCGAAGCGGAATGCTTTAAATCGGTTATTATCCCCGCAATGGAAAGCATCCGTGCGGATGTTGACGAGGCGGAAAAGATCACCGCCGCAGAATACTGGCCCTATCCCTCATACGGTGAGCTTCTTTTCGGTGTAAACTGAAATATATATGAATATCCCCCTTGATTTTTTTGACATAATTCAAAAATCAAGGGGGATAAAATTTTAAAGAAGCTTTAAAAGAAGTGCCGGGCGTTTGGTTGTTATGTTGTCAGGTGAGTATGAAAGAACTCTGACCATATCGTGCGGCTTATTGACAGTCCAGAGTGAAACGAGAAGTCCTGCGGAGTGCATGAAATCGCAGAAATCCGAGCTTGCATTTTTGTAGTTTGAATTAATGCCTGTCGCACCGAGCTCTTTTGTACGCTCTGCAAGGCTGTTCCACAGCCCGAAATTGTTTGCCTCATCGTCGGAAAGATTGTGATTGAGATAATAGGGGATGTCTGAATTCCTTTTAACCGTATCGACCCAGTCTTCAAAAACGCCCGTATAAAAAACTCTTTCCCAAAGACCGTGCTTTTTGACAAGCTCATCTACGGCACCGAGATTTTTTGTTGATTTGATATCGAGATTGATTTTGCAGAACGGATGCTCCGCGACTGCCCGGAGTGCATCCTCAAGAAGAACACCTTCGTTCATTTTCGGTGCCGGATCGTGAATGATAACAGGAGTGCCGTCGGGTCTGAAGCTGACATCGAATTCAACAACAGCGGCATTTTTGCTCAGTGCGGCACGGACGGACTCAACTGTATTCGGCTTTGTGTGCATTGCTCCTGCATGATAAGTAACAGTAAATCCTTCGGGCAATCTGTGCTCTGAAGAAAGCTCTTTTTTATGAATCCTGAAATAAAAGGCATCATATGCACATACAATATCAGGTATCGAAAATTTCATGGCAATCCCTCCGTAGTGATTAAAGCATAAAATAAATATGTTGTCAAGATTATAACAAATTATAACAAACATGCACAAATGTTGTTGATTTTTTTGATTATATATGTTATTATTATCTAAATAGTTTTACGGTGAAATAAAAAGGAGGAAAATGGGTGGAAGAAAAAACAAATGCTGCTTTTGACGAACAGAACCAGGGAATAGTTATTGACTATGAAAAAGGCGTCAAAAATCCGCTTCTTAGAAACCGACGTTATGTCGGCACTGCCGAAAAAATCGGCTATCTTCTGAATGATGTTGCGGGAAGCTTTAATATCGGTAAATATAATGACCGTTTTATTTATGATATAGTCAAGCTCGATTTCAACTATCTTGCTATTTACACATTTTTCGCAGGCCTCTGGGATACCTTCAATGATACTTTCATAGGTGTTATTGTTGACAGAACAAGAACCAGATGGGGTAAATTCAAGCCCTATATGATTCTTTGTCAGATACCCCTTGCGATACTCGGATTGTGGTATTGGTTCCTGCCGATACTGTTTCCGAATACCTCCGCAGACTACATACCGAAACTGATTTTTTACTGTATTTTTTCAATTATTGCAGAAACCGGCGGAACCTTTACCTCTATTGCGAGCACCGGATTCATGGCAACAATCACTCCCGACCCGATCGAACGAACGGGTCTGATAACAATGGCAAGGCTGCTTTCGGGTCTTGTCGGCGAAAAGATTCCCGAGCTTGTTTTCGGTCTGCTTCTTGACCTTGTTAATAACAATGTGCTCAAATGGGATCGCACCAAGCTCTTTGTGAGCTTCGGTATCGGCACTGCAGCACTTTCGTGTGCAATGTCATTCTACTTCTTCCTTGTTTCGCAGGAAAGAGTATCGCAGACCATTGAAAAACCCAGTGTAATGCAGGGTATGAAGGCTATCATAACCAACAAACCGATTCTTCTTATCGCTCTTTCGGAGTTCCTCGAAGGCTTTGCTGTCAGCAAGAGCAGAACCAATTATTTCATCGACGTTCTCGGTTCGGCAACTCTGCAGACGATAGTCGGCATACCGGCATCACCCGTTTCTTCTATAAGCTACGCTTTTGTTGCTCCCATGCGGAAAAAATTCTCAACGAAAGCACTCTGGATTATGCAGGATCTGTGGGTTGATGCATGCTGGCTCGTTGTTTTTGCAATCGGTTCAATCGGCGGCATGAAAAACGGACTTTACAAAAACAAATGGGTAATGTGTCCGCTTCTTGCTGTTGAAGAAGTATTTGAAATGTGCGGCTACGGACTCAGAAACGTTATTCCGAGCGAAATGTATAACGAAGCAATGGACTATTGCGAATGGAAAAACGGTTACCGTGCAGAGGCGATGACAGGCGTTGCAAAGGGTCTTGTCAAGAAGCTTCAGGGTATCTGCATGGGCTCGATACAAAACATCATCATGGATAAAATCGGCTATGTTCAGGGCCTTCAGATAGGAACTCAGGCTGATTCAACAAAGTGGTGGATATTCGCAATGGGAACGGGTATTCCCATTATTACCGGTGCTCTCGGCGTTGTTCCGATGTTCTTCTATGACCTTAACGGCAAGAAGAGAGATCAGATGTATCAGGAGCTTGCCGCAAGACGAGAAGCAGTCCGCAATGCGGTTGAAAACGCAAAGGATGCCGATGAAGTTGAAAAGCTTGCAAAAGCTCAGCTTCAGGGTGAATACATACAGAAATAAACAAACAAAACCCGTCGGATTTAGCCGACGGGTTAACTTTTTATTTACTTGCGTCATTCTGACGGATTTCAACTCTTCTGACCTTGCCGCTGAAGGTTTTGGGAAGCTCGTCAACAAATTCGATGATTCTGGGATATTTGTAGGGAGCAGTGTTGGTTTTGACATAATCCTGAAGCTCCTTGACAAGCTCGGGTGAACCTTCAAAGCCGGGTCTGAGAACAACTGTTGCCTTAACAACGAAGCCTCTGACGGGGTCAGGAACGCCCGTAACAGCAACCTCAAGCACCGAGGGGTGCTCAAGCATAACGCTTTCAATCTCGAAGGGTCCGATTCTGTAGCCCGATGATTTGATAACATCATCGTTTCTGCCGAAATAAACGAATCTGCCCTGTTCATCTCTGTATGCAAGGTCGCCGGTGTGGAAAAATCCGCCTCTGTATGCATCCGCGGTGTCTTCGTCACTGAAGTTATAGCTTGCAACAACGCCGCAGGGGTGTGCTTCGGGAGACTCTGCTTTTATGCAGATTTCACCGATGGTACCTCTCTGGCAATGGTTGCCGTCTTCATCAAGAATATGAACCTTAAGACCGGGTGCGGGGAAGCCGATTGCACCGGGTACGGGCTTTGTCCACGGATAGAGAGTGCAAATGCTGACGGGAGTTTCACTCATGCCGAAGCCTTCGTGAATTTCAAGACCCGTCGCTTCCTTCCATTTGTTGAAAATATCCGCATTGAGTGCTTCACCTGCGGTGCAGCAATGGGTGATTGCTGAAAGATCATATTTACTCACATCATTCTGAAGCATGAGGCGATACATGGTGGGAGGAACACAGAAGGTTGTTACCTTGTATTTTTCGAGCTTTGAGAGAATATCTGCACCGTCGAATTTATCAAAATCATAAACAAGGTTGGCGCTTTCGCCCATCCACTGACCGTAATATTTGCCCCAGAGCGATTTTGCCCATCCCGAATCGGAAACGGTGAAATGCATTCCTCCGTCAACAACTCTGTGCCAGAAAACGCCCGTCATAATGTGACCGAGGGGATATTTGAAGTCGTGAGCAATGATTTTGGGATAACCCGTTGTGCCGGAGGAGAAGTTGATAATCATTGTGTCGTCAACCGTTGTTGCGGCATCGCCCGTGGGTCTTGTCCAATCCTCGCTTGCTTTTTCAAAGCCTTCCTCAAAATCAATCCAGCCGTCGATTTTTTTATGCTTTGTAACGAATTTCTTTTCGATGGTTTCGTATTCGTCTTTTCTGTCATCGAAATATTCCGTGCAGTTGTCATCGCCCGTGATAACTGCATATTTTATTTTCGCCTTGTTACAGCGGTAAACATAATCCTTGCCCTTGAGCATGTTTGAAGCGGGCACCATAATGGCACCGATCTTGTTGAGTGCAAGGGTGATAACCCAGAAAAGGTAGCTTCTCTTGAGAATAAGAAGAACGGGGTCGCCCTTCTTCATTCCCTGAGAAACAAAATAGTTTGCCGCCTTATCCGAAAGACGCTTCATATCGCCGAAGGTGAAGCGAAGCTCCTCCTGCTTGTTTGAAACATAAAGAAGAGCAAGCTTGTCCGGCTTTTCGGTTCCGAGAACATCAACAACATCATAAGCATAGTTGAAGCTGTTCTCGTATGTAATTTTAAAGTTTTCCTGGCAGTCCTTGAGAGAAACGAAAGAATCTCTTGACCTGCCGATGAATTTTTCGTAAATAGGCATTATTCCGACTCCTTATTATTTTAACACAAGTGCAATAAACTGCGCCTGAGTATCGCCCACGTTCTTGTGAGCATGGGGAATTGTGGAATCAAAATATGCACTGTCGCCTTCGTTGAGCTCATAGCAGATGTCTCCGATATAGAGATGAAGGCTTCCTGAAAGAACATAATCAAATTCCTGACCCTCGTGCTCATCCATTACGGGAGGATTACCCGAGGGGTCGATGGTAACAAGGAAGGGCTCTGCCTTTTTGTTTCTGAATGTATATGCGAGATGTGAGAATTCATAGCCGGGGTTTCTGTTGACAACAAATCCCTTGCCTTTTTTTACTACCGTGCAGGAAGTAAGGCGGGGCGATTCTCCGCTGATGATGTCAAGAATGTCAACACCGAGGATAAGAGCGATGTTGTTGAGAGTGCTGATGGCAAAATCATATTCGCCATGCTCAAAATCATTGTAGTTATCCTCCGAAATCTCAAGCTTTTCAGCCATTTCTGCAGCGGTGATGCCGCAGGTTTCTCGAAGGGAAGCAACTCGCAGGCCGATTTCTTTTAATTCAAGCATGTGGGTGTCTCCTGTTCGTTAATAATTAATAGTTATAGCCGAGCTCAACAGCCTTGATGTTAAGCTCGATAAGGTTTGCCTTCTTTGCGGGAACGAGCTTTTTCATTGTTTTTTCAACATTTTCATAAGGCATGACATCTGCCTTTGCAATAACATGACCGATCATAATCATGTTTGCAAGACCGGGAAGGTTTTCGTCAGATGCAAGCTTTGTTGCGGGAATATAATAAACCTCAACATCGTCTCTTTCAACCTTGCGGTCGATGAGTGAGCTGTCAACAAAAATCTTTGCTCCGGGAACTGCGGAAGCCTCAAACTTATCGAGTGAGGGAAGGTTCATTGCAACAAGAACGTTGGGATTTGAAACGATGGGTGAGCCGATTTTTGTATCGCTGAGGATGATTGAGCAGTTACATGTGCCGCCTCTCATTTCAGGACCGTAGGAGGGAAGCCAGCTGACTTCTTTTTCTTCAAGAAGTCCGTCATATGCAAGGAACTTGCCGGAGAAAAGGATACCCTGTCCGCCGAAGCCTGCAAGAAGAATTTCATGTGTCATGATTATTCGCCCTCCTTTTCGGCTGTCTTATCCTTATAAACACCGAGGGGATAATAAGGAATCATGTTTTCTTCAAGCCATTCAAGAGCCTTGTCGGGCTTGAGACCCCAGTTTGTGGGGCAGGTTGAAAGAACTTCAACAAGTGAGAAGCCCTTGCCCTCAAGCTGATTCTGGAAAGCCTTTTTGATAGCCTTCTTTGCGTTTTTGACATTCTTTACATTGTTGACTGCAACTCTTTCAAGATAGGTTGCACCGTCAACATTTGAAAGAAGCTCGCAGACCTTTACGGGAAGACCTACCTGCTCGGGATTTCTGCCGTAGGGTGAGGTCTGTGTAACCTGACCGGGGAGAGTGGTGGGAGCCATCTGACCGCCTGTCATGCCGTAAATTGCGTTGTTGACAAAGATAATTGTGATGTTTTCGCCTCTTGCAGCCGAATGAACTGTTTCGGCAGTACCGATAGCGGCAAGGTCACCGTCGCCCTGATAGGTGAAAACAATGTTGTCGGGGAGTGAACGCTTAACGCCGGTTGCAACTGCGGGAGCTCTGCCGTGAGCAGCCTCAATCATGTCGCAGTTGAAATAGTTGTATGCGAAAACGGAGCATCCTACGGGTGCAACGCCTACTGTTTTTCCTTCAATGCCAAGTTCGTCTATAACCTCGGCAACAAGACGGTGGATTATGCCGTGTGTGCAGCCGGGGCAATAATGAAGAGGTACATCGGCAAGAGCCTTGGGTTTTTCAAAAACTATCATTATTTGTCACCTCCGAGGGAATTTGCTTTGTTGATTGAGCCCAGAACATCCTCTGTTGTGGGGATCATGCCGCCGACTCTGTTGCAGAGAAGAACGGGCTTTTTGCAGCGGATTGCAAGCTCAACATCTTCGATCATCTGACCCATTGAAAGCTCAACGCTGATGAATGCCTTGACCTTATCGGCAGCGGCATTGAGAACAGCTTTGGGGAAGGGCCAGAGGGTGATGGGTCTTATCATACCAACCTTGATGCCTGCTTCGCGTGCCTTGTCGATTGCGTTCTGAGAAACTCTTGCGGCAACGCCGTAGGCAACAATGCAGATTTCAGCATCTTCCATTCTGTATTCGTCATACATAACTTCGTTTGCTTCAATCTGTGCATAACGCTCATAACGCTCAAAGTTATATCTTTCAAGCTCTTCGGGCTGAATGAAGAGAGAGTTGACAACATTGTGTTCTCTTTCGCACTTTGTGCCGCATGCAGCCCATGAGGATTTGTCATATTCCTTTACTTCGCCCATTTCGAGTGATACGGGCTCCATCATCTGACCCATTGTGCCGTCTGAAAGGAGCATTGCGGGCATTCTGTATTTATCGGCAAGATCGAAGCCTTTGAAGGTAAGGTCAACCATTTCCTGAACCGATGCGGGAGCAAGAACGATGAGCTTGAAGTCGCCGTGTCCTGCACTCTTTGTTGACTGGAAGTAGTCGGACTGTGAGGGCTGGATGCCGCCGAGACCGGGGCCGCCTCTCTGAACATTGATGATAAGTGCGGGAAGGTCAGAGCCTGCAAGATATGAAATACCTTCGCTCTTGAGGGCGATTCCGGGGCTTGAGCTTGATGTCATTGCTCTTTTACCGGCTGCAGCTGCACCGTAAATCATATTGATTGCGGCAACCTCGCTTTCAGCCTGAAGGAATGTTCCGCCGATAACGGGCATTCTTTTTGCCATGTATGCGGCGATTTCTGTCTGCGGTGTTATGGGGTAACCGAAGTAGTGGCGGCAGCCTGCCATTATAGCAGCTTCTGCAAGAGCCTCGTTACCCTTCATCAAAACTTTTTCAGCCATTTTTCTTTCTCCTTACTTTTCAACGGTGATTACGCAGTCGGGGCACATCGTTGCACAGAATGCACATCCGATGCAGGCTGACTGGTCGGTGATGCCTGCGGGATGATATCCCTTGGCATTTATTTCGTCTTTGAGAAGTGCCACGATTTTTTTGGGGCACGCACCAACGCAAAGGCCGCAGCCCTTGCAGAGGTCGGTATTAAAGGTTACTTTTGCCATAATTCTTTCTCCTTAATCAAGTGTTGCCTTAGCCCACGACTGTCTGACATAAAGCTTAATCGGGAAGCAGTTGACAACTTTGTTTTTGAGTGTATCGTAAAGATCTTCTTTTACGGCGGTCATTTTTATCGGAAGGCCGCTTGCTTGCGAAACCTCTTCGGCATATGAAAGTGAATTCATAACCGTTTCTTCATCTGTTTCGTCTCCGAGATTGGAATTGTTGACAATTCCCGTGAATTTCATTGAGCATGCAGTTTCAATTTCATGCATAACCGCAATGGTTGATGCACAGTCACGGGTCAACGGACGGTATTTGTTGATAACGAAAAGCATCTCGTAATTGTTTTCTTCAAGAATGGCAGGTGCATATCTGCCCATTGCAAGAGCTCCTCTGTCATCACCGCCAACATCAATAACTGCAACGGTCTGTTTGTTATCTATAATTGCATAAGCCTCAGACGGCATTGCGGGCACATCGACATTGGAATTTGCGTATTCCGAAGAAATAAGGTGAATTCCTCTTTCTTCAAGAAAGCTTTCGCTGTCCTTTGAACGGAAATAGGGATTTACAATGTCAAGGTCCGCAACAACAACATTTTCATGCTTTTCTTTGAGACGGAGTGCGTAATTAACAGAGATATTGGTTTTTCCGCTGCCGTAATGACCTGCGAAAAGAGTTATTCTTTTGTTGTTCATAATCAAAGAACTGTTACCCAGCCGAATTTATCTTCGCAGGTTCCGCCCTGGATACCTGTTACGGTGTCATAGAGCTTCTGGCTGATTTCGCCGATTTCGCCGCCGTTGATGGTCATAACGTCATCCTTGTAGCGGAGCTTGCCTACGGGTGAGATAACTGCAGCTGTGCCTGTGCCGAAGCATTCTTCAAGAGTGCCGTTATTCTGAGCCTCAAGAAGCTCTTCAACGGAAATCTTTCTTTCTTCAACGGGAAGACCCCAGCTCTTGCAGAGCTCGATAACAGAATTTCTTGTGATACCGGGAAGAATGCTGCCGTTGAGCATGGGAGTAACGATTGTGCCGTTGATCTTGAAGAAGATGTTCATTGCACCTACTTCTTCAATGTATTTTCTTTCAACGCCGTCAAGCCAGAGAACCTGTGAATAGCCGTCATCGTGTGCCTTGACCTGAGCTGCAAGGCTGGCAGCGTAGTTACCGCCTGTTTTTGCAAAGCCCATGCCGCCCTTGACTGCTCTTACATAGTCATCTTCAATCCAGATGCCTACGGGAGCAAGACCGCTTGAATAGTAAGCACCCGAGGGGGAGAGGATAACGATGAAGAGATAGGTCTTTGAGGGAGCAACGCCGAGGAAATCATCGGTTGCGATGATGAAGGGACGGATATAGAGCGAGGTGCCGGGAGCTGAGGGGATCCAGTCCTTGTCAACTCTTACGATCTCGCTTACAGCCTGAACGAAATCCTCAACGGGAAGCTCAGGGATGCAAAGACGCTTGTTGGTGTCGTTTGTTCTCTTTGCGTTCATTTCGGGTCTGAAAAGGCGGACTTCGCCGTCAGCACCTTTATATGCCTTGAGGCCTTCAAACATTTCCTGGCCATAGTGGAAAACCATACATGCAGGGGAGAGGCTGAGATTGCCGTAAGGAACTATACGGGGATCGTGCCAGCCCTGACCTTCGGTGTAGTTCATAACAAACATGTGGTCAGTGAAAATTTTACCGAAGCCGAGATTGTTTTCGTCGGGCTTCTGCTTGGGAGAGGTTGTTCTCTCGATTTTGATATTTAACATTTATAACACCCTTTCGGTAAATTTGCTTGTATTTTTTTATTTTGTGAGTCCGAGTTTTTCAGAAAACTCTTCTCTCATTTTGTATTTAAGAATCTTGCCTGCCGCGTTTTTGGGGAAGTCCTTGACAAACTCAATGTATCTGGGAACTTTGTGACGTGCCATGTGTGACATGATGTAGTCCTTCATTTCTTCCTCAGTCATGGTGCAGCCTTCTTTGAGAATGATACATGCCATAATTTCTTCGCCGTATCTCTTGTCGGGAACGCCGATGACCTGAACATCCTGAACCATATCGTGAGTGAAAATGAATTCTTCGATTTCTCTCGGATAGATGTTTTCGCCGCCGCGGATAATCATATCCTTGAGTCTGCCCGTGATGAGATAATAGCCGTCGGGTCTTCTGCAGGCAATGTCACCGCTGTGAAGCCAGCCGTCCTTATCAATCGCTGCCTCCGTTGCCTTGGGCATCTTATAATAACCTTTCATTATGTTATAGCCTCGTGCAACGAACTCGCCGTTTTCGCCATCGGGAAGGTCCTCTCCGGTTTCAGGGTCGATAATCTTGCATTCAACATTCGGGAATGCACTGCCGACGGTTTCCGTTCTGTCTTCGAGCGATTCATTGACCTCGCCCATTGTGCAGCCCGGTGATGCCTCTGTTTGACCGTAAACGCTGATGATTTCGGTCATGTTCATCTCAGCCGCAGCTTTTTTCATAAGGTCGGGAGGACAGTTTGCACCTGCCATAATACCCGTTCTCATATATGAGAAATCGGTTGTTGCAAAATCATCGTGCTGGAACATTGCGATAAACATGGTGGGAACACCGTTGAAGCAGGTGATATGCTCCTGATTGATGCAGGCAAGTGATGACTTTGCCGAGAAATAGGGCAGGGGGCAGAGTGTGCCGCCGTGGGTCATCATGTTGGTCATTGAAAGAACCATGCCGAAGCAGTGGAACATCGGAACCTGAATCATCATGCGGTCAGCGGTGGACATATCCATTCTGTCGCCGATAATCTTGCCGTTGTTGACGATATTGTAGTGAGTGAGCATAACGCCTTTCGGGAAGCCGGTTGTGCCCGAAGTATACTGCATGTTTGCAACATCGTGGCAGTCAACTGCCGCCGCTCTGCGATAGACTTCTTCAATGGGAACTCTTACAGCCATATCCAGGGCTTCTTCCCAAGTAAGACAGCCTTTCTGACGGTATCCGACAGTGATAACATTGCGAAGGAAGGGGAGTCTTCTGCAGTGAAGGGGCTTGCCGGGAACTGCAAATTCAAGCTCGGGGCAAAGCTCTGCGATATGCTGAGCATAATTGGAATCAAGACAGGATTCGATTGTCACAAGCGTGTGAGTATCGCTCTGCCTGAGAAGATATTCAATTTCGTGGATTTTATATGCGGTGTTGACCGTAACAAGAACCGCACCGATTTTTGTTGCAGCCCAGAAGGTGATGAACCACTGGGGAAGGTTTGTGAGCCACACGGCAACCTTATCACCGGGCTTTACGCCGAGAGCGATAAGTGCTCTTGCACAGTTGTCAACATCGTCACGGAACTGTGAATATGTTCTTGTGTAGTCGAGAGTTGTGTATTTGTATGCAATCTGGTCGGGAAATTTTTCAACCATCGTGTCAAGCACCTGAGAGAAGGTCTTGTTGATGAGCTTGTATTTTTCCCAGACAAATTTGCCGGAGCCGCTTCTGTTTGTCATAAGAAGCTCTTCGCTGTTTTTCTTGTTATCGTAATTGCTTATTGCGTTAACAAAATGCGGGAATACGATTTCCGCAATGCCGAAATCCTCAATGCTTTCGGGCTGACATTCATAGGAAAGATAACCGTCATAGTTAACGGAATCAAGTGCACGCAGCATGGTGCCGAGGGGAAGGTTTCCTTCGCCGATAAGTCTGTATTTAAGCTCACCGTCAACAATTTCGGAATCCTTGACATGAACATGCTTGATATATGCACCGAGGTTTGTGATTGTTGTGTCGGGCTCTTCGCCGAAATCCCTGTAGGGATGGTTGATATCCCAGAGAGCGGCAAGAGCATCACATGCAAAGATGTTGAGAAGGTCACGCAGTCTTGATGTGTCGGCATAAATGCCTACAGTTTCAACAAGAAGAGTAACATTATCCTGCTCAGCTTTGCTCACAAGTCTGCCGATGAGCGAGGTGACAGCTGCATCCTCAGCTTTCTTATCGCCCATTGCGTAAGCATGGATTCTGACATAGGGGCATCTGATTCTTGATGCAATTTCAATTGCGGTTGCAATTTCTTCAAAGCCTTCCTCCGCCTTGCTTTCATCTGCAATGTTGATGTATGTATCAATGCAGGGGATTGTGAGAGAATTCTCAACAAGCTTATGAAGAGTTGCAGCGGTGTTTGCTTTGTTGAAGGGGGCATCCGCACCCGAAAATCTTTCGTCTGTGATATTGTGAATTTCAATTCCGCTGAAGCCGAGGTCATTTGCCGTGCTTATGAAATCAGCCCAGCTCATGTCCTGCCAGCCATTGGTTGAAAAGGAGAGTTTCATGCGTTACCCTCCTCATAAACGATTTTGTTGAGGGCATTGATATATGCAGTTATACTTGCACCGATAATGTCAGTTGAAAGTCCCTTGCCCGAATAGAGCCTGCCGTTTGAGCGGAGCTTAACGAGAGCTTCACCCATCGCTTCTCTGCCTTCGGTGACTGACTGAATCTGAAAATCGTCAAGCTCATAGTGGTGACCGATAATCTGCTCAACAGTGCGGAATGCGGCATCAATGGGACCGTCGCCCATGCCGACCGCCTTGAGACTTCTGCTGCCCTTTTCGAGCTCGATGTTTGCGGTTGAGGAAATATGGTTTCCTGAATTTATAACATAGTTTTCAAGTCTGTAGGTGGGAGGAACCTGGTGTGCAACCGTTGCGATGATTGCATCAAGCTCTTTGCTGCCGACCTGCTTTTTGCCTGAAAAGCTCTTGAAAGCTTCAAAAACCTTTGCCGTATCATCTTCCGTAAGCTCATAGCCGAGCGAAACAATCGCCTTGCTGACCTTTGTGATGTCTGCGGTATCATCAAGAAGAACGTTGTTTTCTGCCGCAAAACGTGATGTGCCCGATGAGAATGAACCCTTTCCGCTTTCGCTGGTCATTGAAAGAATCTGATTTGCGGAATGATTGATTGCCATTGCGTTGACACCGTAGCTTACGTCAAGAGTGTGTCCTTTGACCTGAAGAGCCTTCATAACATGCTCAAGGTTGGGAAGCTCCTTGCTGCCGATGCAGGTTTTTATCTGGGTTGCACCTGCTTCAATGCATGAAAATACGCATGCATTTGCCATGTCAAGTGCGTCGCTGCATTCCGCACTCAGAGTGATATCTCTTGCCTCGGGAATTGCTTCACGGATTTCAGAAATGAGTGAGGCAAATTCATCGGGAAGAAATGCACCTGCGGTGTCACAAAGGGTAACGGTTTTTGCACCGTTAACAATTGCTGCTTTTATTGCTTCGAAAAGATAAGCCTTGTCCGCTCTTGTTGCATCAACTGCCGAAAACTCAACATCGCTGCAGATTGAAGAGCAATGTGCGGTGAGTGATGCGATAAGTTCAAGCATCTGAGCGGGCTTCTTATGATAAAAATATTCCATCTGAACTGCCGAAACAGGGAGCGAAACAAGAAGTCTGGGCTTTGCTGTGCCTGAGATTGACTTCATTGCTCTGTCTGCTTCTTCGACCGTGCAGCCTGCAGGGCAGGATAGAATGCTGTTCTTTAGGAGGGGACTTATAGTGCGCAAAACAAGGGTGTCAATTTTTTCGTCTGTGACGGGTGCAGCTTCAATAACATCAATGTTGAGCTTATCGAGAAGCTTTGCAATTTCGATTTTTTCTTTGAAGCTGAGGGCGATGTCACCCCTGCGTGCACACTCTCTGAGCGTTGCATCTGTGATTGTGATTTTTTTCATGCCGATTTCTCCTTTTTGAACAGCATATTTTGACGGAATATGCCTTAATAAAAATACTTATGCACTATAAGTTCTTTATATTATAATGAAATCGTCACTCAAAGTCAATATTAAATTGGTATCATAAATATTAAATAAAAAACATTGTATGTTGCAACAATTTGAGAGAAAAAGGTGAATTGTGATGTGTATATTTTCAACAAAAATTTGTGTGGCTGTTTGTATATTCATACAGCACAATTTTTTCAGGCAAAACAAGTATTTTGCACAGAAGTCTTGAAAAATATACCAAAATGGGATATAATAAATATACCGACATGGTATTATTTTTCGATGAAAAAGAGAGTTGATACAGTATGAGATTAAAAGAAATCCGCGTTGACAGAGGCATTTCACAGCTTAAGCTTGCTCTTGACCTTAACATGAATCAAAACAGCATCAGCCGATATGAAAACGGTCTGCGAGAGGCGGATTATCAGACACTCATTGCCTTTGCTGATTATTTTCAGGTCTCGCTTGATTACTTGCTCGAAAGAACGGATAAGCCCGATTTTGTGTCTGAAACGGGGAGATAAAGCTGTTTATTCTGTTGTGCATTTTCTCTAATTCCGAAAATAATATTTTGTTCATAACAGAGAATTTTTTCTTTCGTAACCTCTGAAGAATTCCGATAGTTTTGTAAGTGATTTTAAAAAAACTGACAGATATTGTTGTGTATTGTATAATATTCACAAATCTTTAAGTGTTACAAAAAAACGGCTTTTTTTCATTGACTTATACTACTATATGTTGTATAATTATCGTAAAATATTTCTTAATATGGAGAAGAATGGATGTTTAACAAAAAGCTCCATGCATTGATAATTGCACTTGTGTTATTCATCGGAATCGGCACCGTTGCTCTGGCGGCTTCAAAAACAAGTGCCGAAGATCCTGACGGCAGATTCGGTAACCTCAGCGGCGTTTTGCTGAGCGGCGGTTATGCAGCTGACTATGCCGACGGAATGATTCTTTTTTCAGATCCTGATAACTGCGGATATCTCACTCTTGAAAATGCTGCTTCCGGCAATAAGCGTGTTATCAGCGAAGAAAATGCTTCATATATCAATGTTGTCGGCAGAAATATTTATTATATTTCTTTTTCCGACAGCGGTTCAGATATTGTTAAAACTACCCTTGACGGTGAAAGAGAAGTCATTCTTGAGAGCGAAGTCAGATTGAGCAATCTTTTCGTTTCGGAAGAAGAAATGTATTTTCTCAGAAGCTGTGATGCTGTCAGACATGACTTTGAAACCGGATGCGAAACTGTTGTTTACAATAATCCGCAGATGAAGGCTTTTATTCCCGATGCAAAAGGAATTTACTGGCTTAAGGAAAAGTCATCAGGTTATAAAAGTCATTCAAAATATTCATCCTGTGCCGAAAACTCATATGAGGGCACCGAAGATGAACAAATCAATTACGATTGTTATTTATATAATTCCGGGCTTGGCAAAAGCACCGAATCCAATCTTGCCGATGCCATCCGGACCGCAGAAAACGGCAACGGAGATTTATCTTCACTTGCTTTGACTGCAAGAGTCGGCGAAAAAATTCTTCCGACACCCGAATATCCCGTCGGTTCTTATTTTACCGATAACGGCGAAGGCTGCACAGATCACCGTACCGGTGTCTGCGGCTGGGAGACCGAAAGCCGTTGCAACTGTAAGGCTTTTCATAACGGAGTTCCGCTCAAGTCGGTTCAATGCTACGCTTTTGCACGGTACATTTATAATGAGTGCTTCGGAGAAATAGGAGAAACCGATTCGGAAACAAGCACCAATATCGGTTCGATTCCTCAGGGAAGCGTTACCGAGGAGAGCTTCAAAGCACTTATCAGCAAAACAAAACCCGGTGCTCATATCAGAGTGCGTTACATAAAGGCGGACGGAGTAACCGTTTCGACCCACTCACTGATAATTCTTGACTGGAACGATGCAGGATTTTCCGTTCTTGAAAGCAATGTTGACGGGCAGTGCGGCGTCGGTGTCAGGCGGATTGCCTACAGCGACTATGTTCCTAAAGTTATCAGAGTTGAATACCTTATGATGCCCGATGAATATCCGGCAACATCCGAAGAAGAAACGGCAATTCCCGGCAATGATGTTACTTCAACGGAAGAAATCCCGTCTGTAACGGAAAGCCGTATTTCCGTTGAAACCGAAGCACCGCAGACCGAAACCGTGCCTGCCACGGAAGGCAACACATTTTCAGGATTTTACGATCTGTTGGTTTCAATATCGGAGGGAATTCTCGGATTTTTCGCAATGATTATCGACCTTATTGTTTCTGTACTGTAAAGAGGAGAATTTCATGGAAAACGGTTCAATAAACAATATTGAAAGCTCCAGTGTTGAACAGAATTCCGTGAATTCGCATGAGCGGAACAGACCTGTCAACCGTTTGCTCAGATTTCTGATGTCAGCGGGTGTAATTGCCGCTCTTGCAGGTTTTATTTATGCACTGTTCTGGTTTATGAATAACAGCGGTGTTTAATTCCCGATTAAGTAAAGTGCCGGAGAGAAATAAAAATGAAAAAAAACAAATTCTTGACTGCGGAAAAAATCGCTTCTTACGGCGTTTTTGCTCTCCTGGCAATTTTTCCGCTGATAATAAACGATAAGTATTTCAATATCACGGCAACAAGATATATATTTTTTACGGTATCCTCGGCAGTATTTCTTGCCGTGTGTCTGCTTCTGAAAATCAATGATATCGACAGTCCCGCAAAGCTCAGCAAGCCGCGGCTCAGCTCGCTTTCGTCGGCAGATGTGTCGTTTATGCTTTTCTTTTTCGTGGCAGTCATATCATCCTTTTCATCCCCCTACGGCGTTGCTCTTACCCTGAGCGGTGCAGGCGGAAGAAGAATGGGTCTGCTTATGATAACAGCAATGCTGTTTGCATATATCTATATTTCAAAATTCTACCGCATAAGAGAATATGAATTCATCTTTTTCGGTTCTGTTGCAGCTTTTGCTGCTGTATTCGGAATGCTTCAGTTTATCGGGCTTGATCCTCTCGGTTTTCTTGAAGGTCTTTCCGAGCTTGACAGTGTCAGATTTATTTCCTTTACGGGAAATATCAACATATATTCGAGTTTTATATGCCTTGCCCTTCCGCTGGCAATGTATATGTTCTGCTTTTCGGAAAAGAAGATCAACTCGGCTTTCTGGCTGTTTGTTTCTTCGGCAACGTTTATCGGTCTTATGACCGCCATAAGCGACAGCGGATATCTCGGAATCGGCGTTGCAGCCGTTGTGCTTGCTGTTTTAACAGCAAGGGGCAGAAAGACATTTCAGAGATTTTTTGTTCTCGTCATCACTTTTCTTATCAGTGCGGGGATTTTCAATCTCGTGTGGAAAACCTTCGGCGACCCCGAGCATCCGAGCTCCATTGCAAACGATATTATGTCAAATCCGTGGGTTATTGCGGCAGGAAGCATAATTTCTGCAATTATCATTATTGTATTAAACTCTTTTGATTTCTCCGATAAATTCTATAAAGGAATCAGAAGGTTTATAATAATTTCTGTCATATCGGTTGTCACCGTCTGCATCGGACTTGTGGTATGGTTCACATGCTTTGACACCGAAACCGATCTCGGCAGATTCGCAATCTATCTCCGATTTACCGAAAAATGGGCAAACGGCAGAGGCTTTTGCTGGACAAAGCTTATTGAGATTTTCAAGGAGCTTCCTTTGCACAGACAGTTAATCGGAACGGGCCCCGAAACTCTCGTTTACGAGATGGTTTCAAGATATAATGAAGAGATGTATGAGCTTTTCGGCTTCCATTACGACAATGCTCATAACGATATCCTTCAGTATCTCATTACCGTTGGTTTATGGGGAATGCTCACCTACATTATGTTGGTTGCTTCAGCCGTTAAAAGCTGCATTAAATCCGAAAATGCAGTTCAGAGGGCTATGTTGCTTCCGATAGTTGCATTTTTTGCACAGTCGCTTGTCAACATCACGCAACCGATAACAACTCCGCTCTTCTTCGTTTTTCTTGCATTCTCGCAATGTAAGCCTTACGAGGAAAACACATCAATCAGACACAACTTGGCAGATACCACGAATGAATCAGACTTTGGAGGGTAATCAAACAATGAAAAACAAGGCACTCAAGATAATTGCTTTCGTAGTAATTATTTCAACTGTATGCTGCTTCTTTGCTTCAGCTGTTGACAGCGCAAGCATCGCAGATCTTTCAACATCAGTAGCAACACCTGCTACTCCTGCAACTCCCGCTACTCCCGCAACTCCCGACGAACCTGCAACCGGCACAGATGAGCCTGTAACAGGTACAGACGAACCCACAACCGGCACAGATGAACCCACAACCGGCACAGATGAGCCCGTTGAAGAGAGCATCTTTGTTAAGATCATTAACTTCATCATCAACACAATCAAATGGGTAATCGATTTTATCGTTACAACTTTCTGCTGATTCATTTAAAATCTAATTTATTTTTCTGACATTCGGATATTCGCCAATTGATGTATCCCCCTTGCCTTTCGGCAGGGGGTTGTTTTTTTACCCTGATATCAAAAATTACAAAAAACATGTCAAAAATTACATTTCGCACAAAAGATGAAAAAATTGCGTTATTATACAGATGTCAACAGGGAACACCACCTGAAAAAAATAAACTTTGAAAATGAGGTAAGAAAAATGGTAACAGTAGTAACAACATCAATCATTTGTGTGGCAGTAGTAGCAGCAGTGGCAATCATCTGCAGAACATTTTAATTTAAAGAAAAAGAGGAGGATAAAAGAATGGTAACAGTAGTGGCAACAGTACTCATCGCAGCAGCGGCAGTTGCAGTTATGGCGATTGTGGCAAGACCTTATTAAATGGTATAAGAGGAGGAGAAAATAATGGTAGCAGTAGCAACCACAGCGGTTATTGCTGTGGCGGCGGTTATGGCGGTTGCAATAATCTGCAGACCCCGTAATTTTTGAAAAAAGCAAAAAACGAGGCTTGAACGATGTCGCTCAAGCCTCGTTTTTCAATTTGTTTTGTTATTTGATAATTTCTTTTGCACTTGCGGCAAGACCGGCAAGTCCCTGAATATCGCTGGGAATGATAAGCTTTGTTGCCTGACCGTCTGCAGCGGCTTCGAATGCTTCCAGGCTCTTCATTGTGAGATAGCCCTGACCGGGTGCTGCTTCGTTGATGAGTTCGATAGCCTTTGCTCTTGCCTGCTCAACCTTGAGGATAGCTTCCGCTTCACCTTCGGCTTCACGGATTTTTGCTTCCTTGATAGCTTCAGCAGCAAGAATTGCACTCTGCTTTTCAGCTTCGGCTGCAAGAATCTTGCTTTCCTTCTGACCTTCGGCAACAAGAATTTTACTTGCCTTTTCGCCTTCTGCGGTAAGAATAGCCTCACGGCGCTGACGCTCAGCCTTCATCTGCTTTTCCATTGCATCCTGAATTTCCTTCGGAGGAAGAATGTTCTTGAGCTCAACTCTGTTAACCTTGATACCCCAGGGATCGGTTGCCTCGTCAAGAATACCTCTGATTTTTGCATTGATTACATCTCTTGAGGTGAGTGTATGGTCAAGCTCCATTTCACCGATGATATTTCTGAGTGTTGTTGCAGTCAGATTTTCAATAGCGGTGAGAGGTCTTTCAACACCGTAAGCAAAAAGCTTGGGATCAGTGATCTGGAAAAAGACTATAGTGTCTATCTGCATGGTAACGTTATCCTTTGTGATAACGGGCTGGGGCGGGAAGTCAACAACCTGCTCCTTGAGAGAAACCTGTTTTGCGATTCTTTCAATGAAGGGAATTTTGACATGAAGTCCGGTCTGCCATGTTGCACTGTAAGTACCGAGACGTTCAATAACATAAGCCTTTGACTGCGGAACGATTTTGATGTTGAAAATAACAACCGCAATGATAACGAGTGCAAGAATGATGAGAATGATAAATTCCATGAATGATACCTCCTGAATTCATTTGTTTTTTATTTTGATTTTACAATGAGCTTGACACCGTCGATTTTTTCAACGGTAACCTGCTCGTTTTTTCTGAATACCGTGCCGTCTGATGAGCGTGCAGTCCATGTAATGCCTCCTACCTGAACAAGACCTTTTCCGTCAACATTGTCGATATCCTCAACAACAACAGCGGTCTGTCCTATGCAGCGGTCAGCGTTGGTAGGCTGAACCTTTGTCCGGGTAAGTTTTTTGACAAGAGGACGTGTTGCGATAAGTGTTATTGCGGAAACTGCAACAAAAATTATCCATTGCAGCCACACCTCTGCTCCGAGAATTTCGGAAACAAGTGCGGCACCCGCACCTGCAGCAAACCAGATGGTTACCATCTGTGCGGTGACTGCTTCAACAACTATCAGGATAACAAGCATCACAACCCAGAAAATAAGCATGCTGAATTCCATATTAAATTCCTCCTTTCCTTATTTCTATTTTATCACTTTTCGCCGCAGTTTTCAATATTCAATTATACGTTTTTTTGATTTCACTCTACACAACTATAAGACGAACGGGAAAGCCTTTTGGTCTGAAAAGTTTATTGCTTTTCTTTAGTTATATGATATATCGGTTCTTTTTAAAAGTAAATTGCACTTTGTGATTGTTTGAAGAGTCAAAATCTGCATTTTGTGCAAAAAAATAACCGGCAGAATTCTGCCGGTTAATGATTTAAAATTCAAATGGATTGATTTCTCCGTCAAAAGGCATGAATGCAACAGAAAATTCAAATGGCTCAAATCCCCATTTACGCTCGGGCTCAAGCTCGTCATAAATTCCGTGACCGCCTCTGATGTCGAATTTATAATCGGTATAAACTATTGTATCCTCAAGAGGAACAAGCTCGTCATTGTGCTTTGTTTCCTCAAGCATCAGAGGAGTGAAGTGTGAGGCGTTGAACTGGAATGCCTTTTCGCTGGCGGGAGCAAAAATCATGCCTGCACCTTCGTCGTTTCTGACTGTGCCGTATCTTGTGCCGTAGTGTGAGCCGTTTTCAATCGGTCTGATATAGGGCACAAAATTCTCTGTGACGGTTGTTGTGAATTTGCCGTATCTGCAGCCGAGATGGCGGTCTGCATAGCTTTCTTCGGGTCCCTTGCCGAAGTATTCCATATTTTCATAGCCGCCTTTGAGTGCAAAACGGAAGCCGAAGCGGGGCAGATGCATGTTCATATCGGCAAGAAGCTGCCTGAATTCGCCAGCGAAACCTATTTCAGCCTTACCGTCTGAATAGAATTTGAATGTCATTCCTCCGTTAAGAATGGGCACAACTGCAGGGCCGCCGATTGAAACGGGGCAGGTGATTTTTACGCAGTCTGCTTCAGCGGTAACATTTGCGGAATATGTTTTCTGGACTGCAGCCTGCATTGCGGCAGAGCGTCTGTCATCTGCATCGCCGAGCTGATTGTAGCCGTGCGATTTCCAGATTTCAACCTGAACGGGTTGAGCGAGCATTTCTTTGCCGTTGCAGAGAATGGATGAAATTCTGCCGTAGGGCTTGTCGAATGTATAGATAATATTTCCGCAGTCGATTTTAACAAATCTTTTGCCGTCTTCAAATGCGGGAGCGGAAAGAGATTTTGAAACCTTGACTGTTTCAACCGATAAGTCAAACTGAAGGAAGCCTACCTCATAGTCTGCGGCTGCCCATTTTCTTTCATTCTTTTCACGGAAGAAGAGAGTAAGATAGCAGCAGTCGCTTTTTGGTGCATTGTCAAAGAGCTTGAATTCCTTTTCTGACTGAGGAGCAATGGCGGTATCGTCAATTCTGCCGCTCATAACGCTTTCACCGTTGACCTCAAGCTTCCATTCGATATATAAATCATCAAGTGTTTCAAAGAATCTGCGGTTAAAGATGCTGACTTTGCCGTCTGCATATCTGCCTTCAAAGGGTTCATAGCCCTTCTTCATATCCGCAAAGCCGGGACGGAGCTTTCTGTCGGGGAAAACAACACCATCAATGCAGCAAACATCATTGTTGGGATAGTCGCCAAAGTCGCCGCCGTAACGGAAGCCCTTTCCGCCGTTGACTGCAACGCCGTGGTCGGTAAGCTCCCAGAAGCAGCCGCCCCATACTGCAGGATATTTTCTGAAAATATCGCAGTGAGCATGAATATTGCCCGTTGACATAGAACAGCAGAATTCGCAGAAATAGAAGGGCTTCTTTGAATTTTTGTTTACGGCATATTCCGCCGTATATTCAAGAGAAGCATACATGCGGCTTTCAACATCAGAAATATCGCTGTAGTTTTCGCCTATGGGAACAGCCTTGAATTCAAGGTGAGCATTTTCGTAATGAATAATGGCTTCAGGGTCACGTTCTTTGATGAATTTGCCCATTGCTCTGTGGTTTTTGCCGCAGCCTGATTCATTGCCGAGAGACCACATGATAACGCAGACATGGTTTTTGTCACGCTCATAAAGACGCTCTGCTCTGTCAACATATGCGGGCTCCCACTCATCATCGGTAGAAAGCTTTGACCAACGCATCCAATCCCATGTGTCACGGTATTCAAAGCCCATGCCGTGAGTTTCGATATCCGCTTCGTCAACAACCATCAGACCGTATTCGTCGCAAAGCTCAAGAAAACGGGGGTCATTGGGATAGTGCGAGGTACGCACGGTGTTGCAGTTGCCCTGCTTTATGATGTGAATGTCACGGAGCATGTGCTCCATATCGCAGTAATAGCCGGTTTCCGGGTTGGAATCGTGGCGGTTGACGCCGTAAAGCTTAATCGGCTGATTGTTGACATAGGCAACATTGCCTCTGAATTCAATCTTTTTGAATCCTGTTTTAAACGGGATAATTTCGTTTCCGCAATAAACAAGAATGGTGTAAAGCTGAGGGCTTTCGCTGCTCCAGAGAACGGGATTATCAATCGTGATGTCAAGGTCCGTACCTTCAAAAACGGTTTCACCCGAAGGAGCAATAACTTTATAGCTTGCTTCGGGTTCGTTACCTTCCCACGAGAATTCTTTTATGTAAAGGTCGCCCGACTCAAGGTCGTCGTCAAGCTCGGAAGCAATACGAATGTCGATTGCGCAGTTCTTTTCTCTTTCAAGAATGTAAACCTCTCTGAATATACCCGAAAGGCGGAACATATCCTGGTCTTCGAGGTAGCTGCCGTCACACCATTTCACAACAACAACGTCAATGGCATTTTCGCCGTCAGTAAGCTTATCTGTAATATCAACCTCGGTTGTATTGTGGCTGACCTGGCTGTATGCTGCAAATTCACCGTTAATAAAAAGATAGAAGCACGACGAAACGCCTTCAAAATTTATGAAATAACGCTTGCTGTCCTTCTTTGAAAGCATGATTTTTTTGCTGTAGTGACCGGCGGGATTTTCGTCGGGCACATGGGGAGGATCAAGAGGGAAGGGGTAAAAAAGATTGCTGTAAAGCGGAACATCGTAGCCCTTTCCGAGAACTGTCTGCCAGCAGCAGGGAACAGCTATTGTATCTGTAAGCTTTTCTTTGAGAAAGTCATCTGTAATGTCCTCAAACGAATTATAGAATTTAAAATTCCATTCACCGCAAAGAGAAGTATAAAAGGCTGATTTTTCTCTGTTGCCTGCAAGTGCGGCTTCTTCGCTGTGATAAGGAATATAATATGCTCTCGGAGCTTCGCAGCCGACATGAAGGCTGCCCAAATCTTTGTGATATGACGGAATGTTCATTTCTACCTCCTGCAGTGTATAAGGATATAACTATTTTATATCACATAATAATCTTATTTTCAAGATAAATTATTGTTTAAAAAGACAATATATCGCACCTTGAAAAAATCGGTCTGATAAAGTATACTTTAGTGTATAGAAAAGAGGTTTTTGAAATGAAAAACAAAAAGATGATCCGTCTCGTTTCAGCAGCTATCCTTTCCGCAATAATATGTGTTGCCACATATATAGTTCAGATACCTATGCCCGCAACGGGCGGATATATCAATCTCGGCGATTGCTTTGTGCTTACAGCGGGGGCTGTGCTCGGTCCTGTTTACGGAGCTTTTGCTGCGGGACTCGGCTCGGCACTTGCCGATATGCTTGCCGGATATATGCAGTATGCACCGGCAACATTTGTTATAAAAGCACTCATGGCGGTTGCGGTTTATCTGATTTATGCCGCTTTGAAAAAGATTTTTTCGGGCAAGGCAGATGCCGTTGCGAGAATTGTTTCCGCAATCGCTGCAGAAACTGTTATGGTGCTCGGATATTTCGGCTATGAGGCGGTTGTTCTCGGCTACGGTGTTTCCGCGGCTGCAAGTGTTCCGGGAAATGCGATTCAGGGTGCTGTCGGTGCTGCAGCGGCAATTGCACTTATAAAGGCACTTGAAGCAGCCGTTAAAAAAAGCAAAACAATTTCTGATATTCTGAAATAAGGTGAATTGATATGAAAAGTATATATTCTCAGTCTGAATCGGCGGCACTTGAGCTTGTTGAGAAAGCGGAGCTTAAATGCGGCGATGTCGTTGTTGTCGGCTGCTCGACCAGCGAGGTTATCGGTGAAAAAATCGGAACAAGCGGGACTGTTGAAACCGCTCAGGAGATTTTTAACGGCATATGCAGCGTGCTTTCCGCGAAAGGAATATATGTTGCCGCTCAATGCTGTGAGCATCTTAACAGAGCAATTATTATCGAAAAGGAAAAGGCTGATGCACTCGGACTTGAGCAAGTCTGCGTTGTTCCTCATCCCCGTGCAGGCGGCTCGTTTGCGACCGCGGCATGGCACACAATGAAAAATCCCGTTGCGGTTGAAGAAATAAGAGCTGATGCGGGAATTGATATCGGCACAACGCTTATCGGAATGCATCTTAAAAGGGTTGCAGTTCCCCTCAGACTTGAAACAAAGAAAATCGGAGAAGCAACCGTTTCAGCTGCTAAAACAAGGGCAAAATATATCGGCGGCGAAAGAGCTAAATATGAATAATAATAAAGGGTCTGACTCATACAGATGAGCCGGACCCTTCGTCATTATATAAGTTCTGTTATTGAATTATAGATGCATTCGATGCTTTGTCTGAGCGAAAGCCTTGAAAGCAGATTATAAAAAGAGTCGGAAACCGCATTTCTGAAATCGGTTACGAATTCTGAGGAAGTAAGAGTATTTTCGTAAGCGGGAAAAGCTCCGTTATTAACGGTTATGGAAAAATCGGAGATGTTGAGAAGATTGAGAGAACCTATTTCCGCATAGCTTATTGTTATCTGTGCGGCTGTTCCGGATTTTTCGGGGATTATTCCTTCAAAGCTCAGCGATATCTCTTCGCCCGGCTCCAGAATTCCGCTTCCCGAAATATCAAAGTCAAGATCCGCTCCGTAGGTTTTGACGGCAAGGAGCCTGATATAATTTTCTTCGGAAAGATTTTTTATAATAAGTCTGCTGTCATCCGTTGTCAGATATCCCGAAGGGCTTGCATCAAATCCCGCGTGAAGATTTTTATAGCGGTTGTTTGAATATTCAAACTGAGGAAATGCCTTGCTTGAATGAACATCTTTTATCTCGTCCGTGAACAGAAGCTTTGTTACAAGAGAACGTGTATATTCCTCGTAAAAATACTGTCCGTGATACTGACCCTCAACAAACCATGTGTTTTCAGGGAGATATGCACATGTTGCATCAATTTCTCTGGAAGGGGAGATGTGATTATGCGATGAGTCGGAGCATGAGGTTTTTTTGCCTTCATAGCCGTCTGAAAATCTTTTGCCTGCAGGTGCACATGCCGCACCGCTGACCTTTTCGGCAGGCAGGATAACATCTCCGTTATAATTTCCTCCCGCAACAAGTCCGCTGCCCGTTGCACATATAATCGAAACAGACCCGCCTTTTTCGATAAGTCTGTTATAGACGGATTTGAACTGAGGCTTGATTTCATAATGGAGCAAATCGTTGTTTTTTATTATTGCAGCATTTTTTTCGGGGTCAAGATAATCGTTTTTCAGATTCTCATAAAGGTCTGCCGAGCAAAGTGACCAGATGCTGCCCCAATGAAGAAGTGCATTTCGGAATCCGTATGCAGAGCTTGATAAAATACGGTTCAGGCTGTCGGTTTCGTCGCCTTCAAATATTCTTGCAAGGTTTGCTTCGCCTTCAAAAACAGTTTCAAAAAACATAACAATGTCTTCCGCAGGGAGAGCTATAGTACCCCTGAAAAGACGGTCGGGAATGTTAGTGCCGCCGATTGCAGGAACACTCATAACAACTTTTTCAACAGAATTTTCGTTTTCATAAAGCGTGAGGTAGGTTGAGGTTATCAGACCGCCGAAGCTTAACGCAAAAATATTGACTTTTTCGGAGTTGTTGTATTCTTTAACGGCATTTATGAAATCGCGGAGCTCTTTTGCAACCGTTATTGCATCGAGCCTTGAGTCATATTGAAAGCAGTAAACTCTGCCCGGGTCTGTCTGCTCTGAAAGATATCTGCAGAAGTTTTTTTCATAAAGCCTCTGTTCAAGACCGTTTTTATACATATATTCAAGATTTGAGGTTTCGGGATTGTTGGGATAATGCTTCAGATTATATGCGGAGCTTCCGTCAGCGTTGCAGCGGAAAACATCAAGAATGTATTCCGCACCCTTGCCGAGCTCCTTGCCGAAGTCGTCGGTTTTACCCATTATCAGCTTTGCAACGGATTTTGCAGTACCCGTGATATTGCTGCCAAAATAGTCCGCAGCTCTTTCTGCAACAGATTTCCATATGCTTTTTTCATTATCCGTGCCGTAGTCAAGGTAAAGCTGAGAGCAGAGAAAGCCTGAAATAAGAATGGTAGGATTATCGCTTTTCTTTTCAGAGGCAAAGGCAGTGCTGCCGCAGGATAAAATCAATGCAGCACAAATCAGAAGACAAATTATTCTTTTCAACGTCCCACCTCCTTTTTGTAATTATATAATATCATATTACATATGTATGTTCAATATTTTATGCAGGGTTTTACAATAAATTCAAAAATGCGGTTGAGTTTGATGGTGGATGGTGATATAATCGGAAGCAGGTGATTATATGAAAAATATTTTTGAAATTATTCCTTTGATAAAAAAAGAGCCTTCATGCAGATATGACTGCTCGAAGGGCTGCGAAATGCTGCTTTTTGATTTGTGCATCAAAGAAGAATACGACCTTCAGTGCAGTCTGCTTGAAAATTCGGGATTTATCCTTTTTGATGAGCATAATCTTTGCGGTAATTACCATAAAACCTATCGCTCGTCGGTTACTGTTCATGTTTATTTCTGCGAAAGCGAAAAGGCAATGCGTGTTATTGCAGACCCGAATATAACTGCTTACAACACAAAGCCCGAGAGCTGTGCAAGCATTGCAAAAACAACGCTCTGGCAGTTTGAGGTTGACCACACCCTTATTGACTGCGGAATGTTTTATGCCGTCAGATGCAAAGACGGCAGCTTCTTTGTTATCGACAGTGCTCACATGTATTCCGTAAATGATGATATCCGCATAATTGAGTTTCTCAGAAAGCACAGCGGAGGCAGAAAGCCCCGTGTTGCGGGCTGGTTTTTCTCGCATTGCCATGAGGATCATGTTGCAAAGTTTCTTGATATAATCGAGTATCACAGGGATGAAATAGATATTGAGGCGGTTTATTATAACTTCCCCGATGCCGACCACCGTGACAGCAGATACTGGGGCGAAGTCAACTACGCAATGACGAATAAGTTTGAGCGTATTATGAGGGATGCCAAGGATATAAAGAAAATCAACCTGCACTCTGGTCAGCACTTTTTTGTGCGTAATCTTGAGTTTGTTGTGCTCTGCACACATGAGGATGTTTATCCGCAGTCAATGCAGGATTTCAATAATACTTCAACCGCACTTATGATGACGGCGGAGGGCAGCAAGGTGCTCTTCCCCGGAGATGCATCTGCAGAAAGCGATAAGGTTATTCTTCGCCGATATGCAGATTATCTTAAGTGTGATGTTGTTCAGGTTTCGCATCACGGTCATTCCGGCACATCGCCCGGATTCTACCGTCTTGCGGATGCCGATTGTGCTCTTTTTGCGGTTACGCAGATAAAATTTGACGAGGAATACCCCCGCCAGGAGGCAAACAGAGTTGCAATCGAGCTTGCAAAGGAATATCATATCGCATCAAACGGCACAGCAGAAATACCGCTTCCCTATGTTTTCGGGCAAACGAAGATATATCCGGATGAAACATTTGAGGACTTCAACGGAATATTCAATCTCTGGTGCTATGAATATACCGATGAAATGAAACAGAAGCTTTATGATGAGTTTCTTGAAAGAAAAAACAAATAAAAAGAGATACCCTTCGGCATAAGTTGCCGAAGGGTATTGTTATGTGTTATGTAACAATGTAACCGTTGCTGAATTCAACGCCGCCGACATTACCGTTGCCGCCGAGAATTCCGCCGATAACTCCGCCGAGACCGCCTGAGGATGTTGTTCCTGCGGTGTTCTTCGTTGTTGAAGGACCTTTTGTGGTGGGAGGTGCGGTTACCCAGTTGCGCGAGAAATCAGAGGTGTCCGTTGTGTTGCTGTTGTTATTATTTGTTGTTGAAGCGGTGCTGCTCTGATTTGTTGTTGCGGGAGCAGTTGTGCCCATAGGTTCTGTTACGGGTCTGGTGGTTGTTGCTGAAGAGTTATTTGTTGTTTCAGCTTTAGCTGTTGTTTTTGCTGCTGATGAAGAAGGTCTCTTGGTGGTGCTTGCCTTCTTGGTTGTGTTTGTTTTTCTCTTGGTTGTTGTAACCTTATTCTTTTTGCGTGTTGTTGTTACACGCTTACGGGTTGTTGACTCTTCGGTTGTTGATTCCTCGGTTGTTTCCTCGGCACTGGTGAATACCCATGTTGTTATGGGTCTTGTTGTGGGAGGAGAGTATACGGGATATGTTGTTGCGTTTGCAAAAGCATATGTGGTTGATGAGGTTGAATCCTCATCGGGCTCCTTATCACCGAGAACGCCCTTTAAAACAAGAGCACCGCCGAGAACGAGAATCACAACTGCGATAACCGCACCTGCGATTTTCATTATCTTTGACTTGTCAACGGGCTTTGAATAAGCTCTTGCATCAGCGTTTGCATAGGGTGAAACTGCTTCTCCGTTATCGGGAACGGGAGCGTTTGAACCGAAGGAATTGCGGTATTCTTCTTCATAATCTGCATCGCTGTCGCCGACCATCGCAGCTGCAATGGGTGCAAAAATTGCGGTTTCTTCAACATTCATAAATGCCGTCATAACCGTTATGTTATCCTTGCCGCCAACCTCGAGAGCTCTGCGAACAAGCTTGCTTGCAACACCCTGAGCATTTTCGCCCGTTGAGAGAATTGCGGTGATTTCATCATCGCTGAGCATGTCGGTCAGACCGTCGCTGCAAAGAAGAATGATATCGCCGTCATCTACATCGTCAATAACGCTGATGTTGGGTGAAAGACCGCCCTCCTCGGGAAAAACGCCGAGATGACGGGTCAGACGCTTTGCGTCGGGAATGCGGCTGATGTTATCCATTGAAACCTCGCCCGCATCAACGATGGTCTGGGCGTGAGTATGGTCAAAGCTTATCTGCTCAAGAATGCCTTTTGAATAGTGATAAACTCTGGTGTCACCGATATTAACGCAGATAACCTTGCCTTTGATTGCATACATTGCAGCAAGAGTTGTGCCCATGCGTTTTCCTCTTGCGTTGATTTCCGCACAGATACGGCTGTTTGCATCGTCAAGGCAATTTGAAATGGCAAAGCTGAAATCTTCGCCGCTTTCATAAACATTGGCTGCATGTGCTGCGATTGTTTCAACAGCAATGCCCGAAGCAAGCTCGCCGTAGCTTTCTCCGCCCATGCCGTCACAAACGGAAAGGTGGAAGGGCTCGGTCATGCTCTGAACAAAGGCGGAGCCCTTTTTTAGGTCGCCCGTAGACGTCATTCTGCCGTTTAAATCGTAGTTATCTTCGTTTTCCTTACGGATTCTGCCTGCATGCGTTACCGCACAGACATTCGCCTTAAGTTTTTTCATAAAATCACCTTAAAAAATTATTTAAGAATTCCTTCTGCCTTTGCCCAGTCATACCAGACTTCAATTGAGCGTTTTCTTGCGGGACCGAGGTCGTGTGAGCCTCTGGTGAACCATTTCATATCAATTCCCTGAAGACCGACAAGATATTTTGCACTTGCACAAAAGCCCGAATCAATGCAGTTATCGAGCGAAATAATGTGCTGATGAGTGATTTTTGCAGCTTCAAGGTCACCGTTTACAAATTCATCCCACATCTTTACAAAAAGACCTGCACCGCAGGAGGTGGGAGTAGCGATAACGCCTCTTGCACCCTTGAGATATGCATCATAAAGGAAGGGAATGTTTGCCTGAAGAACGTTTGAATCGCCCTGAACAGCGATTTTTGCTTCGATTTCAGGCATTTTGCAGGTGGTATCCTTGATACCCATGAACTTGCCTGTTGCAGCAAGCTTTCCGTAGGTTACGGAATCCATAAGGTGAGGTCTGAGACCGGGGAACTCATAAAGGATGATGGGGAGCTCGGTGTGTGAAGCGAGCTGAGTCATATATTCATACATATGGTCAGGCTTATCGCACATACCCTTTGTAACAAAAACAAGACCCGAAACGCCCTGCTGCTCAAGCATCTTCATCTCTTCAACCTGAGCATCAAATTCTTTTTCGAGGTTTGCTGTTGCATAAACGGGAACGCCGTCTGAATTCTTTACTGCAAGACCTGCGCACTTGATTCTTTCTTCCTGAGTGAGCTCGGTCATTTCCGATGAACCGCAGACCGCGAAAAGATGCTGGGGCTTGAATGCAGCCTGCCAGGCAACATATTCCTCATAGCATTTGTAGTCGATTGTTCTGTCCCAGTTAAAGGGAGTTAAAAGAAGTGAATAAACACCTGAATATTCGTTGTACTGTGACATAGAAAAAGCACCTTCTTGTAAAATTTTGTTTAATTGCCTATTCATTGATATTATAGCTTACTGTTATTTAAAAATCAATAGTAATAAAGAATTTTTGAAGGGGATTGACAATTATTTTATTTGCGATATACTGAAAAAGATTGAAAAGAGGCAGGAGAATAATAAAGTGAACAAGAATTTTTTTAAAAATATGGCGAGGCTTGCTCTTCCGATTGCAATGCAGCAGCTTCTCGTTTCTTGTGCTCAGCTTGTAGATACCGCAATGGTAACACGTCTGGGTAATGTTGTTGTATCATCCGTAGGGGTTTCGTCAAGATGGATATTCCTTATGAACCTGTTTTATTTCGGAATTTCATCGGGTTCGGCGGCTCTTATTGCCCAGTTCTGGGGAGCGAAGGATAAAGAAAACATAAAAAAATCTTACGGAAACGCCCTTGTGTTCGGCGTGGGTGTTGCGGTTGTTTTCAACTGTCTGATGTTCCTTATTCCCGATCTGCTTATCAGAGTTTTCTCGGATGAGCAGGCGGTTATTGATACCGCTTCGCAGTATATGCGGATTGTTGCTTTCATGGGAATTTTCAGCGCATTCAATCAGGTGACCTGTACCGCTCTCAGAGCAACCGAAAGAGTAAATGAGCCTCTTTTCACTTCTGTTGCGGCGGTTGTTGTCAACACGGCTCTCAACTATATTCTCATTAACGGAAAGCTCGGAATGCCCGCACTCGGAATAAGAGGTGCGGCACTTGCAACGCTTGTTTCAACCGTGTTTCAGTCTGTGCTTCTTATGGTTGTGCTGCGTACCTCAAAGCAGATTTTCGGCGATCCGATAAAAGATTTTTTCAAACTCAACTCAGCATTCATAAGAAGATTTTCGCTCGTCTGTCTGCCTGTTGTTTTTAATGAGGCGATGTGGGCAATGGGAACGAATATCTATTCAATGGTTTTTGCAAGGCAGGGCAGCGAGGCATATGCAGGCTACACTATTTTCAGCTCGATCGAGCAGGTTGCGTTTGTTTTCTTTGTGGGTATTTGTCATGCGTGCTCTATTATGACCGGCAAAACAATCGGTGAGGGCGATGAAAAAGGTGCATATAAGCTTGCAAAAAAATTCGTTATTATGACTCCGATAATCGGGGTTATAACGGGCAGCGTGCTTGCCTTTGCACGCAATCCTCTGCTGTCGCTTCTTGATATTGAAACTCAGGGAGCCTTTGATATTGCCTCAAATCTTATTCTTGTTTACTGTTTATGGCTGCCGGTGAGAAATATTCCGTATACGCTCATTGTCGGTACCTTCCGTGCAGGAGGCGATACAAAAATCGGCATAGTTTATGACTGCCTGTCACTCTATCTGATAAGCGTACCCGTTATTATCATTCTCGGTCTGGTTGTTAAGGTTGATTTTGTTTATCTTATCGCTGCAATGTATGTTTGCGAGGATCTTCCTAAAACCATAATGAGCCTTGCACGCTTCAGAAGCAGAAAATGGATCAGGAATCTGACAAAATAAATGTTGAAATGTTGCAAAAAAGTGTTGATTTAGTATGTTTAAAATGTTACAATAAAATAAAAAAATTATAATGAAAGGAAAGTTCATTATGGAATACAAAATGATTCTCACTCCCGAAGAGCAGGATATACTTAACGGCTCAAAGGGTGAGGCAATGGCAAAGGTTATGAAAACCCTTGTTCTTTACGGTGAAGCCTTCGGTGCAACAAAGATGGTTCCCGTTGAAAGCAAGATGGGTCATCTCGTTACAAGCTTCGGTCTCAAGGTTATGAAGCCTGTTTATGACCTTATGGATCAGCTTATCGCAGGCGGTGCACTCTCGCAGCAGAAGTTCTCCGTTGACCCCAAGCCCCTCGATCCCAAGGTTCCCGCAAACTTCCTTCAGAAGCTCATTTTCAACAAGTTCATGTACAGCATGCAGGACAGCTATGATGCACAGCTTTCAAAGCTCGGTCTTATTGATGATAAGTCATATACCTGCACATGCTATATGGACGAAGTAGGCAATGTTCCCAAGAAGGGCGAGGTTCTTTCATGGGCAGAGTCATCGGCTGTTGTTTATGCAAACTCCGTTCTCGGTGCACGCTGCAACAGAAACTCAGGCATCATCGAGCTTTTCGGCTCAATCGTCGGCAGAGTTCCTTATTTCGGACTTGTTACCGATGAAGGCAGAAAGGCAACATGGATTGTTGAAGTCAAAACAACAAAGAAGCCCGAAGCTCAGATTCTCGGCTCTGCAATCGGTATGAAGGTTATGGAAGATGTTCCCTATATCAAGGGCCTTGATAAGTGGATCGGCACAGAGCTCAACGGCGATACCAAGGCATATCTCAAGGATTTCGGTGCAGCAACCGCATCAAACGGTGCAGTCGGTCTTTATCATATCGCAAACCTCACTCCCGAAGCAGTTGAATCGGGCGAAAGCCTCATTGCCGAAGGTGCTCAGGTTTATGTTGTTGACGATGCCGAGCTTGCAAGAGTTCAGGCAAACTATCCCGTTATGTGGAAAGATAAGAATGCAAAGCCCAAGCTCTGCTTCGTTGGCTGCCCCCATCTTTCACATGCTCAGCTTATTGAGTGGACCGATAATGTTGTTGCAGGTCTTAAGAAGAACGGCCTCAAGAAGGTTTCAATCCCCACCGTATTCACAGCTGCTCCCGCAGTTGTTGAAGCCTTCAACAAAACTCCCTATGCTGCAAAGCTTAAGGAAACAGGCGTTATTCTCAGCTACATCTGTCCGCTTATGTATATGAATAATCCTCTTTGCAAGAAGATGCCCGTTATCACCAACTCCAACAAGCTCAGAACATACACAACCTCTCGCTATTACAGAAGCGAAGAGATTCTCGATATCATCACAAAGGAGGCAAAGTAAGATGAAACAGTTCAAAGGACGTCCCGTTGTTGCAGGTAAGTGCACAGCTTCAGCTCTTGTTTCTCACGGCGGTTTCAACACTCTCGCCTCTTTCCAGAACGCACTTCAGTTCGGCGATAAGGAAGCAAAATGCGGCGACCAGAATAATGCTGACCTTTACGGCAAGCCCATGGTAAATACCGCACTCTGCCTTCCTCAGACCATCGGTTCAACAACAGGCGGCATGGTTCTCTACTGTGCAAACGCAATGAAGAGAAATCCTACCTGCATGCTTTTCTCGGAGCACATTGACTCTCTCGCATGTGCAGGTGCCGTTCTTGCTGCTGTCTGGGCAGATGAACCCATGATAACCGTTGACTGCCTCGGTCAGGAATTCCTTGATTACGTCAAGGACGGAATGAAAATTACCGTTGCTGAAGACGGCACTGTTACGGTTGAATAATTGAAAGAATCTCCACTGTTAACCGGTGGAGATTTTTTATGAAAAATTTCAGACCAAGTGTTCTTTTTGTTCGTCTTATAAGTGTAAAGGGGAAAAATCCCCGAAAAAAGGAGGCATAAAATATGAACAAACTCAAAAAAACACTTTCACTTATTCTGCTGCTTATGCTTGCTGTTTGTCTTACAAGCTGCACCTCTGCTGTCAATAATGCGGTTTTTATCAGCAGGTCAACAAACTTTGAGATTCCCGATGAATCGGCAGGAATAGTGATGAATCCCGGAAAACTTGTATATGCTGATGTTGAAAACATAAGCAAAGAGCTTGGTGCGGAATTCCCCGAAGAAGATATTTCAGTTGTTCCCGTTTATAATAATGAAGCAAATAAATTTGCAAATGATGAAACAATTTACGTTTACGGTGTTGATCCGGAATTTGCCGCACACCTCGGACTTGAAGAAATGAAAAACGGTATCGCTTACTTTCCGACAGAGCAGAGCGGAGAACTTGAACTTGAAATCTGTGTGCTCACCGAAGAAACTCCCGACGGTTTAACTTTCGGTGAAACTGCTTATATGACACTCGTTGCACAGACAGGTGTATCGGAAAAGGGGCTTTTAAAGAAGCTCAGGGATGAATACCTTATGCCCGGTATGCTTGAAGAGCAGATTTGCTTTGTTACCACGGAAACCTTTCTTGAAATAACATCATTGTCTCTCGGCAATGATGTGAATACTTTTGAAGAAGCGGAAAAGACAAGCAGCATAGTCGAAATGATCGGTATCTATATTTGTGCAGAAAATACCGAAGAAATCAGGTCTTGTCTTACAGAACTCAAGTATGAATAATTCTGGAAAATTAAAGTATATTCTCAATACTTATTTTCTCGGCATTGAGCAGGTTTTCTATCTGATTTATTGCTTCTATGCATTTCAGCTTGAATTCTTCGCGGTCGGAATGTTCAATTATAATCGGCAGGGCGGTTATATTTTCTTCAAGCACATCCATTCCCTCATGCATGACAATTGAGTGAAGAATAACCGAGGATTTCTCCCATTTGCGGAGCAAATCCCCGGTTTTTTTATTCAGGATTAAATCATTTTCCGTTTCGGCACAGTCGATTATTTCTTCAACAGAATATAAAAGAGAGCTCATTTCTCTTCTGAAAACATATCCCGACCACAGAGAAAGAAAAACGGCAAAAGCAAGCAAAATGACGGCTGCGGCTGTTCTTTTCAATTTTCGGCATCCTTTCTTGCAAGAAAAATTATTCCGTCCTTGCCGACGGTCATTATCAGTATTTCATCAAGCGGAATTTTGCTTGAAAGAATGAACTTCTTGATTTTATCGGGTTCGATTTGCGACTGCTCAACGGCATCTTCAACAATTTTTCCGTCACATACAACCGCAAACGGCATACCGTCATCTGCAGGCATGATTCCGAGGTCTTTGGCGGTTGAATTGCGGTTTTCGGGCTTCGGCAGCACGCTGATTTTTCCGTTGGTTTCAAAAATTGCATACGAAACAACCGAAACATCAAAAACATCCTTTTGACGCAGCAACGACATCAGGTCGTTTACCGACATTCTCAGCTTTTTCAGAGCCTTCATATCTATTTTACCATCGCGGATAACAATAACGGGATGCCCCTGAATTACGGAGCGGATTTTATTGCTTTTGAGTCCGATGACGGATGAAAAAATTTCATATGCAACGAGTGCAAAAAGAGCAACTATCGAATGCAGAACGGGTACTCTGTTATCCTGCATGGGGATTGATGCAATTTCCGAAAGCAGAATGGTAACAACAAGCTCCGACGGCTGCAGCTCGCCTATCTGTCTTTTTCCCATAAGCCGCATGAGAAATATGATTGTGATGTAGAGTATGGTTGCTCTTATCAGCGTAACAGCCAAAAAATCACCCTTTCGGATTTATTATGCTTCATTGCAAGGTAATTATTGACTAAAAAAATTATTTGTTGTATTATAAGGGAAACATTGACACGGGCGGTGAATTATGAAATATTATCTCGGCATGGATGTAGGCGGTACAAAATGTGCCGTTGTTCTCAGTGAAACCGATGCGGTTTGCATCATGGATAAAATCCGCTTTGATACAAATGCGGAAAGAGGATATTCTGAAATCATTGCGGAGCTTATTTCGTCTGCCCGTGAAATAATGCACAGAAACGGAATTGCTTCAGAGGATATTGTTGCATGCGGAATAAGCTGCGGAGGTCCTCTTGACAGCAACAAAGGAATAATCATGTCGCCTCCCAATCTGCCTGACTGGGATAATGTTCCGCTTGCGGATATGATAACCGATGCTCTCGGTATTCCCTGCAAGGTCAGAAATGATGCGGATGCATGTGCCATTGCCGAATGGAAATTCGGTGCGGGCAGGGGTGCCGAAAACATGGTTTTTCTCACCTTCGGCACCGGCATGGGTGCAGGGCTTATTCTCAACGGCAGACCCTATCCGGGCTCGTGCGGAACGGCAGGTGAGGTCGGTCATATCAGGCTTGATGCCGACGGTCCCGTTGCCTACGGAAAAGCAGGCTCGTTTGAAGGCTTCTGCAGCGGCTCGGGCATTGCCGCCATGGCAAAGCAGATGCTTTCAATTTATAACGGAAACACGATTATTCCGAGAGATAATGTAACGGCAAAAACCGTCGCAGAGGCTGCTGTCAAGGGCGATAAGCTTGCAAATGCCATTTACCGCAGATGCGGTGAAAAGCTCGGGCTCGGTCTTTCGGTTATTATTGATATTCTCAATCCCGAAAAAATTGTTATCGGAAGTATTTATCAGCGCTCGGGATTTTTGCTTGAAAATTCAATGCGTGATACAATAAAAAAAGAAGCACTTGCTGTTTCTGCGGAGCATTGCGAAATTGTTCCTGCAATGCTCGGTGACGATATCGGTGATTTTGCTGCAATCGGAGTTGCAAAGGACTATGCGGAGGAATGCTTATGACGGATAACAGAATTTTCAATGAGCTTATTGAAAGATATCCTGCTCTTTCCGCATGTGCGGATGATATATACAAGTCATATGAAATTATGGCGGAATGCCTTGAAAACGGCGGAAAGATTCTTTGTTGCGGCAACGGCGGCTCTGCTGCTGACTGCGACCATTTTGCAGGCGAGCTTTTAAAAGGCTTCCTCAAAAAAAGACCTCTTTCGGAGGCTGAAAAGGCAAAATTCGGCGATAAACATATCGCAAACAATCTTCAGAAGGGTCTTCCTGTTATTTCTCTTTGTGCACACACGGCACTTATGACCGCATATTCAAACGATGCAGAAAGTTCTCTCGTCTTTGCTCAGCAGGTTTATGCCTATGCAAAAAGCGGAGATGTGCTTCTTTGTTTAAGTACCTCGGGCAACTCGGCAAATGTTATTTTTGCTGCAGAAACCGCAATTGCGGCAGATGTGAAGGTTATATCCGTAACGGGTGAGAGAATAAGCCCGCTCAGAAGATTTTCAGATGTGTGCATCAATCTTCCCGAATCCGAAACCTTCAAGGTGCAGGAGCTTACTTTGCCCGTATATCATTGCCTTGCTGCAATGATTGAGGATAAATTTTTTGAAGAATAAAACAAATTCCAAAGGAGATTTTTATTATGATTAACATACCCAGACCCGAACATCCCGATCCCCAGTGTGAGCGTAAAAACTGGCTCAACCTCAACGGTGAATGGGATTTTGAATTTGATTTCGGCAACAGCAAGCTTGCTTCCGGTATTCTTGAAAAAACCGAATGGGAAAAGAAGATTATTGTTCCCTTCTGCCCCGAAAGCAAGCTTTCAGGCATAGAATATACAGACTTTATTCCTGCCGTGTGGTACAGAAGAAGCTTTGACATAACCGCTGCTCAGCTTGAAGGCAGAGCTATTATGCATTTCGGTGCGGTTGATTATGAATCGAAGGTTTACATCAACGGCAAGCTTGCAGGCACCCACACGGGCGGCTATGCTTCATTTAAATTTGATGTTACCGAATTTCTCACCGAGGGCGAAAACACCGTTATCGTAAACGCGGTTGACGATGTCAGAAATCCTCTTGTGCCCAGAGGAAAGCAGTGCGAGGAGCTTAAATCCCGAGGCTGTGACTACACAAGAACAACCGGTATCTGGCAGACCGTGTGGCTCGAATTTGTTCCCGAGGCATATATAAAAAGCTTCAAGCTTTTCCCTGATTATATCAACGGAACACTCGGTATTACCGCTGTTGTTGAGGGTGAAGGCGAATTTACCGCAGAAGCATCCTTCAACGGAAAGCCCATGGGCAGCTTTGAAAAGACTGCAGCTGCAACAGTCAGCGGAGAAATTGACCTTTCCGAAATTCATCTCTGGGAGGTCGGCTGCGGCAGACTCTATGACCTTACTCTTACCTTTGGTGACGATGAAATCAAAACATATTTCGGACTTCGCAACATAAAGCTTGATGATTATAAATTCCTCATCAACGGCAAGTCCGTTTTCCAGCGACTTGTTCTTGATCAGGGCTTTTATCCCGACGGAATTTACACCGCACCCAATGACGAGGCACTTGAAAACGATGTCAGAATTTCCATTGCGGTCGGCTTCAACGGTGCCAGACTTCATCAGAAGGTTTTTGAACCGAGATTCCTCTATCATTGTGACAGACTCGGCTACATTGTATGGGGCGAATACGGCAACTGGGGTCTTGACTGGTCAAAGAAGGGTGCTCTTGCAGCAATGCTTCCCGAATGGTGCGAATGTGTTGAAAGAGATTTCAACCATCCCTCAATCATCGGCTGGTGCCCCTTCAATGAAACATGGGATATCAACGGCAGAAAGCAGTATGACGAAGTTATTTCAACAATCTATAAAGTAACAAAGCATATGGATGAAACCCGTCCCTGCATTGATACAAGCGGTAATTTCCATACAATCACCGATATCTATGATGTTCACGACTATGAGCAGGATTATAATGTTTTCAAAGAAAACTACGATAAGCTTATGACCGAAGGCATTTTTTATGAGCGTTTCCCCGACAGACAGATGTATTCGGGTAAGGGCTGTGCATGGGTCAGTGAATACGGCGGACTTCAGTGGTCAAGAGGCGACAGAGGCGATGCATGGGGCTACGGCAACGCACCCAAAACAGAGGAAGAGCTTATCGAAAGATATGCAGGTCTTACCAATGCTCTTCTTGATAACTACAGAATGTTCGGCTTCTGCTACACTCAGCTTTATGATATCGAGCAGGAACAGAACGGTCTTTATTATTACGACCGCACTCCCAAATTTGATACCGAAATCTTCAGAAAAATCAATGCACGCAAAGCGGCAATAGAAGATTAAAAAAAGAGCTTCTTCACTCAAACGGTGAAGAAGCTCTTTTCAAATTTAATTCGTTATGTATATTGTCTTATAAAGCCCGTTTCCGTTGCTTGCGGTAAATTTCATAATGTTTTCTTCCCATTCAACGGAATAATCTCCGGCACTTATCACGCAATAGCCGTCATCAATCCCAATACTGTCTTTTATTTCAACAATCAGCGGATTTACACGCTCATAAAAGACAACGCCTCCGCCTAAAAGATATGACCATTCTTTCGCAATAACCGTGTATTCACCGTCAGGTGAAGAAAACTCAAAATATCTGTGTTCGCTGTTGACGGTTGTTGTGACTGCCGCAAAAAGGCAGATAACGCATATGCAAATAATTCTTATAACAGAATTAAGAACCGTGTGTTTTTCATTTTTTGATATAATTGCCGTTGTTGCCGAAATCAAAAGACAAACCGCCGAAAGAACGGCAAAAATGATATTAAGGTCAGTTCCGTCAATGTTACCTGCAAGAAAACTGTAGTCGGTGTATCTTTCCGTAATGAATATGCTTAAAGAAAGCAAAATAAAAATTGCCGACATTATTCCGCTGATTATTTTAATCTTTTTCATTTTATCACCGTGCTAAATATATCTCGGTAATTTATATTTGTAATTATCATACTGTTAAATTTTTGTAAAGATATCTGCGGTACGACATAACTCCGCATATAATAAATAGGGGTGGTTTAAGTGAAATACAGACGGTTTTACCGCCGCAGAAATCCTGTTGTGTTTGCTGTTATATGTTCTGTTATTATATTTCTGATATCCGTTTTGCTTCTTGATGCAAGACTCCGTCCTGCGGTTTATGAGCTTGCAGCGGTTGAAGCATATGCCGTTTCATCCGAAAGAGTCAATACAGCCGTCGAAAAGCTGCTTTCAAGCTCCGCACCCGCATATTCAGAGCTTATAGGCATCAACTATAATTCCGACGGAGCAATAACGGGTATCACAACCGATATAGTAAAAATGAACCTTTTCAAAGCGGAGGTTTCAAATGCCGTTAACCGTGAGTTTGAGGAAAACAGCAAAACGGAAATTCCCGTATCTCTCGGCACGGCAAGCGGAATCGTTCTTTTTTCGGGCGTGGGACCGCATATTGAAATTGATGTCGGTTTTTCTTCTTCAACACATACCGATTTTGAAAACATATTTGAAGATGCAGGCATAAACCAGACTCAGCACAGCGTTATGCTCAATGTTGAAACAACTGTTATGCTTTCTCTTGCAGGCAGAAGGATTCCGAAAACTGTTGAAACCTCATTCTGCGTTGCACAAACGGTAATTGTCGGCTCTGTGCCCGGGGTTATGGTGGAATAATTTAATTTTGGTATTGTAATTTTTCTGAATTTTTGTTATACTTTACAGGTTAAATACATACCGAAAGGAACTGAAAAAATGAAGCTTGGTATAGTCGGCTTGCCCAATGTCGGCAAGAGTACGCTTTTTAACGCAATAACAAACGCAGGTGCACAGTCTGCAAACTACGCTTTCTGCACAATCGAGCCCAATGTCGGCGTTGTTTCCGTTCCCGATGAAAGACTCGATAAGCTTGCAGAGCTTTATAATCCCGTAAAAATTACTCCCGCATTTATTGAATTTGTTGATATTGCAGGTCTTGTAAGAGGTGCATCAAAGGGTGAGGGTCTCGGAAACAAATTCCTCTCTCATATCCGTGAGGTTGATGCGGTTATTCATGTTGTCCGCTGCTTTGAGGATGACGACATTGTTCATGTTGATGCAACAATTGATCCCGAAAGAGACATTGAAACAATCAACCTTGAGCTTATTCTTTCCGATATCGAAATGGTTGAACGACGTATCGACAGAGTGACCAAGGCAATGAAGGGTGATAAGACTCTTGCTGCAGAGCTTGAATTTCTCAAAAGACTTCAGCAGGCGCTTGAGGATAACATTCCCGCAAGAAATCTTGAATGCGATGAAAATGAAAAAGCATGGCTTTCCGAAATCGCACTTCTTACCGCAAAGCCCGTTATTTATGCATGTAATATGAGCGAAAGCGATTTTGCAGGCGGTCTTGATAACAATCAGCATTATAAAAAGGTTTGTGCCATTGCCGAGGGCGAGGGCAGCGAGGTGCTTCCCATCTGTGCAGAGCTTGAAGCCCAGATTGCTTCTCTTGAGCCCGAAGAAAAGGAAATGTTCCTTGAAGAGCTCGGCGTTGAGTCGGGCGGACTTGACCTTCTCGTTAAAAAGAGCTATGCACTTCTCGGACTTATTTCTTATCTCACCGCAGGTCAGCCCGAGGTAAGAGCATGGACAATAACCAAAGGCACAAAGGCTCCCCAGGCAGCAGGAAAGATTCACAGCGACTTTGAAAGAGGTTTCATCAGAGCAGAGGTTATTGCATACGAGGATCTCGTTGAGCTCGGTTCAATTGCCGCAGCGAAGGAAAAGGGTCTTGTCAGAAGTGAAGGCAAGGAATATGTTATGAAAGACGGCGACGTCGTTCTCTTCCGTTTCAATGTTTAAAAGTTTGATTTCAGATAAAAGGCTGACGGGTCACATCCTTGCGTTAATAACTATAACTGTATGGGGCAGCACTTTTATTACAACAAAAATGCTGCTCAGTGAGCTTACTCCTGTTCAGATTATGCTCTGCAGATTTGCAATAGCATATGTTGTTTTGTGGCTTATACGCCCGAAATTCGATAAAACAACCGCGAAGGACGAGCTTTTGTTTCTTGCCATGGGTGTTTTCGGTTGTACTGTTTATTTTATAGCTGAAAACACGGCACTGAAATATACCCTTGCATCAAATGTCAGTATTATTGTTGCAAGTGCACCGATAATAACCGCATTGCTTGCTCATTTTTTCATAAAGGGCGAGAAACTCAACAAAAATATTGCATACGGTTTTATTGTTGCGTTTGCAGGCGTAATTCTTGTTGTTTTTAATGGACAGTTTGTGCTGAAGCTTAACCCTGCAGGAGATGCTCTTTCGCTCGGTGCGGCAGTATCGTGGGCAATATATTCGGTTATTCTGCGTACCTGTGTTGATAAATTCAACAGCGTTATGCTGACCCGTAAGCTGATGTTTTACGGCTTTGTCACCGCTTTTCCGATTGCACTTATTCAGGGCGACAAAATGCCCTTTGAGGTGTTTTCAAAGCCTGATATGCTGTTTTGTATTCTCTTTCTCGGCGTTATCGGCAGCGGAATCTGCTATGTTTTTTGGAACAAGGCTATTTCGGCTCTCGGCGTTGTAACAACAAATAATTATATCTACATTAACCCCTTTGTAACACTTGTTACCGGAGGAATATTTCTCAAAGAGCCGATTACGGCTATGGGTGTTATCGGTGCGGTTATGATTATTTCAGGCGTTGTTATTGCTTCAAAAAAGAAAATTGAAAAGGTTTAATTCTTGCTCTCCGTGGAATGCTACCACGGGGAGCTGATTTTTTTGAAAAAACGTGCGGCAGTTTTGCTTTTAATGATAATTCTGATGTTTTCGGCTGTAGGTGTGAGGCTTTATGATTTGTCAACTGATGTGATGCAGGCTTCAGGTGCGGCATCATCAAAAACGCTCGATGTTGCAACTCTCAGGGGAACGGTCTATGATTGCAAAATGCGTCCTCTCACAAATTCCGAATATGATATTTATGCTGCAGCAAAACCGTCCGTCGAAACCCTTGCAGCTCTGAAGGGAAAGGTAATGCCCGATGTTTTTGAAACAGTGATGCGGAAAATGTCAAAAGGGAATCCTGTTGCGGTTAAGGTTGAAACGGATGTGGCAGAGAGTGAGAATCTTATTTCCGTAAGAATACCGAGAAGATATTCAGCTGCTTTTACCGCATGTCATATCATCGGCAGTCTTGATTCCGCAGGGCAGGGGATAAGCGGAATCGAGAAGGCATATAATGATTTGCTTTCACGGAATAATTCAACCGTCAGTTTTCATTTTTATGCAAATGCATTGGGCAGAGTTATGCTCGGAGAAGGCATAAGCGTTTCGGGTAACGAGGTGCCGAAAAACGGAGTTGTGCTCACAATAGACCGAGATATCCAGCAGATAACCGAGGCGGTGCTCGATGCGGCGGATATTGAATGCGGTGCGGCGGTTGTTATTGATACAGAGAGCGGAGCAATAAGAGCCTGTGTTTCACGCCCGCTTTATAATCAGAATAATATTGCAGTAAGTCTTGATGATCCGCGTTCGCCGCTTATCAACAGAGCGTTTCTTCCGTTCAGCGTAGGCTCTGTTTTCAAGCCTGTTGTTGCCGCTGCCGCACTTGAAAGCGGAATAAGCAAGGAGTTTACACATAACTGCAAAGGCAGTGCAGAATATAACGGAGTGACTTTTCATTGCCATAAAAAGGAAGGTCACGGAGTTCTTAATATGGAGGAGGCGGTTGCTTATTCCTGCAACACTTATTTCATTGCTCTTGCCATAGAAACGGGTGCCGAAAAAATAATCGGAACAGCGGAAAAATTCGGTTTCGGAAAGAAAATAAGTTTTTCAGACGGTGTTGATTCTGCAGGCGGAAATCTGCCGTCAGCCGATGAGCTTGATTCAAAGGCTGCAATAGCTAATATCTCATTCGGTCAGGGTTCTTTGCTTGCCACTCCGGTTCAGATTTGTTCGATAATGGCAACAATCGCAGGTGACGGAGAATATGTTGAGCCCTATCTTATAGAGGGCGAAACCGATAAAAACGGAAAAATGACAAGGATTTACCGTTACGGAAAAAAACGCAGAATAATAAACAGCCCCACAGCTGAAAAGCTGCAGGGCTTTCTTGAAAAGGTTGTTGAATACGGAAGCGGAAGCAGGGCAAAAAGTAAAGCTGTTACCGTTGCAGGAAAAACCGCAACTGCTCAGACGGGAAAAACTGCGGACGGTGAAGAAATATATAACGCTTGGTTTGCGGGATATTTTCCTGCGGATAATCCGAAATATGCCGTTGCAATTCTCAAGGAAGATGGCGGAGAGGGTGCGTTGAGCTGTGCTCCCGTATTTAAAACAATTGCAGAAAAGATAACTGCGTTATCCGAGCTTTGCGAGTGACCATGCGGCAATATCCTCATAAACCTGCTTGCGGTCAGCCTCGTTGAGTATTTCGTGACGCATTCCGGGATAAAGCCTGAGGGTCACATCCTTTTTGCCGGCAAGCCTGAGGTCATTGCAGACCTGCTTTACTCCCTTGCCGTAAAGACCTACGGGATCTTCTTCACCCGAAGTGAGAAGAATGGGCAAGTCTTTGTTTACTGCAAGAAACCAGTCTTTGCCCGAAACACGGTCGAGAATGGTGAAAAGGTCTCTGTAGCCGACCGCCGTGAAAAGATAGCCGCAGTATTTATCAGCAATGTATTTATCAACGATTTCCGCATCAGTGCTCAGCCAGTCAAACGAAGTTTTCGCATCCTTGATTTTATTATTGTATGTGCCGAAAGCGATTTTATCAATGAATTTGCTTTTGTGACGGCTGCCCTTTGCCTTTGCAATTGCTCCTGCCATGGTGATTGCAATTGCTGATGCAGGATTCTTTCCGCTCGTTCCGCAGAAAATTGCTGCCTTGATTCTCTCGTCTTTGCCGTAACGGCGTATGTATTCTCTTGCGATGAATGAACCCATGCTGTGGCCGAAGAATACAATGGGAAGACCGGGCAATTCGGCTTTTATAAGCTCGGTGAGGCTTCTTTCGTCTTCTACGAAGGCATCCCAGCCTCCGTTTTCACCGAAGTAGCCGAGGTCATCGTCAGACTTAACCGATTTTCCGTGACCGATATGGTCATCAACAAGAACGGCAAAGCCTTTTTCACAAAGATAAGCGGCGAAATCCTCGTAGCGTTCACCGTGCTCAGCCATGCCGTGTGCAATCTGAAAAATTGCCTTTGCTCCGTCGGCAGGCATCCAGCATCTTGCAAAAACATCTGCAACGCCCGATTTTGAAGGAACGGAATATTCTTTTCTGATGATTTCCATAATATCACTCCTATATGAATTTATTCAGTCTTTTTCTGAGAATGATTCCCATAGCTGATGCTGCGGCGATTTTGATTGCATCGCCGACGATAAACGGTAAAACACAGACCGCAAGTGACGGGGCAAACGCTGTTTGGGTCTGCAAGGAATACCATACTGTTCCGGAAAGGTAACAGATGAGAGTGCCCAGAAGCATTGACAGCGGAAATATTATTTTGCATTTTCCGAATCTGCTTATCAGAAAAGAAACTGCAAATGAACACGGAATGTATCCGATGATATATCCGCCCGTTAAGCCTGCAAGCTGCTGAAATCCTCCCGTAAAACCCGAAAAAACGGGTGCTCCCACAGCTCCGATGAGAATATAAATTACTGTGGCAGCAATGCTTCTCTCGGGAGGGGAGATACATGATATGAGAAACAGTGCGAGAGTTGAAAGAGAAACGGGAATTGCACCCAGCGGCAGAGAAATCGGCGAAAACACGCAGAGAACTGCCGCCATTATTGCGGTCAACGCAAGATTTTTATGTTTCATTTATATTATTTGATGTAAAGCTATATAACTTTACACAGACTGACTCCTGTATGTATTAATCATGTTATTCTTAATGCTGTCAACGATTTCAATGTTTTCTTCTTTGTAGCATGCAAAGACTGCACCTGATTCGGGAGTAAAGCTTATGAGCTTTACATTACGAAAACCGTTCTCTTTGAGATAAGAAGTGAAAATATCACGGTAATATTGGTTGTACTGAAAAATTCCACCCCAAAGACCAATGGATATATCTTTTCTTGCATTTTCAAGAAGAGCACATACTGTGCCTGACAGAAGCTTTGCTTCGCTTCTGATTATGCTATCCGCTGTTTTATCTCCATTTTCTGCAAGTGCAATAACATTCTTTGCGAATGCAGCCGTTGTTTTTCTGCTGACTGTTTTGTCATAAAACAAATCTATCAGATCATATATATTTCCGATTGAAAAGTATCTGAGGCATTCTTCGGTAAGAGCGGTTTTTTCTTCGCTGCCTTCTGCTGCACGGATTGCGGCTTTTATTCCAGAAAGGCCGATTGAATATCCGCTTCCTTCGTCACCGAGAATATATCCCCAGCCTCCCGCATGGGAAATAACTCCTTTGGCATCTCTGCAAAGAGCCATTGAGCCCGTGCCGCTGATAACAACGGCACATTCAGCTTTTTCGTCCATTGCCTCGAGGGCAACATATAAATCGGAATCCATAATGATTTTTTTGCTGTTTATTATACCTTTGCAGAAGCGGTTGGTTTCTTCCTCAGAGGCTCTTTCGTTGAGCGCAGACATTCCGATAACGGCACAGTCAAAGTTTTTTTGTGAAAGGCTTGCAATGATATCTGCCATGGCTTTTCTTGCATTTTCAATACCTACGGAATAATAGTTAATGCTTTCTCCGCAGGCTTTACAGATAAATTCGCCTTTTTCGTTAAAAACAACAGCGGTTGTTTTGCTGCCTCCGCCGTCAACGCCGAGATAATATTTTGTGTTTTCCATAGCAGCCTCCGAATTTACAGATTGGACATTTATTTTTCTCATCCTGTCAACATATGGATGTTAGAATGATGATGTCAAAAAGAATGTTACATTATTCAGATATATTAAACTAAAGAAAGGAATGATTTAAGTGAATAAGAAGCACCCATGTGTTATGGTGTGTGTAACCCCTCAGGAATCATGTGCAAGGCTTATTGAAGCCGGTGCAAGAATTGCGAAAGAAGAAAAGCTTCCGCTTGAAGTTATCAGCGTTTTCAGACAAAGCAGCGGTCTTAACGCCAATGAAAACAATGTTCTTGAAAATCTTTTTGAATGTGCAAAAAATTTCAATGCAAGCATGAACATATTTTTTAATGACAGTCCGGCGCTTGTTGTTGCCGTTGCAACAAAAAAACATAATGCGACAACCCTTGTAACCGGTTTTCCTGCAGAAGGAAGCAGCGGGTTTATTGCAAGAATCCATGAAATTGTGCCTGATTTACCCATAACCATGGTTGATAAAGAATCGAATGAATATAAAATTATACCCGTTGATAAGAAAGAAATTGAAGAAGCGAGATGCTCTGTTCTCAGCTCAGTTCATTGAAATTCCGCGGGCAAAAAGTCGGTTAACGGCTTTTCTGAGTAAATCAAATTCCTCGCCCTCAAGGGCGGGGTTTTTTTGCAGCAAATGAGCGGCAGCAGCATGAGTTTCTCTTATAGCTTCACCGTCGGTCATCATATCTGCAATTTTCATTTCGGGCAGACCGTGCTGGCGTGAGCCGAAGAAATCGCCCGGTCCTCTGAGCTTTAAATCCTCATCGGCAATTTTAAAGCCGTCGGTTGTGGATGCAAGGGTCTGAAGTCTGTGGGTTGTTTCTTCGTTTTGTGCATCGGAAATCATAATGCATGAAGATTTATGGCTGCCTCTTCCGATTCTGCCTCTGAGCTGATGAAGCTGAGAAAGACCGAATCTTTCGGCGTTTTCAATTACCATTATTACCGCATTGGGAACATCAATTCCGACCTCAATAACCGTTGTTGAAACGAGAAGCTGAGTTTCTCCGCTTGCGAATGACTCCATAACTGCCTTCTTTTCGGCAGGCTTCATTTTTCCGTGAAGCAGCCCGAGCCTGAAGCCCTTGAAAAATCCGTCGGAAAGATTTTTGAAGAGTGAGGTAGCAGCGGCAAGCTCCTCCATTTCTTCGTTTTCATCAACCATCGGACACACAATATAACCCTGCATTCCCTCGCAAAGATGCTTTTTTATGTAGCCGTAAGCTCTTTCGCGGATTTCGGAATTGACGAGGAAGGTTTCGATTTTTTGCCTTCCTTTCGGCATTTCATCAAGAATGCTCAGGTCGAGGTCACCGTAAATGATGAGAGCAAGAGTTCTCGGGATAGGTGTTGCAGACATAACAAGAGTATGAGGATTCACGCCCTTTGAAGCAAGCGAGCCTCTTTGATTAACGCCGAAGCGGTGCTGCTCATCCGTTACGGCAAGGGCAAGATTTCTGAATTCAACATCCTTCTGAATAAGAGCATGGGTGCCGACTATAAGGTCAATTCCGCCGTCCTTGAGGGCGACTTTTATTTTTCTTTTCTCAGCAGCGGGTGTTGAACCGGTAAGCAGAGAAATTTCGATATCCGTGTTTTCAAACATTTTTGTGAGCGTTTTATAATGCTGCATTGCAAGCACCTCTGTAGGTGCCATAAGTGCACTCTGACAGCCGTTTTTTGTGCAGTTATAGATGAGTGCGGCACTGACAGCTGTTTTACCTGAGCCCACATCACCCTGAAGCAGACGGTTCATCGGAATATCCTGCATCATGTCTGCCGTTGATTCTGCAATGGCACGCTTCTGTGCACCCGTCAGCTCAAACGGCAGAAGCGAGAAAAATTCTTCGGTATAATCCTTCCGGATTTTATAGGCGGTTGAACGCCTGTTTTTTGTTTTAAGACGCATCATTCCGAGTTCAAGCAGAAACAGCTCTTCAAAAATAAGCCTTCTTCGTGCTTCGGAGAGCATATCTTCACTTTCGGGGAAATGAATGCTGCGGAGTGCACCTTCAAGATTTAGAAGACAATATGCATTGCGTATATCCTTCGGAATGGGATCCTCAATTTTATCGCAGGATTCAAATGCAGTTTTTATCAGTTTTTCAATTGCTTTTGAATTAAGACCTGCAGTCTGAGGATATATCGGACGCATTCTGCCGCTGTCGCTGACTTCTTCAAATTCGGGAGAGGTCATCTGACGGTAATATCCCTTGCCCGTTATTTTTCCGAAAAAAAGATATTCTTTGCCTTGCTCGATTTTTGCAGCAGCATATTTATTGTTGAAAAATGTGATATCAAGAAGGCTGTCGCCGTCGGTGACCTCTGTTTTGTATAAGGTCATACCCTTGCGGATTTTATGCTCACGGCAGGGCATGCCTGCGATTGCTCTTATACATACATTTTCACCGATCGGAGCATATTTTATCGGGGTTATTTTGCTCCAGTCCTCATAAACACGGGGAAAAAAGGTCAGCAAATCCCAAAGGGTGGAAATTCCGAGCTTTGCAAGCATTGCAGCACGCTTTTCACCCACGCCCTTGAGATATTTGATGTTTGAGTCAGGATTCATATTTTTCTCCGTGTGAAGCGTTATCTGCCTGTGTTTTGCGACTGATAACGCATATTGTCGATTTTTATTGAACTGAGTTCACCTATTCCGAGAGCTTTTTCAAGAGCTTTATCGGGGCGGTTTGTGTGAACATGAACCTTGATGATTCCCGAATGCTCTGCTGCTGCAGGGCAGTCCCCGATTTCGGAAAGAAAGCTACGGAATTCTTTTATGTCAATATTTTTGCTGCAGTTTATCAGAAATTCCGTGCAGTAAGCAAACTCTATTTCGTTTTCGGATAAGCTGACGGTGTTTTTTCTTTGTGAAGAAAGGATGCTTACGTTTTCGGAGAAGTTGAGCATTCCTTCCATAATGCAGACAAGGCCGCGGCCTCCCGCATCTACTACACCGTGTTTTTTAAGTAACGGAAGAAGCTCAGGAGTCGATTTGAGCGATGCTCTTGCGGCCGAAACGGCGGCAGCAAATGTATCTTTTGCACTTTTTCCGTTTTTGGCAGCCGAAAGTGCTTTTGATGCGGCAAGGCGGATAACCGTAAGCATCGTGCCTTCGACTGGCTTTTCTATTGCTGCATAAGCTTCGTTGCAGCCTGCGTCAAGTGCTTTTGCAAGTGAAACGGAATCAATATAATCAAGTCCGTCAACGCTTTGGGCAAACCCTTTGAAAATCAAAGAGAATATTACTCCTGAGTTTCCTCTTGCACATTTCAGAAGCTCGCCTGCGATATAATCCGCAACGGCTCCTGCTCCGCCTTCAGGGCAGTTTCTGAGCGATTTTGCACAGCCTGAAAGTGTGAGTGCAAGGTTAGTTCCCGTGTCCCCGTCAGGTACCGGAAAAACATTTATTGAATTTATTTCTTCCGCATGTCTGCCGATGTATACGGAAGCGGAAACGATTGCCTTTTTAAGTGTTTTACCGTTGATCATAATATATCCGTCCTTATATTCAGTATGAATATATTATGCCGTGATTGCAGGCAGATAATTCCTCTTATCTGAAACTCCATGTGTCAATGTCATAAAAAACATCGCCGTCGCAGCAATTTGCCTCTACCTGCATTTCATTTGAATAGGAAACGGCTGCGTTTCTGTAGCAAAGAGGAATAAAAGGCAGGTCCTCGTTAAATGTGTTGACGAAATCCATCAGTTCACAGCCGCCTGAAAGAAACTGAGTATATCTTGTGCAGACGGGGCTTTCGGGATTAATTCCGAAGCTGAGTGCTCCGCCTGAAAGAAGCACACTCAGATCCATGTTTGGTGAAAGGCGGACTTCGCCGATATACATGTCATAAGAGCCGAGCTCGAGTGCTTCGGTGTAATATTGAAGCTCATATTCCTTGAGGTTAACATTGAATCCGAGGTTAACAAGGTAATCGCGGATAAACCTTGCCGTTTCGAGTTTGAATTGGTTTTCTTTGTTGACGAGAAGGGAAATTTCCTTTTCGGTTGTGTCAATGCCCGATTCCTCAATCAGAGTGAGCGATTTCTGAATATCGGTTGAAAGAATAAGATCTTTTGATGCGAGGGCATACCAGTCGGGATTGAAGGGAGAATAGGTTTCTCTGGCGTGTCCCTGAAAAGCGGTTGCGGTTATTTCTTTGCGGTTGATTGCAAATCCGACAGCCTGACGCAGCAGGGGATCCGAAAAAATTTCACTTGCCGAATTGAAGGCAAGATAAACAAGGTTGTTAATACCCATGTCAACGGTTTTGGCGTTGATACGGGAATAAACACCGCTTGAGAGATCGTTGTAGTGAAAACCGGTGTTGCCGATTTCGAGGCTGCTTTCAAGAGAGCTGCTGTCACGAACGGGAACAAGCATAATCGTTTTGACGGCAGGGTTGAAATTAGGTTTGTTTTTGTTAACAACAAGATAGGTGGTTTCTCCCGAAATTTCAGGAATGTATCTTCCGGAACCGACAGGCAGATTGCCGGTTGACCCTTCTTTTACAACGGGAAATGTGAGGCATGAAACTGCATAGGGATCAGGTGTGTTGAGAGTAAAAACAACCATGTTTGCGGCGGCTACATTTGCACCGCTGAAATTTCTGAGTTTTTCAAGATATGTGGGCGAAAGCTTTGCTTTTTCGAAGGAATAAACAACATCTCTTGCGGTAACGGGAGAGCCGTCCGAGAAAACGGCATCACCAAGATTGACATTGACCGACGTGCTGCTGACCATGCCGTTTTTTGCTATAACGGGAACGGGCTCATATGCCTTGTTGAGCTTGAAAAGTCCGTCATAAACAAGACCCATAATCTGAATGTTGGCATTCATTGTTGCGGTGAAGGGATCAAGCATATCTGCCTTTGAATAAGCGAGCTTGAGAATGCCTTCCTTTGTGTTATCGAGATTTGAAACAACCGCAGGATCGGCAGTCGGACCGTCATTTCCGTCACAGCTGCAGAAAACGGTGAATATAAGCGATAAGATTAGAATCAGCGATGCTGCTTTTTTCATTGTAATCATCCTAAATCAGTAATTATTTTTCCTGCCATGATAAGCCCCGCCACTCCTGGTACGAAGGGGAGGCTGCCGGGAGTCTGCCTTTTGCCTGACTCTTCATCGGTTTTTGCAGGTCTGACGGGCTCTTCGGGCGACCAGACTACGCAGAGCTTTTTAATGTTTCTCTTGCGAAGCTCCGAACGCATCACCCTGCACAGAGGACAGCCGCTTGTTTTGAATATGTCGGAAACGGTGAATTGAGTCGGGTCAAGCTTGTTACCCGTGCCCATGCAGGATATCATCGGAATTCCGAGCTCCTGCGATTTAACGGCAAGGTCAATCTTTGCACTTACGGTATCAATCGCATCGGCGATGTAATTATATTCGTGAAGCTTGAATTCATCTGAGTTTTCGGGAAGATAAAATTTCTCGAGTGCAGTAACAACGCAGTCGGGATTAATATCAAGAATTCTTTCTTTTATAATTTCAACCTTGGGTTTTCCGACGGTTGAATGAAGTGCACAAAGCTGACGGTTGATGTTGGTGACCGAAACGCAGTCGCTGTCAACGATAGTGAGTCTTCCGATACCTGCTCTTGCAAGAGCCTCGGCGGTGTATGACCCGACTCCTCCCAGACCGAAAAGGATAACGCTTTTGTTTTTCAGATTTTCTGTTGACTCCGTGCCCAGAATCATTTCCGAGCGCAGAAACTGCGAATGCTCCATGCGTTTTACCTCCGTACACTTATACATAATATATAATACTATATTTTATATTAAATTGTAAATGATTTTTAAAGATTTTTTAAAAATAAAACCGCACCCGTGAAGGATGCGGTTAATTTTGTTATGCAGTTTCTTTGAGCTCTCTTTCAAGCCAGATGCAGCCGATATCCATTGCGCTGTAAAGTCCTCTTCTCTCGGCTTTTTTAACGATTTTGTCTTTCATTCTGACATCGGGGTCGGTATTGACAAGCTGAACAACAACTCTGTCTGCAACTTCAATACCCTTTACCTCACGGGTGCTTGTTATCTGCATGATAACAACATAGGGATCGCTCATATAACCGTAATATATGGTTTTGCCGCTTCTGACAAGAGGCTTGCCTTTATACATAAGAAACTTTTTCTTAGCCATGATGTTACTCCTTATTTAATTCCGAGATAGCACTTTACCATTGCCTGAAGAAGTTCATCTCTGTCAAGCCTTCTGACGAGGCTGCGTGCATTGTTGTGTGTTGTTATATAGGTCGGGTCCTCGGAGAGGATATAGCCGACGATCTGGCTGATTGAATTATATCCTTTTTCATTCAAAGCCTCATAAACGGCAAGAAGATTTTTTTTCATCTCTGCCTCGTTTTCGTCTTTGATTGAAAACTTTATTGTTTTATCAGTCATTTCGGTCACCTCCGTTACCATTCATTATATAACAGTTTTTAAAATAATACAAGGTCTTTTCGAAAATTAATGCTTATTGTTTACAATTCGGAAATATTATGCCCTGAGAGTGACACCGATATTTCCGAGATTTGCAAGAATCGAGTCGATCCAGCCCTGAACCTCTTCCATTTCAAGAGTTCTTTCCATTGATGCAAAAACAAGGCGTATTGTGATGCTCTTGATGCCATCTTTTTCATATGTGTCGATAACCTTAACGCTTTCGAGTTCGCCGAGGTCAAGAGCTTCCCAGCAGGCTGCAAGGTCTGAATACTTTGTGTTTTCGCAAAGCACGAGCGAAAGGTCATACCATGTTGACTGCTGAGTGCTGGGCTCACGGAACTTGATTGCGTTTGCATCAAGTGAGCTGAAATCGTTCATGTCAATTTCAAAGCAGACTGCACAAGCTGTCTTGTCAAGCTTTGCTCTGTTTGCGGGATGCATTGCACAGAGAACGCCGACCTTTTTGCCGTCAATAAGGATTTCAGCGGTGTTTTTGGGATGCTGCCAGTTGTGCTCGGGAGCAATTTTATTATATCCTGCTTTCTTCTGCTTGATTGTGCCGATGAGGCAGTTGATGATTTCAACCGCTCTGAGATAAAGAGCCTTTTCATTGCCGCTCTTATCGTAAAGAACAACGCCGAGATGCTTTCTTTCGTTGCTTGTGCCGTCAGCCTTAACGCCGTCAACAACTCTGCCGATTTCAAAGATGCCGTATTTATCGGCAAAATCCTTGTTTTCCTGAGCCATGCAGAGAAGGGTGGGAAGCATTGAATTTCTCAGAACGCCGTTTTCGGAGTTTTCGATGTTGAGAACCTTGACGTTATCCTCAACCTCGATGCCGAGCTTCTTGAATTTTCTGCCGTCACACCATACATAGGAATGAACCTCGTGGAAGCCGTATTTCTTAACGAGCATGTCCTTGATTTCATTATCTTCCATGCGTGCATAGTCGTTGGGAACGGGCTTTAAGGGGCTGTTGGTGGTTGTGATTTCAAAGTTATCGTAGCCGTAAATTCTTGTGATTTCCTCAATGATGTCGGCCTTGATTGTAACATCCTTTGTTGCTCTCCATGAGGGAACCTTAACGGTGTATCCACCGTTGTTGTAATCAACCGCAAATCCGAGAGCGGTGAGGGTCTTTTCAATCTGCTCCTCGCTGATGTCGATACCGGTGTAACGGTCAACATATTTCTTATCAAACGAAAGAGAGATTTCAGGATATTTTCTTACATATTCATCTGTAATCTTTGATGCAACCTTTGCACCGCTGTCAATATCCTTGACGAGCTTTACGAATCTGCCGACTGCAGCCATGGTGAGCTCAGGGTCAAGCATTTTTTCGTATCTTGCACTTGCATCTGTTCTGTGACCGAGTCTTGAAGATGATTTTCTGATGCTCACACCGTCAAAGTTTGCACTTTCAAGCACAACTGAACCTGTATCATCCTCGATTTCGGATTCAAGACCGCCCATGATACCCGCGATGCCGACGGGAGTATCGCCGTTGCAGATCATAAGAGTTTCTTCGTCAATATCTCTTTCAACACCGTCAAGAGTTTTGAATTTAATCTTTTCCTTGGGTGTGGTGACAACGATGTTTTCAATTGCACTGCCGGCAAAAGCATGAGTGGGCTGACCGATTTCAAGCATGATGTAGTTGGTAACATCAGCAAGAAGGTTGATGCCTCTCATTCCGCAGTAGTAAAGACGGATTCTCATGTCAAGAGGGCTCTTGTTCTTTGTTATATTGTCCATTTTTATGCAGGAATATCTGTAAACAAGATCTTCTCTGCCGATTTTAACGTCAACTTTTTCATCACCGTCATATGAGAGATCGCCCATTTCAAGAGGCTTGAGCTCTCTGCCTGCAAGAGCTGCAAATTCTCTTGCGATGCCGTAATGACCCCAGAGGTCAGGGCGGTTGGTGAGTGATTTGTTGTCAACCTCAAAGATGATATCGTCAACGGGGAAGATATCCTTGATGTTTGTGCCGTTTTTGAGTGAGGGGTCAAGCTCCATGATGCCTGAGTTATCGTCGCTCAGACCGAGCTCTTTTTCGGAGCAGCACATGCCTTCCGATTCATAGCCTGCAACGGTTGCAATCTTGATTTCGCCGCCGCAGACTCTGCCGCCTGCAAGTGCAAGAGCAACCTTCTGACCGACTGCAACATTGGGAGCACCGCAAACGATGTTGCAGATTTTTTCGCCTGCATCAACCTTGAGAAGGTGGAGCTTCTTTGAGTTGGGATGATTTTCGATTGAAAGGATTTCGCCGACAACAACATTCTGCACATCGGCACCTTTTTCTATAATGTCTTCAACCTCTGCGGTTGCAAGAGTGAAGCTTTCGATAAGCTTTTTTATGTCCAGACCGTCAAGGTCAACATAGTCTTTAATCCAATTTATTGATACAAACATTTCTTATGTCCTCCTTGATTATTTCTCGGGTCTGGTGAAGGGCTTTTCATCAAACTGTGAAAGTGACTTAAGGCTGCCGCTGTTGAAAACACGGATATCCTTAACGCCGTAGGTCATCATTGCAAGACGTGTCATGCCGAGACCGAAGGCAAAGCCTGTGTATTTTTCGGGGTCAATGCCTGCAGCGGTGAGAACATTGGGATGAATCATGCCGCAGGGGCAAAGCTCAAGCCAGCCTGAATCCTTGCATGAAGGACAGCCCGCACCCTTACAGATTGTGCACTGAATATCAAGCTCAAAGCCGGGCTCAACGAAGGGGAAGAAGCCGGGGCGGAGTCTGACGGTGATATCCTTCTGGAATACCTCGGAGAGCATTGTTTTCATAAAATAGATAAGGTTTGAAATCGAGATATCCTTATCAACCATGATGCCTTCCATCTGGAAGAATGTATTTTCGTGGCAGGCGTCAATCTTTTCGTTTCTGAAGCATCTGCCGGGGAAGATTGCACGGATAGGATTGCCGTTTTCAAGGTTCTTTGCATACTTGCGGAGAATTGTGTTCTGAGCAGCCGAGGTGTGAGTCTTGAGAAGCTGACCTGTGCTCAGATAATAGGTATCCTGCATATCTCTTGCAGGGTGATGCTTCGGGATATTGAGAGCCTCAAAGCAGTTGTAGTCATCGGTGATTTCGGAATAATCCTCAACCGCAAAGCCCATGCTCAGGAAGATGTTTTCAACATCGCGGCTTACGAGAGTGATGGGATGGTATGAACCGAGGTCTGCATCGGTGGGCATTGATTCGTCATAGCTTTCGGCAGCGTCAATCATCTTCTGCTCTTCGAGCTTTCTGATTTCTTCAAGCTTTTCTGCAATTGCACCTTCAATAAACTGCTTTGCCTCGTTTATTGCCTGACCTGCCTCTTTTTTCTGATCGTTGGGAACATTGCGAAGCTCCTGCATGAGAGCTGCAACAGAGCCTTTTTTGCCGAGAAATTCGATTCTGAGCTGTTCAACTTCAGCTGTTGCGGCAACGCCTGAAATCTTTTCTTCAAACAGCTTTTTTAATTCTGCGGGCTTTTCAAACATTTTATATCAATCCTTTCATAATATACAAAATAAAAATCCCTCATCATCAGACGATGACGAGGGACGAATAAAATCCGCGGTACCACCCTGCGTTCACGGCAAAAGCCGTGCACTTTATTATCCGTAACGGGGATAAGCCGTCAAACCCTACTGCTATTTCAGATTCGCCGCTAACGGGTGAACTTCGGCAAATCCTCTTCACAGTCCGCTTCCAGCCGATGACGGACATTCTCTGAGTGATTGGAAATGCTTACTCTCCCGATCTCTGCGTTTTTATATATCCTGCATATTCTAACATAAGAATATTGATTTTGCAAGAGTTATTTTAAATTATTTATATATTCATTGTATTCGGTTTCACTCATCAGCGGTTGGGTAAAAGCAACATCGGTCATTTCAACAAGCCACGGGTTTCCCTCGATGAGTATACGGGGGTTGTCAAGCACATCATCGTTGACCCTCACAACCGTACCGTTGACAGGGGAGAGAATGTCGAAAAATTCGCATGATATTATCTCACCAAGGCTTTCGCCCGAATGAATATAATCGCCTTCATCGCAGAGAAAAATCTCAAAGCTTTTGCAGATTTTTTCTTTTGCACAGTCGGTTATTCCGATTAAAATTCCGTTTTCAATTTTTTTGACCCAACAATGATTTTTTGAATATCTCATTTTATCATCCCGTTGAATTCTTCTTCGCTGAGGATTGTTATTCCGAGCGACTGTGCTTTAACAAGTTTGCTTCCCGCTTCTTCACCTGCAAGCACATAGCTTGTCTTTTTTGAAACAGACGAAGCTGTTTTTCCGCCGAATTTTTCGATGATTTCGCTTGCTTCGTTGCGTGAATAGGTCGGCAGAGTGCCCGTCAGTACAAAAGTTTTGCCTTCAAAGCGGTTGTCGATTTTTTCTTTCTGTGAAACCATGTTGACTCCGTATGCTGCAAGTGCTTCGATTTCCCTTCTTGACTGTTCAAGAGCAAAGAAATCCGCAACGCTTTTTGCCATTATTCCGCCGAAACCTTCGATTGATGATATTTCCTCAAGGCTTGCATTCATAATGTTTTCCATTGTTTCAAAATGCTCGGCAAGAATTTTTCCCGCTTTCTGACCGACATGGCGTATTCCGAGCGCAAAAACAAGCTTTGCAAGGTCGTTTGATTTTGATTTTTCAACGGCATCGACAAGATTTTGTGATGACTTATCCTTGAAGCCTTCAAGAGTCATAAAATCTTCTTTTTTCAGAGTGTAAATTTCGCTTGCTTTGGTCAAAAGTCCGTTTGCAACAAGCTTTTCAAGCACCGCATCGCCCATGCCTTCAATATCCATAGCATCTCTTGAACAGAAATGAATAAGATTTCGCAGAAGCTGTGCGGGACATTCGGGATTAACGCATCTTACCGCTGCCTCGTCTTCTTCACGGATAACATTGGCACCGCACGAAGGGCATACAGAGGGGAGGCTGTATTTTTCACTGTTTTCAGCATGAGAAACAACCTTTATAACCTCAGGAATGATATCTCCCGCCTTGCGTATGATTACTCTGTCGCCGAGACGGATATCCTTCTCGTCAATAAAATCCTGATTGTGGAGAGTTGCTCTTGCAACGGTCGAGCCGGCAACAAGCACGGGCTCAAAAATTGCGGTCGGAGTAAGAACGCCCGTTCTTCCGACGGCAACCTCAATATCAATGAGAGTTGTTTCTTTTTCTTCGGGCGGGTATTTGAATGCAAGTGCCCATTTCGGGAATTTTGATGTGCTTCCGATTTCGGTACGCTGAGCAAACGAGTCGGTCTTTATAACAGCACCGTCAATGTCAAAGGGGAGAGATGAACGGATTTCTCCGATTCTTTCAAGCTCTCCGATAACGCCGTCTACCGCTGAGAATTTGTTGCAGAACGGAACTGTTTTGAAGCCGAGCTCTTTAAGAAATTCAATAGATTGTTTGTGACCCGTGATTTCCGATCCGTCATATTTCTGAATATTGAAAACAAAAATATCAAGCTTTCTTGTTGCGGTAATCTGAGGATTCTTTTGCCTGAGTGAGCCTGCCGCCGCATTTCTGGGATTTTTGAAGGTCTTTTCGCCGTTCTGCTCCTGCTCTTCAACAAGAGCGGCAAAGACTTTTTTCGGCATATATACCTCGCCTCTGACCTCAATCGTAACATCTTTTTTAAGACGCAGAGGGATGGAATTTATCGTTCTGAGATTTGCGGTAACATCTTCGCCCGTGATACCGTCGCCTCTTGTTGAGCCTCTGACGAAAACACCGTTTTCGTATTCAAGTGCAACCGAAAGACCGTCGATTTTCGGTTCAACAACAAATTCCGCATCCGCAAATGTATCTTTTACTCTTGATTCGAACGCAAGCACTTCGTCAATACTGAATGCATCCTGAAGGCTTTCAAGCGGAACCGAATGGACAACGGGTTCAAACATTCCTTCGGCACTTCCGCCGACACGCTGAGTAGGGGAGTCGGGTGTAATCAGCTCGGGAAAATTTTTTTCGATTTCCGCAAGCTCACGCTGAAGCATGTCATATTCGTAATCGCCGATTTCAGGATCATCTTCGACATAGTATTTATGACTGTGATAATTGAGCAGATTGCGAAGCTCTTCGGCTCTCTGTTTTGATTTTTCAAACATATTATTACATCCTTAATGTTATTAAATATATTATATCAATTTTTTGTTGTGAAATCAATTAAAACCCGATAAAAAATGAGCACTGCTACTCACTTTTTTATCGGGTTTTATAAAGCTTAAATCAAATCTGCAATATCGTATATGAGTTTTTCGGTTTTTTCCCAACCGAGGCAGGGGTCGGTAATTGATTTTCCGTAGATGCATTCGCCGATTTTCTGAGCACCGTCTTCAATATAGCTTTCAATCATAAAGCCCTTGACAAGCTTTTTGACATCCGGATCGTGACGGCAGGAATGAAGAACTTCCTTGGCAATTCTTATCTGCTCAAGATATTTTTTGCCCGAGTTTGCGTGGTTTGTGTCAACGATAACGCCGGGATTTTCAAGACCGCTGTTTGCATATGTTTCCGCAAGATGAACAAGGTCCTCATAATGGTAGTTGGGCATTGACTGACCGTGCTTGTTGACATAGCCTCTGAGAATAGCGTGAGCACAGGGGTTTCCTTCTGAATGAACTTCCCAACCTCTGTAAATAAAGGTGTGCTTATGCTGAGCGGCGGTGATGGAATTCATCATAACCGAAATGTCGCCGCTTGTGGGATTTTTCATGCCTACGGGGATTCCGAGACCGCTTGAAACAAGTCTGTGCTGCTGGTTTTCAACCGAGCGTGCACCGATTGCAACATATGCAAGAATATCACTCAGATATCTGAAATTCTCGGGATAAAGCATTTCATCGGCACAGGAAAATCCCGTTTCCTTAAGTGCTCTCATGTGAAGCTCACGGATTGCAACAATTCCCTTATACATATCGGGCTTTTCGTTGGGGTTGGGCTGGTGAAGCATACCCTTATAGCCGTCACCCGTTGTTCTGGGTTTGTTGGTATATATTCTGGGAATGATGAATATTTTATCACTGACCTTATCCTGAACCGTGCGAAGGCGTGAGATATAATCAATAACGCTGTCTTCGTTGTCTGCGGAGCAGGGGCCTATAACAAGTACAAGCTTGTCGTTTTTACCGGTAAAAATATCCTTTATTTCCTTTGCTCTTTCTTCAACAAGCTTTGCAAGCTCGGCTGAAAGAGGATACTGCTCCTTGACCTCCTTGGGGATGGGAAGCTTTCTTTCAAAAATCATACTCATGGATAAAACACTTCTTTACGATAAAATTTGCTAACTATTTTACATCAACAGAAAACAAAATGCAATAGCTTTGATGAATAATTATGCAGAAAATCCGCCGAAAACGTCAGATTCTATATAGTCGATGTCGAGTGTCATGCAATAATCGAGAGCTTCTTTATCGTTAACGGTCCAGAGTGCAACTTCAAGATTCCTTTCGTGGAATTCCTTAATCATTTCATCGTTTACCATTTTATAGTAAGCATCGAGCGAAAAACCGTAGTCAAAGCAGCGTCTGTAATCAATTTCATCCGAGCCGTAGGTGAGCATCAGCGGAAGCTCCGGGAACATTTCACGGGCTTTTATAAGATTGGTGAATTCAAATGACTGCATAATACATTTTGAAAGGTCATAAACCTCCGAAACAGTATCGAAAACCTCTTTTACTTTTTCATCGCTGAATTCACCTTTGAGCTCAACGAAGCAAATCATATTGTTTTCCTTCATTATTTCAAGGTAACGGCGGAAGGTGCAGATATAAACGGTATCGTCAGATTTTGTGTTTCTCAGGGGCTTTGCCGAAAGCTCTGCATAGGTTGCTTCGGCAACGAGAATTTCGCTTCCGTCTTCAAAAACAACTTCGTCATTATGGTTGACAACAAGGATTCCGTCCTTTGTAACCCTTACATCGGTTTCCGCACCGCCTGAGCCGTTCTCAGCGGCTCTGATAAAAGCGATTTCGGTGTTGTCGGGATATTTTGAGCTGTAGCCTCTGTGTGCTATCATGCATATTTTTTTCATTATGAATAACTCCTATTCAATAACGCACCCTCCGTAACGGAAGGTGCGTCGGTTTCATTAAAGGTTATAGTATTTGTCGAATTCTGCGGGATGGGGGATAGCTGAAAGCTGGCTGCATTCTGCTCTCTTTGCCTTGATGAAGTTTGCAATGAGCTCTTCGGGGAATACGCCGCCCTCAGTGAGGAAAGCATGGTCTGCTTCGAGAGCATCAAGTGAAGCTTCAAGAGATGTGGGAAGCTGCTGAAGCTTTGCTTTCTCTTCTTCGGGAAGGTGATAAAGGTTAACATCATAGGGACCCCAGCCGTTTGCATGAGGATCAATCTTATTCTTAACGCCGTCAAGACCTGCCATAAGAATTGCTGCGTAGCAGAAATAGGGGTTGCAGGTTGCGTCGGGATTGCGGAGCTCGAATCTTCTCTTGTCGGGGCTCTTTGCATAAGCAGGAATACGGATAACAGCACTTCTGTTTGATGTTGCATAGCCGACTGTTACGGGTGCTTCGTAGCCGGGAACAAGTCTCTTGAAGGAGTTGGTGCTGGGATTTGTGATGGCACAGAGTGCACCGATGTGTTTGAGAAGACCGCCCATGAAGTAGTGTGCTGTTTCGCTCAGATGTGCATAGCCGTTGTCATCAGAGAAAACGGGCTGACCGTCCTTGAAAAGGAGCATGTGAACATGCATGCCGCTGCCTGCCTCGCCGTAGATGGGCTTGGGCATGAAGGTTGCGGACTTTCCGTATTTGAGAGCGGTGTTGTGGATGATGTATTTGATCATCATTGAAGCATCTGCCATATGAACTACTTCGCCGAGCTGAGGCTCGATTTCATACTGACCCGATGCAGCAACTTCAGGATGATGATAATTGATTTCGATGCCTGCATCCTTCATGTGCATGCACATTTCACTGCGGCATTCATAGGAAGTATCAAAGGGCTTTGCGATGTGGTAGTTCTTCTGCTTCTGAACAACAACACCGAGACCGTTGTTGTTTGAATTCCAGTAAGACTGGCTTGCATCAACAGAAGCTCCGATGTGCTTGCAGTCAACATTCCATGTAACATCATCGAAAAGATAAAACTCAAATTCGGGAAGAATCTTCATTTCGTCTGCAACGCCGCTGTCCTTCATATATTGAACCGCAGCCTTGATGATGTTTCTGGGATACTGAGCAAGAGGACGGTTTTCGGGCGAGTCAATAATCATTGCGTTACCTGTCATTGACAGAGTCGGGATTTCGCAGAAAGGATCAATAACTGCTGTGTCGGGGTCGGGAATAAATACCATGTCGCTCTTTTCAACAACGGCATAACCGTAGTTTGAAGCGTCAAATCCGATTCCGCTCTTCATTGTATCTTCGGAGAAGTTGCCTGCTGGAATTGTAACGTGACGGTATTGACCGTTGATGTCAACCATCTTGAAGTCAACCATTTTAATGTCGTTTTCTTTGATTATGTTCAGAATATCCTGAATGCTTTTTGCCATCGGAATCACTCCTTACAAAATTTTTCATTCTAAATAATATCATTTTTTATTTTCTTCGTCAATAGCCGTTTAACTAAAGTATTGACTTTTATCGTTCCTTGAAGCATAATAAAGGTGTATGATGACGGAACGAATGAGGTTCTTTTCCAACATCTTGATAACAGAGCTGCAGTTGTGCCTGACAGCGGTGAAGAGGTTTTCTTTGAAATAAACGGAGAAAGAGTTTCGGAAGAAGAGTATAATAAAGCAGTAGAAGAAAACATGTCAATCGAAACAATCTCTTACTATGAAGGCATCAGGATGACTAAAGAAAACATTGATAAGCATTGCAAATAGTAACAACTGTGCAGGGTGGGATGCCTTCATCCCGGCGAACCCTGAAATCGAATTATAAACATGAGGTGAAAAATATGCTACAAACATTTTTATCCGAAATCCTTAAGCTTGCACCGAGACAGATATGGGGCGTTGAACAGCAGATTTATTATCTTGGTGAAATATTTACATCATTTTCCCCTAAAAAAATCATTGCTTCAATCCTTGCGTTTTTCGAGCTTTTCGGGCTCACACTTTTTGATCTTCCCACAACTCCGAGAGGGCAGGCTCTTGACCTCAGCGGCTACAGCATTGTTTTTGAGGATGAATTTGAAGGCACTCAGCTGAATACGGATGTCTGGGAATACAGAGGAAGCGGACCGAGGAGAGGCGGCTTCAATGCAGAAAGTCAGGTCAGGGTTGAAAACGGAAACATGATTATGACGGGCGATTATCAGACCGACGGTACTTACGGAGAAGGCTGGTATACCGGTATGGTAAAGCTTAAAGAACAATATTGCAGGGGATATTTTGAAATCCGTTGCATTGTTAACGACGGTCCGGGCTTCTGGTCCGCCTTCTGGCTTCAGGCAGATGCTCCTTATACCGCTTCTGTTTCAAAAGGCGGTGTCGGCGGTGCGGAAATTGATATTTTTGAATCAATGAGCTATGATAATTCCATCGGCAGGGATTCCGTGTGCCAGACAATCCACTGTGCCGGTGTTGACGGTGTTGAGGAGGGTTTCCAGTCTGAAAGACTCGGCGATTTCTATGGCAACAACATTTATGAGGAATATAATACCTACGGTCTTGAATGGACGGAGGATGAATATATTTTCTATATCAACGGAGTCGAAACACGCCGCACTTCATTCGGCAACGGTGTTTCGGAAGTGCCCGAGGATGTTATAGTTTCACTTGAAATTCCCGATGAAGACAAGCTTTCTCAGCTTGATAAGGATAATTACAAAACCGAATTTATCGTTGACTATGTCAGAATTTATCAGAAATAAATGATATTTTTTTTGAAAAAGTTCAACAAACTTTTTTCAGTAAAATGATGCCTGAACGCCGTGATTTGTTTGGATTCGACAAATTACGGCGTTTATATATGTGCATAATCACTAAAATAATCCGGCGTGTTTGATTTTAACTGTAAAGGCTGAATAATTCGCAAAGCTTATTTATTTGTTGGTTATGCACAAAACAAGACACGATAATTTGTGCATATTCACTTGACTTTTTCGTGAAATGGTGTATAATAAAGCCACAACGAAAAGAAAGGAATGAATGTTATGAATCTTGAAAATGTAACTTACAGAGCAGAAAAGAAGCTCATCGAGGAAATCGGCAAGGAGAAGAAGTTTCTTACATTCAAAAAGCTTTGCAAAATCTTTGAGTTGAACGCTCTTCTCACCAGCCACAACTAATGGCTGCAGAGGGCTGATTCCTCAACCCCGCAAAATGTCATCCCCAAAAGGGTGATTTTATATATCTGATGCAGGAGCCAAGCCTGCTCAGAGCTTCAGAAAATTTGCAGACCGGAAAAGGGTAAGCCTTATCCGGTCTGTTTTTTGCATTTTTGAATATATTTTGAATGTAGGGCGGGGTGCCCGCATCCTGCTGTGCGAAAAGGGGGATAACATGAATTGCAGCATTACTGAATTGAGATGCAAAGAAGTGATTAACAAATCCGACGGGTGCCGTCTGGGACTTGTGAGCGATGTTGAGGTTGATTCCTGCTGCGGAAGGATAGTTGCCCTGATTATTTACGGCAGACCCAAATACTGGGGGATTTGCGGAAAGAGAGAGAGAATCCGCATTTGTTGGGAGGATATCGAGGTGATCGGCAGCGACACAATCCTCGTCTGTAAAGCTCACTGTGAAAACAACGGACGACACAGAAACAGATAAAAAAACCGCCCCGAAACGCATTGGTTTCGGGGCGTAACTTTATGTATTGATTAATACTTGAAGTTCTTGTAGAGGACGTGTGATGAGCCTGTTGCGTTGCCGCCGCCTGCTGCATCAATAACAACGTTGATGTCAAATTCAACTGTAAGAGTTACAAGGTGACCTGTTGCTGCATCAACAACGGCAACAACCTTTGCGTTTGAATAGCTTTCGCTGATAACGGCACTGCTGAGAACCTCACCGACTGCTGAATAGATAACGGGAGCGGTCTTGTGGTCAAAGTAGCTCTTGTCTGCATCGCCTACGCAGATACCGCACTTGTCAAGAGAAGCCTTGGTCCAGCTTTCTGATTTTGAAGCCTTGCTTGTGCCGTCCTTAATGCCGAGAACGATTGTGTATTTGCCGTCCTTTTCGGTGCACTTTGCACTTGTTAAATCAGCAGCTGTGAGTGTGCTCTTGCGAAGGTACTGGTGAGGAAGGTCTTCTGCCCAGTCACCCTTTACAACATCTTCTGTGTATTTGTTTTCGGCACCGATACCCATGAAGCTGTAGATAAGATCGCCGAATGTCTTGAGAAGGAAGCCAGCATTGAGGGTTTCGTTGTCTGTGTAACGCTCTTTGTTGAAGCCAACCTTTGCTGCAACAGCATCATTGATTGTCTTGTTGTAGAGAGCAAGGATTTCTTCTGTTGTTTCGGGAGCCTTTGCGGCAGCTGTTGTTTCTTCTGAAACAGCTGCGGTTTCGCCTTCAGCAAGGCTTACTGCTTCTGTTGCTGCAGCATCAGTTGCAGCTTCGGTAGCTGCTTCGGTAGCTGCTTCGGTTGCGTCCGCAACAGCTTCAGTAGCAAATGCTTCTGTTTCGGGGGCGATTGTTGTTTCTTCAGGTGTTTCGTTGCCGCCGCATGCTGCGAGACCGAGAACAAGCACACCTGCAAGAATGAGTGCGAGAATTCTTTTCATGGTTGTTACTCCTTTTGATTTTATTTTATGCCTTCAGGCATTAAATCCTGAATTAAACCGATTCAACAAATCTGAGGAAGGCAGCTTTTCCGTTTTCGTCACGCTTGAAAACACCGGCGTGCTCAAGAACGGTTGCAAACACCTTGCCGACCTCAGCGTGGATAATATCGGTGATGTTTTCTGAGCTGATAACATCGTATTTTCCGATGAAATCATAAGCCCAGTCCGCATGGAGAGCGGTTGCCTCGTCTGCGTGAAGGTCTTTGCCTTCAACAATTGCATCCGCAAGCACTTCAAGCTCCTTTTTCAGTCTTGCGGGAAGAACTGCAAGACCCATGACCTCGATAAGACCGATATTTTCTTTTTTGATGTGATGAAGCTCTGCATGAGGATGATAAACGCCGAGCGGATGCTCATCGGTTGTTATGTTGTTGCGAAGAACAAGGTCAAGCTCATATTTGCTGCCCCTGCGTCTTGCGATGGGAGTTATAGTATTGTGGGGAGTGCCGTTTGTTTCCGCAAAAATAAACGCATTTTCATCTGTATAGGCACGCCATGCGGTAAGAATTTTATCCGCAAGTTCAACGAGACTTTCGCGGCTGTCGGACTGAAGTCTGATTGTTGACATCGGCCATTTTACGATACCTGCATCAACATCGTCAAAGCCTTTGAAGCTGAGCTTTGTTTCAATCGGTGCTCTCTCCATTGCAAATTCAAATCTGCCGCCCTGGAAATGCTCGTGGCTCAGAATCGAACCGCCTACTATAGGTAAATCCGCGTTTGAACCTACGAAATAATGGGGGAAGAGTGATTCGAACTCAAGAAGCTTTGAGAATGCGGATTTATCAATTTTCATCGGTGTGTGTTCACCGTTGAATACGATGCAGTGCTCATTGTAATAGACATAAGGCGAATACTGCAGACACCAGCCCGAATTGTTGATTGTTATGGGGATGATTCTGTGATTTTGTCTTGCGGGAAAATCAACTCTGCCCGAATATCCTTCGCACTCTTTGCAAAGCTGACATTTCGGGTAGCCTGACTGCGGTGCATTCTTTGCGGCAGCAATAGCCTTGGGATCTTTTTCGGGCTTTGAAAGATTAACGGTTATATCCATTGTGCCGTAATCGCCTGTGTACTGCCACTTGAGGTCCTTTGCTATTCTGTCACGGCGGATATAGTTGGTGTCACAGCTTAATGTGTAGTAATAATCCGTTGCTTTTTCGGGTGAGTTTTTATAAAGCTCATTGAACTCGCCGATAATCTGAGAGGGGCGGGGAGTGAGCACGCCCATGAGTGCCGTATCGAAAAGATCTCTGTATGTAATTGAATCTTCAATTATTCCGTTTTCTGCGGCGTAATCACAGAGTGCCTCGAGAATTTCATTGAGCTCTCCGTCTGCGGCGTTGCAGGAATCGTCGAATGCATTTCTTCTGAGAAGATACATAATGGAATTTGTGCAGTAAACTCTGTCTGCTTCTTCAATAAGATTATTTTTGACTGCGTAATTAATGAGGGCTTTGATGTATGAATCTGTCATTCTTATCCTCTGCTTTCAAGTCATTAATAAGCACATTATACACATTTATTGCAGAGTGTGCAAGTGGATATTAAATTTTTGTTGAATTTATATAGTTTTTTTCGTCGGATTATGTTATTATCAGAATGTAATATTGCGAAAGGCGGTTTTTTTATGAGAGTATCCGATGCGATAATCTGTATTCTGTTTACTGCTTTTGCTGCAAGCTACGGCTGGGGAATGAGAGGCTCGCTCATCGGCGGTGAAAAAGGTGCGATGCTTCCCGGTGCCTTGATCGGATTGATTCTGGGTAAGTTCAGCGGATACGGTATGGCTGTTACTGCAGCGGCGGCAGGTCTTATGGGTATGACATTCGGCGGCACCGAAACCTACGGCGAAACAATCGGTTTTGTGCTCCACAGGAGGAGAGAGGATTATAATCCCGTCAAAGGATATATCGGGCTTGCCTTCAAGGGTGCATTGTGGTTTTCTGTCTGCGGAGCTTTTCTCGGCATTTCGCATTCTTATGCTGTATATCATTATTCCGAAATATTCGATTTCTGTCTGCTTATTCCCGTGATGCAGATTGTCGGTCAGCTTATTTTTAACAGACCCTATAAGCCCGAAAAGAATAAATTTCCGAAAATATATTTTTCAAAGACACGCCGTGAAGAATGGGGCGGTAACCTGCTTATGCTTGTTGCTCTTGTGATTTTTGCAATATGTCACGGTGATTATTTTACTCTTATTCTTATTGCGGGCGGCTTTACTTTCGGTGCAATCGGTTGGCTTGTTGCCATGAGAGCATATGTTGCCGCCGTATTTCCGCTTAAAAACGGCAAATACCTTTTTGGCAGGCTTTATCACAAAGGGCTTATTGATGGCTGGAAGCTTATGGAATTCATCCTCGGTGCTTTCGGCGGCTTCGGACTTTCTCTTGCATACTGTCTCGGTTACAGTTATGTTGAGATATATCAGGACAGAGCTTCGCTCGACGGACCCAAATTTATTGATGATGAATATCTTATGGACTGGATTCCCGTAATCCTTGTCGCTTGCGTTATCGGCATTGTTGCGGTAAATCTCATTTCATTTATATGTGATAAAAAGGGCAAAGAGGTCAATTCATATGTTCTTGATCATATCGAAAGACCTTTATATAATGTAATACCGATGATGTTTGTGCTTGCAGGTGCAGCAGAGGAATTTGTAACGGTCTTTATGCTTGTTTTTGTTGTTGTCAACAAGCTGATTTTCGACCGCTTTAAAAAAGTGAATCTTATATCAATTCTTATCGGAGCAGGAGTATGTGTTGCAACTTTTATGTTTTTTGCCGGAGGTATCGGAGGTGTCAGACCGATTGATGTTGTTCTTGTCAGCACAATTCCTTATCTTGCGGGAGAAATAATATGGATTCTTTCAAAGCAGGGAAGGCATGGAAAACCCCTTAAGGATGTCTTGACAAAAACATCGTTTGCAACCGTTTTTCCGACTTTTGTGATAATGAGTGCTTTGATTATTTTTTCTTTTTATAAAATTTTTGGAATTTGATATTTACTTTCTGCGTTTCATGTGTTAAAATATTAAAGCATGAAAGTAAATCCGAAAGGAATGTTTTAATGGACAGCAAAATTAAAGATAAGAATGTTGATTTTCTTTTTGAAGCAATTCTGAATCTTCAGAGCCTTGAAGAATGCTATGATTTTTTTGAGGACCTTTGCACCGTTACCGAAATCAAGTCCATTTCTCAGAGAATTGTTGTTGCAAAAATGCTCAGAGATAAAAAAGTTTACAGCGATATTGTTGCCGAAACAGGTGCAAGCACCGCAACAATCAGCCGTGTAAACCGTTCGCTCCAGTATGGCTGCAACGGCTACGAAGAGATTTTCAAGAGGATGGAAAAATAATGTCATACGATGATTTTTCCCGTTTTTATGACAGACTGACCGACAATGTTGAGTATGAGAAGCGTGCAGATTATTTTTGCAGGCTTCTTTCAATGTGCGGCATAAACGAAGGAATTCTTCTTGATCTCGGCTGCGGAACGGGCAGCATGTCTCTTATAATGGCGGAAAAAGGATTTGATGTTATCGGTGTTGACAGCAGTATAGGTATGCTCAATGCCGCTCAGCAGAAGATGTTTGATAGCGGGAGGCACATGCTTCTGCTCAATCAGAAAATGCAGGAAATTGACCTCTACGGTACGGTTGACTGTGCAATCTGCGTGCTTGACGGCATCAATCATCTGCCTTGCGAAGCGGATGTTAAGGCTGCCTTTGCAAAGGTGTCGCTTTTTATGAATCAGGGCGGTGCTTTTGCGTTTGATGTCAACACAATATATAAGCATAAAAATATCCTTGCGGATAATGCATTTATATATGATAACGATGATTTTTTCTGTGCATGGCAAAACAGCTTTAATCCCGAAGATAACAGCGTGGATATTGCCCTTGATTTTTTTGAGGAAGAAGACGGCGTATATTATCGCTGCGGTGAAAGCTTTACGGAAAAGGCATATGAGCTTTCCGATATATCGGAATGGCTTGAAGAAGCAGGATTTGAGGTCGTCGGGATTTTTGACGATATGACAACCGACGAAGTCAGGCCCGACAGCGAAAGGGCAGTATTTTTAGCAAAGAAGAAGTGATAAACTATGAGTGAACTTGTAAGAATGATATCGCGTGACGGTACTCTGACCGTTATTGCGGCAGAAACAACAGATATAGTAAAAAAGATGAAAAGAATTCATCATACCTCTCCCGTGGCAACGGTTGTTCTCGGCAGACTGATTACCGCTGCATCAATGATGGGTGCGGTTCTCAAGGGGCAGGATGACAGCATAACTCTCCGCATCAACGGCGGAGGAGAGGCAGGCTCTCTTATTGCGGTTTCTGACAGTCAGGGAAACGCAAGAGGCTATGTTTCAAATCCTTTTGTTGAAGATATTATTAATGATAAAGGCAGACTCGATGTTGCCGCTGCGGTAGGCACCGACGGTACTCTTACCGTTATGAAAGACCTCGGTATGAAGGAGCCCTATATCGGTCAGGTGCCTCTTGTTTCGGGTGAAATTGCAGAGGATATAACAAGCTATTTTGCAATCAGCGAGCAGCTTCCGAGCGTTTGTGCTCTCGGCGTGGGACTCAAGCCGACCAAGGCTGTCAATGTTGCGGGCGGATTTATAATCCAGCTGCTTCCCACCGCTATGGATGACACAATCGACAAGGTTGAGGAATGTCTCAAGGGGCTTGAATCCATAACAAAAATGCTCAGCGACGGCATGACTCCCGAAGAAATCTGCCGTCATGTGCTCAGAGGCTTTGAGCTTGAAGTGCTTGACAGCTCCGTTCCCGAATACAAATGCAACTGCTCGAAAGAAAGAACGGAAAAAGCTCTTCTTACTCTCGGCAGGGATGAGCTTCTTGATATGGCAAACGATCCGCAGACAGAGGTTGCCTGCCATTTCTGCGACAAAAAATACGTTTTCACTCCCGATGAAATCAGAGCAATGGCAGACAAGGCATAAGGAGAATTGTTATGGGAAAATTATTCGGCTACCCTCAGTTTGATGCAAACGGAGAAGAAATTCTCTGCACATATGATAATGATTACAGCGAAATGATGATGGATGTCCGCGTTTACCGCATGAAAGCGGGCGACATGCGTGAATTCTGCCGAAGCGGTGAAGAAACTGCAGTTCTGCTTCTTTCGGGTAATGTTAATTTTGAATGGAACGGAAAAACAGAAACGGTCAGCCGTGAAAGCGTTTTCACCGAAGGTCCTTATGCACTCCATGTGTGCACGGGCTGCAACATAACCGTAAAGGCAAATGAAGATTCTGAAATCCTTGTTCAGTGCACAAAGAATGACGGCTCGTTTGATGCAAAGCTCTATGTTCCCGAAGATGCACCGTGGGGATATTCCTGCGTAGGCAAGTTCGGCAATGTTGCAAAGCGTCGTGTAAATACAATTATAGATAAGGATATCGCTCCGTGGTCAAATATGGTTCTCGGAGAGGTTCTCAATGACAGAGGAAACTGGTCAGGCTATCTGCCTCACAGACATCCTCAGCCCGAATGCTATTATTTTAAATTTGACAGACCCGAAGGTTTCGGTGCAAGCTTTGTCGGCGACGAGGTTTTCAAAAGTGTTGACAACAGCTTTTCCGCTATTCCCGGCGGTGCACTTCATCCTCAGTCGGTTGCACCCGGATTTCAGATGTATACATGCTGGATGATTCGTCACCTTGACGGAGACCCCTGGCTTCAGTCAACAAGAAACGAAGACGAAAAATATATCTGGCTCCATGACGCGGAGTTTTAAAATTCTCTTGTGTTATGTTGCCGATCTTTTCCGAGTGCGAAATTCATATTCACGAATATGACGGTACAAAGCGTTCTCCTATTGCTCGTAAACCATCCAAGAAAGAACGCAGGTTATTAATGATTGCGAGATACGGAAAGAGGCGAAAATAGTGGGATATCCCGGATTTGAAAATTATTTTTTTGAGCAAGAGCTTGACGACCTGGACGAAACGCTATGCGGAGGGGGCTGGGATATAATCGTTGACGGATACCGTTATTACTTTGATTTTAACGGTGTGCTTTATTTCGGTCAAATGACCGGAATGGACGTAGATAAGGAGTTCAAAAAACAATACAGTGTTTATTACGATACCCTTGAAGAGCTTATTGAAGGATATGTTTTTGCAAACGGGCTAACCTTCAAAGAACTCTGGGAGCAGAGAACAAGAAAGAAAACAGAATAATTTTCAGCAGTCCTTCGGGACTGCTTTTTCTTTTCTGAAGGTCTTTTGAACAGAAGGTTTTTGCTTTATATTTTATTACTTAAATAATATTGTTTATCTGTCGGGCTTCCTCTGATGAGGAAGCTGTCTGTAAGACTGAAGGAGAGATAAAATTATTTCCGCAAACACGCAAAAACGGAATGCAAATAATATCGTCGGGCGATGATGTGGGTGTCCGTGAATGCAACCGTAAAATAAGGCTGCTGATAGTATAACGAGGTCACTCAGAAGGCAGGACTTGACCCGGATTATGACCGCATGAGTGTGGTTAAAGGAGAAACAATCAAAAATGTTTATACTGATTTAATGGCAGCAGCAAAAACAGATGGGAGCAATACAACGCCTATCATTCACAGCACAAAAGAACAGGCAGAACTAATAAAATATGCTCAAAGCAAAGGTCTTGAAGTATATAACATTCAAAAATTCGACGGCGATTCCGAGCTCTTGAAAGAGCAAATCGACATTATAGCAGATATGAGGTCAGAATATAATTTAACGAGCAAGTTAACAATTACTTTCGATTCAATGCCTGACGATGATTTTGCATCTACAAACGGAAAGCGGATTAATTTTAATACGAAGTGTTTACGAAACCGCGAGATAACGAACAAGATTCTCTCTGCAGATAACACTTTGGCGGCTAATGACATTTCCGGTATAGCCACTCACGAAGTCGGACATCTGATTTCAAAAAAATATGGTGAAAAAGGACTTGAAATTGCATCAAAAGCATATTATAATGTGTATGGAGAGCAAATATCTTCAAATGGTATGCTTTCTGTTTTGGAAAAAGAGTTATCCATATATGCTTCTGAGAATTCAACAGACAAGGAAGGCATACGGTTTAACACAAAACACTACAAAGAAGTCATTCCTGAAGCATTGAGCAAAAACAAAACAAACCCAAATGCATTTACTCGTGAATTTGTAAAAATTTTAAAGGAGGTAGTGATGTGAGAAAACTTGATTATTTTTGGCGCACAAACGAAAACTGGTATCATCTTAACAGTAACGGCGTTTTTGTCTTAAATGATGATGCTCCCGAAGAAGCACAAAAAAGCTATGAACACTACCTTGAACAGAAAGGTACTACACGCGAAAAACATGAAAGAACCTTTTAAACCGCTTTCGATTGTGAAGGCGGTTTTCTCATACCCACAATTCAATAACTAAAGCCGATTTTGACGTTATTCGTTGAGGTCGGCTTTTTTTATATCCAAAATTGGGCGGAATCCCGAAAAACTATCAAGCCGGAGCAGAAAGGGACTGCGACAACAAACTGAAAGGCGAAGAAAGGAAACACCATGACAAGAGACCGGGTCAGAAACATCATCAGCGGAATCACAGACGAGGCAAGCAAACGAATTCCGTAGGGAATAAAAGCATGGAAAACAGCCTGAATTATATCAAAAAAACATTAAAAAATTTTTTTGAAATTTTTTTAAAAAAAGGGTTGACAAAAGCGAAAAAGTAGTGTATTATAACGTACGTTGCTTGACGAAAGCAACGCCAACGTGGGAGCATAGCTCAGCTGGGAGAGCATCTGCCTTACAAGCAGAGGGTCACAGGTTCGAGCCCTGTTGTTCCCACCATTTGGCCCGGTAGTTCAGCTGGTTAGAACGCTAGCCTGTCACGCTAGAGGTCGACGGTTCGAGCCCGTTCCGGGTCGCCATTGAGTGACCTGTAATTTTTATTACAGGTCATTTCTATGCCTCTGTAGCTCAGTTGGTAGAGCAGTGGACTGAAAATCCAAGTGTAGCTGGTTCGATTCACGCCGGA
>JAFQRY010000025.1 GCA_017409845.1 Clostridia bacterium
GCAATTAGCTGTTCACAGCAGAAAATACAATAATTTCCCCATGCGTCCGTTGAATTGGAAATCTCCTGCCGACTATATTAAGGCTTTTATTAATTTCGGCGAGGTTTTCTAATTTTGTAACACATCATTGACAAACCTACATAATTTTATACATTAATACATTTTAACATAACATAAACAATCTTACACCACTCACAACACCCTGCTCCTTTCCGCTGTTATACATTCTGCATTATAACAGAAATTGCAAAAAGCCGTCCGTTTTCCGACGAACGGCAAATCAGAAAGGATGAATGATATCTCGTATAGTTTCGCCTTCAATAACAATATCTGCGATGCCGGGAACCCGACCGTTCCCTGAAAAAGAGTATTGTCTGTTTACAATCAATTCAGATTGTGCATAACAAACCCGCCTTTTGTTATTGCAACAACAGCAAAAGGCGGGTTCTTTCCGGTGCATATCAGACTTTGACGATATACATTATTCTGACAGTCTGCCCTGCGTACATGCTTCTGACGAGTTTTTCTGCTTCTGCAGCACCCGTTGCGGAAACAATCGGCTCGGAATGTACATTGTTAATCTGGCAAACAACCTTCCATCTGTTCAAAAAATCACCTCCCGTTACTTTGTAAATACATTGTAACAGGAGGCGTGGGTTGTTTTAGGGAGATTTGAGTGCTTCAGTTGCCTGAGTTTCAAAATCCTTATAGCTTATTCTTGAAAAATGACAAGTGCAAATTACTTTGATATTGAAGCCTATTTTATCGAGTATGTTTTCTTCAAAATCTTTAAAGTGTTTCTTAACACCAAATACTATAATATCGGGTTTAAGCAACTCTATTTGTTTTATTAACAAGTCGGCATCTTTTTCTATAATCGATTTTAAGTCTGTATCACAAGATACTTTTCCGTTTCCGTGTTTGTTCAGATTCACAAAAGCAAAATTATATCTGCTTTCAGCTTTTACGCTTTGTTGCTTAACTGTTCCGGGATTTTGGGGGCTGAAATTCTGTATAAAACCATACATTTTTATCATTTTCGTTATCATTGCACGGTCAGAGCCAAAATTTGCAAACCACCCGTTTTCTTTATAGATAGATTTTCTTTTTCGCTCTTCTCTTGGAACGCTTTCTTCATTGCTTTCTTTAAGCACAAACATAACTTTTATTTTTTGCTCAAAATATTGGTCTGCTCTATCTGCATCAAGACCGTCTTCTATAAGATATTCAGGTTTTTTTATTCTCTTTTCTTCATACTCATTCCAAAATTCATTAAGATTTTTGGATATACTATTTTGCATACGCTATTCCTCATTTCATTGTTTTTTATCAAGTCAAAGCTTCCATAAGCTCAATCAAATCCGACAAATCGCCTTTATATATATCATAAATAAAATCTTCAATTGAGTCTCCGTAGCAATCGTCAATATATTCTCTATCGCCTTCTTCGCTGCAATAATAATCTATAATTTCGTTGGCACGGAAAATGCCGTCTTCTTGCTGAATGAATGCGTTTTTTGCTCCGTTGAGAAGCAGACGGGCAGCAAACTGTGTTGCCCTGAAAGTAACATTATTCGGTTCAACTATGTATCTGTCAGCCGCATATTCGCTTATTATTCCAAAAATACTCATCAGATGGTTGGCACCAAGCTCCTGCGGACTTCCGAGCACCGCTATGGATGCAGGCGGATACATTTCCGAAAAAACCTCAAAAGCACCCCTCATTGCATCTGCAAAAACATCTGTATCAGGCTCTTCTTCGCCGAAAACGTAAGACTCGACATTATCAAGCATCTTTTTCCACATATCTCTTGTTTCATAAAATTTCTCCATAAATTCTTTCATAACAATTCTCCTTATCCCCTATTTTTGTCAAATAATGTGAGCAACTTATCAAGTTCATCAAGTGGTTGGCTTGGCTCTGATATGATTTTTTAATGGTGTTCCGGTAACCTTTTATACTTGAAACACCATAATCTTCAGAGTTTTCAAGAGATTGAATTATTGATTTCTCTTTTGCAATTATTAAATTTAATCTGTATGTACATTCAGCAAACGCATATTTCATTTCAGTAAGTTGATTTAACTCTGTTTTTAATTCAGATGAATCTGATTTCATAATATTTCTCCGCTGCTTTCTGAAGTGCGGTTTTTATATCATTCACAAGACTTTCGGGGGCGGTAACTGTGATATGTTCGCCGTACTGCATTGCCCAGAATTTCATTGCCATTCGGCTTACTCTGACTTCCGCAGTAACCTCATCTTCGGTTTCGTCACTGAATTTAACGTCCTTGCCGAACCAGTCGATAATTTCAGTAACAATATATTTCTTCGCTCTGAATGTGACCTTTTCGGTCTTGTCGGCAAACATATAAATATGCTCCGCCATATGCTTAGGCAAATCAAGTCCGTGTTCAAGACCCTCAACCTTTTTCATCGGCTTCACGGGAGTATCAAGCAAGCGTATTTCCGTTATTCTGTCAAGGCGGTAATTTGATACGTTGTTGTACTTGTCATAATTGCAAACAAGATAATATCTGCCGTTCGTGGCAACCATCTGATATGGGTTAACGATATATTCTCTCACATTGCCCTCGCTGTTTTTGCGCGGGTGCTGTTTTTTGTCCGTTCCCATATCGTTATACTTGAATGCAACCTGTTTACCCTTGCTTATTGCCTCATCAAGAACTTCAATAGTTAAGAAAAGCTCCTTGTTCTGCGGCATATTTTCGGGAAGGTTGCGGATATGCTTCACTTTATTTCTGAAATACTTATTTGAAAGACCCTCGATTTTCTCAATAAGCTCCTTGCACTGCGAATAAGGAATATGCTTTGAGAAAAGCAGGCTGTCAATCAGCAGACGGAGTTCGGCATCCGTAAAATCACGCACAAGATAAAAATCGGAAAGAATATAGCTTTCTTCAAGCTCACCTTTCTTGTTTTTGACCATTCGCAGAGCCTCGCTGAATTCGATTTCATAACCGAATTCAATCAGATTCATCAGATTACGTTTGATAGCCTTGCGGTCTGCCTTCATTTCATATTCCGTTTCGAGAATTTCCGCAATCTCTTTCTGACTCAGGCGGTGATCTTCATCGGTATATTTCTTGAGAATATCAAGAATGTTGATTATGAGC